>NZ_JBFAJJ010000003.1:0-714761 GCF_040655155.1 Streptomyces sp. NPDC050508
CCCGGCGCTCGCGCGTACCCGCTGCGGACCGCTCGCGGTGAGTTCGCCGTCGTGGCGCCACCCCCCTTTGTGGTCGGCCCAGAGGCTCGCGGGCTGTGCCGTCCCCTCGATTACCCTTCCGCCATGACCAGCAACGGAAGCCGTCCGCGCGATCACTCGGTGCAGTCCGTCGACCGGGCGGTGTCGATCCTTCAGGTGCTGGCCACGCGGGGGCCCAGCGGCGTGACCGAGATCGCCGAGGAGTTGGGTGTCCACAAGTCGACCGTGTTCCGGCTGCTGGCGACCCTGGAGTCACGGGGTCTGGTCGAGCAGGACACCGAGCGCGGGCGGTACCGCATCGGGTACACGATGGTCGAACTCGCGGCCGGGGCGAGCAAGGTGAACGATCTGTCCCTGCTGAGCCGTCCCGTCTGCCAGGAACTGGCCGCGGCCGTCGGTGACACCGTGAACGTGGCGATCCATGACGGGCACGACGTGATCAGCATCGACCAGGCGATCGGCGCGGCGGCGATCACGAGCATCGACTGGGTCGGCAGGCGCACCCCGATGCACGCCACCGGAGCCGGCAAGCTCTTCATGGCGCACATGTCCCCCGACCAGGTCGCGGAGATCCTCGCGCGCGGGGTGGAGAAGTACACCCCGCACACCCTCGTCGACCCGGCGCCCTTCGCCGCGGCACTGGAGACGATCCGCGAGCGGGGTTACGCCACGACCAGCGAGGAGCACGAGATCGGGCTGGCCGTCATCGCCGCGCCGATCCGCGCCCTGGACGGCAAGGTCATCGCGGCCGTGACGCTGTCGGGGCCGACCTTCCGTATCAACGAGGACACCGTTCCCGGTCTCGCGGAACAGGTGCTGGCCGCCGCCGCGAAGATCTCCTGGCGCCGGGGCCACGTGAAACGCGGATGAGCGCTGCGCGCACGGCGAGTTAACACGGCGGGCTCTTGACGGCTGGGGATTTCCAGCTCCACCATTTGTTTCGTATCGCGGAGCTGTTTCGCATAGCGAAACCATCCGCTCGGAGCTTTCCTGAGGAGCTGCTGTGCCCTCACTCGCCGCTGTGCCCTCGCCCGTCCTGGATCCCCTGCTCCAGCCCTTCCGGCTGAAGCACCTCACCCTGCGCAACCGTGTGGTCAGCACCTCCCACGAACCGGCGTTCGGCGAGGACGGCCTGCCCAAGGACCGCTACCGGGCCTACCACGTGGAGAAGGCGCGGGGCGGGGTCGGCCTCACGATGATCGGCGGCTCGGCGGTGGTCTCGCCCGACAGCCCGCCGGCGTTCGGCAACCTGCTCCTGTACCGCGACGACATCGTGCCGTGGCTGCGCCGGCTCGCCGACGAGGTGCACGAGGCCGGGGCCGCGGTGATGTGCCAGGTCACCCATCTGGGCCGCCGTACCAGCAACTTCACCGGCGACTGGCTCCCGGTGGTGTCCGCCTCGGCGCTGCGCGAACCCGCGCACCGCGCCTTCCCGAAGGCCGCCGAGTCCTGGGACCTGGACCGGATCGTCGCCGACTACGCGGCTGCGGCGGTCCGTTGCAAGGAGGGCGGCCTCGACGGCATCGAACTGGAGGCGTACGGCCACCTGTTGGACAGTTTCCTGTCCCCCGCGACCAACCACCGCGACGACGAGTGGGGCGGCAGCCTGGAGAACCGCATGGCGTTCCCGCGCCGGGTGATCCGTGCCGTCCGCGAAGCCGTCGGCCCGGACTTCGTCGTCGGCATCCGGATGTCGCTCGACGAGGCGCGCCCCGGCGGCCTCACTTGTGACGAGGCACTCACCGCCGCCGAGCAGTACGCCGCCGACGGCATCGACTTCCTCAGCGTCATCCACGGCTCCATCGAGAGCGACGCGTCCCTGGCGAAGGCCATCCCGTCCATCGGCACCCCCCTCGGGCCGTACCTGGACTTCACCGGCGAGATCAAGCGACGCCTCTCCGTCCCCGTGATGCACGCGGCACGCATCGCCGACGTCGCCACCGCGCGGCACGCCCTGCGCGAGGGACTGCTCGACCTGGTCGGCATGACCCGCGCGCAGATCGCCGATCCGCACCTGGTCGCCAAGGTGAAGTCCGGCCAGGAGGACCGCATCCGGCCCTGCGTCGGGGCGAGTTACTGCCTGGACGCGATCTACGACTCCGGCGACACCAAGTGCATCCACAACCCGGCCGTCGGCCGCGAACTCCAGGTACCGCACCTGATCTCCCCCACAATCGGCCGCCGCAGGAAGGCAGTTGTCGTCGGAGGGGGCCCGGCCGGTCTGGAAGCGGCGCGCGTGCTCGGTGAACGAGGCCATGACGTCGTCCTGTTCGAAGCGGGCGACCGGCCCGGCGGGCAGATCAGGCTCGCCGCGTCGAACCCGCGCCGGGGCGACCTGATCCAGATCGTCGACTGGCGCCTCGCCGAGTGCAAACACCTCGGCGTCGACCTGCGCCTGGGCACGTACGCCGAGGCCGCCGACGTCCTCGCCGAACACCCCGACCTCGTGATCGTCGCCACCGGAGGCCTGCCCAACCGCAGCTTCCTCACCGCCGGCGAGGACCTGGTCTCCGACACCTGGGACGTGATGACGGGCTCGCTGCGCCGACCGCGGGGCGAGATCCTGGTCTACGACGACCACGGCGGCTACCCGGCGATGGACGCCGTGGAGGTCCTCACCGCGTCGCCCGGCGTCCGGATCGAGTACGTCACCCCGGAGCGCACGCTCGCCCCCGACGTCGGCAGCATGAACTCCCCTGCTTATCTAAGGGCGTTCACGAAGCACGACGTCACCACCACGCTCGCCCGGCGGTTGCGCTCCGTGCGCCGGGCCGGGGACGGACGGCTCGCCGCGACCCTCTACAGCGAGTACACCGAGACGGAGACCGAGCGGACCGTGGACCACGTGATCGTGGAGCACGGAACCCTGCCGAACGACGAGTTGTACGTCGAACTCCTCCCCGGCTCGACCAACCTCGGCGAGGTCGACCACCGCGCCCTGCTGGCCTACGAACAGCAGTCGGTGGTCCGCAACGAGGCGGGCCGCTACCAGCTGTTCCGCATCGGCGACGCCGTGGCCGCCCGCACCGTGCACGCCGCGGTCTATGACGGGCTGCGGCTGTGTCTGCCGGTCTGAGCGTCACCCCGTCCGCAGGTCAACTCCCCAGTCGTACCGGAGAGATGAGATGAAACAAGCGACCCCCGACGTCGACGACCTCGTTGCCCGACGTCCCTCAGGTCAGAGCCTCGAAGCCCCGTTCTACGTGGGCCAGGAGTTCTTCGACCTCGACATCGAGGCCGTCTTCGCCCGGAGTTGGCTGTTCGTCGCCGCCGAGGCGGAGCTTCCCGAGCCCGGCGACTACGTGACGGTCGACATCGGGTCGTACTCGGTCATCGTCGTGCGCGACGACGAGGAGGACGTACGGGCCTTCCACAACGTCTGCCGCCACCGCGGCGCGCGCGTCCTCAACGAGGAGCGCGGCTCGGTGGGCAACATCGTCTGCGGATACCACCGTTGGACGTACGGCGTGGACGGCAAACTGCTGCACGCCGAGTCCCAGGCACCCGGCTTCGACCCGTCGTGCTTCGGGCTGCGCACCGTGCACGCACGCACGGTGGCCGGGCTGGTCTTCATCTGCCTGGCCGACGAACCGCCCGCCGACTTCGACGAGGTCGCCGCCCGCATCGAGCCGTACCTCGCCCCGCACAACCTCGCCAAAGCGAAGGTCGCCACGCAGATCGACCTGGTCGAGAACGGCAACTGGAAGCTGACCATGGAGAACAACCGGGAGTGCTACCACTGCGTGGGCCACCCCGAACTCCAGGCCTGCTACTTCCCGATCTACGGCTACCAGGAGAAGGACATCCCGCCCGCGCTGCGCCCCGCCTACGAGCGCTTCCAGCGGGCCGACGCCGAGGCCCGTAAAACCTACGACTCCCTGGGTCTGCCCTACGCCGAGATCGAGGAACTGGACACCCGCCCCACCGGTTTCCGTATCCAGCGCGAACCTCTCGACCTGGCCGGGGAGTCCTACACCCCCGACGGCACGGCCGCATGCAAACGCCTGCTGGCGGACTTCCCCACGGCACGCCTGGGCCGACTGTCCATGCACCTCCAGCCCAACTCCTGGTTCCATTTCATGGCCGACCACGCGATCACGTTCTCCACTATCCCGCTCGGCCCGGACCGCACCCTCGTCCGCACCACCTGGCTCGTGCACGCCGACGCCGTGGAGGGGATCGACTACGACCTCGACACGATGACGAAGGTGTGGCAGGCCACGAACGACCAGGACGCGGTGCTGGTGGCCCGCGCCCACCAGGGCATCAGCAGCCCTGCCTACCTGCCGGGCCCGTACGGCCCGACGGAGGAGCAGGTCGAGGCGTTCGTCAACTGGTACGTGACCAGGCTCAAGGCACACCTGGAGCGCCGGCCATGAGCGAGACCGAAGAGCTGCTGGTGTGCCGCCAGGTGCACCCGCTCACGCACGACGTGTCCACGTTCGTGTTCGAGTACGCCGAACCCCGGCTGTTCCGGCACGACCCGGGCCAGTTCCTGACGCTGACCCTCGACATCGACGGCCGACCGGTCCAGCGCTGCTACACCATCTCCTCCTCGCCCACCCGCCCCTTCCTGCTCTCGATCACGGTGAAGCGCATCCCGGGCGGACTCGTGTCGAACTGGCTGCACGACCACCTGCGGCCCGGCGACACCGTGCGGGCGCACGGACCGCTGGGCGAGTTCAGCACGGCCCGGCATCCGGCGCCCAAGTACCTCTTCCTGTCCGGGGGCGTCGGCGTGACGCCGTCGATGTCGATGACCAGGACGCTGTACGACCTTGCCGACCCGGCCGACGTGGTGTTCGTGCACAGCGCACGCACCCCGGCGGACATCGTCTTCCGCCACGAACTCGACCTCATCGCCGCGACCGCGCCCAACATCCGGGTGGTCCACATCTGCGAGGAGGACCGCCCCTACGCCCCCTGGGGCGGCTACCGCGGCCGGCTGACGATCGAGACGCTCCGGCAGGTCGCGCCGGACTTCCACGAACGGGAGGTCTTCACCTGCGGTCCCGCCCCCTACATGGCCGCCGTACGGCACATGCTGGCGGACGCCGGCCTCGACATGGACCGCTACCACGAGGAGAGCTTCACCTTCGAGACACCGGCCACGCAGGCCGAGGCCTCGCCGACCACCGCCACGGATGCCGGTTTCAAGGTCGAGTTCACGCGCAGCGGACGCACCCTCGACTGCGACCCCGACACCTCGCTCCTCGCCGCCGCGTCCCGAGCCGGCCTCAGCCTCCCGGCCTCGTGCGCTCAGGGCATGTGCGGCACGTGCAAGGCGACCCTGCTCTCCGGCTCCGTCGACATGCAGCACAACGGGGGCATCCGGCCACGCGAGATCACCCAGAACAAGATCCTGCTCTGCTGCTCGAAACCGCTGGAGGACGTCGTGATCGATGCGTGAGATCCCCCCACCGACAGACGGCCTACGGCCATCGATCAGCGGACCTGCCGCCCGAACGCCTCGTACGCCGCCTCGTCGAAGAGCACGAACGTGACCTCCTCGACCGATGTCTCCGCCGCCCGCACGGTTTCTACGGCGATGCGCGCGGCGTCGTCCATCGGCCAGCCGTAGATACCGGCGGACACGGCGGGGAACGCGACCGTACGGGCACCGAGTTCATCGGCGACCCGCAGCGACTCCCGGTAGCAGGAGGCGAGTTGCTCCGAGCGGTCCTCCTCGCGGGAGTAGACGGGTCCTACCGTGTGGATCACCCACTGGGCGTCCAGTTCGCCCGCAGTCGTCGCGACCGCCTTGCCCGTCGCCAGGCCCTTGCCGTAGTGCGAGGCGCGGAGCCTGCGGCAGTCCGCCAGGATCGCGGGGCCGCCCCGGCGGTGGATCGCGCCATCGACTCCTCCGCCGCCCAGGAGGGAGGAGTTGGCCGCGTTGACGATCGCGTCGGCGGTCTGGCGGGTGATGTCGCCCCGGACGAGGGTGATGGTGGTCATGACTGCCGCAGCCGTCGCCAGACGGCCTTCGCCGCGTTGTGTCCTGACATGCCGTGCACTCCGGGGCCGGGCGGGGTGGCCGAGGAGCAGATGAAGACGGCGGGGTGCGGGGTGCCGTAGGGAGAGAGGGAAAGCTTCGGGCGGAGCAGGATCTGGAGTCCGGAGACCGCGCCGGTGCCGATGTCGCCGCCTACGTAGTTGGCGTTGCGGGCGGCCAGTTCCGGTGGGCCCGCAGTCGCTCGGGCGAGGACGCGGTCGCGGAAACCCGGTGCGAAGCGCTCCAGTTGGCGTTCGAGGGCGTCCGTGAGGTCGCCCGTCCAGCCGCTGGGGACATGGCCGTAGGCCCAGAAGACCTGTTTGCCGGCCGGGGCCCGGGTGGGGTCCACGATGCTGGGCTGCACGGTGATCATGAACGGCCGCTCGGGGGCGCGGTTCTCGCGGGACGCGGCGCGCAGGGCGTTGCCGATCTCCGTGCTGTCGGCGCCGATCTGCACGGTACCGGCCGTGCGCGCCTCCTTGGCGGTCCAGGGCACCGGGCCGTCCAGGGCGTAGTCGATCTTGAAGACGCCGGGGCCGTAGCGGTAGTTCTCGTAGTAGTTGCCGAAGCCCGCGATCTTCGCCAGGGCGGTGGGTGAGGTGTCGAAGACGTAGGCGCGGGCCGGGGGGAGGTCGTCGAGGCGCTTGACCTCGTAGTCGGTGTGGATCTCGCCGCCGAGGTCCTTGAGGTAGGCGGCGAGGGCGTCCGAGATGGACTGGGAGCCGCCGCGGGCCACCGGCCAGCCACGCGCGTGTGCCGCCAGGGCGAAGACCAGGCCGATCGCGCCGGTGGCGAAGCCGTTGAGCGGAGCCATCACATGGCCGACCAGTCCGGCGAACAGGGTCTTGGCGCGCTCGTCCCGGAAGCGGCTGGTCAGCCACGTCGACGGGGGCAGGCCTGCCAGGCCGAAGCGGGCGAGGGTGACCGGGTCGCGCGGCAGCGAGGTGAGCGGCAGGGACATGAAGTCGCGGACCAGGGTGTCCCACTTGGGGAGGAAGGGCTCGACCAGCCTGCGGTACGTCCCCGCGTCGCGCGGTCCGAACGAGGCGGCCGTCTCCGCGACCGACCGCGACAGCACGGCCGCGGTGCCGTCGGTGAACGGGTGCGCCATGGGCAGCTCGGCGTGCAGCCACTCCAGGCCGTAGCGCTCCAGGGGCAGGGCGCGGAACGCGGGTGAGTTGATCCCGAGCGGGTGTGCCGCCGCACAGGGGTCGTGCCGGAAGCCGGGGAGGGTGAGCTCCTCGGTGCGGGCGCCTCCGCCCACGGTGTCCCGTGCCTCGAACACGGCCACGGAGAAGCCGCGCCGGGCCAGCTCCACGGCAGCCGTCAGTCCGTTCGGCCCCGCACCCACCACGACCGCATCGAGCATCGACGGCACCTTCGGACCCCTTCGTCAGCCGGTGGCAACTCGAAGTCAGGATATGCCGCAGGACTGACAATCCCGGGGCCAGCCCACCAGGTGAGCGGAACCCGTGATCCTACGAGGCCCTCAGCAGCTCCATCACGCGCTGCGCGGTCGCCGCGTCCCGGGCCGCCGTGAACGGCAGCGCGTTGCCGCCCGTGATGCGGAACGGCTCTCCGGTGAGGGTGAGGTGGGCGCCGCCCGCCTCCTCGACGAGGAGCAGGCCCGCCGCATGATCCCAGGCCGCCTCCCAACTGAAGGCAGTGGCGTCCAACTCGCCCCGGGCGATGGCGAGATACTCCAGTCCGGCCGAGCCGCACGGGCGCGTGCGCACACCGTCCGCCCACAGGCCGAGCAGGGCGCGCTTCTGCGCGTCCGTCGTGTAGTCCGGGTGGGAGGTGGCCACTTCCAGGTCCCGGGCGGGGTCCGGGGCGCCGGAGCGCAACCGTACGCCGTCGAGGAAGGCGCCGCCGCCCCTTACGGCCGTGGCCAGTTGGTCGCGGGCGGGCGCGTACGTCCAGGAGGCGAGCAGCTCCCCGTGGCGGGCGAGCGCGATCAGCGTGCAGAAGCCGGTCTCGCCGCGCACGAACTGCCGTGTCCCGTCGACCGGGTCGACGATCCAGACCGGGGCGTCGCCCTGTATCGCCTCGTACGTCTCCGGGTCGGCGTGCACCGCTTCCTCGCCGACCACGACGGAGCCGGGCAGGAGGGCGCCGAGCACCTTCGTCAGATACCGCTCGGCGTCGCGGTCGGCGTCCGTGACCAGGTCGTGCGGGCCGCTCTTCTGGTCGACCTCGTGCGCGGCGAGCTGCCGGAAGCGGGGCATGATCTCGGTCGCCGCCGCCTGGCGGACGGCTTCTTCGACGTCGGCCGTGTGCTGTACGAGAAACTCGTCGATGGTTTCGGTGTCTTCGATCATGCCTCCATGAGAGCACGCGTCACTGACAATCCCCACCCGCCCGGTGCACTCCGGGTGGAATCACCATGAACACCCGGCGCCTGAGATCGACTCAAGCCTCCCGGGGCTCAGCGCCCCACGGCATACCCCTGCATGCCCCGCGGATTCGCCGCCGCCGACAGGATCCCGGCCGCCGGATCCCGGGCGACCGCGCACAGCCGCCCCTCGGACCAGGCGTCCCCGACGGTTACGTCATGTCCGCGCTGCCGCAGCTCCTCCACCACCGCCTCGTCCATGGGGGCCTCGACGGTGACGCTGCCGGGCCGCATGCCGCGCGGGTAGAAGGAACTGGGGAAGCTGTCGTTGTGCCAGTTCGGGGCGTCGATGGCGCCCTGGAGGTCGAGTCCGCCGCGCACCTTCGCGCGCGTGGCGACCGCCAGGAAGAAGTGCAGCTGCCACTGGTCCTGCTGGTCCCCACCAGGCGTGCCGAACGCCAGGACCGGTACTCCGTCGCGCAGGGCGATCGACGGGGTGAGCGTGGTGCGCGGACGACGGCCCGGGGCAAGGGAGTTGGGCAGGCCGGACTCCAGCCAGGCCATCTGGAGCCGGGTGCCGAGGGGGAAACCCAGCTCGGGCACCACGGGGTTGGACTGCAGCCAGCCGCCGCTGGGCGTGGCCGCGATCATGTTGCCCCAGCGGTCGACGACATCGAGGTGGCAGGTGTCGCCACGGGTACCGCCGTCGGCGCTCACCCGCGCGACGGTCGGCTCCCCCGCCCCCATCGGATCGAAGCCGGACTCCTCGGGCGCCACCACGCGCGCGTGCCCGCACAGTCGCGGCGCGCGCCCTCCGGGACTGCCGGGCCGCAGCTCGTACGACGCCTTCTCACCGATCAGCTCCCGCCGCGCGGCGTTGTAGTCCGCCGACAACAACTCCCCCAGCGGTACGGCGTCCTCGCCCGCGTCCCCGTACCAGGCCTCCCGGTCGGCCATCGCGAGCTTGCAACCCTCGATCAGGAGATGGACGTAGTCGGCGGACCCGTAGGACGGCAACTCGGGCGGGAGCAGGGCGAGTTGCTGGAGGAAGGCCGGGCCCTGGCTCCAGGGGCCGGCCTTGCAGAGCGTCCAGCCGTTCCAGTCGTACGTCGCCGGGGCCTCGTAGGACGCGGACCAGGAGGCCAGGTCGGCGGCTGTGAGGGTGCCGGTGTGGCGCTCGCCGCTGGTGTCCATGGTGGGCCGCGCGGACTGCCGTACGAGGGCCTCGGCGATGAACCCGGACCGCCACACCTCCCGCGCCGCCTCGATCTGGGCCTCCCGGTCCCCCGCCCCGGCGGCCTCGGCGAGGAGTCGCTTCCAGGTGGCGGCGAGGGCGGGGTTGCGGAACAGCTCGCCGGGGCGGGGTGCCCTCCCGCCGGGCAGGTACACGTCCGCCGACGAGGTCCACTCCGTCTCGAACAGCTTCCGTACGGCCTCGACGGTCGCCCCGACGTTGTCCACGCACGCGTGCCCGTCCTCGGCGTACCCGATGGCGTACTTCAGGACGTCGGCCAGGGACTTCGTACCGTGATCGCGCAGGAGCAGCATCCAGGCGTCGAAGGCGCCCGGGACGGCCGCCGCGAGGGGTCCCGTACCGGGTACGAGATCCAGACCGAGCCCCCTGTAGTGCTCGATCGTCGCTCCGGCGGGCGCGACGCCCTGTCCGCACAGCACCCGCACCTCCCCGCCCGCCGGGGCGAGGAGGATGGGCACCTCACCGGCGGGTCCGTTGAGGTGCGGCTCCACGACGTGCAGCACGAAGGCACCGGCGACGGCGGCGTCGTACGCGTTGCCGCCGTCCTCCAGGACGGCCATCGCCGACTGCGAGGCCAGCCAGTGGGTGGAGGACACCATGCCGAAGGTGCCCTGAAGGGTGGGGCGGGTGGTGAACATACGGAAAATCTAACCAACCGGGGTGTCCACGAACCCTAGGCGTTCATGAACTGGCCCGGCCGCAGCGCCCGGTCGGTGATCCGTACGTCGCCGATGGTGCCGTGGAATACCTGGCTGACCGCGCCCGCCCATTGGTAACCGCCAAGGAGGAACGGCATGTTGAGCGTGGTCAGGCCGACGGCCGTGCTCGTGGGGTTGCGGCCCTCCTCGCAGCCGTTGACGTAGAGCTTGCTGACCCGGCCGTCGTTGGCTACGGCAACGTGCCACCACTCCTCCTGCTGGAGGAGGTGGCTCCAGGCGGTCGTGGCGCCGTTCTGGTTGAGCGGATAGGCGTTCCACTGCAGTTCGATGGAGCTGGACAGACTGATGGTGAGGACGGGTTCCTCGGCGGTGGCGGAGGGGCCGTTCTTGCCCGCCTGGGCTGCCGTGCCCGCGCGGCTGAGCATCGAGGACCAGCCGTTGCGGCCGCCGTCCCAGTCGGCGGGGACCTTGAAGAAGACCTCGAAGGTGAAGCCGTGGGCGAAGGTCTCGCGGTTGAGGGGTGCCTGGTCGACGGTCTGGAGGTACGCGCCACCGACCGGGTTGCCCTGGCCCGCGAACACCAGCCCCGCGTGGGCGGGTTGGTCCGGGTGGTGGTCGGCGGTCCAGGTGAGCGCGTGTGCGGGGGTGCCCGGGACGGTCTTCAGGACGAGGTCGTTGCCGTGGCCCGTCTGGTCCTTGACGACCGTGTCGGCGGCGACGTCGGCACCGGCCGTACCACCACCCTCGTCGAACCGCCAGTAGGCCAAGGTGCCCGGCAGCAGCATCCGTCGGGCAGGGCGGGACTTGCGTGGCGGGACCGGCGCGAACCCGGCGAAGCGCTTCTCGAAGTCGATCGCCATCGAGAAGTAATCGACCTTCGACGTCAGTTCGAGTTCCTTCGCCGCGAGGGCATTCAACTCGCCCTGCTCCGCCAGCTCGCGGATCCACGGCGAGAAGGTCGCGACGTCGATCATGCCCCGGTCGAGGTCGAAGCGGTAGGAGCGGATCATGCCCGCGCCGCCGTAGTAGCGGTCCTGGTAGTTGGTGATGTGCAGGTGGACGTCGTTCCCCGCACTGTTCTTCAGCACCGTGCTGCCGGGCGGCCAGTAGTGGCCGTTGAGGGTGAGGAAGACCTGGTCGTTGTCCTTGATCAGGCCGTCCCACAACTGCCGTCCGTAGTCGGACAGTTCGGCCGCGCCGTCCTCGTCCGAGCCGACGATCTCGTGCGTGGTGACGATCACCGGCAGCGTCGGATTCGCGGCGATGACCGCGTTGGCCCACGCGAAGCCCTTGGCCGACAGGCGCCAGTCCAGCGACAGCAGCATCCAACTACGGCCGCCCGCACGGAAGATGTGCGCGGTGTTGTAGCCGTCGGGGCTGGAGGAGTGGTAGCCCGGCGTCTTCCGGGCCCGCGCCGGGCTGAAGGTGTCCAGGTAGGGGGTGGGGCCGCGCTGGTCGTCGGCGCGGACGTCGTGGTTGCCGGCCAGCACACCGTACGAGGCGCCCGCACGGTCCAGCATGCCGAACACCTTGGTGACCGCCGCGTACTCCTCGGCGAGCCCGTTCTGCGTCACGTCACCGAGGTGGGCCAGGAACACGATGTTCTCGTCGTTGCCGCCCGCGCGGCCCGCCGGATCGAGGACGTAGCGGAACGACGCCTCCATCGGCACCGGGTGGATGCGGTCCTGGTCGAACATGTACTGCGTGTCGGGCATCACGACGACGGTGAACCGGGGGTTGTCGGGATCCGGGTCCCAACTCCCGCGCGGCGCCGGTGACATCGTTGTCTGCCCATATGGATCACCGCCGCGCCTTTCCGCGTGTGCGGGGATCGCGCCCAGCAGCCCGGCCGCGGCCGTTCCCGCGCCGAGCGCACCGGCCCGGTGCAGGAACGTACGGCGGCTCGACGCGGCGATGCCGTCACCGTCGAGGTCCGCGGTGCGGGGACAGTCGCAGCCCGCCGCATGCAAGTCGTGCCGCTCCTGGTCGTCGAGGCCTCTGTCACCCGTGGGAGAGCTGTCCATGTCCGCTCCAATTGCCGAGTAGGAGAACGGCGTCACGCTACGGACGGCTGCGGTACGGCGGACTTGCGCGGCGGGTACCGGCTGCCGAACGCTCCCCCAACACCACCCGTCCCACTAGGACTTGCGCCTGCCCGCGGTGAGCAGGTGGCCGCTGGTGCCGAGCAGTGTGGGCTCGGACTCGGTGCGTCGGACGGCCGCGAGGACGGCCTCGCGGCGGTCCGGGTCGTCCAGCCAGTCCTCGATGCCGCCCATCAGCCAGGCGGCGCCTTCCAGGCCGTACTGGCCCTCGACGGTGAGGCCCGTCTCCGCGAACTCTTCGGGAGTTTCGTGCGGTTGGGCGAAGTAGGCGGTCGTGAAAGGCCCGCCGCCGTTCCTCCCATGGGTGCTGATCGCGTCGGTGTTGGCCCGCTGGCTCGGGTCGAAGTAGCACTCCCGCAGAAGCATGTCGTGCAGCCCCGCGAACCGGTTGATGGTCGCCGCGACCACCAGTCCGCCCGGCCGCACCACTCGGCACGCCTCACTCAACGCCCTTACGCGGTCCGCCCGTTCGGGCAGGTGGTACAGCGGCCCGAGCATCAACACCACGTCGTACGAGGCCTCCTCGTCCGGCAGTGCCCTGGCGTCCCCGGCCCGCGCGGTGACCCCCGGCAGTCGGCTCGCCTGCTCCACGTGCAGCGGTACGGGGTCGACGAGTTCGACCTCGTACCCGTCCCGGGCGAGCCACTCGGCGTGGATCCCGCTGCCCCCGCCGACGTCGAGCACCTTCGCGGGAGCCGTCGGCAGCAGTCGCCGCAGGACGTCCTGGGTGCGCCAGAACTCCAGCCGGTTGGAACCCTGTCTGAGGCGGCCGTCCTCCTCGCCGCGGGCGTAGTAGGCGAGGATCTCCTCGCGGACACCGACGGCGGGGTCTTGCGCGCGTGTCGTCTCGGTCATCGCCCAAGGTTGCGATCCGGCGCGTCCTCCTCGCAACGGGATTCCGGTGCGCGTGCCGTCACCAGCCCCGACTCGTAGGCGAACACGACGAGTTGGGCCCGGTCCCGGGCCGCGAGTTTCGTCATCGCCCGGCTGATGTGGGTCTTCGCCGTGAACGGGCTGATGACCATGTGGGCGGCGATCTCCTCGTTGGTGAGGCCGTGGGCGGCGAGCGCGGTGACCTCGCGTTCGCGGCGGGTGAGGTGTTCCAGGCCGGAGGGTGTGCAGCGGTCCGGGGGCCGGGAGACGAACTCGCCGATGAGGGTGCGGGTGACGGCCGGGGAGAGGAGCGCCTCGCCGCCGGCGACGATCTCGATCGCCTGGAGCAGGTCCGCCGGGTCGGTGTCCTTGAGGAGGAAGCCGCTCGCGCCCGCGCGCAGCGCCTCGAAGACATACTCGTCCAGGCCGTAGTTGGTGAGGATGACGACTCTGACCGCCGAGAGAGCCGGATCGGCGGCGATGCGGCGGGTGGCCTCGATGCCCGTCATTACCGGCATCTGTACGTCGATCAGCGCGATGTCGGGGAGTTGGGCGCGGACGAGGGCCACGCCCTGTTCGCCGTTCGCCGCCTCGCCCACCACCTCGATGCCGTCCTCGGCGTCGAGGAGGGCACGGAAGCCCGCGCGCATCAGCGCCTGGTCGTCGACGACCGCGACCCGGATCATCCCGTTTCCCCCAGCGGCAGTTCGGCCCGGACCGCGAAGCCGCCCTCCGCGCGCGGGGCGGTGTGCAGGGTGCCGCCCAACGCCGTGACGCGCTCGCGCATGCCGGTGAGGCCGATGCCCGGCTTCGGCGGGCAGCCGGGGTCGGCCGCTCCGTCGTCCTCCACCCGTATCGTCAAGTCACCGTCGCCGTAGTCGAGTTGGACGTTGACCTTCGCCGGTCCCGCGTGCCGGGCGGCGTTGGTGAGGGCCTCCTGCACGATGCGGTACACCGCGCGGTCGACCGTCGCCGCCAGGGGGCGTTCCTCACCGGTCACCGCGAGTTCGACGGCGAGGCCCGCCGCGCAGGCCCGCTCGACGAGCAGTGCGGGGGTGCCGGTGGGCTCCTCCGTGGTGCGCAGGATCTCCAGGGTGGCCCGCAGTTCGCGCATCGCCTCGCCGCCCGCCTCCTGGATGGCGAGCAGCGCGGGCGGCACCTCCTCGCCGCGCTTGCGGGCGAGATGGACGGCAACTCCCGCCTGGAGCTTGACGATCGAGATGCTGTGGGTGAGGGAGTCGTGCAACTCCCGGGCTATACGCAGGCGTTCCTCGCCCGCCCGCCGCAACGCGGCCTCCTCACGGGTACGTTCGGCCTCCAGGGCGCGCTGTTCGGTCTGGCGCAGATACGCCTGCCAGTTGCGGTCGGCGAGGCCGGTGACCACCGCGCACAGGAACCAGCCGGCGATGAGCGCGGTCCGCTCGACCACCTGCTGGGTCGTCGGCCCGGTCGCGAAGTACGCCGCCAGGAACACCGCGCCCGCCCCGGCCGCCCAACCGCGGTGTCCCGCGCGGGCCGCCGTGTGCATGGCGGCGAGGACGGGCAGAGCGGCGATCGGCCCCGGATGGGCGTGCAGGACGTAGGCCGCCTCCGCCGCCGTGGCCACGGCGAGGACCGACCTCGGAGCCGTCTGGTAGAAGGCCAGGGCCGCCGAGGCGAGGGCTGCGAGCGCGAAGTCGACGGCGGTGGTGTCCGCGTCGAAGGCCGCGACGGTCACGACGAGGCCGCCGATCACGGCCGCGAGGGACGCGTCGGCGAGCCGCCTGCGTGGGGTCACATCGACCGGATACCCGCTCATGTCCGCACACTAGACCGCCACGCCGACCCGGGCGTCAGCCCTGTGGACAACTCCTGGACTACTCCCTCTGTAGTACTGCGCGCCGCCCCGGACCTCCCCGTCGTAGCCCCAACTGCCTTCGCCCGTACGACGACCCGGACCACCCCGGCCGCGCACGCTGCTGCCATGCCCACACCCTTCCGTCACACCCGGCCACCGTCGCCGAAGTCGGCCACGGGCCGTACCGCCGAGGTCTTCGAGCAGATCGCCGTCGACTTCGGGATCGAGCGTCCTCCGACCTTCGTGGTCCTGTCCTCCGCATCCGAACTCCTGGCGCCCGCCTGGGCGTTGATGCGGGAGTCACTGATCGCGGGCAACGGCAGCCGCACCGGCAAGGAGCTGGCCGCCCTCGGTGTCTCGCTCGCCAACAAGTGCCCGTTCTGCGCGGACGCGCACACCGTCCTGCTGCACGCCACCGGCGACCACGCCCTCGCCGAGCACCTGGCCCGGGGCGGCACACCGGAGAACGAGGAGCACGCGCGCGTGCTCGACTGGGGGCGCCGGACGCGCGTCCCGGGTGCGACCCTCACGCCGTACCCGTTCCCGCGCGAACAGGCGCCCGCCTACCTGGGCACCGCTCTCGCCTTCCACTTCATCAACCGCATCGTGTCGGCCCTGCTGAACGAGCAGCTCCTGCCGGGCAACGCCCAGCGGTTCCGGGCCGTACGCAGCCTCGCCGGCCGCTCCGTCGCCCGCACCGTGCGCCGTACCGCCGTACCGGGAGCGGCCCTCCCCCTGCTCGACGCGCCGGGCCCCGGCCCGGACTGGGCGGCCGGAACCCCGGTGGGCCCGGCCTACGACGCCCTGCGCACGGCCGCACACGCGGGCGCCGACCTGCTCGACGCCGACGACCGGACGCTCGTACGAGAGACGCTGTGGGCCTGGGACGGATCGCATCCGCCGGTCGTCCTGCGCGGCTTCCCGAACCGTCGGGAGCGGCCCGCGGCGCGCCTGGCGGTGCTGGCCGCGCTCGCGCCGTACCGGATCACGGAGGAGGACGTGGCCGCCTGGCGCGAGCCGGGACACAGCGACGCGAGTCTGGTGCGGCTCGTCGCGTACGGGGCGTTCGCGGCCGTCGAACGGATCGAGACGACGATGCGCGTGCCCGCCGCTCAAGCATGAGGCGCGGACATAAGGGGACACACAGCCCGTCGACAGCGAGGCACTGTCACCGCACAGGCACGGAGCGAGTTCATACTTCCGCCTCACAGGCAGTCATGTGACACTGGCGTCCCCGTCCGCAGTGCGGACCCGCTCCGCACCATCCCCCACGAGAAGTGCGACTTGCGTTCTCTTCCTCTGCCGCTCGCTCTCACCGCGCGTCTGTCGCCGGTCGTCGTGCTCGCCGCGATGGGCTGGGCCCTGACGTCCGGACCGTTCGCCGCGACGACGACCGCCGATCACAAGTCGACGCCCGACGCCGGCTCCTCGTCCGGGACCTCGGCCCCGTCGACGGCGCCCGTGGCCAAGGCGTACGCCACCTCCCCCGCCCCGTGCGGAAGTGTGGCGGTGGCGACGATCAAGTCGCTGGTGCCGGGGGCGAAGACGGCAGGCAAGGAGATCCCGTCGACGGACACGAAGGTGCGCCGCACCTGCTCGTGGAACGCGCTCAAGGGGTACGACTACCGCTGGCTCGACGTGTCGTACGAGATCACGGAATCGGACGCGGCGGCACAGAAGTCGTACACCGAGACGACTACGGAGAAGAGCGGCGGCGGCGCGGTTCCCGGGCTCGGCGACCAGGCCTACTCCATCGTGAACCTCACCACGGAGGACAAGCAGCAGACGCGTGAGGGCACGGTCGTCGTCCGCGCGGGCAACGCGCTGGTGACCATCACGTACAACGGCAGCGACTTCGAGAACAAGAAGGCGCCCAGTACGGACGTCATCAACAAGGGTGCGATCAAGGCCGCCAAGGAGGCGGTGACCGCACTGGAGGGCGGCAAGGCCAGCTAGCCTCGACCGCCCCCCAAGTCGCGGAGTCCTTACGCCTCGACGGTCTCCGACGGCGCCGCTTCGGCCACCGGTTCCGTCTCCTTCCCGGTCAGCAGCGTCAGCACCACGTAGAGCACCATCGACGTGCCCAGGCCCACGGCCCAGCCGTAGTCGGCGAGCGAGGACAGTGCCGGGATGGGCCGGCCGTCGATCAGCGGGTGGAAGTCGGCGCCGCCCACGGCGAGTACGCCACCCACCAGGAAGGCGACGACGGCCCGCCAGTTCCAGCCGCCGTCGTACCAGTAGCGGCCGCCCGCGCGGTACAGGTCGGTGAGGTCGAGCTTGCCGCGGCGCAGGATCCAGTAGTCGGCGATGAGGATGCCGGCGACCGTGCCGAGCAGACCGCCGACCAGACCGAGCCAGGTGAAGATGTAGCCCTGCGGGTCGGAGTACAGCTTCCAGGGGAAGATCAGCACGCCGAGGACGCTGGTCACGAGGGCGCCGGTGCGGAAACTGATCTTCCGGGGCGCGATGTTGGAGAAATCGAAGGCGGGCGAGACCAGGTTGGCCGCGATGTTCACGGACAGGGTCGCGACCAGGACGGTCACCAACGCATAGAGCAGGCCTACGACGTTGTCGGTCTTCGCGGCCAGTTGCACCGGGTCCCAGATCGCCGTGCCGTACACCGCCTGCGAACCGGAGGTGACCATCACGGACAGGAACGCGAACAGGGTCATGGTGGTCGGCAGACCGAGCGCCTGGCCCCACGTCTGGGCCTTCTGGCTCTTGCCGTAGCGGGTGAAGTCCGGGATGTTCAGCGACAGCGTGGACCAGAAGCCGATCATGCCCATGAGCGAAGGCCAGAACAGCTTCCAGAAGCTGCCGCCCCAACCGAGCTTGGACGGCTGGTCGAGCAGCGGGCCGAAGCCGCCGGCCTTGCTGCTCATCCACCACAGCATCACGAACGCACCGACGAGCACGAAGGGCGCCGCCCAGTTCTCGAAGCGGCGGATCGTCTCCATACCCCGGTAGATGATGGCCACTTGGAGCACCCAGAACAGCGCGAACGACAGCCACATCGTCCAGGCGTACCCACCGATGTGCGAGGCGTTGGCCCAGCTGTCCCCGATCAGCTTGCCGGCGAGGAAGTAGATCGCCTCACCGCCGATCCAGGTCTGGATGCCGAACCAGCCACAGGCCACCAACGCCCTTACTACGGCGGGGAGGTTGGCGCCACGCACACCGAACGAGGCACGCGCGAAGACCGGGAAGGGGATGCCGTACTTCGGTCCCGCGTGCCCGGTGAGCAGCATCGGCACGAGCACGATCAGGTTGGCCAGGGCGATGGTGAACACCGCCTGCTTCCAGTCCATGCCGACGGCGATGAGACCGGAAGCGAGGGTCCAGGAGGCCGTGTTGTGGGCCATGCCGACCCAGAGTGCGGAGAAGTTGTACGTGGTCCAGGTGCGCTTCTCGACAGGAACCGGAAGCAGGTCGTCGTTGGCGTACGGCCCGCTGGGCAGCGGGGACCCCGGGGCGATCTCCACCCGCCCGTCGGCGAGGGTGACTTGAGCGGTCGGCGGTATGGCCGTGGGAGCGGTGTCGGTCATGGGCAGGCCAATCAAACGAGGGGCGGATCCGGAAAGGCCGTGCGGGGGCTCCGGCCCCCCTCCCCAGGACGGTGGGGAGGGGGAGAACTGGAGTGGGGGGACGGGGAGTTGAGCGGTACCTAGAGGGGATCAGCCGTTGACTGCCGGGATCACCTTCGACCCGTAGGCGTCGATCGTCGCTTCCTGCGCGTCGTGCATGTCGTAGACGGCGAACTGGTCGACGCCCAACTCGCGCAGGGCGTTGAGCTTTTCGATCTGCTTCTCGGCCGATCCGATGATGCAGAACCGGTCGACGATCTCGTCGGGCACGAAGGCCGTGTCGGGGTTGTCGGCGCGACCGTGATGCGAATAGTCGTACCCCTCACGGGCCTTGATGTAGTCCGTGAGTTCCTCGGGGACGGCGGCGGAGTGCTCGCCGTACTTGGAGACGAGGTCGGCGACGTGGTTGCCGACCATGCCGCCGAACCAGCGGCACTGGTCGCGCGCGTGGGCGAGCGCCTCGGGCGAGTCGTCCTCGGTGACGTAGGCAGGGGCGGCGACGCAGATCTTGACCTCGGACGGGTCGCGGCCCGCGGCGACGGCCGCGTCCTTGACCGCCTTCACCATGTACTCGGTGAGGTAGAGGTCCGAGAGCTGGAGGATGAAGCCGTCGGCCTCCTCGCCGGTCATCTTCAGGGCCTTGGGGCCGTACGCGGCCATCCAGACCGGGAGTTGGGCGTCTTCCTTGGCCCAGGGGAACTTGATGACCGTGCCGCCGAGGTCCGCCTCCTGGCCGGAGCCGAGCGCCCTGATGACCTTCATGGCCTCGCTGATCCGGGCCAGCGTGTTCGGGGCGCGGCCGGCGACGCGCATCGCGGAGTCGCCGCGGCCGATGCCACAGACCGTGCGGTTGCCGAACATGTCGTTCAGGGTGGCGAAGGTGGAGGCGGTGACCTCCCAGGTGCGGGTGCCCGGGTTGGTGACCATCGGGCCGACCGTCAACTTCGTGGTGTTGGCCAGGATCTGACTGTAGATCACGAACGGCTCCTGCCACAGCACGGCGGAGTCGAAGGTCCAGCCGTAGGTGAAGCCGTTGCGCTCGGCGCGCTTCATCAGGCTGATGACCCGCGAGGCGGGCGGGTCGGTCTGGAGGACAAGTCCGAAGTCCATTGGCGCCACTCCTAGTTGAGGTACTGACTGGTGGAGCGCGGGGTGTAGACGCCGTGGCCCGCGTGCCCGGTGTACTCCCGCTCGGTGATGACGAGTTCGCCGCGCGAGAGGACGGTCTCGACGCGGCCGGTGAGGCGCTTGCCCTCGTACGCCGAGTAGTCGACGTTCATGTGGTGGGTCTCGGCGGAGACGGTCTGCTCGGCGTGCGGGTCGTAGATGACGACGTCGGCGTCGGCGCCCGGGGCGATGGTGCCCTTCTTGGGGTAGAGGCCGAACATCCGCGCCGGGGAGGCGCAGGCGATCTCGATCCAGCGGCGGCGGCTGATGTGGCCGTCGACGACGCCTTGGTGGAGGAGGTCCATGCGGTTCTCGACGCCCGGCATGCCGTTGGGGATCTTCGAGAAGTCGCCCCGGCCGAGCTCCTTCTGGCCCACGAAGCAGAAGGGGCAGTGGTCGGTGGAGACGACCTGGAGGTCGTTGGTGCGCAGGCCCTGCCAGAGCTTGGCCTGGTGCTCCTTGGGGCGAAGGGGCGTGCTGCACACGTACTTCGCGCCCTCGAAGTCGGGCTCGGCGAGGTTGTCAGTCGACAGGAACAGGTACTGCGGACAGGTCTCGCCGAAGACGGGGAGGCCCTCGTCGCGCGCCTTGGCCAGCTCCGCGACCGCCTCCATCGCGGAGACGTGCACGACGTAGAGGGGTGCTCCGGCGACCTGCGCGAGCTTGATGGCGCGGTGGGTGGCCTCGGCTTCGAGGAGGGCCTTGCGGACCTCGCCGTGGTAGCGGGGGTCCCGCTCGCCGCGGGCGAGCGCCTGCTCGACGAGGACGTCGATCGCGATGCCGTTCTCGGCGTGCATCATGATCAACCCGCCGTTGTCGGCGGCGCGTTGCATGGCGCGCAGGATCTGGCCGTCGTCGCTGTAGAAGACGCCCGGGTAGGCCATGAACTGCTTGAAGGAGGTGACGCCCTCCTCCACCAGCAGGTCCATCTCCTTGAGGGTGTCCTCGTTGACGTCGGAGACGATCATGTGGAAGCCGTAGTCGATGGCGCAGTTGCCCTCGGCCTTGGCGTGCCAGGCGTCGAGACCCTCGCGGAGGGCTCCGCCGACGCTCTGGATCGCGAAGTCGACGATGGTCGTCGTACCGCCCCAGGCGGCGGCCCGGGTGCCGGTCTCGAAGGTGTCGGCGGCCTTGGTGCCGCCGAACGGCATCTCCATGTGGGTGTGGGCGTCGACACCGCCCGGGATGACGTACTTCCCGGTGGCGTCGATGACCCGCTCGGCGGTCCAGCCCTCGGCGACGGTGGTGCCGGAGGTGGCGAGGGCGGCGATGCGGCCGTCCTCGATCAGGACGTCGGCGTGGAGTTCGTCGGACGCGGTGATGACTAGGCCGCCGCGGATTACGGTACGGGTGCTCATTGTTTTGACTCCGCTGGATTGTGGTCTGGTGCGGGTCTGTGGGGCTGGGCGCGCCCCGCGGCGAAGCCGCTAATGGACACTGCCCCGCGCCCCTGAGGGAGCTGCGCTCCCCAGGGGCGCGGGTGCCCTGCCTGTCTTACGGTGCGGTCAACGGGCCGTATGCATCCGGGCGGCGGTCGCGGTAGAACTGCCAGCGGTCGCGGACCTCTCGCAGCTTCGCCAAGTCCAGGTCGCGGACGACCAGTTCGGTCTCCTTGTCGCTGGCCACCTCGCCGACGAACTGCGCTTCCGGGTCGACGAAGTAGGTCGTGCCGTAGAAGTCGTTGTCGCCCAACTCCTCGACGCCGACCCGGTTGATGGCGCCGACGAAGTACTCGTTGGCGGCAGCGGCAGCGGGCTGTTCCAGCTGCCACAGGTAGGCGGACAGGCCGCGCGAGGTCGCCGACGGGTTGAAGACGATCTCGGCACCCGCGAGGCCCAGTGCGCGCCAGCCCTCCGGGAAGTGCCGGTCGTAGCAGATGTAGACGCCGATCTTGCCGACCTTGGTGTCGAAGATGGGCCAGCCGCTGTTGCCGGGGCGGAAGTAGAACTTCTCCCAGAATCCCGGTACTTGGGGGATGTGGTGCTTGCGGTACTTGCCGAGGTAGGAGCCGTCCGCGTCGATCACGGCGGCCGTGTTGTAGAGGACGCCGGGCTGCTCCTCCTCGTACATCGGGAGGACCAGGACGATGCCGTGTTCCTTGGCCAGCGCCTGGAAGCGCTTGACGATCGGGCCGTCCGGGATCGCCTCGGCGTACTCGTAGAACGCCTTGTCCTGGACCTGGCAGAAGTACGGTCCGTAGAACAGCTCCTGGAAGCACAGGACTTGAGCACCCTGCGCGGCCGCGTCGCGGACCGCCTGCTCGTGTACCTGGATCATGGACTCCTTGTCGCCCGTCCAGGCTGTCTGGAAGAGAGCGGCACGAATCACTGTGCTCATCGGGACCTCCGGTCGCTAGGTGTGCGAGGAGCTTAGGAAGCCCTGAAGTCGGGTTTGAGTTGCACGGTGTCACGTCTGCGAGCGCGCGGCGTTCCACGGTGTCACCCTGTCGTGGGCGCATGTTTCACCGCCGTTTTCCCAGGTAGTCCCATGTTTCACCCCTGTTGCGCGTCGTGCGCGAGGAGCGCGATGTGCACCGATGCGGCCTGCTCGAAGTCGTCGAGGTCCACCCCGAGCCGGCCCTCTATCGCCTCCAGCCGGCGGTACAGCGCGGGCCGCGAGACGTGGTGGAGCTGTGCGGTGCGCGACTTGTTGCGGCCGGTGGCCAGATATGTGCGCAGTACGGCGAGCAGGTCCTCGTCGGCCGCGCAGAGCAGCCCGTCCAACTCCCGCTCGGCGAAGGACTGCACCTGCGGGTCGTCGCGCAACAGCCGGATCAGGCCGCGCAGATGAACGTCCTTGAGGCGTACGACGGCGGGGAGTTCGAGTGCGTCGCTGGAGTCGGCCACGGCGTCGGCGACGTGCTGTGCCTCGCGCAAACCGGCGGGGACGTCGTCCCAGAGGGTGCGCTGCCCGGCGGCGGCCACGACCGCCTTCAACGCCCCGGACTCGGTGCGCAGTCGGCTCGCGAAGTGCGCGGCGAGGGCGTCCGCGTCCTGGTCACGGGGCAGGCTGAGCAAGACGGCGATGACTCCGTCGGCCAGTTCGGCGACGAGTCCGGGCAAGCCCAACAGCCGTAGCACGCGGTCGAGCTGGGCCGTGTCGCCGTCGCGTACGACCATCGGTACGAAGGTGCGGCGGTTGACCGGCAGTCCGGCCGCGCGGGCGCGGGGCAGGAGCTGTCGTGCGGGTACGACACCGCTCGCCAGGTCGGTCAGCAGGCTCTGCGCGGACTGTTCCTCCCAGGTGTGGGCGGAGCCGCCGAGCATGCGGTGCAGGACGAGGGCCTCGGCGGCGCGGTCGGCGAGGAGGCGTCCGGTGGCGGTGTCGCCGCGGTAGCCGCACAGCATGATCTGGCCCCAGCGCTCGCCGCGTCCGCCCAGTTCGGCGCGGATCCAGCCGTCGCCCTCGCTGCCGCCGGCCTGCCGGGAGATGCGCTCCCAGTCGCGCAGCACGTCGTCCACGGCCGACCGCTCCCCCGCCGTGGCGAGGACGCGGTGGGCGAGGTTGGTGACGACGACCGGGCAGGCGCTGTGCGCGGCGACCTCGTCGAGCAGGCTCTGCAGCGGGGCGCCGCCGGTGATGAGTCCGGTGAGCGCGGTCCGTACGGCCTCGGAGAGGCTGACGGCGGCGAACTTCCGCCGTACGAGCCGGGATTGGACCTCTTCCGTCAACTCCGCGAAGGGGAAGGGCCGGTGGAGCACCACCATGGGCAGCCCGCACCGCTCGGCCGCTCGGCGCATCACGTCCGGCGGGGCGGGAAAGGCCCGCCCCAGGCCGAGTACGACGGCCGAGGCCTCCGCGCGGTGCAGGGACTGGATGTACTCGGCCTGCGCCGCCTCGTCACCCGCGAGGAGGACCCCAGTGGTGAGGACCATCTCGCCGCCGGTGAGCATCACGCCGACGTCGGCGGCCTCGGCGACGTGCACCCACCGCACAAGCCGGTCGAGTTGGCTCGCGCCGGCCACCACCTCGGGTTCCCCGGCGAGGACCCGTTCCAGGCCGAGGACCTGGCGCACCGACAGGGCGGGCTCCAGGGCGTCCAGAGTTCCCGGGGTTCCCAAGGAGGTGGTCATGACGGTCTTCCCTTGTTCAGCGTGTGCTCTACTGCGTGCTCCTCAGAGCCCGTTCGAGGATCGCGGCGCCCTCCTCGGCCTCCGCGACGGTCAGGGACAGCGGTGGGGCGATGCGCAGGGCGCTGGTGTTGTGTCCGCCGCCCTTGCCGATCAACAGGCCGCCCTCGCGGGCCGCTTCGAGTACGGCGGACGCGGCGTCCGGGTCGGCCTCGTCGGTGCCGGGCTTGACCAGCTCGATGCCGATCATCAGTCCGCGCCCGCGCACTTCCCGTACGCCGGGATGCTGTGCGGCGACGGCCCGCAGCCGCTCGATGAGGAGGCCGCCGACGCGGCGGGCGTTGCCCTGGAGGTCGTGCTCCAGCAGATAGGTGAGGTTGGCGAGCCCGGCCGCCATGGTGATCTGGGTGCCGCCGAAGGTCGAAATGCTGTTGGAGTCAAGGCAGTTCATGATGTCGGCGCGGGCGACGACACCGCCGATGGACATGCCGTTGCCGATGCCCTTGGCGAAGGTGAGGATGTCCGGCGGGCCGTTCTCCGCATGGGCCTGCCAGCCCCAGAAGTTGTCGCCGGTGCGGCCCCAGCCGGTCTGCACCTCGTCGGCGATCCACAACACCCCGCGCTCGGCGAGGACTTCACGGAAGGCGGCGTACAGGCCGTCGGGCGGGGAGGTGAACCCCCCTACGCCCTGGACGGGTTCGGCGATCAGCGCGGCGGGCGGCCGGACGTGACCGAGCAGGTCCTTGAGGTCGTCCACGCAGGCCGCGATGAACTCGGCGTCGTTCAGGTCGGCGTAGGGACCGCGCGTCCGTACACCCCCGTGGACGTACAGCGTCTGGAGCGGGGAGAGCGAGGTCGGGGACCAGCCGCGGTTGCCGGTGATGCCGACCGTGCTGAAGGAGCGGCCGTGGTAGCTGTTGCGCATGGCCAGGATCTGGTTGCTGCGCCGGTACGTCGTGGCCAGCATGAGGGCGGTGTCGTTGGCCTCGGTGCCCGAGGTGGTGAAGAAGACGCGGGCGTCCGGGATGCCGGACAACTGGGCGACGCGCTCGGCGAGTTCGACCATCGGCCGGTTGAGGTAGAGCGTGGACGAGTGGTTGATCCGCCCGGCCTGCTCGCTCACCGCCTTGGTGACCTCGGGAAGCGCGTGCGCGGTCATGGTGGTGAGGATGCCGCCGAAGAAGTCGAGGTACTTGTTGCCCTCGGCGTCCCAGACGTGCCGGCCCTCGCCGTGCGTGATCTCCAACGGGTCTTGGTAGTACAGGGCGAGCCAGTCGGGGAGCACGTCCCGGTGGCGTCCCAGCAGGTCCTTGGTCACGGCTGCACCAACCCTTCGTAGGCGTCGGGACGCCGGTCGCGGTAGAACGCCCACTGTTGGCGAACTTCCTCGATCAGCCCGAAGTCCAGGTCGCGGACGACGAGTTCCTCGTCCTTGTCGCTGGCGACCTCGCCGACGAACTGGCCCCGCGGGTTGACGAAGTACGACGTCCCGTAAAAGTCGTTGTCCCCGTACTCCTCCTGTCCCACACGGTTGATCGCGGCGATGAAGTATTCGTTGGCGACGGCGGCGGCCGGCTGCTCCAGCTGCCAGAGGTAGGCGGAGAGACCACGCGAGGTGGCGGACGGGTTGTAGACCAACTGCGCGCCGTTGAGCCCGAGTTGACGCCAGCCCTCGGGGAAGTGACGGTCGTAGCAGATGTAGACACCGACCTTGCCGACGGCGGTGTCGAAGACGGGCCAGCCGGCGTTGCCCGGCTTGAAGTAGTACTTCTCCCAGAAGCCCTTGACCTGCGGGATGTGGTGCTTGCGGTACTTGCCGAGGAAGGTGCCGTCGGCGTCGATCACGGCCGCGGTGTTGTAGTAGAAGCCCTCCTGCTCGACCTCGAAGACCGGGACGACGATCACCATGCCGGTCTCGCGCGCGAGCTGTTGCATACGACGCACGGTCGGCCCGTCGGGCACCGGCTCGGCCCAGCTGTAGTGCTCGGGTTCCTGGACCTGACAGAAGTAGGGGGCGTTGAACACTTCCTGGAACCCGATGATCTGGGCGCCCTGACGAGCCGCCTCGCGGGCGTGTTCCTCGTGTTTCGCCACCATGGACTCGGTGTCGCCGGTCCAGGTGGCCTGGACCAGAGCGGCGCGTACGACGTTGGCCATGAGCTGCTCCTTCGACGGGACGCCAGAGCCTCTACGCCCGTAGACAAGGCCGTAGAGGGATGAACGTAAGCCTCCGGAGGAGCCTTGCCAAGACCATCGTCGTTAACCCGCGGAGTCGATCGTGTTTCACCCTCCGGTGGGTGAGCCGCTGGGCCAGGTAGGCGGGCCCGAGCCCCGTAAGGGGCGCGGGGCTGTATCGATATGCGGCTCCGCCGCGTGGGCGCGCCCAGCCCCCACCGACGCGCGGCCGAAAAACCACGTACCCAACCGCTAACCCAGCGGAGCGCTCACGCGCTGAAGCCCGCCACTCGCAGCGCGTGGACGAGATCCCAGTGGCACTCGTCCGAGGCGCCCTGCGCGGCCTCCAGCAGCAGCGGAACCAGCTGCTGTGGGTCGGCCGCGACGCTGCGAGCCGCCTCCTCCGGGGTGCGGACCCTGACGTAGGCGTCGAGAAGCGCGTGGATCTCCCGGCGGCGCCCCTCCGCGGCCAGCGCGAGCACGGCCTCGCCTATCTCTCCCGCGGGGCGGGCCACGCCCTGCCGCAGGATCTGCTCGCCGTCCGCCGTGCGGCCCGCCGCCACCAGCGCGTCCGCCGCGCCGACCAGCCGGTCGGCGGGCAGCGAGGCGGCCTCCCACAGCAGCGTCGCCCAGTCCGCGCCGAGCCCGGCGCGCTGCAGTTCGGCCGCGAGCAGCGGGAAGCGCGCGGCGGGCCAGTTCGCGGCCTCGACGAGCAACGCGTGCGCCTCGCCGCTACGGCCCTCGCGCCGCAGCCCCACGAGGCGCTGAACGGCCTCCACGGTGCCCTGCCGAGCCTCCGCGTCCAACGGCTCCCGCCGCGGCTGCGACCGCTCGACCGGCCGGGCGGCCCCGGCGAAACGGGCTCCGCGCGGGGTCCGGCGGGCGGTGGGCGCGGGATCGGGGAGCTCCGGTACGGCGGCTGCGGGGTCCGGGGCCGCGGTGGTGGCGGTGTCGTCCTCGACCATTCCGGCGAAGCGGGCGCTGCCCCGGCGGCGCTTGCGCTGCTTGGGGGCGGGTGCGGCGGCCTCGGCCTGGTCGGTGGGCTCGGTCGCGGGGGTGGCGTCGGGGCTCGCGAGGTCGTCCCACGTGGGGTCCGGATCGCCGTAGCCGGGGTTCGCGCGCTCGAATTCCTCGTAGCCGCGGCGCGCGTCCGGGGTCCGGTCGTCCCGGCGCATCCCGTCGACACCGTCGGGGCTGCCGTATCCACCCCCGACTCCGCCCCCGGCCTGCGGTCCGGTGACGGGTACCTGCTCGGTGTCGCGCTGGCGCGGCAGTCGGTGCGGGGCCTGGTTCCCGTCGTACGGGGAGGTGTTCTGGCCCTGGAACGTGTCGTCGACGTGGAAGACATTGCCGTGCCGGTCGCGGCGGATGGCCTGGGCACCCTGGAAGTGGGCGCGGTTGTCCAAGTGCTCGATGCGGGTGCGGAGTTCGGTGCAGCGGGCGGTGGCACGTTCGTGGTCGTCGTGGGCCCAGGCGAGGTCGAGGCGGAGGGCGTCGGCCTCTTCCTGAGTACCGGCGGAGTTGAGCAACCGCCCCAGTTCCGCCTGCCGTTCGGCCGCGTACTTCTGCTCGCGGAGCATCACGTCGAGCCGGTCGCTGAGTGCGTCCCGGCTGCCGGGTCGGGCGTCGAACGCGGCGAGCGCGGCAGCGTGCAGGGCGCGGGCCCGGTCCGTCTCGTGGTCGGCGACGCGGGGGCCGTACTCCGCCGCGAGGTCCTGGAGGAGGGCCTCCACCACGTCCCAGGGCGGCACTTCACGCCCGCCGAGACAGGCCTGCATGCCATCGGGATCGCGCTGCCAGAACACCCCGCACCAGCCGCCGCCCTGGTCCAGGCGCGCCAGCAGTCCGTCGAGATAGTTCGCGAACTCCCGCACCTGTCCGGGGAGTTGATCCACAGCCATGCTCCAACTCCCGCCAGACCGGAATGCTCCGATCCGTAGAAAACACCATTTGTGTTACGACGCGGCTACGGAAGCTTTTCGAGCCGGGCGCAGAGAGCTCGGAGCCTACGCCTCCCGACTGTGCGCCCGCGGGGTTCACGCCGGATCCGGCGACGAAAGGGCGCCGGAGCAGGGTCGGACAGGGCAGAGGCCTCCCGCCGGGCGCCGTCGCGCTGCCAGGTTCAGGCTGCCAACGGCGCGCACCTGACCACTAGTTCGTCCATGGACAGCCCGAGCGCCTCGGCGAGGGCGGACACGGTGAAGAAGGCGGGAGTGGGAGCCCGGCCTGTCTCAATCTTGCGGAGGGTCTCCGCCGAGATGCCCGCGTGTGCCGCCACGTCCGTCATGCTGCGGCCGCCACGGGCCTCGCGGAGCAGCCGGCCGAGCCGTTCGCCGCGTTCGCGCTCTTCGGGGGTGAGAGGGGTGCGTACCATGCCGTCATTCTAATACCGGTATAGTAATTGGCATGGTGGAACTGAAGACGGACACTTCTATCGACGCGATGT
This sequence comes from Streptomyces sp. NPDC050508, assembly GCF_040655155.1. Lineage (NCBI taxonomy): Bacteria > Bacillati > Actinomycetota > Actinomycetes > Kitasatosporales > Streptomycetaceae > Streptomyces > Streptomyces sp. NPDC050508. Next base: position 28,535 of record NZ_JBFAJJ010000003.1, read on the forward strand.
ACGAGGCGGGCCAGGTCGTGGCCCGCGCCCTCACGGCCGTGCGGGAGGCCGCCGACGTGGGCGTATCCCTGCTGGAACTGGACGAGTTGGCGCACGACGTGCTGCGCGCCGCGGGCGCAACGTCACCCTTCCTCGGCTACCGCCCCGCCTTCGCGCCCACCGCGTTCCCCGCAGTCATCTGCGCCTCCGTGAACGACGCGATCGTGCACGGCATCCCGGACGGCTACCGGCTGCGCGACGCCGACCTGGTCTCGATCGACTTCGGCGCCAAGCTGGGCGGCTGGGCCGGCGACTCGGCCATCAGCTTCATCGTCGGCGAGCCGCGCCCGGCCGACGTCCGCCTGATCGACACGGCCGAGCGCGCCCTGGCGGCGGGCATCGAGGCAGCCGTCGTGGGCAACCGCATCGGGGACATCGCCCACGCGATCGGCACGGTGTGCCGCACGGCCGGCTACGGCATCATGGAGGACTTCGGCGGCCACGGCATCGGCCGCCAGATGCACGAGGACCCGGGGATCCCGAACGAGGGCCGCCCCGGCCGAGGCCTCCCCCTCCGCCACGGCATGGTCATCGCGATCGAGCCGATGCTGATCGCGGGCGGCCGGGACGACTACCACGCGGCGAAGGACGGCTGGACCCTGCGCACCAACGACGGTTCGAGAGCGGCCCACGTGGAACACACGGTGGCGATCACGGACGCAGGACCCAGGGTCCTGACTGAGCGACGGTAAGCAGTCCCACCCAAGGGGCGCGGGGAACTGCGCGACCAGCCACAACGCACCCGCACCCGAAAATCAACCGCAATCCCCCCAAACCCGCACATGCCCCACGCGGTGACCCGTGCCATGGTGGATTGATGACCAGCGGCTACATACCCCCCGAAAACGACCCCTTCGGAGACTTCTTCGCCAGGTTCTTCGGAGGAGCCACCCGCCCCGGTCCACGCCACGTAGACATAGCCCGCATGCTGAGCCAACCGGCCAGAGACCTCGTACGAGGCGCAGCCCAATACGCCGCGGAACACGGCAGCCACGACCTGGACACTCAGCACCTGCTCCGCGCCGCACTCACCGCGGAGCCCACCCGTGGCCTCCTCACCCGCGCCGGCGCGGACCCCGACTCCCTGGCGGCGGAGATCGACGAGCGCTCAGGACCGGTCCAACCCCCGGAGGGCACGTCCCTCAACCTCACCCCGGCCGTCAAACGCGCCCTCCTGGACGCCCATGACCTCGCCAGAGCGGGCGGCACCGGATACATCGGCCCCGAACACGTCCTCGGCGCCCTCGCCGCGAACCCGGACTCCGCAGCCGGTCACATCCTGAACGCGGCCCGCTACGCCCCCACAGGCCTGCCTCCCGACGCGCCGGACGGCACCCAGACCCGCACCGACCAGCCCCGCCCCACCGGCACCCCCACCCTCGACAAGTACAGCCGCGATCTCACCGACCTGGCCCGGCACGGCCGTATCGACCCGGTGATCGGCCGCGACGAGGAGATCGAGCAGACCATCGAGGTACTGTCCCGGCGCGGCAAGAACAACCCGGTGCTGATCGGCGACGCGGGCGTCGGCAAGACCGCGATCGTGGAGGGCCTCGCGCAGCGCATCACGGACGGCGACGTACCGGACGTGCTGGTCGGGCGGCGAGTCGTCGCCCTCGACCTCACCGGCGTCGTCGCGGGCACCCGTTTCCGGGGCGACTTCGAGGAGCGGCTGACGAACATCGTCGGCGAGATCCGCGCCCACTCGGACGAACTGATCGTGTTCATCGACGAGTTGCACACCGTGGTCGGCGCGGGCGGTGGCGGCGAGGGCGGTTCGATGGACGCCGGCAACATCCTCAAACCGGCGCTCGCCCGCGGCGAGTTGCACATCGTGGGCGCTACGACACTGGAGGAGTACCGCCGGATCGAGAAGGACGCGGCGCTGGCCCGCAGGTTCCAGCCGATCCTGGTGCCGGAACCGACCGTCCCGGACGCGATCGAGATCCTGCGCGGGCTGCGCGACCGTTACGAGGCACACCACCAAGTCCGGTACACCGACGAGGCGTTGGTGGCCGCCGTGGAGCTGTCGGACCGCTATCTCACCGACCGCAGGCTGCCGGACAAGGCGATCGACCTGATCGACCAGGCGGGCGCGCGGGTACGGCTGCGGGCGCGCACGAAGGGCACGGACGTACGGGCCCTGGAGCGCGAGACGGAGCAGCTCGCCCGGGACAAGGACCAGGCGGCGGCCGACGAGGACTACGAGAAGGCGACGCAACTGCGCGACCGTATCGCCGAGTTGAAGGTCCGGCTGGCGGAGGCCGGTGCCGAGGACCAGGGCGACGAAGGACAGCACCTGGAGGTCACCGGCGAGGCGATCGCCGAGGTCGTGTCACGGCAGACCGGTATCCCGGTGAGCAGTCTCACGGCGGAGGAGAAGGACCGGTTGCTCGGTCTGGAGGAGCATCTGCACCGGCGGGTCGTCGGGCAGGAGGAGGCGGTCCGGGTCGTGTCGGACGCGGTGCTGCGCTCCCGCGCCGGGCTGGCGAGCCCGGACCGGCCGATCGGCAGCTTCCTCTTCCTGGGCCCAACTGGCGTAGGCAAGACGGAACTTGCCCGGGCGCTCGCCGAGGCCCTGTTCGGCAGCGAGGACCGGATGGTCCGGCTGGACATGAGCGAGTACCAGGAACGGCACACGGTCAGCCGTCTCGTCGGCGCCCCGCCCGGCTACGTCGGCCACGAGGAGGCCGGTCAGCTCACCGAGGCCGTACGCCGCCACCCGTACTCGCTGCTCCTGCTCGACGAGGTCGAGAAGGCGCACCCGGACGTGTTCAACATCCTGCTCCAGGTGCTCGACGACGGCCGGTTGACCGACTCGCAGGGCCGCACGGTCGACTTCACCAACACGGTGATCGTGATGACCAGCAACCTCGGCTCCGAGGCGATCACCCGGCGTGGGACCGGTATCGGCTTCGGCCCTGGCGGTGCCGACGCGGACGAGGAGGCCCGGCGCGAGCAGATCCTGCGCCCGCTGCGCGAGCACTTCCGCCCCGAGTTCCTCAACCGCATCGACGAGATCGTCGTCTTCCGCCAGCTCACCGCCGAGCAACTCCGCCTGATCACCGGGCTGTTGCTGGAACACACCCGCCGCCTCCTGCACGCGCAGGGCATCACGGTCGCGTTCACGGACCCGGCCGTCGACTGGCTCTCCCGCCAGGGCTACCAGCCCGAGTACGGCGCCCGCCCGCTGCGCCGCACCATCCAGCGCGAGGTCGACAACCAGCTGTCGCGCCTGCTCCTGGACGGCACGGTCGCGGAGGGAGATCGGGTGACGGTGGACGTGGCGGACGGGCGGCTCGCGTTCCTCACGAAGCCGCCCGCCACTACCGTCTGACGTCCGCTACGGCGCCGGGTCCACGACTGCTGCCGAGCCGCCGCCCCGCCGTACCTTCTCGGCGGCCGCCAACCACTCGCCGTTCGGCAGCCGTTGCACACCGGTTGCCGCGCCGATCTCCGGGTTGAGAGTGAACGAATGCCCAATGGCTTGGAGCTGGGTCTTCAAGTCGCTGTTGTAGAGGGCGGGTTCGAGTTCCGTGTTGGCCGCGTTGCGCTGGCTGGCGCGGGGCGCGGCGATCGCGTCCACGAGCGGGAGGCCCCGGTCGAGGAACTCGGTGAGGGTCTGCAGCACGGTGGTGATGATGGTCGCGCCGCCGGGTGAACCGAGCGCCACGACCGGGTTGTTGTGCTTGTCGAGGACGATCGTCGGCGAGATCGACGAGCGCGGGCGCTTGCCCGGACCGGGCAGGTTCGGGTCGTGTACGGCCGGGTTGGCCGGGGTGAAGGAGAAGTCGGTCAGCTCGTTGTTGAGCAGGAAACCGCGGCCGGGCACGGTCATCGCGCTGCCGCCGGTCTGCTCGATGGTGAGCGTGTAGGAGACGACGTTGCCCCACTTGTCGGCGACGGTGAGGTGCGTGGTGTTCTCTCCCTCGTACGTCGTCGGCGCGGCCGTCCCGGCGGCGGTGCAGGCCGTCGGGTTGCGCGGGTCGGCGGGCGCCAGCGGGCTGGTGAGCACCGCGTCGTCCTTGATGAGGCAGGCGCGCGAGTCGGCGAACTTCTGCGACAGGAGTTCCTTCGTCGGTACGTCCTCGAAGGCGGGGTCGCCGACCCAGCGCCCCCGGTCCGCGAACGCGATCCGGCTGGCCTCGATGTAGTGGTGCAGGTACTGGACCTCGCTGGCCTTCGAAAGGTCCGTCTTCTCAAGGATGTTGAGGGCCTCGCCGACGGTCGTGCCACCGGAGGAGGAAGGCGCGATGGAGTAGACGCCGAGTCCGCGGTACGACGTCTTCGTGGGCGCCTGGAGCTTGGCGCGGTAGGCCGCGAGGTCCTTGGCGGACAGCTTGCCGGGGCGGGCGTTCCAGCCGGAACTGGCGTCCACCTTGGGGTTGTTCACCGTGGCGAGGATGTCCTTGCCGAGGTCGCCGTGGTAGATCGCACCGATCCCCTTCTTGCCCAACTCCTTGTAGGTCGCGGCAAGTTCCGGGTTCTTGAAGGTCGAGCCGACGACCGGCAGCGCGCCGCCCGGCAGGAACAGCTTGGCGGTGTCGGGGAAGTAGCGGAAGCGGGTCTCGTTGGCCGCCGTCTGGCTGCGGAAGGTGTCGTCGACCGTGAAGCCGTCGCTCGCGATCCGCTCGGCGGGCTTGAGCACGGTGCCGAGCTTCCTGCTGCCCCACTGGTCGAGCGCCGTCTGCCAGGTGGCGGGCGAGCCCGGGGTGCCAACGCTGAGGCCGCTGCTGACGGCGTCGGCGAAGGCGAGGGCCTTGCCGTTCTCCACGAAGAGGTTGGAGTCGGCGGTCAGCGGCGCGGTCTCGCGGCCGTCGATGGTGTGCACCGTACGGGACTTGGCGTCGTAGTAGACGAAGTAGCCGCCTCCGCCGATGCCGGAGGAGTAGGGCTCGGTGACGCCGAGCGCGGCGGCGGTGGCGACGGCCGCGTCGACCGCGTTGCCGCCCTTCTTCAGGACCTCGATTCCGGCGGCGGTGGCGTCCGCGTCGACGCTCGCGACCGCGCCGCCGTAGCCGACGGCCACCGGAACCTTCGCCGGGGTGGCGCTTGTTGTGCCGCTCGCCCCGGCGGGTGGGGCCGCTGCTCCCACCGACACCATGGCGGCCGAGACCGCCAGGACCGACAGTTTCCGTGCGACAGGGCGACGCATCCCTACCTCCAGTCAGAACCGTCCGCGCAGCGTAGCCACATTGCCATGACCCCAACAGACCACCTTGCGCCACTGTCACACGAGTGCCACACGTCGAACACCGGTACGTACCAGCCACATGGGGCCGCTAACATGCGCGCCCATGAATGACGACGTGCGCAACATCGTTCTGGGCGTGGCCGCCGCCGGCATCAGCGCCGCGCTCGGCTGGCTGGCCCGCACCTATCTGTGGAAGCGCAAACTCCGGCGCAAGCAGGCGTTCTTCGGGCTGCCCGACAACTCCGAGTCGCTGCTCGTGGTCAACCGCGAGGCAGGCGGCGCCGAACTCTCCGTGATGCGGCACGACGTGTTCGCGCTCCTCGAACTCGCCGCCCTGATCAAGGACTGCAACGCGCACGCCCAGGTCGTCGCGCACGACGCGGCCCAGCAGGGGTTCGGCGAGCGCACCGAGTTCTGCGTGGGCGGCCCGGCCTCCAACCGCCGGATGGCCGCGCATCTGGCGTCCCTGCTGCCCGGCATCCGCGTCAACGTCGACGCCGAGCCGGGACCGGACCGGGGCGCGTTCCAAATAGGCAGCGAGCGCTACCGACTTGAGCCCGGCAAGGGCGAGTACGTGTTCCTCGCCCGCCTCACCGCCGGTCAACTGGGCGGCGCGCGGCCGGTGTTCCTCTTCTGCGGCCAGCGCGCGATCACCAACCAGGCGGCGACCCGCTATCTCGCCCGCAACCACGAGCGGTTGGCCCGCAAGCACGGCGGCAACTCCTTCGTCCTGCTGCTGAAGGTGGTCAACTCGCAGGCGTACGGCCCCGATGTGGTGGAGCTGGTCGCGGATGTGACACGGGCCGCGGAGACACCTCTCCCTGCTCCGGCTCCACGCAGTACACACCGCGCCACCTGAGGTCGCACACACGTCAACAATCTTTACTGGCACGTAACTTACTGACGGGTTACCCAAGGTAGGGAGTCACGGTTACCGTCGGGTCACTTTGCATTGACACGTGTGAGGAGTGACCCGTGCGAACCCATCGCCAGGCCCTGCGTACGACCGCCGCAGGCGCCGTCTCCGCGACCCTGATCGCCGGAGGTGTCCTCGGGATCGCTCCCGCCGCCCAGGCCGCCACGAACGGCGTGCGCTTCGTCGACATCACCGGCGACGGCGGTACGAAGCTCGCGGCGAACGTCGTCACGCCCGCGGGCGCCGACGGCTCGCAGGATTACCCGCTCCTCGTCATGCCCACGGCCTGGGGATTCCCCCAGGTCCAGTACCTGGCCCAGGCCGAGAAACTCGCGAACTCGGGCTATGTGGTGGTGAGTTACAACGTCCGCGGTTTCTGGCAGTCCGGCGGCGGGATAGAGGTGGCGGGCCCGAAGGACGTGGCCGACGCGTCCAAGGTGATCGACTGGGCGCTCGCCAACACCCCGTCCGACGCGGGCCACATCGGGATGGCGGGCGTGTCGTACGGCGCCGGCATCAGTCTCCTTGCAGCCGCACACGACAAGCGGATCAAGGCGGTTGCCTCACTGAGCGGCTGGGCGGACCTGATCGACTCGATCTACTCGGGCCGCACCGAACACTCCCAGGCGACCGCCCTGCTGGACGGCGTCGGCCTCGTCACCGGCCGACCGAGCGCGGAGACGAGCCAGGTCTTCAAGGACTTCCTCGCCTCCGACCTGTCCAAGGAACAGAAGATGATCGACTGGGGGAAGGAACGCTCCGCCGCGACCTACGTCGACCAGATCAACAAGAACGGCGCGGCGATCATGCTCGCCAACGCCTGGGGCGACACGATCTTCCCGCCCAACCAAATAGCCGATTTCTACGGGAAGTTGAGTGGTCCCAAGCGGCTCGAACTCCGCCCCGGTGACCACGCCACCGCCGAGCTGACTGGACTGTTCGGGCTGCCCAACGACGTGTGGACGGACACCGAGCGCTGGTTCGACCACTACCTCAAGGGCGCGGACAACGGCATCAACCGCGAGCAGCCGGTGGAGCTCAAGTCCCGTTCCGCAGGCGGCTACGAGGGCTATCCGGACTGGAAGTCGGTCGGCGCGACCCGGAAGAAGATCGACCTCGCGGGCACGACCACCATCCACACCAACGTCGACTCGGGCGCGGACGGCGGGATCGTCTTCCTGTCCAGCATCCTCGACCAGGTCGCACAGGTGCCGCCGGTGGCGTACGTCCCTCTGCTCCCGCGCCGTTGGGCGGCGGTCTGGCAGTCGGGGACGTACACGAGTGCCCAACAGGTGCGCGGCACGGTGAAGTTGCATACAACGGTCACGGACACCAAGGAGAGCGGCACCCTCGTCGCGTACCTCTACGACGTGGGCCCGCTCGGCCTCGGCAAGCTGGTCAGCAACGCGCCGTACACCTGGCACGAGCAGACGCCCGGCCAGCCGTTCGGTGTGGACCTGGAGTTGTTCTCCACGGCCTACGACGTCCCGGCAGGGCATCATCTCGCCCTGGTCGTCGACACGGTCGACCCGCTCTACATCGAGCACAACCCGACCGGCGCGCAGCTGACCTTCTCCTCGCCGGCGAACGACCCGTCGTACGTGTCGATCCCGCTGCGCGAGCAGTGATCTCCGGCTGCTGCCGGACGGGCAAGTGCCCTCTCAACTACTGCACCCGCGGCAGCAGCGTCCCTGGTTCCGCCGGGGCCACGTCCACGGCCCCGGTCTTGGGACTGCGCTGCTCCCGGCGGGACACCCAACCGGCGAACCAGGAGAGCAGCATGCACATCCCGATGTAGATCGGCGAGATCACCATCACCACAGGGATGAACGGCAAATCGTAGTCGAGGTTCGACGCGATCAGCTTCCCGGCATGGAGAAACTCCTCATAGGTGATCAGATAGCCCAGCGAGGTGTCCTTCAGCGCGACCACCAACTGGCTGATGATCGCGGGCAGCATGGCCCGTACGGCCTGCGGCACCAGGACGTACGACATGACGTGGACCTTCCGCATGCCGAGCGCGAACGCGGCCTCCCGCTGGCCGCGTTCGACGCTGTTGACGCCGGAGCGGAAGACCTCGGCGAGCACCGAGCCGTTGTAGAGGGCCAGGCCCGCGACCAGTGCGGGCAGCGGCTGCACCTTGAGCGCCACGAAGATGAAGAAGATCATCACCAGGACGGGCATGGCGCGGAAGAACTCCACGACGAGCGTGGACAGCCAGCGCACCGGACGGTGGTCCGAGAGGCGTCCCACCGCCAGCAGGGTGCCAAGTGCCAGTGACAGTACGGCTGCGAGACCGAAGGCCTTGAGCGTGTTGCCGAGGCCGCGCAGCAGCAGTTCCTGAATTCCCTTGTACTCGAAGGGCATCCACTTCGTGTAGGTGAACTGGTCGGTGTCGAACAGGAGATAGAGGATCCAGCCGATGAGCGCGAGGATGACGACCGTGGACGCGATGCCGTAAAGGCGGTGCCGTTTACGGGTCTTGGGTCCCGGGACGTCGTAGAGGGCGTTGGCGATGGTCATCGGGCGACTCCCCACTTCCTCTCCAGCGCGTTGAACAGCGCGCTGATGGCGAGGGTGATGATCAGGTAGCCGACGGCGATCCAGACGAACGTCCAGACGATGTCGTAGCCGAGTTCGCTCAACGTCCGGTAGGTGCCGAGGAGTTCGGTGACGCTGAACGCGCCGGCGATCGCGGAGTTCTTGGCGAGGGCGATGAGCGTGGAGCCGACCGGCGGGATCACCGAGCGGAACGCCTGCGGCAGGACGACGAGTCCGAGGCTCTGCCCGAAGGACATCCCGAGGCTGCGGGCCGCCTCCCCCTGCCCGCGGGGCACGGTGTTGATGCCGGAGCGCAGCGCCTCGCAGATGAACGCCGAGGTGTAGCAGCCGAGCGCGAGGACCGCGAACACCTTGAAGGGCAGCACGAGTCCGAAGCGCGGCAGGCCGAGCAGCACGGCGAAGAACAGCAGGGTGAGCGGGGTGTTGCGGAGCACGGTCACCCACACGGTGCCGAAGACCCGCAGCGAGCCGACCGGGGCGACCCGGAAGGAGGCCATGAGGAAGCCGAGGACGAGCGCCAACACCGAGGCGTAGACGGTGAGTTCGACGGTGCCGAGGAAGCCGTCGCCGAAGGTCGAGAAGTTGTCGGTCAGTACGTTCACGTCTGCCTCCCTCAGCTCGCCGGGTAGCGGTCGATCGCGGGCGGGGTGGGCGCGGGCACTCCGGACAGGCCGAGCGTCGCCTCGTACGCCTTCTTCCAGTCGCCGTTCTTCTCACGGGCCTCCAACGCGTCGTCGAGGGCGAACCGCAGGGCGTTGTCGCCGTGCGGGACTCCGATGCCGTACGGCTCCTTCGAGAAGGGCTTGCCGACGACCTTGAGCTGGTCGGGGACCTTCGCCGCGTAGCCGATGAGGATCGCGTCGTCGGTGGTGACGGCGTCGACCTGGTAGGTGAGCAGGTTGTCGACACAGACCGAGTACGTGTCGTAGGCGACGAGTTGGGCCTTGGGGTAGTCGTCCTTGATGCGCTGGTACGGCGTGGAGCCGGCCGCCGAGCAGACGCGTTTGCCGGCGAGGTCCTGCGGGCCGTGGATGTCGTTCTCGTCGGTGCGGACGAGGAGCGACTGGCCGGCCATGTAGTAGGGGCCGGCGAAGCCGACGAGCTTCTTGCGCATGTCGTTGATGGTGTAGGTGCCGACGTAGTAGTCGATCTGGCCGTTCTGCAGGGCGGTTTCGCGGTTGGCGGAGGCGATCGTCCTGAAGTGGATGGTCTTCGGGGCGAAGCCGAGGGAGGCCGACATCATCTTGGCGATCTCGATGTCGAAGCCGGAGTAGGTGCCCGTCGCCGGGTCCTTCTCGCCGAGGTAGGGCTGGTCCTCCTTGGCGCCGACATTGAAGTAGCCGCGCTTCTTCGCCCGCTTCCAGGTCTTGGAGTCGGGGAGCTGAAAGCCTTGCGCCACTTGGTAGTTGGGGAGTTTCTCGGCGGCCGGTCCCTTGACGGGCGGGCTGCCCTCCTTGCCGCAGGCGCTCGCGCACAGCATGGCGAGCGCGGCCACCGCGAGAGACGCACGGGTCGTACGGAACATGGATCGCACTCCCCCGCTCAGTGCTTGAGGATCTTGGACAGGAAGTCCTTGGCCCGGTCGCTGCGCGGGTTGGTGAAGAACTCCTCCGGGGTGCGGTCCTCGATGATCCGGCCGTCGGCCATGAACACGACGCGGTTGGCGGCGGAGCGGGCGAAGCCCATCTCGTGGGTGACGACGACCATCGTCATGCCGTCGTGGGCGAGTTGGCGCATGACCTCAAGAACCTCGTTGATCATCTCCGGGTCGAGGGCCGAGGTCGGCTCGTCGAAGAGAAGCGCCTTGGGTTCCATCGCGAGGGCGCGGGCGATGGCCACGCGCTGCTGCTGGCCGCCGGAGAGCTGCGCGGGGAACTTGGGCGCCTGGGAGGCGAGGCCCACGCGGTCCAGAAGCTCCAACGACCGCTTGTCGGCGTCCTCCCGCTTGCGCTTGCGGACTCTGACCTGGGCCAGCGAGACGTTCTGCAGGACCGTCTTGTGGGCGAACAGGTTGAAGGACTGGAAGACCATGCCGACCTCGGCGCGGAGCTTCGCGAGGGCCTTGCCCTCCTCGGGCAGCGGCTGCCCGTCGAGCTCGATCGTCCCGGACTCGATGGTCTCCAGCCGGTTGATCGCCCGGCACAGCGTCGACTTTCCCGACCCCGAAGGGCCGATGACCACGACCACCTCCCCCTTGCCGACGGTGAGGTTGATGTCCTGCAGGACATGCAGCTCCCCGTAGTACTTGTTGACGTCACGCAGTTCGATCAACGGATCGACGGCCATGCCCAGCCCTACTCACTCTCAGCTGTGTCGTGGTTGCCGCAAACTATCCACACAAGAGTGGAGTTAACGCACGACACGCACTTTTCGGGCATTAGCCGTATTTACACCGCTCTTACTCTTCGGCGACCTCGGCGTACAGCTGCGAGAGCTCGGGTACACCGCTGACGGCCCACTCCTGACCGGAGGCCACGACGTCGAACTCACGCCCGGAGACGAGCCGTACGACGGGCTGGCCGTCCGGCCAGATCTCCCAGGCGGCGCCCGGCACGGTGCGCACGATCACGGTGCCCAGATACAGACCGGCGTCGTTGCCGAGCCGGCGCAGGGTCTCCTCGTCGTCCCGCCAGCGCGGCACCAGCTGGTCGAGCGCCTCCAACGAGCTTGCGGAGTCGTCGAGTTGGACGCCCTCCTGGGCCGCGTGGGAGCGGAGCAGTTCGCACTCGGACAGCAGCTCGGCGATACCCGCGGCGTCGCGAACACCGTGCTTCTCGCCCCGGTTGCCCAGGAAAGGGATATTCATATGCCCAGCGTGTCATTCGTACCGCCGTACGCACCACAGGGCGTCGCCGGTGGCGTGTCAGCACCCGGTCCCGAGAGGGGGAAAGCCCTTCTCCCGGGGGCGGGTTGGCCGGATGGTGGGTGCGATGTCCGCTTCGTACGGTCGCAGTATGAATCGGACAGGCAAGATGATCGTGATGTCGTCGGTGACCGTCGCCCTGGTGGTGAGCGGTTCGGTGTCCGCGGGTGCCGTGGGGGCGGGGGCCGTTCCGGCCGCGTCGGCGCACGGAGTGCCCGATACGGCGCGGGGGCGGCTGGTGTCGGTGGTGCATCTGCGGACGCTGTCCGCGCGGCAGGTGGCCGCCGAGCTGAAGAGCGACGAGGACGGCCCGGCCTGGGACACGGGGACCGTCCACTACGGCGTGGACACGTACCGCGTCGTCTACCGCACGGTGGACGCCAAGGGCAGGCCGACCACCGCGAGCGGGCTGCTGGCGTTCCCGCGCGGTGGTGAACGACGGCTGCGGACGGTGTCGTTCACGCATGGCACCGAACTCTTCAAGGGCGATGTCGCCTCGGTGTCGACGGAGGTGTGGGGGCAGGCGCCCGCCCTCACCTACGCGTCGGCGGGCTTCGCCGTCGTCCTCCCGGACTACCTGGGGCTCGGCCTCGGCTCCGGGCCCCAGGCATGGATGGACGTGCCGTCCGAGACGACGGCCACGCTGGACCTGCTGCGGGCCGCGGCCTCCTTCGCGCCCACGGTGGGACGGCAGTTGGGGCACAAGGTACTGGCCACCGGCTTCTCACAGGGTGCGTCGGCGGCGCTCGGGCTGACACGGGCCTTGCAGGAGGGAGCCGATCCCCGCTTCCGGGTCGCGGCGGTGGCACCGGTGAGCGGCGCGTACGCCTTCCGGGACGTGGCGTTCCCGTCCCTGCTGGACGGGCGGGTGGACGCGAAGGACGGCGTGATCTACACCGCGCTGGCCCTGGTCGCCTTCAACCGGCTCCATCACGTCTACGACCGCCCGAGCGAGGTCTTCCGGGCGCCGTACTCCCGCACGATCGAGGGCCTGTTGGACGGCACGCACACCGGGCAGGAGGTCATGGCCAGGACCCCGGACACGATCGACGCACTCCTCACCCGGCACGGGCGGGCACTGATCGCGCACCCGACGGGCGGACTGGCCACCGCGCTCCGGATCACCGACGGGGTGTGCACGGGCTGGGCACCGCGGATGCCCATGCGGCTGTACTACGCCGAGGGCGACGAACAGGCCGTGAACGGGAACAGCGAGCACTGCCAGGCGTCGTTCCGGGCCCGGGGCGTCGAGGTGCCCCTCGTCGACCTCGGCACTCCGGACTACGGCGGCTCCCGCCATCTGGGCTCCCAGCAGGCGGCGACCGGGGCCGTCGTACGGTGGTTCGCCTCGCTGGGCTGAGCGGACGGGGCCGTTCCGGTCAGACGTCCAGGTCGACGACCACTGGGGCGTGGTCCGAGGCGCCCTTGCCCTTGCGCTCCTCGCGGTCGACGTAGGAGTCGGTGACGGCCTTCGCGAACGGCTCGTTGCCGTAGACGAGGTCGATGCGCATGCCTCGGTTCTTCGGGAAGGCGAGCTGGCGGTAGTCCCAGTACGTGTACGGGTGGTCGTACTTGAGGGGGCGCGGGACCACGTCGGACAGGCCCGAGTCGCGCAGGGCGGTCAGGGCGGCGCGCTCGGCGGGGGTGACGTGGGTGAGGCCCTCGAAGGCGGCCACGTCGAAGACGTCGTCGTCCGTCGGCGCCACGTTGTAGTCACCGAGCACGGCGAACGGGCGGCTGCCCTGCGCGTCATCGGCGACGGCTGCCTTGAGGGCCTCGAACCACTGGAGCTTGTACGCGTAGTGGGGGTGGTCCACCTCGCGGCCGTTCGGCACGTACACCGACCAGACGCGGACCGGGCCGCAGGTCGCCGCGACGGCGCGGGGCTCCTGGACGCCGTCGTAACCGGGGTCCCCGGGAAGGCCCTTGACCACGTCTTCGAGGCCTACTCGGGAGAGCACCGCCACGCCGTTCCACCGCCCGGTCGCGTTGACCGCCGCCTCGTAGCCCGCCTCGCGCAGCGCGTCGAACGGGAACTGTGCCTCGGCCAGCTTGGCCTCCTGGAGGCACAGCACGTCGGTGCCGCTGCTCTCCAGCCAGGCCAGGAGCCTCGGCAGACGGGCGGTGATCGAGTTCACGTTCCAGGTCGCGATGCGCATGCCTCACAACCTACCGGGCGGCACTGACACTCAGACCGTCGTGCTGTCCCCCGGCGCCAGCCGCAGGTGCTCCGCGCCGCCGAGCGCGCCGATCTGCATGTCGTAGATCGGACGGGCGAGGTCGGTGAGCAGGGCGTCGTGGATGTCGTAGGCGCGCTGCGGCTTGACCTCGCGGACGTAGTCGATGACCTCGGAGATCTTGCTCCAGGGGGCCATGACCGGGAGCATCAGGGTCTCGACGGTGTGGTCGGGGACGGTGAGGGCGTCGCCGGGGTGGAAGACACGGCCGTCGTCGACGAGGTAGCCGACGTTGGTGATGCGCGGGATGTCCGGGTGGATGACGGCGTGGAGTTCGCCGTGCACCTGGACGTCGAAGCCCGCCGCCGTGAAGGTGTCGCCGTGGCCGACGGTGTGCACACGGCCCGGGAACGCGGCGGAGAGCTGGTCCGCGACCGACTTCAGTGTCCAGATCTCGGCCGCCGGGTTGGCCTCCAGACCGGCCCGCAACCGGTCCTCGTTGAAGTGGTCGAGGTGCTCGTGCGTGACCAGGATCGCGTCCGCGCCGACCGCGGCGTCCTCCTCGGTGAAGGTGCCCGGGTCGATGACGAGCGTCCGGCCGTCCTTCTCCAGACGGATGCAGGCGTGCGACTTCTTGGTGAGCGTGGTGAGCGTCATGGGTCCATCCTGCCGCGCCGGAACGGCGGACGGGGCGGGTGAGGCTGGTGCTTTCGGTACCAGGCCGACGATCACTCGGTGGGGGTCGTCTCCTCGCGGATGACCTGCTGGGCGACCTTGAAGGCGCTGTTCGCCGCCGGTACCCCGCAGTACACGGCCGCCTGCAGCAGCACCTCCTTGATCTCGGCCGGGGTGAGGCCGTTGCGCAGCGCCGCCCGCGTGTGGAAGGCCAGCTCGTCCAGGTGGCCGCCCGCGACCAGCGCGGTGAGGGTGACACAGCTGCGCGAGCGCCGGTCGAGGCCGGGCCGGTCCCAGATCTCGCCCCACGCGTAGCGGGTGATGAAGTCCTGGAAGTCCCCGGAGAACTCGTCGGCCTGCGCCAGCGCCCGGTCGACATGCGCGTCGCCGAGCACCTCCCGGCGGACCTTGATGCCGGCGTCGTAGGGGTCCGGGCGGCCCATGACCTGCGGCGGGGCGGCGGGCGGCGGCGCGATCTCGGCGATGGGCGTGACCTGCGGCGGGGCGGCGAGGACCGGCTTGACCGGGGCCGCCGTGATGGCGATCTGCCCGGTGTGGTGGTCGTAGGCCGGCTGCCAGGCGGTGGAGAAGTGCCGGAGGAGGAGGTCCGTGACGGCGGCGGGCTGCTCGACCGGGACCAGGTGCGAGGCGCCGGGTACGACCGCGAGGCGGGCGTCCGGGATGCCGGCGACCAGCGTGCGGGCCTCGGCGGGGCCGGTGACCTGGTCGTCCGAGCCGACGAGGACGAGGGTCGGCACACCGATGCGGCCGAGTTCGGACCGTACGTCGAACGCGGCCAGCGCCTCGCACGCGGCGATGTAGCACCCGGGGTCGGTGGTGCGCACCATCTGCACGGCCCACTCGGTGATCGCGGGCTGCGCGGCGGCGAACCCGCTGGTGAACCAGCGGTCGGGCGACATACGGGCGATGGGGTCGAGCCCGTTGGTGCGCACGATCACCCCGCGCTGCCGGAACTCGTCCGCCGTGCCGAACCGGGGCGAGGCGGCGATCAGCCCCAGCGAGGCCACGCGCTCCGGGTGGCGCAGTGCCAGTTCGAGACCGACCGCGCCACCGAGGGCGCAGCCCGCGTAGCCGAAGCGCTGCACGCCGAGGGCGTCGAGCGTGGCCAGCAGCCGGTCGGCCAGGTCGGCGACCGAGCCGGCCGGGTGCGCGGGCGACCCGCCGTGGCCCGGCAGGTCGAACCGGAAGACCCGCCACTGCTTCGCCAGCTCGGGCACCTGGCGATCGAACATGTGCCAGGTCGTCCCGAGGGACGGGCCCAGGATGAGGACGGGGGCGTCTTCGGGGCCGTCGAAGCGGTACTGGAGGGGAGGGGTCTTCATGTCGCTCACCGACCCAACGTAACCGCCGTTTCTTACGGACCGGCTGTGGGGCCCCCGGTCTCCCCACCTGGCTCCCACACATCAGCGGTGAACCCTCACACCGCCTTCACCGGATACCGGTGGGGCTGTGTCGAAGGCCACTCCGTGTTGCAAGCACCCTCCGTGATGCTCGGCGGCTCAGAGTTCGCCGGGCGAGCCCAGGCCCGTGAGTGCGCCGACCGGGTCCAGGTCGGGGGTGCCTCTGGGCCACCAGTCGTCGTGGCCCGGTTCCGATTCGTAGGCGTACCAGAGGCCGTCGCGGCCCAGCCGGAGTTGGACGTGGCCGTGCGGGTGGGTGAGGTGGTTGTGCCGGGGGCGGAAGGCCGGGAGGTCGGCGGCGAGGAGGAGCGGGCGGGCCCGGTCGAAGCGGCCGGCCGGTGGGTCCCAGGGCTCTTCGAGCACCGCGAGGCCTTCGATGCCGCCCTGCCGCCAGGCGGCGACCGCGCGTGCCAGCTCGGCCGGGGTACGCCTGGTGGCCTTGGCGAGGGAGGCGTAGAGGGAGCGGGTGGTGGCGGTCAGTCCGGAACCGGGGCGGGCCGCGGCGAGCCGTACCGCGTCCTGCCACAGCGTCAGCTCCCCGACCGGGTCCCGGCCGGTGCTGAGCAGCGCGTGTGCGCGGGTGGCGGCGTCGGTCGCCAACTGGTCGAGGGCGAAGGGGTCCGGGCCGCCCGGAGCCGCCGGGTACGCGGGAGGCTGCCCGGGGTGCGGGGGCACGGGCAACGGGGGCGGAAGCGGCGGGAGTCGGCGCTCCGCGAGGGCTTCCGTGGCCCGCACCCCGGGGAGGGGTGCCGGTTCCTGTTCCTGGGCGGCGCGGGCCGCCCGGGCCGCGCTACGGCGGGACAGGGCGTCGAGCAACGGGCGTTCACCCCGTCCGCGCAGCAGGAGCAGGACGAAGGGGTCGGCGTCGAGCAGACGCGCGGTCTGGTAGCAGAGGGCGGCTGCGTGCTTGCAGGGGTGACCGGAGTCGGGGCAACTGCAGTGGGGTTCGAGATCACCGGGCCCCGGCAGCAACCGAACCCCGCTCTCCGCAAGGGACTTGGGCATCTCCTTGTCGAGCAGTGCGGCGATGTGCCCGGGCCGGTCGGCGGCGGCGTCCAGGAACCGCTCCCAGTCGCCGTCGTCCAGCGTCCGCAGTCGCACCTGTACGCGGTACGGCCGCGGGCGGCTGCCCTGCACATACGCCAGTACGAGCCCCGGTGTCACGGTGATCGCGTCGACATGCCCCTTCTCCGCGTAACTCCGCCCCCGCAGCAGCCGCTTGGGATCCAGCGCGCCTTCTTCCAACGCGGTGACCCACGCGTTGCCCCACCAGGTCTCGGCGAACCGGGAGTCGCCGTCCGAGGGTCGAGGTGACAGAGCGGGGAAGGTGCGGCGCAGGTCGCTGTCGCGGGAGGGGGAAGCCATGGAGGCGGGGGTTCGGGGGGTGGTTGAGGGTGGAGTGGTTGGGGGTTGAGCGGGCATCGGGGGCCGGACGGGCTCTTCCGGGTCGGTACGGGCCGGCGTCCGTACACCCGAACTCAGTTGGCTCACAGGGTCGTTGTCCCCGGGAAGGTCCTCAGGGGAGCCGACCTCCGTGGGCATCCGGAACGCGTCGGCAAGCAGGTCCCGCACTGCGCGCGCCCTGCCGGCCTCGACGCTGTCGGGCTCCTGGGCGCGCGTGCGCGGAGCGTTGGCCGCGGGGCGGGGTGAGCGGGGTGCGGGCCGGGTTTCCACGTGGCCGGCAGCGGTGCGGGGGGATCGAGTCGCAGGTCCGGCTTGACGAGCCGCGGCATCGGTCTGGGCCCGCTGTGCCTCGCGCCGGGCCGCTCGCAACGCCTCGCGCGCCACATCGGCGGGACGTGCATCTCGCCGGTCCTGGACAGCATCGGGGGCGTCCGGGGCGGTGTCCGCCGGGTCGCCGCCCCGCTCCGCCGGGCGCTCCTTCGCTCCCGCTCCGCCGACGGGGCCGGGCGCGGCGCCCTCCTCACCGGCCGGCTTGTTCTTCCGTGCACCGGCCGGAGTGTCCTCGATGGGCCGTGCGGAGGTGTCCCTGGCTGACAGCGTGCTCCGCAGCGCCGCGCGGGCGGAATCACCCGACCGGGGTGCGGAGCGCTCGGGTTCGGACGCCACGGGCGGGTGAGCAACCGGCTCCCCGGGGTCCGTGGTGTGTCCTACGGGCCTCTCCTCCCCTACCCGCTCCCGATGCTCGCGCGCGGCCCGCAACGCCTGGCGCGCCAGGTCGGCGGGGCGCGTCGATCGCTCCTCGGCCGATCCGCTCGTGTCCTCCGGCGCCGGCGCCGGTGTCTGCTCCGGCTCGACTTCACCGGCCGCGGATCCCATGGTCCGACCCTGCTCTTGTTCAAGTCCCGCGCCCCGCTCCACCCCCGTCACGACGGCCTCCGCAACGACACCAGGTCCGACAGCTCCCGGTCCGACAGCTCGGTCAGGGACGACTCGCCGGAGCCGAGGATCGCGTCCGCCAACGCCCGCTTGGATTCGAGCATTTCGGCGATACGGTCCTCGACCGTGCCCTCGGTGATGAGGCGGTGCACCTGGACGGGCTGGGTCTGGCCGATGCGGTAGGCGCGGTCGGTGGCCTGTTCCTCGACCGCCGGGTTCCACCAGCGGTCGAAGTGGACGACGTGGCCCGCGCGGGTGAGGTTCAGGCCGGTGCCCGCCGCCTTCAGGGACAGTACGAGGACCGGGGTCGCGCCGGCCTGGAAGCGGTCCACCATGCGCTCCCGCTCCGGTACCGGTGTGCCGCCGTGGAGCAGCTCGACCGGGACCGCACGGGCCGACAGATGGGAGGTGATGAGGCGAGCCATGCCGACGTACTGCGTGAAGACGATCGCGGAACCGTCCTCCGACAGCAGTGTGTCCAACAGCTCGTCCAGCAGGGCGAGTTTGCCGGAGCGGGCGGCCAGGCGATCTCCGGCGGCCTGTGCTGCCGCGTGCTCCTCCTTCAGGTACAGCGCCGGGTGGTCGCAGATCTGCTTGAGAGCGGTGAGGAGCTTCAGGACCAGGCCCCGGCGCGCGAAGCCCTCCGTCGTCTCGATCGCCAGCATCGACTCCCGCACCACCGCCTCGTAGAGCGAGGCCTGTTCGCGGGTGAGCGGGACCGGGTGGTCCGTCTCCGTCTTGGGCGGCAGTTCGGGGACGATGCCCGGGTCGGACTTCTTGCGGCGCAGCAGGAACGGCCGGACCAGGCGGGCGAGTCGGGTCACCGCCTCCTCGTCCTCGCCGTTCTCCACCGCGCGCGCGTGCCGGGCGCGGAAGGACTTCAGGGGGCCGAGGAGTCCGGGGGTCGTCCAGTCCAGCAACGCCCAGAGCTCGGAGAGGTTGTTCTCCACCGGGGTGCCGGTCAGGGCCACGCGCGCGGGGGACGGGATCGTGCGCAGTGCCTTCGCGGTCGCCGAGTACGGGTTCTTGACGTGCTGTGCCTCGTCCGCGACGACCATGCCCCACGGCTGTTGGGCGAGGGTCGGTGCCGCCGAGCGCATCGTGCCGTACGTCGTGAGGACGAAGCCGCCTGTCAGGTCGTCCAGGGTGCGGTCCGCGCCGTGGAAGCGGCGGACGGGGACGCCGGGGGCGAAGCGGGTGATCTCGCGCTGCCAGTTGCCCAGGAGTGAGGCGGGGCAGATGACGAGGGTGGGGTCGCGGTGTGCCCGCCGTAGGTGGAGGGCGATGAGGGTGATCGTCTTGCCGAGGCCCATGTCGTCGGCGAGGCAGCCGCCCAGGCCGAGGGAGGTCATGAGGTCGAGCCAGGCCAGGCCCCGGAGTTGGTAGTCCCGGAGCGTTGCCTGCAGGCCGGGGGGCGGGTCTGCGGGGTGGATGCCGGCCGTGAGGCGGTCGCGCAGGGTCGCCAACGCGCCCACCGGGACGGCCTCCACCCGCTCGCCGTCGACCTCCGCGGTGCCGGTGAGCGCGACGGACAGCGCGTCGACCGGGTCGAGCAGGCCCAGTTCGCGTTTGCGGGCCTTGCGGACGAGGGCCGGGTCGACCAGCACCCACTGGTCCCTCAGCCGTACGACCGGGCGGTGGGCCTCGGCCAGGGCGTCCATCTCGGGCTCGGTGAGCGGGTCGCCGCCGAGCGCCAACTGCCAGCGGAACTGGAGCAGTTCCTCACTCTCGAAGAAGCCCGTGCCGTCGGTCGCGGAGCCCGGTGCCGACCGGACCACCGCGGACGCCGTCAGGTCCTGTGCCAGGTCCCGGGGCCAGTGGACGGCGACCCCGGCCGCCGCGAGCCGGGTGGCCGCCATGCCCAGCAGGTCGCCCAACTCCTCCTCGGACAGGGCGAGTACGTCGGGCACGTCCTGCTCGGTGAGGCGGTCCAGCGGGGGCCAGACGCGCGCGGCCCGCCGTACGGCCAGCGCGGCGTCCACGCGCGCGCGGGGCCCGAAGGCGGCGTCCGCCGTGCCTGCCCACAGGGCCGCCGCGTCGACCACGAGGGTGGGGTCGGCGAGGCTGTGGACCTGGACGATCGCCGCGCCCGCGCTGCGCACCCGTCCGCCGTCGTCGAACAGGTCGTAGGCCGCGAGGTCGAGGCGGAGCGAGATCCGCACGCCCGCGTCCATGCCGGCGGCGACCTCCGCGGCCCAGTCCTGGGCATCGCGCAGGCGCTGCGGCTTGCGGGCCGCGAAGGGCATCCCTGAGGTGTACGGCGCGGCCGGGGTGCGGGGCAGGGTGTCCGCGACCGCGTCCAGGAAGGAGCGCATCAGCGCTTCCGGCTCGGGGAGTCGGAGCGGGCCCGGGCCGGGCAGCGGGACGGCATGGCCTTCGTACGGAAGGGCCGCCGCCACCGCGCGGACGTGCGCGATGTCCTCCGGCTCCAGGGGGCCCGCGCGCCACGCGTCGTGGCCTGTCGCCGTGAGGCCGGGGAGCAGTCGGCCGCGGGCCGTGAGCCGCAGCGCGTGCAGGGCGGCGGCGCCCCAGCAGGCCGTGGCGGGATGGGCGGCGGGGTCACGGCGGGCGCGCACGAGCAGGGGCAGCGCCGCTTCGACGGACAGGGTCAGTGCGGAGGTGGACCTGCGGCGGACTCCGGCGCCCTGTCGTCGTACGACCGTCAACTCGGTCTGTTCCATCCCCTCTTCGGCCTCGGGGAGTGCGCGCTCGCCGTCGGGGTCCCAGAAGGCGATGCGGCCCTCGCGCGGGACGACGGGGGACGGCAGGAAGACCGCGGCCAGTCGTACGGAGATCTGCTCCATGAGTGCCGTGTCCGTCATACGTCCTGTCACCTCCCGCCCGTCAGTCGTGTCAGCTGTCTTCGACTCTACGGGCGGGGTCTGACAATCGGCCCCGGCGACCGGCCGGGGCCACCTGCTAGGGAACCGTGCGGGCGACGACGTAGACCATGGGGAGCTTCGGGTCGGACAGGTTCACCACGATGTCCTGGGTGGGGGCCGGGTCCTTCTGCTTGTTGACGACGCCCCACCAGGGGCCGGGGCCGGTGAACTTCCAACCGGTGATCTTCTGGTCACGGGCGCTGATGGTGATGTCGGTCTTCTTCAGCGTGTCCCGGTTGACGTCTATGCCCGCGAGGAAGGTGTCCAGGCCCGCGTCGGTGGTCTGGAACTGGACGTAGAGGCGGCTGGTCTTCCAGTTGTTGGTCTCGTAGAACGCGACCTCTTCGGCCGGGTGCGGGACCGGTACCTGGTAGAGGCGCCGCTGGACCTTCGAGGGCCAGCCCACGGTGAGGCCGGTCGCCGAGTACTTGTCCTCCTTGTCCTTGCCGCTGTTGCGGCTCTGGTTGGCGGAGATCGCCAGATAGACGGCCGGCACGCCGATGAGCAGCACGATGATGAGCAGGGTGATCGCTCGGCGGCGGGCCTTGTGGCGGGGGTCCTCGGGTGGTCGGGGCGGCTCGTCCCGAGGCGTGGCCTGGCGGGGCAGCGATGCGATCATGCCGTGTCCTGGCTGCCGCGCCGGAACTCCGCGAACCGCTCGTAGCGCTCGTACCGCTCGACCCGGCGGCGGTTGGCGCGGCGGAAGCGGCGGGCGACCAGGCGGGCGAGGTCGGCGGCACCCACCATGCCGGCCTCGGGGCCGAGCTGGGCGCGCACTATGCGGGCCTCGGGGCGGTAGCCGCGGCCGGTGAGCTGGCGCTTGAACGCGTCCCGCGCGGGGCCGATCAGCAGGTCGTCGGCGGCCGAGACACCGCCGCCGATCACGAAGCAGGACGGGTCGAGGGCGGCGGCGAGGTTGGCGATGCCGACGCCGAGCCACTGGCCGATGTCCTGGAGCAGCTCGATGCACATGGCGTCGCCCTCGCGGGCCAGCTCGGTGATCATCGGCCCGGTGATCTCGCCGATGTTGCCCTTGACGTGCTCGATGATCCCGTAGGCCACCGGGGAGTCCGCCGCGGCCAGCTCCCGGGCCTCCCTGACCAGCGCGTTGCCGGAGCTGTACTGCTCCCAGCAGCCGCGGTTGCCGCACGCGCAGCGGTGGCCGCCGGGCACGACCTGCATATGGCCGAACTCGCCGGCGACGCCGTACTTGCCGCGCTTGACCTGGCCGTCCTCCAGGATCGCGCCGCCGATGCCGGTGCCGAGCGTGATCATGACGAGGTGGTCCTCGCCGCGGCCGGCGCCGAAGCGCCACTCGGCCCAGGCGGCGGAGTTCGCGTCGTTGTCCACCAGGACGGGGACGGCGAGGCGGCTGGAGATGCGGTCGCGGAGCGGCTCGTTGCGCCAGGACAGGTGCGGGGCGAACAGGATGCGGTTGCGCTCCGCGTCGACCCAGCCGGCCGCGCCGATGCCGACCGCGTGCACGTCGTGCCGGTCGGACAGGTCCAGGACCAGTTCGACGATGGTGTCCTCGACGACCTTGGGGCTCTTGGACTTGTCCGGGGTCTCCGTGCGGAGCTTCTCCAGGATGTTGCCGTCGGCGTCCACGACGCCCGCCATGACCTTGGTGCCGCCGATGTCGATGCCGACCGTGGGCACGCGGGGGGCCGTCAGGTGCGAACGCCGCTCCCGGGTGCCGACGGTGCGGAGCGCGGGCGCGCGGCGGGAGCCTATGGGGGCGCTGAAATTGCCGTAGGTGCTCATCAGGCCCGATTCTGCCTCACCGTGACCGTGGGTGCTGTGCGGGGGCGTGAAGGGGGGTGCGGATCGTTGTTCAGTGCGGGCGCCAATCAATTCCCATTGTCCGGACATTATGACGAATAACGTGGGTGAAATGGTGCACTCAGGGGCGTACCAGGAGCTGGAACTCGAACGAGTAACGCGTCGGCCGGTAGGTGTGGCTGCCGAATTCGACCGCTCGGCCAGTGTCGTCGAATGTGGTGCGCTGCATGGTGAGCAGTGGGGCTCCCTCGATCTCGGCCAAGCGCTCGGCCTCCTCGGCCGTCGCGCCGCGGGCGCCGATGGACTGGCGGGCGCTGTGCAGGGTGATTCCGGCGGTGCGCATCATCCGGTACAGGCCGGTGGCCTCCAGCTGCGCGGTGTCCAGGTTGAGGAGGCCGAGCGGCAGGTGGTTGCTCAGGTACGCCATCGGCTCGCCGTGGGCGAGGCGCAGCCGGTCGATGCGGTGTACGTCGCTGTCCTCGGCCACGCCGAGTGCCGCCGCGACCTCGGCGGAGGCCTGGACGACGGTGTTGACGAGGACCTTCGTGGCGGGGCGCTGCCCGGCCGCCTCCAGGTCGTCGAAAAGGCTGCTGAGTTCCAGCGGGCGCTTGACCTGGCTGTGCACGACCTGGGTACCGACGCCCCGGCGGCGCACCAGGAGGCCCTTGTCGACCAGTGACTGGATGGCCTGGCGGACGGTGGGCCGGGACAGGCCGAGCCGGGCCGCCAGTTCGATCTCGTTGCCCAGCAGACTGCCCGGCGTGAGCGAGCCGTGTTCGATCGCGGCCTCCAGCTGCTGGGACAGCTGGAAGTACAACGGCACCGGGCTGCTCCGGTCCACGCTGAGTTCGAGCGGCACTGTCGGGTCCACCTCTGGTTTCGGCACGGGGCCGAGCGTAGCTGTGTGAATGGTTGACGGGAAGTGATGTAGTTCGATTGTCCGGACATACGCATTGACAGCGTGCCAGGTCGGCCCTCAGTTTGTTCCCATGCGCATCGGAGTCATCGGTACGGGCCGCATCGGGACCATCCATGCCAGGACCCTCAGCCGTCATCGTGAGGTCGGTTCGCTGATCCTCACGGACGTGGACCCCGCACGGGCCCAGGAGCTGGCCAACCGGCTGGGGGAAACGGCGGCACCGAGTACGGAGGAGATCTTCAAGTGGGGCGTGGACGCCGTGGTGATCACTACGGCGACATCGGCGCACGCCGAATTAATCGGCAGGGCGGCACGCTCCGGGCTCCCGGTGTTCTGCGAGAAGCCCATCGCGCTCGACCTGCCGGGCTCGTTGCAGGCGATCGCCGAGGTCGAGACGGCGGGAACGATCCTTCAGATGGGGTTCCAGCGCCGGTTCGACGCGGGCTACACGGGCGCCCGGGAGGCGGTGCGCTCGGGACGGCTGGGACGGTTGCACACCGTGCGGGCGATGACCTCCGACCAGACACCGCCGCCGGCCGCGTGGCTGCCGATCTCCGGCGGGCTGTACCGGGACACCCTGATCCACGACTTCGACATGCTGCGCTGGGTGACCGGGCGCGAGGTCGTCGACGTGTACGCGGCCGGGTCGGACGCCGGACCCGCGATGTTCCGCGAGGCCGGTGACATCGACACGGCCGCGGCGGTCCTCACACTGGACGACGGAACGCTGGCCACGGCGACGGCGTCGCGGCTGAACGGCGCGGGCTACGACGTCCGGATGGAACTGGCCGGGGAGCTCGACCAGGTCGTGGTCGGCCTGGACGACCGCACGCCCATCGCGTCCACCGAACCGAGCGGGCCGCCGGCCGCGACCAAGCCGTGGACCGGCTTCCTGGAGCGCTTCGGGCCCGCATACGAGGCCGAGTTGACGGCCTTCGTCGAGGTCGTGGTCGGTCAGCGCACCAATCCGTGCGACGGTCGCGAGGCCCTGCAGGCGCTACGGATCGCCGAGGCCTGTGACGTGTCCAGACGCGAGCGCAGACCGGTCCGCCTGGCGGAGATCGCCGGCGGCCTGCCCTTCAGTTGAGCGGTCGCACCGCTCGTCGTGGTGGGCGTCCTGGAAGGACGCCCACGAGAAGGACGTACGGACTCAGGGCGTACGGACCGGCAGCACCGTGCCCTGGGCGACCGCACAGAGGGACTCCGTGCCGTCGTCGGCGACCGTGAGGACGTCGCAGCGGACCACGGCCTGGCGCCGGCCGGCCTGCACGACCTCGGCGCGGGCGCGCAGGACACGGCCGGCGGCCGGGCGGACGTACTGGATGGAGAGGCCGCCGGTGAGGACCGCGGGGCCGAGTACCGTGCCACCGGCGAAGGTGAGCGCGTTGTCGGCGGCGTAGGCGAGGACGCCGCCGTGCACGAAGCCGTTCTGCTGGTGGAGGTCCTCCCTGATGTCGATCTCCAGCGTGGCGATGCCGTCCCCGAAGGCACTCAGGCGCGCGCCGATCAGCCTGCTGAAGGGCTGACTCTCCAGCGCCTTCCGCGCCATGGCCAGGTCGAACTCGACGAGTGCGGTCACGGGGGCAGGCCTCCTACGGCGTCCACTACGGCTTCATCACGGCGTCCACGACTGCTACTGCATCCACGACTGCTACGGGCTTCCAGGGGCTCCGCGGCTGCTACGGCGCCCGGTGCAGCCGTTCTACCAGCGCACCGGCAGGCTGCGCATCCCGCGCATCAGCATGCCCGGGAGCCAGTCGCCGGGCATGCCGTCCAGGGCGAGACCGGGGGCGCGCTCCAGCAGGGTGCGTATCGCCGTGCGGGCTTCGAGGCGGGCCAAGGGGGCGCCGAGGCAGTAGTGGATGCCGTGGCCGAAGGCGAGGTGGCCGCGGGCGTCGCGGCGGATGTCGAAGCGGTCCGGGGCCGGATAGCGGTCCCCGTCGCGGTCGGCCGCGGTCAGGCCGACCATGACCGGATCGCCCTGCGCCACGGAGATCCCGGCGATCTCCAGGGGCTCCGCGGCGAACCGGAACGTCGCGTTCTCCACCGGGCCCTCGTAGCGCAGCATCTCCTCGATCGCGCCGTCGAGCAGGGTCATGTCGGCGCGCAGGGCGGCGAGTTGGTCCGGGTGCGTGAGCAGGGCGTGGACGCCGCTGGTGAGGAGGTTGACGGTCGTCTCGTGGCCTGCGACGAGCAGGATGAAGGCCATGCCCCGCAGTTCCTGCGGGGAGAGCCGGTCGCCGTCCTCGGCGGTGGTGCGGATCAGGTCGCTCAGCAGGTCGTCACTGGGTCCGGCGCGGCGTTTGTCCTCGATCAGGTCGCCCAGATACTCGGCGAGTCGTACGAACGCGTCGTACTCGGTGCCCGAACTGGTGGGTGCCACCGCCTCCGTGGACAGTTTGCGGAACTCCGCGCGGTCCATCTCGGGCACGCCGAGGAGTTCGCAGATCACGGTGATCGGCAGCGGGTAGGAGAGCGACTCGACGAGGTCCGCGCGGCCGGCCGGCAGCATCGCGTCGAGCAGTTCGTCGGTGATCTGCTGGACGCGCGGCCGCAGTTCCTCGACCCGGCGCATGGTGAACGAGCGGGTGATCAGCCCGCGCAGGCGGGTGTGGTGCGGTGGGTCGGTGGTCAGCAGGTACCTGCCGATCAGCTCCTCGTCGAGGAACGTCACCCCGATCTTGCTGCCGTCCTTGGCCAGCCGCGGGTCGGCCAGCGCGGAGCGCGCCTCCTCGTGGCCCACGATCAGCCAGGTCACGTGGTGCTCGTCCGGCACCGGAAGACGCACGCGGTGCACCGGGCCCAGCTCCCGCAGCCTGGCGTACACCGGATGCGGGTCCCGCCGGAACTCCTCGCCCAGCTCCCCCAGATCGATGACTTCGGTCATGCCTGCCCCCTCCTGGACGATCCCCCGAGGTCTCCCAGTGCAGTGAGAACGGACGGCGTCGCCGGCTAGTGCCCGCTCTCCCCATCCTCTTCGAGCAGGCCCGCGTCGTACGCCAACAGGGCGATCTGTACTCGGTTGTTGAGGTCGAGCTTGGCCAGGATGCGGGAGACGTGGGTCTTGACGGTGGCGACGCTCATGAAGAGGCCGGTGGCGATCTCGGCGTTGGCGAGGCCCTGTCCGACGGCCACGGCCACCTCGCGTTCGCGGTCGCCCAGGGCGGCGACGCGTGCACGCGCGCGTGAGCGGCGGGTGTCGGTGGCGGTGCCCGCCGCGTGCTCCATCAACTGGCGGGTGACCGCGGGCGACAGCACGGGATCACCGGCCGCGACCCGGCGTACCGCGTCGAGGATCTCGGCGGGCGGGGTGTCCTTGAGGACGAAGCCCGCGGCGCCCGCGCGCAGGGCCCGCAGCACCTGTTCGTCGGCGTGGAAGGTGGTGAGGACGACGATCTGGGGCGCGTCGCCACGGGCACGCAGCCGTTCCGTGGCGGTCAGTCCGTCCACCGACGGCATACGGATGTCCATGAGGACGACGTCCGGGTGGACGCGGTCGACGAGCTCCTCGACCTCGCTGCCGTCGGCGGCCTCGCCGACGATCTCGATGTCGGCGGCGCCGCCCATCATGAAGGACAGCCCGGCCCGCACCAGCGGGTCGTCGTCGACAAGGAGCAGTCTGATCGCAGTCATGGGGCTACGTAACCACGGCTCCGCGGTGGGTGGTGGCGGCACTGTCGTCGGCACCGCGATCGACTACTGCGGCGGCGGGACGGCCGTGCGACCGGTGTTGCACGGCGGCGTCCAGGGCGCCCCGTCCGGCCGGAGTCCCGCGCCAACACGTAGGCGTGGCTCGCGAGTTGGTAGGAGCTCGCGTGGACGGTGCCGGAGCGAGCGGGGCTGCGCGGCGCGCACTCCCCCGCCACGCCCCCTGATCGCAGGCCGGCGGTGGTGGGACAGGGATGCTGTGTCTCCGGAAGCGGCCGCCATCCCCCTTGCCCAGAACGGGAGTTACCCGTAGCGCCGGACGACACTCACCCCCACGGCAGCCAGGCCCGCACCCGGAACCCCCCGTCCTGCCCCGGCCCGTGCTCCAACCGTCCCCCCGCCAGCGTCGCCCGCTCGGTCAGGCCGATCAGACCCTGGCCGGAGCCGGGAACGTGCGGGACCTCGCCCTCCGGGGGCGGGTTGTGCACGGCGATCACCAGGCCGTCGCCCGGGGTGCCGGTGACGGTCACCGTGACCTCGGTGCCGGGGGCGTGTTTGCGGGCGTTGGTGAGGCCCTCCTGGGCGATGCGGTAGGCGGTGCGGCCGACCGAGGCGGGGACGGCGGCGGGGTCGGTGACCCGGTTGTCGAGGCTGACCTTCATGCCGGCCTCGCGGGACTCGGCGACCAGCGCGTCCAGGGCGCCGAGCGTGGGCTGCGGGCGGCCCGTGTCGTCGGGTTCGCCCGCGCGCAGCACGCCGATGATCTCCCGCAGGTCCTGGAGGGCCTCGTGGGCACTCTCGCGGATGACGCCGGCCGCCCGCGCGATCTCCTCGCGGGGCGCGTCCGGCCGGAACTCCAGCGCGCCCGCGTGCACGCTGAGCAGGGTCAGCCGGTGGGCGAGCACGTCGTGCATCTCGCGTGCGATGGCCTCGCGGGCGAGCCGCTGGGCCTGCTCTGCGCGCAGCTCCGCCTCCGTCTCGGCGCGCCGGGCGCGGTCGCGCAGGCTCAGCATGAGCTGCCGCTTGGACCGTACGAACATGCCCCAGCCGATGACGGTGAGGGTGAACAGTTCGGTGAACGCGACCGCTCCGGCGTACGGCAGGTCGGGGTCGGGGCGCAGCCAGAAGAAGACCGGGGTCAGGGCGAGTTGGATGCCGCCGATCCAGGCCACGTACCGGAAGGGGCGGTGCACGGCGAGGGTGAAGAGGGCGACCAGGCCGGCGCCGCCCGCCGTGGTCGAGACGAGGCCGACAGGGATCATGGCGATCGCAAGCCCGACCGGCCAGCGGCGGCGCAGCCACACGGCGCCGCAGGCGAGGACTCCGACGAGCTGGTCCGCGACGGCGAGGGGGTGCGGGGTCGCGGTGTCGTTCTTGAGGGTCTTCGCGGCGGCCAGGCCGATGAACACGGCCAGCAGGAAGCAGCAGACGTCGACGACCCAGTCGCGGGCGGTACGGCGGGGGCGCCCGGGCCGTACGACGTCGGGATCGAGCTCGTCGGCCACGGCGGACGGCAGCAGCCAGCGGCGCCCCGCGAACGCCGCCGGTACCTGCGCGGTCCTGTCATCAGTCACGGTCGACAAATCTACGCAGGGCCAGGTCCGGTCACCCCACCGCGACGGGGATCGCCGACCAAAGTTGCGGCATCACAGACTTTCGGCGGACATGCCTCGCCCCGCGGCCCATGAACGTGGGGGGAGCCGCGGGGCGAGGGGCGAGCAGTGGTGCAGCTGGGCGTTCGGCTCAGCAGCCGAAGTTGATCAGGTTGAACGTGACGTAGTGGTCCGAGGTGTAGTAGTCCTCCTGGGACTCCTCACCGGTGACGATGCGGCGAGCTCCGCGCGTGGACGAGCCGGGCGTGATGACCGTGTACTCGTGGTAGTAGCCCGACGACTGCGAGGGCAGGACTCCTTCCTGGTTCCGGAAGACGACCCCGTCCTGCGAGTAGGGGAACGGCCCGTCCGATGCGATCAGGTCGAGCGTGTCGTACGCCTGGGACGGCAGGGCGCTGTAACAGATGCTGCCGACCGCGGCGGAGGCCGGCGAGGCGGTGGCGACGGTGCCGCCCACAAGCAGGGCGGACAGGAGAGCGGCTGCGGCTCCGATGCGAGTGGCGCGTGGGGGGAATCTCATGGCTCCATGATGACGCGCGTAGACAGTGGCATGTCAATGACAACTCTGCAGAATTTCCCGTCAAGTCCGATGAGTTTTCCAGGAGTTAACGTGCGGCCCCGCGCCCCCACGCGGTCCCCACAAGTACGAGCACGCCGCCTGCCAGCCCGAACGCGCCGAGCCGTTCGCCGCCGAGCGCGATACCGGCCGCGGCGGCCCACAGGGGTTCGGTGCCGAGCAGCAGGCTGACCCGGGAGGGGGAGGTCCGGCGTACGGCCCACATCTGGACGAAGAACGCGAACAGGGTGCAGAACGCGGAGAGGAACAGCAGCCCGGCCCACTCGCGTGGCCCGAAGTCGGCCGCCGTCGCCCACGGTGTGGTGTCGGCGCCGGTCGACAGGATCGCGAACACCGCGACGGCGGTGGCGAGTTGGACGGTGGTCAGGGGCAGCGCGTCGGCGCCCTGCACGGACTTGACGCGCGACATGGCGAGGACGTGCAGGGTGCGGGCGAGGGCCGCGAGCAGCATGAGGAGGTCGCCGAGGGAGGGGCGGGAGAAGCCCGCGCCCTGGGTCAGCAGCAGCACGCCGAGCACGGAGAGGGCTGCCGCGCCGAGGAAGGCCCGGGAGGGCCTGGTGCGGGTCACGGCGGCCTCCGCGAGCGGGGTGAAGATCATGGTGAGGCTGATGATCAGGCCCGCGTTGGTCGCCGAGGTGTGGACGACGCCGTAGGTCTCCAGGAGGAAGATCCCGGCGAGGATCAGCCCGAGCAGGCCCGCGCCGCGCCACTGGGCGGCCGTGAGAGCGCGCAGCGAGCGGTGGCCCACGACCGCGAGGACGGGCAGGACGAGGGCGAAGCGCAGGACCAGGACGGCGAGGACCGTGCGGGCCGTGGTGATGTCCTTGGCGGCGAGATAACTGGCGCCCCAGACCACCGCGACCAGCAGGACGGGCAGGTCGGTGAGCCAGGCTCGGCGGGGGGCGACGGCGCGCGGTACGGCGATCGAGGACATGGGGGCGGCTCTCCCGGTCTCCAGCGAAGGGGTGGAGACATCGGCGGCTGCCACACGGAACGATCACCGTACCGGCGCGGACCTCGGCTGACTAGGCGTTTTCCGCATCGGCGTCCGCGTACGAGCCGTAGGTCGGGCGGCCCGCCAGGTCGTACGACTGGATGGAGACGCCGGTGCTGGTGACGCGCCCGCCCGTGTGCCGGAAGGCCATGGGGGCGGTGCCCTCGGGGAACAGCCGCAGGCCGCTGCCGAGTACGACCGGGAAGGTCACCAGGTGGAGCGTGTCGACGAGGTCGAGCGCGAGGAGGGACCGGACGAGGGCGCCGCTGCCGTGCACCTGGAGTTCGCCCTCGGTGCGCTCCTTGAGGTCGGTGACCTCCTTGGCGAGGTCGCCACCGAGGACGGTGGTGCCGGCCCAGGAGGGGTCGGTGACGGTCGACGAGGCGACGTACTTCGGCAACGCGTTCAGCTTGGAGGCGATCGGGTCGGCCGGGTCGGTCTTGTCCGGCCAGTACGAGGCGAAGATGTCGTACGTACGGCGGCCGAGCAGATAGGCGCCGGAGCGGTCGAAGACCTCGACCACGAACCGGCCGAAGTCGTCGTCGCCGTAGACGAAGCT
This sequence comes from Streptomyces sp. NPDC050508, assembly GCF_040655155.1. NCBI lineage: Bacteria > Bacillati > Actinomycetota > Actinomycetes > Kitasatosporales > Streptomycetaceae > Streptomyces > Streptomyces sp. NPDC050508. The sequence goes on from NZ_JBFAJJ010000003.1 coordinate 59,696, forward strand.
CCAGCCGCCGTGCTCGAAGCCGCCGCGGGTGTCCTCTTCGGGGCCGCCGGGTGCTTGGTAGACGCCGTCGAGGGTGACGAAGATGGTGGAGACGAGCTTGCCCATGTCGGGTGCCTGCTTCCTGGTGCGGGAGCGGATGGTGTCATCAGCTCAGACCCCTTGGGCCCCCGCAACTCATCGGTCTTCTCACCGGTCTTCTCACCGGTCTTCTCATCGGTCTTCGCTACGGCGTCTCATCCGGCGTGCGTCGAGAACATGCCGCCCGTCGGGCCCTGCTTGTCGCCGCCCTGGGCCTTCTTCAGGGCGTTGGCGAGGCTCTCGATGGTGAGGGACTGGAGGATCACGCGGCCGTTGCCCTCCAGGGTGGCCAGGGACAGGCCCTCGCCGCCGAACACGGCGTTCATCAGGCCCTGGCGGTTGAGGCCGCCGATGCGCTGGACGCCGTACTGGACGCCCTCCTCGAAGGCGACGAGGCAGCCGGTGTCGACCTCGATGCGGCCGCCGAAGTCGGCCGGATTCAGGTCGATGAAGTTGCCGGCGCCGGCGATGATCACCGTGCCGTGCCCGGTGAACTTCTCCAGGACGAAGCCCTCGCCGCCGCTCATGCCGGTGCGGCCGCCCTGGAAGGCGATGCCGAACTGGACGGTGGACTCGGCGGCCACGAAGGCGTCCTTCTCCGCGAACCACGCGCGCGTGCCGTTCAGCTCCAGGGCGCGCATCTCACCGGGGAGCACGCCCGCGAAGCCGACGGTGCCCTCGCCGCCCTGGGAGGTGAAGTACTGGAACGCCATCGACTCGCCGGCGAGCACGCGCTGGCCGACCTGCATGGCGGTGCCCATGGCCTGGCGGAGCATGCCGCCCATGCCGCTGCCGCCCGAGCCGCCGCCTTGTTGCTGGCCGCCGCTCGACGGTCCGCTCAGGCGGGTCTCCATGGTCACGTTCGTCGTCTTGAACAGGAACTTTCCGGCCTCGCAGTACACGGTCTGGCCGGGGTTCAGGTTGACGACCGCCATCTGCATGGCGTTGCCGACGATTTCTTGCTGAAGGGTCACGAGAGGAGAACGTAGCGGGTGGCCGTCTCGGTTCCGGGTGCGGGTGGGTTGTGGCTCGTGTCCCTGGGGGCTCCGCCCCCAGACCCCCGTCGGCCCTGAAGGGGCCTCGTCCTCAAACGCCGGACGGGCTGGATGATGCCGGCCTGTGTTGGAGAAGCGCCGGAGGGGCTGAGAATCAGCGCCTCCGGCATGTGGCAGCAGGCGTCAGCCGCCCAGCTCCTGATGGCGGGCCGCCAACCCCGCCGCCCCCTGCTCCGTCAGCGAGCCGAACAACCGCAGTCGCGAGATCCCGCCGTCGGGATAGATGTCCACGCGCGCGTGCGTACCGATCGCCGGGGTCGGCAGGACGAAGCGGTGGTTCGTGTCCGGCTGGAGGCGGGTGCGCGGGAGGATCTCCGTCCAGGTGCCGGTCTCGCCGTCCCGTACCGATACCGATGCCCAGCCCGCGCTGTTGCCCTTCAGGTACGCCGTGTCGATCTCGATGGCGCGGATCTGGGACTGGCCGGCCAGGCCGTAGCGGATCCAGTCGTTGCCCTGGTCGCGGCGGCGGCGGGTCTCCCAGCCGTCGTCCATCTTGCGGGAGCGGCCGGGCTGGATGGTGTTGGTCGCGGGTGAGTAGAAGAGGTTGGAGGCGTCCTCGGCCCGGCCGCCGTTCTCCAGGGCGACCACGTCGAAGGTGCCCAGCGCCGCCAGCCACTTCGGGTCGGGTACGACCTCGCCGTAGATGCGCAGGCGGGCGATGCCGCCGTCGGGGTGCTGGTTGACGCGGAGGTGGGTGAAGCGCTGTTCGACGGAGATGGCGAAACCATTCGCCGCGTGGCCGCCGACCGGTGTGCGCGGGACCAGGGTCGTCCACTTCACGTCGTCGGAGAGCAGGTCCTCGGGGGACGGGGAGCCTTGCGCCGAGACGCCCTCGACCGACACCGCCTGCGGGTAGTTGCCGCGGAAGTGGGCCGTGTCGACGACGATGCCCCGGACGACGCCGGGGGCGCCGAGGCGGACCAGCGCCCAGTCGTGGTCCTCGGCCGTCGGCCAGGGGTGGTCCGCCGAGGCGCCGCGGCGGCGGCGGGTCTCCCAGCCGTCCATGATCTTGCCTTTGTGGCCGAAGTGCTCGGGATCGAACTCCGCGGGCCCGGGTACCAGGAGGTTCTCGCGCTCGGCGAAGAACTCGTCGTTGGCGGCGATGACACCGGCGCCGAGCTGCCGGTCGGCGAGGTTGGCGTACTGGGTGAAGGGGAAGTCGGCCGTGCGGTAGTCCGCGTACGGGTCGCCGCCTCCGTAGGGGTTCGCGTCGCCGGTGAAACTGGGAATCGCCGTCACTGCTGTGTCTGCCTTTCGGGAGTGGGCCGCTGCGGGTGCGGGGTGTGAATCAGGGGGTACGGGTCAGGAGTTGGCCCTTCGGGTCGGTGAACTCGCCGTCCAGCACGATGCGTTCGCCGCGCAGCCAGGTCGACTTCACGACGCCGCTGAGGGTCTTACCGGCGTACGCCGTGACGCGGTTGCGGTGTTGGAGGGCTGCCGGGTCCACGGTGAACGTCTCGTCGGGTGCGAGGACCGCGAAGTCGGCGTCGCGGCCCGCCTCGATGGCGCCCTTCTGGTCAAGTCCCGCCAGCTGTGCGGTCCTTGAGGACATCCAGCGGACGACGTCCGTCAGGTCGTGGCCGCGCTTGCGCGCCTCCGTCCACACTGCGGCGAGGCTGAGTTGGAGGCCGGAGATGCCGCCCCACGCGGTGGCGAAGTCGTGGGTCTTCAGGTCGGCCGTCGATGGCGAGTGGTCCGTGACGACGCAGTCGATCGTGCCGTCGGCCAGCGCCTGCCACAGCAGGTCCTGGTTGGCGGACTCGCGGATGGGCGGGCAGCACTTGAACTCGCTTGCGCCGTCCGGGACTTCCTCCGCCGTGAGGGTCAAGTAATGGGGGCACGTCTCCACCGTGATGCGGACACCCTCGGCCTTCGCGGCGGCGATGAGGGGGAGTGCGTCCGACGAGGACAGGTGGAGCACGTGCACGCGCGCGTTGAGCCGCTTCGCCTGTGCGATCAGCCCCGCGATGGCCGTGTCCTCGGCGTCGCGCGGGCGGCTGGCGAGGAAGTCGGCGTACTTGGGGCCGCCCTGCTGCGGGGCCGCTTCGAGGTGGTGCGGGTCCTCCGCGTGGACGATGAGCAGGCCGCCGAATCCGGCGATCTCGGCCAGGGACAGGGCGAGTTGATCCTGGTCCAGGTGCGGGAACTCGTCCACGCCGGAGGGGGACAGGAACGCCTTGAAGCCGAAGACTCCGGCGTCGTGCAGCGGGCGCAGGTCCTTGACGTTGTCGGGCAGGGCGCCACCCCAGAAGCCGACGTCTATGTGGGCTTTCGTTGCGGCGACTTCCTGCTTCGTACGGAGGTTGTCGACCGTCGTCGTCGGCGGGAGGGAGTTGAGCGGCATGTCGATCAGGGTGGTGATGCCGCCGGCCGCCGCCGCGCGCGTGGCGGTCCAGAAGCCTTCCCAGTGGGTACGCCCGGGGTCGTTCACATGGACGTGGGTGTCGACCAGGCCGGGCAGCAGGACGTCGTCGCCGAAGTCCTCGAACCGTGCTCCGGACGGGACTTGGGCGTCGTACGGGAGGACGGCCGTGATCTTTCCTCCGGCGACCGCGACCGCCGCCGCGCGCGTCCCCTCGGGAGTGATGACACGTGTGGAGCGCACCACCAGTTCAGCGTCGGACACCCGGACCCCTCTCTCTGCCGCCGTCGTCACTTCCGTTACTTCCGGGAAACGGGATTTACGTCCACGTAACGGAATTCAACGTTCTGTTGAAGGAGTCTTCACTCCCGCTCCCGTACCGTCAAGGGCACACTTCTCCACGATGCGCCCCATGCGCACACTCTGGACGTTTCCACAAAGCGGAATTAAACTTCCGGCAAGCAGAACGTAGCTACGCACAGGCGGGGAGTCAACCGACCCCCGGGTAGGCTTCAGCCCTTCCCGCCCGTGCCGAAAGGAACGCGCCGTGCCGCCGTCCAGCGCCAGCACCACCGACTCCACCAAGTCCGCCACGGGCGGTGTCCAGTCCCTGGAGCGCGCCTTCGACCTGCTGGAGCGGATGGCCGACGCGGGCGGTGAGGTCGGCCTGAGCGAGCTCTCCGCGAGCAGCGGCCTCCCGCTGCCCACCATCCACCGCCTGATGCGCACGCTCGTGGCCTGCGGTTACGTCCGCCAGCAGGCCAACCGCCGGTACGCCCTCGGCCCGCGCCTGATCCGCCTGGGCGAGTCCGCGTCCCGGCTGCTCGGCACCTGGGCCCGCCCCTACCTCGCCCGGCTGGTCGAGGAGACCGGCGAGACGGCGAACATGGCGCTCCTCGACGGCGACGAGATCGTGTACGTCGCGCAGGTGCCGTCCAAGCACTCGATGCGGATGTTCACCGAGGTCGGCCGGCGCGTCCTTCCGCACTCCACCGGCGTCGGCAAGGCCCTCCTCGCCAACACTCCGGACCACGAGGTGCGCGCGCTGCTCGCCCGTACCGGCATGCCCGCCGCGACCGACAAGACGATCACCACGCCCGAGGGTTTCCTCGCGGCGCTGGAGGACGTGCGCCGCCTCGGCTACGCGATCGACGACAACGAGCAGGAGATCGGCGTGCGCTGCCTCGCCGTCTCCGTGCCCAACTCCCCCACCGCCGCCGCGATTTCGATCTCGGGCCCGGCGGGCCGGGTCACCGAGTCGGCGACCGACAAGATCGTGCCGGTGCTCCAGCAAGTGGCCGGCGAACTGTCGGAGGCACTGGCCAGCCAGAACCCCGCGTGAGCGCCGGGCAGTTCTGGCCCGGCCGGTACACCGACCGGCATGGCACCGAGGCGGTCGTCTTCGAGTCGGACGGCCGGGAGCTGATCCGCACGACGATCAGGGGCGTCCGCTTCGAGGGCTACAGCATGGACGACCTCGGCGCGCTCGGCGGGGAACCGCCGGAGGCCCCGTTCGCCTTCTTCGACGGGGCGTTGTGCTCCTGCCTCCTGGAGTGGGAGGTGCCGATGTCCGTCGCGGTCGAGGGGCAGGGCGTGCGTACGGCGGTGCTGGACTGCGCGTTGCGGCTCGGGGCGCCGGGCAGGCCGGGCAGGGGTCTGGACGCGGAGACACTGACGACCACTCTGCGCCTCGACGGGCACGCGTACCGGAGCAGGGACGGCCAAGGGGACTTCGAGTCGGCGCTGACCGACATCCAGCGTCTGCTTCCGGCGGGCGTCCGGATCCGGGCCTGCGTCGCATGCGCATGGTCCGACTACAACCCGGCCGGCAACGGACTCATGGCGGGGCTGGCCTGCTTCCGTGACGTCAAGGACCGCTACCGTCAGATCGACGACAAGCACGGACCCCGGGGCATCTTCGCCCTCTGGGACGAGCACACCGAGTTCGTCCAGGAGACCTGGCTCTGCGGGGAGTTCGAGCAACGGGACGGGGACGCCGGCTACCGGGGAGCGTTCCCGGCGCCGAACTAGCCCTGGCCGCGCCGCGGTTGACCGAACAGTTCCACGGCGTTGCGTACGTCCGTCAGTCCCCTCGTGAGCGCGCTCACCGAGCCGATCGCACCGGCGATGAGGAGCAACGAGCGGCGCAGGCGCGGGATTTCGGGGATGCCGTCGATGGTCATCGCGGCCAGCGCCGCGAGTTCGTCCTCGGCGATGACACGGTCGGGGAACTCGGCCGGATGCGCGGCCAGTTCGCGGCGCAACCGGGACACCGCGGTCCGCAGTTCCGCCACCCTCGGATCCTCGTCGCTGCCGGTCAATGACCTCTGCCCCAAGCTCCGCAACACAGCTCTCCCCCCTCGCACGCCTTCGTGCGCAAGAACTTTGTGATCCCGCCGCGCACCCCGCGAACACTGGTCGGGCGCCGAGGGACGCGGGCCAGTAAACGCCACCCGGTGCGGGGCGCGCCACTCCGTGGACCGAAATTAAGTAGGAGGATTCCGTCCGGTAGCCGCCGCGTCAGGTATGCAGGACGCATGACGCGAAACGAAGACCAGGTCGCCGGGCTGCTGCTCGCCGCGGGCGGCGGCCGGCGGCTCGGCGGGCGGCCCAAGGCGCTGCTACGACACCGGGGGCGGCCCCTCGTGGAGCACGCGGTCGGAGTCCTGCGCGCGGCCGGCCTCACCCGCGTCCATGTGGTCCTGGGGGCGCGCGCAGAAGCCGTACGGGAGCAGGCGGAGCTGACCGGGTGCGTGGTCGTGGAGAACCCGGAGTGGGAGCAGGGCATGGGGTCCTCGCTGCGGGCCGGGCTCGGCTCGCTGGCGGGTACGGGCGCGCGGGCGGCGCTCGTGTCGCTCGTCGACCAGCCCGGGATCGGCGCGGAGGCGGTGGCGCGGGTGCTGGCCGGGTTCACGGACGAGGACTCCCTCGTCTCGGCCGCCTACGACGGGGTACGCGGGCATCCGGTGCTGTTCGGTGCCGCGCACTGGGCCGGGATCGCCGAGAGCGCGACCGGGGACCGGGGGGCGCGGGCGTACCTCAAGGCGCACGCGGACGCGGTCACGCTCGTCGAGTGCGGGGATGCGGCGGAGCCGTACGACATCGACACTGAGGCGGACCTCGTCCACCTTGAGTGAGCGGGGTGGCACTGAGCGCCACTTTGGCTCGATCCGGAGAATCTCGATATCAACAAACCATTGAACTTCCACAATGAGGAAACTAGTATCCACTGTTCAGAAGCGCCCGACGGCCCCTCGGGTGCTCCCAGCCCTACCCGGGTCACTTGGCACCCGGTGCCACGCTGAAGGAAGTGACAGTTCATGTCCGCACCAGCGCCGTCCTCGCCGGTCGTCGTCGACGCCGAACCCCTCCCCCGGCAGGAGGAGGTCATCACCACCGAGGCCCTCGCCTTCGTGGCCGAGCTGCACCGCCGGTTCACACCCCGCCGGGCCGGACTCCTCGCCCGCCGGGCCAAGCGCCGCGCGGAGATCGCCCGTACCTCCACCCTCGACTTCCTCCCGGAGACCGCCGCGATCCGCGCCGACGACTCCTGGAAGGTGGCCCCCTCCCCCGCCGCCCTGAACGACCGGCGCGTCGAGATCACCGGCCCCACCGACCGCAAGATGACGATCAACGCCCTCAACTCGGGCGCCAAGATCTGGCTCGCGGACTTCGAGGACGCCTCCGCGCCGACCTGGGAGAACGTCGTCACCGGCCAGCTCAACCTGATCGACGCCTACACGCGCGCGATCGACTTCACCGACCCCAAGTCCGGTAAGTCGTACGCCCTGAAGGCCGAGGACGAGCTGGCGACCGTCGTGATGCGGCCGCGCGGCTGGCATCTGAACGAGCGTCACCTCCTGGTCGACGGTGAGCAAGTCCCGGGCGCCTTCGTGGACTTCGGGCTGTACTTCTTCCACAACGCGCAGCGGCTGCTGGATCTCGGCAAGGGCCCGTACTTCTACCTCCCGAAGACCGAGTCGCACCTCGAAGCCCGGCTGTGGAACGACGTGTTCGTCTTCGCGCAGGACTACGTCGGCATCCCGCAGGGCACCGTCCGCGCGACCATGCTGATCGAGACGATCACCGCCGCATACGAGATGGAGGAGATCCTCTACGAACTCCGCGACCACGCCTCGGGGTTGAACGCGGGCCGCTGGGACTACCTGTTCTCCATCGTGAAGAACTTCCGTGACGGCGGGCCCAGGTTCGTCCTCCCGGACCGCAACGCGGTGACGATGACGGCCCCGTTCATGCGGGCGTACACCGAACTCCTCGTCCGTACCTGCCACAAGCGCGGAGCGCACGCGATCGGCGGCATGGCGGCGTTCATCCCGTCCCGTCGTGACGAGGCGGTCAACAAGGTCGCGTTCGAGAAGGTCAAAGCGGACAAGGACCGTGAGGCGGGCGACGGTTTCGACGGGTCGTGGGTGGCCCACCCGGACCTGGTGCCGATCGCCATGGCCTCCTTCGACGCGGTGCTCGGCGAGAAGCCGAACCAGAAGGACCGGCTGCGCGAGGACGTCGACGTCAAGGCCGCCGATCTGATCGCCGTGGACTCACTGCACGCGAAGCCGACGTACCCGGGGCTCGTCAACGCCGTTCAGGTGGGCATCCGTTACATCGAGGCGTGGCTGCGCGGGCTCGGTGCGGTCGCCATCTTCAACCTGATGGAGGATGCGGCCACCGCCGAGATCTCGCGCTCGCAGATCTGGCAGTGGATCAACGCGGGCGTCGAGTTCGAGAACGGCGAGAAGGCAACTCCCGAACTGGCGCGCAAGGTTGCCGCCGAGGAGCTGGAGAACATCCGCGCCGAGATCGGTGCGGACGCCTTCGCCGCGGGCCACTGGCAGCAGGCCCACGACCTGCTCCTGGAGGTCGCGCTCGACGACGACTACGCGGACTTCCTGACGCTGCCCGCGTACGAGCAGCTCAACGGCTGACACACCGTCATCTGTCCGAGTGGCCCAGGGACTTGTCCGGGGCCACTCGGTCGCGTACGAGCTGCTTCACGGCCGTGGGCTCCGGGAAGCCCTGTTCGCGCCGGTCCCACACGACCTCGTCGTTGACCCGGACGACGAAGACACCACCGGTGCCGGGCTTCAGGGACAGTTCCGTCAACTCGGTCTCGAAGGTGGTCAACAGCTCCTGCGCCAGCCAGGCCGCGCGCGGCAGCCAACGGCACTGGGTGCAGTACTCGATCTGTACGCGGTTCTCCGCGAGGACGTCCGTCATCCGAGGTGTACCGACCAATCCTGTTCAGCCGCCGGTTTGCCGTGCAGGTCGGGGACCCGCTTGAGCCAACTCGGGCGGCCCTGCTGTGTCTTCGCCGCGCGGAGGGCCTCCTCGGCGGCGCGTTCCTCCCCGCTGGGGAAGTCGGTGGGGAGCCAGGCGGCGGAGGCCTTCACGCGCGCGTGGAGGTAGGCGACGTACGCCTCCCGTACGGCGTCGGGTGTGGCGAAGCCCGGTTCGTCGGCAAGCCAGGCGTCCGGCACCTCGGCCGCGATGCGGCGCAGCAGCTCCGCGGTCACCTTGGGGGCCAACTCGGCGTCTGCGGCCCGGGTGTTCGGGGTGTAGTGGCCAAGGGCGTGGTGGCGGAAGTCGTAGGCCTTCGTGGGGTCGGCGCCGTCCCAGCGGTGGTGGAAGACGAGGGCGGCGCCGTGGTCGATGAGCCACAGGCGCGGGGGTGCGATGCCTAGCGTGGGCCAGATCATCAGGTTGGAGCTGTGGACCGTACGGTCGACGTTGACGGTCAACGCGTCGAGCCAGACGATCTTCCCGGCCTCCAGTGGGTCGACCGTGCAGCGCGCGGCGACCTCCGGGGTGAAGTCCTGCGCGCCCGGCAGATAGTCCATGCCGAGGTTCAGTCCGGCGCTCGCGCGGTGCAGGTCCCGGACCTCCTGGTGGGGTTCCTCGTCGGCGATCTCCGGATCGAAGTGCACGAGCACCAGCTCGGGGAAGCGCAGCCCGAGGGCGCGGGCCAGCTCTCCCACGATCACCTCGGCGACCAGCGCCTTGCGGCCCTGCGCGGAGCCGGTGAACTTGACGACGTAGGTGCCGAGGTCGTCGGCCTCGACGACTCCGGGTACGGAACCGCCGGACCGCAGGGGCGCGACATAGCGGGTTGCCGTGACCTCTCTCAGCGTGTTCTCGGGCCCTTCGCCACCCACGGTGCGCCCCTTGCTTCCGGCTTTCGGCATGAAGTGAGCATAGTAACCAAGGGTGACTGCCACCTGTCCGGCATGGCCTCCGGCCGGATACTCCGGGGCAACCTCAGCCCACCCGTACTCGTCTCCCGACCGGGAACCCTGTCCCGTCGAGACAAGTGAAGGTGTCCGTATGACGACCCATCGCGACCAGGTACTGGCGCTGATGTTCGACGCACAGACCGCGCTCGTCCGGGCCTTCGAGGAGTGCGACGGCGAGTCCCGCTTCACGCCGCACGCATGGGAACGGCCCGGTGGCGGGGACGGCTGGGCCCGAATACTGGAGGGTGGCGCGGTGTTCGAGCGCGCCGGGGTCAACGTCTCGGCGGTGCACGGCGAACAGGTGCCCGCCGCGATCACCGACCGGCAGGACATCGACCCCGGCGCCGGGTTCTTCGCCACCGGCCTGTCCACCGTGCTGCATCCGCGCAACCCCTGGGTGCCCGCCTTCCACGCGAACTTCCGCTACTTCGAGGTCGGCGAGGGGCGCGAGGTCTGGTGGTTCGGCGGCGGCGCCGACCTGACCCCCTCGTACGGCTTCGAGGAGGACGCCCGGCATCTGCACCGGACTCTGAAGGACTGCTGCGACACGTTCGACCCGGACTTCTACGCGCGGGCGAAGAAGAGCTGCGACGAGTACTTCTACCTGCCGCACCGGGAGGAGACCCGGGGTGTGGGCGGCATCTTCTTCGACCGGATGCACCCGGAGGGGCCCGACGGCTGGGAGCGCGCCTACGGGTTCGTCGAGCGGGGCCTGAACTCCCTTGTCCCCGCCTACCTGCCGATCGTGCGGCAACGCGTGCAGACCGTCTACGGCGAACGCGAGCGGCAGTGGCAGCTGCTGCGCCGGGGACGGTACGCGGAGTTCAACCTGATCCACGACCGCGGCACCCGGTTCGGGCTGGAGAGCCGGGGCAACACCGAGGCCGTCCTGATGGCGCTGCCACCGCTGGCGTCCTGGAGCTTCGGTGTCGTCCCACGGCCCGGCAGCGAGGAGGAACGTCTCGCCGAGTTCCTACGACCTCGGGACTGGCTCACCGCCTAAGCGCTCCGCTGGAAGTGCCGCGAAGGCCGTCGAACGACTGCGCCACCGTCGTGGCGGGTCGCGCCCACGCGGCGGAGCCGCATATCGACACAGCCCCGCGCCCCTTCGGGGCGCTACCGAACCGCAGTCGACTTCACCGGGTCCGCTTAGCCGGCCAGCGGGTTCGGCAGCGGCAGATAACGCGCGTCGGCGCCGTCGGCTCCGGTCCAGCGCAGCAGCAGGTTGGTCTTGCCGGGCAGGGTGGGTGAGGAGAGGAGGGCGGCGACCTCGGGGAGGTCGTGGCGGGCCAGTTCGGCGCGGGCGGCGGGCCAGGGGTCCAGCTTCGGGTGGCGCTCGGCGAGGACTCCGGCGATTTCGATGAGGTGGTTGACGATCAGGCAGTACACCAGCCGCTCCCACCCGGCGGCCCGGTCCACGTCCGCCGGCAGCTTCACGCCCTCCGCGTCCCGGTACAGGGCCTGCACGGGCATTCCGTCGGTGTCGACGGCGACCAGCGTGTTCTGCAGATGCGCTTCGAGTACGACGCCGTGGTCGGCGAAGGCGGTCAGCGCGGGCGGTACGACCTGGCGCAGATATGCCTCCCACCAGGCCGCCGGGTCGGCCGTGGTGTCGAGCGGGTTGCCCTCGAAGCCCTCCACGAGGCCCGCGGCGAGGAGCGGCGTGGTGCCGGGCAGGACATGGCCGTGCAGGCCGTCGCGGACCAGGACGGCGAGTTCCTCGAAGGCGAAGTCGGCGGTGCGGTAGCCGCGGTCGCTCAGCCAGGCCGCAGGGCCGCTCATCGCCGCGAAGGCGTCCTGGACGGCCGTGTCGGTGCGCCGGAGTTTCAGCAGGTCGTGGCGCCACAGGCGGCGTACGTCGTTGGTGATGCGCACATCGAGGCTGAACTTGAGAAACAGGTCGTCGACGGGGCTGTAGAGCGTGCGGATCGCGGCCGTCGGCCAGGCCTCGGTCGCGGTCGTGCCGAGCCGGACGAGCCGGCCGTCCGCGAAGGCCTCCGCGAGGCCGGTGCCGACGAGGTCGAGCTGCCAGGGGTGGGCGGGCAGCAGCCGGTAGCCGGGCGGGGCCTCGGCGAGGGCGTCCAGGGCCGAGGTGTCGCCCTCCTCCACCACCGCGTCCTCGCGCACTCCGAGGAGCACCAGCGGAAAGTGGGCGTACGCCTCGGGGGCGTAGGGCAGCCAGCCCGCGACGGGGCCGCCGCCGCGGGCCTTCGGCGCGGGATGGTAGGGATGGCCGGTGATCAAGGACTGTTCGGAGCGGAGATACGGGTCGTCGGGCGCCGTCGCCCGGTCGCGGGCGGTGAGCAGCGCGGCGACCGCGTCACGGCTGTCCGTCATCTCGGCGGGCAGCTCGTGGTTGGACACCCCGGTGTGCCGGCGCAGTTCTTCGGCGACGAGTTTCACGAGTTCGTCGTGGCCGACGGGGTGCCAGTCGCCGCCCGCGTACACCTCGGGCTCGGCGGGCCGCCGCTCGCCGCGCACCCGCAGCAGCCGGCCGCTGCCCGGCAGCCGGTACACCCGACGCTCCCCGGTGTCCGGGAGCGGCTGGGCCACCTCCCGCAACAGGCAGTTGAGCAGGGGCGCGGTCGCGTACGCGTCGGCGCGCTCCGCCATGTCGTCGCCCGGGGGTGTGAAGTCGACGCGATCCATTCGTTCCCTAAGTCCGTGTCCTTCGATCGCGATCAGTATGTCTCTCGTCGTCACCGACCATGACGCCCCGTCCGCACCCGAGGAGTCGACCGTGGACCGTCCCCCGCTTCCCGAGGCCGAGGTCGCCGAGGAACTCGCCGTCGTACGGCCTGACCTCCTGCAACGGTACGCGGCCGAACTGCCCGGTGCCCGAGCCGCGGTGCTGACACGGCTGTGGCGGGCGCTCGCCCACGAACCGCTGCCGTGGATCGTCGGCCGGACGCCCGGCCTTGTCCTGCGCCTTGCCGACGGCCGTTCGCTGCACGGGCCGCGCGCCGATCCGTACGCGACCGGTGCGTACGTCACCGTCGTCCACCTGGGCAGCGTGCCCTACGACGATCCGGCGCGCCTGATGACCGATCTGGCCGTGCCGCACGGGACCGCATTCGCGGCCGAACTCGGGCACAGCGTCGCCTCGTTGGCGCTGTCCCGGGCCAACCAGCCCGCCCACTCGGAGGGCTGGCCGGCGATCGACTGGGAGTGGGAACAGCGGATCGTCGACGGACACCCCTTCCACCCCAACTGCCGTTCCCGGCCCGGGTTCTCGGTGGCCGAGCAGCTCGCGTACGGTCCCGAGCACCGGCCCGTGGTGGCCCTCGGGTCGCTGCCGGTGCGGGTGGACGAGTGTCTGGTGACGGGGGTGTGGCCGGGCGAAATGCGGGACGGGGGGCGGCTGTTGATCCCGGTGCACCCGTGGCAGGCGGCGCATGTGCTGAAGCGGGCCGGGGACGGTCCGGTGGACGCGCGTCCGCTGATGTCCCTGCGGACCCTCGCCCTGCCGGACGGGCCGCACATCAAGACCGCGCTGAGCGCCCGGCTGACGTCCTCGGTGCGGGACATCTCCGTCTACTCGATCGGTCTCTCGGCGACGTTGTCCGCGTTCGGGGAGACGCTGGCGGCGCGCTCGGACGGCCTGTTGCACGTCACCCGCACCTTGGGCGCCGTGACGGCCGACTCGCCCGACCTCGCCGCCGTACTGCGCGAGTCGCCGCAGACGTACGCGGACACGGAAGCGGGCGAGCGGGTCCTGCCGGTGGCCGCCCTCGCCGTCACCGACCTGCCCCGATCGCCCGCCTGGCTGGCCGAGTTCACGCGCCTCGCCCTCGTCGTCTGTCTGCGGCTGCTGGAGTCCGGTGTGGCCCTGGAGGCACACGGTCAGAACCTGCTGGTGGTGCTGGACCGGACGGGTGCCCCCGTGCGCCTGGTCTACCGCGATCTCGCCGACATTCGCGTCAGCCCCAAGCGCCTTGCCCGGCACGGGATTCCGGTGCCCGACCTGAGCGGACGCATCGTCACCGACGACGAAGTCACCCTGCGCCGCAAGCTGTTCGGGTCTCTCATCGCGGGAGCACTCGCGGGTACGGCGGGTTCCGGTACGGCACTCAGGGCGGCGCTCGCGGCGGTCGTACCGGATCTGCCCCGGACGCCGGACCTCGTGGCGCTGCTCCAAGAGCCGCTGCCGAGCAAGGCGTTGACGCTGATGCGGCTGTCGCCGGAGCTTCCCGGGGACCAGTGGACCGGGCTGCCGAACCCGCTCGTTTTGGAGCCCGGTCCATCTGATCAATAGGATCCGGCGATGATCACAAGACAACGGCTGGCGGCGGGGATCTGTGCCCTGCTCGCCACCCTCACGGCCGGGGTCGCCTTCCCCGCCGGAGCGGTCGCCGACGAGACGGACTCCACGGCCTCCCCCAAGGTCGAACTCGTGCTGGACGTCAGCGGTTCCATGAGCGCCAAGGACATGGATGGCGGCTCGCGGATGGCAGCGGCGAAGCAGGCGTTCAACGAGGTGCTCGACGCGACACCCGAGGAAGTGCAGCTCGGCATCCGCACGTTGGGCGCCAACTACCACGGCAACGACCGGAAGACGGGCTGCAAGGACACCGCGCAGCTGTACCCGGTGGGCACCCTGAACCGCACCGAGGCCAAGACCGCGGTGGCGACGCTCACGCCCACCGGCTGGACGCCGATCGGCCCCGCGCTGCTGAAGGCGGCGGACGATCTGAACGGCGGTGACGGCACCCGCCGTATCGTCCTGATCAGCGACGGCGAGGACACCTGCCAGCCGCTGGACCCGTGCGAGGTGGCCCGCGAGATCGCGGCCAAGGGCATCGGCCTGACCATCGACACGCTGGGCCTGGTGCCGGACGCCAAGACCCGCGACCAGCTCAGCTGCATCGCGGACGCGACCGGCGGCACGTACACCTCCGTGCAGCACAAGGAGGAACTCTCCGACCGTGTCGGCCAGTTGGTGGACCGCGCCGCCGACCCGGTGGTGACCCCGGTCGCCACCGAGGGCACCGCGCAGTGCACCAGCGCCCCGACCCTCAAGTCCGGTCTGTACACGGACCGCGAGGAGTTCGGCAAGCAGCGCTTCTACCGCGTGGACGTCAACCCCGGCCAGGAACTGCGCGCTTCGGTGAGCGTGGGCGCCGACCGTGAAGTCAACCCGGACTACGGGGTGTTGCTGCGCGCGGTCACCGTGCACGGCCGCGAGATCGTACGCGGCGAGGGCACGGGCAACGGCCGTACGGACGTCATCTCCACCGGCCTGCGCTACCCGAAGGCCGAGAGCGACGACGACAACGCCCCGGCCGAGACCGTGTGTCTCCAGGTCACCAACTCCTTCTCGGCCGTCTCCGGGGTGAAGACCACCCCCGGTCTGCCCCTCGAACTCACCGTCGACGTCGTGGACGGACCCAGCAAGGCGAGCGACGTGGCCTCCTTCGGCCTCGGCCGCGGCTGGTGGCTCCTCGGCGCCCTCGTGCTGACCGGCTTCGTGGCGGGTCTGCTCTGGGGCTGGGTGTCCCGTTGGCGTCTCGCGGTCTGGAGGACCAACTGATGCGGATCACACGCGTGTTGAGCACGGCCCTGCTGCTGGCGGGGCTGGCCGCGGGACCCGCGGTGGCGGACTCCTCGCCCTCGGCGAGCCCCTCCTCCTCCGACGACAGCTCGGCCCCCACCCAGGCCGGCACCTCCTTCCGTACGGCGACGGAACTCGACCAGGGCCAACAGGCCACCGCGAGCGGCTCCACAGGTGACTACCTGTACTGGTCGTTCGCCGCGGACGCCGGCCAACGCCCCACCGTCAAGGCGACGGTGAAGCTGCCGGAGACGCACGCTGGCGAGACCTGGCAGCTCGACGTCTACGACGGGCTGCGGCGCCGCCAGGCCTGCCAGTACGGGGCCGCGACGCGCACCGCCGCGCAGGACGCGACCTCCCTGGACCTGGCGTGCACGCTGCGTACCGTCCGTGCCTGGTCGGAGACCTGGGCCAACGATCCGCTGCCGGGCACGTACTACGTCCGGCTGACGGTCGTGGATCTCCCGTCCTCGGACCTGGGTCTCCCGGTGAGCACCGAGCTGCGGGTGGACTCCAAGGACATCGGTGGTTCGGCGGCGGTGGACGGTTCGCTGGCGCAGCCGCTGACGCCGGGGATCGCGGTCAAGTCGACGTCTAATGACGACAGTTCGTCGTCCTCGTCCTCGACCTCGGCCGCGCTGTCCAGCATCGAGCCGGACGGCGGCTGGTCGTCCGGCTGGTGGTCCGACCGCTGGGTGTGGACGGGTGTGGGTGGCGTGCTCGCCGCGCTCGCGGGGATCGGCGGCTACGCGCTCACGCGCGGGTCGGGACAACCCAGGCGGGTTCCGCCCACTGTGTGACGGTTCATCAGAAGGCCCGCTCCTGGCGGGCCTTCTGCCGTTTCAGGCCGCGTCTCACCCCTCCCGCAGCGCCTTCGCGAGCGTGCCCTCGCCGCTCACCTCGGCACGTCCGGCACGCACCGCGTCGGGAAGGCTCAACTCTCCCTGGGCGACGGCCGTGCAGGTGTCGACACCGAGCACCAGCCGAGCATCCGGCTCCCGGGGCGCAGGCCCTTCGCCGTAGACAGGCCCATCCCCCTCCGCCCCCACCCACAGATGGAACTCCCCCTCCTCCAGCCGGACTTCGACCAGCCCCTCGCCCTCCAGCGCGCGCAGCAACGGCAGCGCGAACCAGTGCGCACGCACCGCGTCCGTCGGCCGCCGCTCCCCCAGCTCGGGCGCGCCCCACGCACCGAGGGCTTGCAGCACGGGCAGCAACTCCCGCCCCCGGCCGGTGAGTTCGTAGACGTAGGCGGCACCCGGAGGCAGCAGCCGCCTACGGGTCGTCAACCCGTCCCGCTCCATGTCCTTCAGCCGTGAGGCGAGTACGTCCGTGCTGACACCCGGGAGATCCGCGTGCAGGTCCGTGTAACGGCGCGGGCCGGCGAGGAGTTCGCGGACGATCAGCAGGGTCCAGCGGTCGCCGACGAGGTCGAGCGCCCGGGCCGCGGAACAGTACTGGTCGTAGCTTCGGCGAGGTGACATGCGACGCAGTCTAGACATGTTGTTGGACTTTCCAAGCTCACACTTGGTAAAACCAAGCAACACACGAACCCGATGGGGCGAGGGCGCAATGGAGTTCCGGCAGTCGAGCAAGCTCAGCGAGGTCTGTTACGAGATCCGCGGTCCGGTGATCGAGCACGCCAACGCACTGGAGGAGGCGGGCCACAGCGTCCTGCGCCTGAACACCGGCAACCCCGCGCTCTTCGGCTTCGAGGCGCCCGAGGAGATCATCCAGGACATGATCCGGATGCTCCCCCAGGCCCACGGCTACACGGACTCGCGCGGCATCCTCTCGGCCCGCCGCGCGGTCGCCCAGCGCTACCAGACCCTGGGCCTCGAAGTCGACGTGGACGACGTGTTCCTGGGCAACGGCGTCTCCGAGCTGGTCTCCATGGCCGTACAGGCACTGCTGGAGGACGGCGACGAAATCCTCATCCCCGCCCCGGACTTCCCGCTGTGGACGGCGGTGACGACCCTCTCCGGCGGCAAGGCGGTCCACTACCTCTGCGACGAACAGGCCGACTGGTACCCGGACTTGGACGACATGGCGGCGAAGATCACCGACCGCACCAAGGCCGTCGTCATCATCAACCCGAACAACCCCACCGGCGCCGTCTACCCCAAGGAGATCATCGAGGGCATCCTCGACCTCGCCCGCCGCCACGGCCTGATGGTCTTCGCCGACGAGATCTACGACCAGATCCTCTACGACGACGCCGTGCACCACTCGGCCGCCGCGCTCGCCCCCGACCTGGTCGTCCTCACCTTCTGCGGCCTGTCGAAGACGTACCGCGTGGCAGGCTTCCGCTCGGGCTGGCTGGTGGTGACGGGCCCGAAGCAGCACGCCAAGAACTACCTGGAGGGCCTGACGATGCTGGCCTCCATGCGGCTGTGCCCCAACGCGCCCGCGCAGTACGCCATCCAGGCCGCGCTCGGCGGCCGTCAGTCCATCCGCGACCTGACGGTCCCCGGCGGGCGACTGCACGAACAGCGCAACGTGGTGTGGGAAAAGCTCAACGAGATCCCGGGGGTCTCCTGCGTGAAGCCGAAGGGCGCCCTGTACGCGTTCCCTCGCCTCGACCCGAAGGTCCACAAGATCCACGACGACGAGAAGTTCGTCCTGGACCTCCTGCTCCGGGAGAAGATCCAGGTCGTCCAGGGCACGGGCTTCAACTGGCCGACCCCCGACCACTTCCGCATCCTCACGCTGCCGTACGCGGACGACCTGGAGGCGGCGATCGGGCGGATCGGGCGGTTCCTGGGCGGATATCGGCAGTAACAGATATCCGCGCGTCGCCCTGGGTAGCTCCTCCGCATGACGGACCGCCCCCTGCTGCTCCTCGATGTCGACGGCCCCCTCAACCCGTACGGCGCCCGGTTCCTGCGCCACCGCGGCTATGTCACCCACCGGCTGTGGCCGACGAACTGGTCCGCCCGGCAGCAGCCCGGCTCCCGGCGACTGCGGCGCGGGCTGCGGGTGCGCCTGCACCCGGGGCACGGCGAGCGAATACTGGCGCTGCCGTACGAGCCGGCCTGGGCCACCACCTGGATGCACCAGGCCAACGAGCTGATCGCACCGGCGGTCGGGCTCCCCGGCGACCTGCCGGTGATCGAGTTCACCCAGCTGTTCGCCAAGGCCCCGGACGGCCTCTACTGGAAGACCCGCCAGATCGTCGCCTGGGCGGCCGGGCGCCCCTTCGTCTGGGTCGACGACCTGGTCACCGACCTGGACGTACGGCATGTCGAGGCACAACATGACGGGCCGGCGCTCCTCCTCAAGGTGGACCCGCGCAGGGGTCTACGGGAGGGCGATTTCGCGACGTTGGAGCAGTGGGCCCATAGCCTGTGAGGTATGGGTGATCTTTTCCTCGTACGGCACGGAGAGACCGAATGGTCCCGGTCGGGGCGGCACACCGGCTGGACCGATGTCCCGCTGACCGCGAAGGGGCGGGAGGAGGCGCGCGGGCTGGTGCCGCTGATCCGTTCGCACCGGGTCGGCGCCGCGTTCGTCAGCCCCTTGCAGCGCGCGCGGGAGACCGCCGAGCTGATCGGGCTGACCGACGTACGGATCGATGTGGATCTGCGGGAGTGGGACTACGGCGGGTACGAGGGGATCACGACCGTCGAGATCCAGCGCACCCGGCCGGACTGGTTCCTGTTCACCGACGGGGTCGCGCCCGGGCCGCCCGACCATCCCGGGGAGAGCCCAGAGCAGGTGGGCCAGCGCGCCGACCGCGTGCTGTCCGAGGTGGACGCGGCGCTCGCCAACACCGAGGGCGTTGTCGTCCTGGTGGCGCACGGCCACTTCCTGCGGGTGCTCACCGCGCGGTGGCTGGGTCTGGCGCCGTCGAAGGGCGCGCTCTTCCAGCTCGCGACCGGGACGCTGTGCCGGCTCAGCACGGAGCACGGGCGGCCGGTCATCGCCGCATGGAATGTCAGACCCCCGTCGTAGCCTTCGAATGGAGGGCACATACGACATCTCGGTGGACCGACGAACGGAGAGGAGCACGCCGTGACACGACCGCCGACCGCCGCGCAACGGCGTGTCATCGACGCCGCCGATCCCGTCACCGGACGGCTGCGGGGTACGGAGGCGCAGCTCGCCGCGCTGGTGAAACGGGAGCTCGCGTTCCGGCATCCGCGGCCACCGCACGACCACTTTCTGACGCCTGCGGGGCATCGCATACGGGAGTCCGCGCCGGAGGTTCCCGAGCCGGTCGTGGCAACCCCTGCGACCGCCGGCGTGTTCGCCGCGCGTATCGGCGGTGAGGACGTGACGGGCGACGGTCCGGCCCGCACGCGTGAGGTGCACAGCGCCTGGCAGGGGTTGCTGGAGCTGCGCCGGATGACGAACCCGGACGGTTCCGTGGAGCGGCCGTGCGGCTGGGAGCGGACGCATCTGGTGCAGGCCGCCGCGCTCGCCCTGGAGGCCGCAGGGCACCGGCCCGCCACGGGACAGGATGCGGAGGGCTACCGGGTGCGCGTGACCCCGCAGCCCGAGGCGGTCGCCGTGCGCGAGCCGGACGGGGAGGCGTTGCGCGCCTGCGCGGGGACGCTGGAGCGGGCGGGCTGGCAGGTGAGCGAGCACAAGGAGCCGCGTACGGGGGCGAGTTATCTGCTTGCCTCGCCGCGACGGACGTGAACGGACCCGACCGGACCTGACGGGCATGCCAAGATCGGTGCGGCAGATCGTCCATCAGTGCGAGAAGGGAACGCAGTGAGCGAGCCGTTTTCCGTCCCGGTGACCGTCCGCGGATACGAGACCGACAGCCTGGGACACCTCAATCAGAGCGTGTACCTCCAGTACGCGGAGCATGCCCGCTGGGCGCTGTTGCAGGCCGCGGGAGTGGGCCAGGCCGAGTTGCTCGCCCAGGGAATCGGGCCGATAGTCCTGGAGACGACCATCCGCTATCTCCGCGAACTGCGCGCGGGCGAGGACGTCGAGGTGAGCTGCGCCTTCGAGTGGGGCGAGGGCAAGACGTTCCGGGTTCTGCAGACGATCACCAAGACGGACGGCACGGTGTCCGCCGAGGCCGTGTCGGTCGGCGGACTGCTGGACCTCGAAAAGCGCAGGCTGGTCGCACAACCACGGGAGTTCTTCGAGCGGTTGACCACCGATCCGGGCCTGTTCGGGATCTGAACCGGGGCCACCGGGACTGACGCCCCGGTCCCCGCCCCCGCCGAGGTCACCCCTCCCCGAACGCCGCCCTGTGGTCCTGGGCCCACTCCCGGAAAGTCCGCGCCGGACGGCCCAGGACCTCCCGTACGTCATCGGTGACGACCTCGTTGCCGCCCTCCCGGACGAACTCCCTGCTGATCTCGGAGGCGTCGACGAACGTGTCGCTGTAGCCCAGCCCGAGCAGATACACGCGGGCCTCGGCCGAGGAGAGGCCGCGCACCTCGACCGGACGCCCGAGGGTCTCGGCGAGCACGGCTGCCTGGTTCGGAACGCTGAGCACCTCGGGGCCGGTCAGCGTGTACGTCCGGCCCGAGTGGCCCGCGTCGAGCAGGGCGGCCACCGCCACCTCGGACACGTCACGCGGATCGACCACTCCCTGGCCGCCGTCGCCGCTCGTGTTCGGTACCGGGCTGCCCGCCCGCAGGGATGCCGCCCAGCCGAGCGTGTTGGTGGCGAAGGCCGAGGGGCGCAGGATCGTCCACTCCAACTCACTGTCCCGCACGGCCTGTTCACCGGGTACGTGCCAGGTGCCGACCGGTCCGACGGCCGGGTTGCCGGCGCCGATACCGGAGAGCTTGACGATCCGGCGCACGCCCGCCGCCCGTGCCGCCTCGACGAGGCCGCGATCGTGCCCGCCGTCGTCCGGTCCGAACACCCCGACGAGGAAAGCGACTTCGGCGCCGGTCATCGCCGCCTCCACCGAGGCCCGGTCGGCGTGATGGCCCCGCGCCGCCTCAACTCCCTCCGGAAACAGGGCCTTTTCAGGGGTCCGGGTCAGAGCGCGCACCTTCTCACCGCGCGCCGCGAGTTGTCGTACGACTTCACTGCCGATGGTGCCCGTGGCACCCGTGACGAGGATCATGGCCACCACAGTGGGCGGGGAAGCGGCCTTGGTTCTAGGAGATTCCGGCACGTTCGGGGACCGTCTTCGGACCGGTGGCGCGCTTACCGTGGAGGGGTGACGAACGCCTTGTCCGAGCGGGCCGTGCCCCTGCCCGACGAACTGCGCCCCTGGATCGCGCGCGTCGGCGCCCTGCGGCTCGACGCCATGCCGAAGGAGCCGTTCGTGCATCTTCCGGACGCGGACACGAAGGTGGTCGTGCGGGTTGAAGGGAGCGGCCGTCGCAGCATCCTTGTCGTCGGGCCGCGCGTCCGGGCCACGTATCACGCGGGCAAGCCTCTCGTGTCCTGTGTGGAGGTGCGGCTGGCGCCGGGCACGACGTTGCCGCTGCTGGGCGTTCCGGCGGTCGACCTGGTCGGCCGGGCGGTGTCCCTGGGTGACCTGCCCGACCGGAAGGCCCGCCAACTCGCCGACGAACTCCGCTGGTTGGATCCCGACCCCGAGCGGACGGTGGAGCGGCTCGCGGAGGTGCTCCCCGCGCGGCTCACCGCCGTGGCGGACTCCTCGCGCACGGAACTCGTACGGGCCGGCGTCGACGCGATGTCGATCCGCACCGGACACCTTCCCGGCCCGGTGCCCGACGTGGCCCGCGAACTCGCCGTCAGCGAACGGCAGTTGCGCAACCTGTTCGCCGAGGGGGTCGGCCTCTCCCCCAAGCACTACGCCCGCATCAACCGCGTCCGCGCCGTGCTGGCCCACGCCACCGAACTCTCCTGGGCCCAACTCGCCACCGCCACCGGCTACTACGACCAGTCCCACATGACATCCGACTTCCGCGCCCTGATGGGTGTGCCACCCCGGTCGTACTTCACGGGACGGCTCCCGGCGGCCATGCCCTGCCAGTCGGTCCGGCGCGGCTGAACGCGGAATTCACAGTGCCCTGCTAACGCCACCCCACGGCTCTCCCAAGTTGACGCGCGAGTCTCAGCTGCCTTTCACAGTTGACGAGTACCGCGCCCGCCTTGGAGATGACGTGCCGTTCTTCCGAAGAAAAGCCGCCCGCCGCACCCTGCTCGCAGCCTTCGGTACGGCGGCGATCGCGAGCCAGTGGCCGTCCGCGGACGCCTCCACGTCGGGTGGGGCGGGGCTCGACACCCCGGCGAAGAAGGACATCGCGATGCGGCTGGTGTCGAGCGCGGAGAACTCCTCCCTGGACTGGGAGGCGCAGTACCCGTACATCGAGGACATCGGCGACGGCCGCGGCTACACCGCCGGGATCATCGGTTTCTGCTCCGGTACCAGCGACATGCTGGCGCTCGTCGAGCTGTACACGAAGCGGGCTCCGGACAACGTCCTCGCCGGCTATCTGCCCGCGCTGCGCGCCGTGAACGGCACCGACTCCCACAAGGGACTGGCCCCGGGCTTCCCGGCAGCGTGGCGGAAGGCCGCGAGGACGTCCGCCGCGTTCCGCAAGGCGCAGCGCGACGAGCGGGACCGCGGCTACTTCGACCCGGCCGTCGCGCGCGCCAAGAGGGACGGGGTGGGCACGCTCGGCCAGTTCGTCTACTACGACGCGATGGTCATGCACGGCCCGGGCACGGACGCCGTCTGCTTCGGCGGCATCCGCGCCCGGGCCCGCAGGCACGCCGACACACCGGCGGACGGCGGGAACGAGACGACGTATCTCGACGCGTTCCTCGACGCCCGCGTCTGGGCGATGAAGCAGGAGGCGGCGCACAGCGACGTGACCCGAGTCGAGACGGCCCAGCGGGTGTTCCTGAAGAAGGGCAACCTCGACCTGGACACACCGCTCAAGTGGAAGGTGTACGGGGACAGTTACGAGATCGGCTGACCGGCGAGGGGTACGGCCTCGGTCGTGCCCGTGACCTGTGCGCGGGCCCGGCCGAGGTGGTTGAAGACCAGGTTCAGCGCCACCGCGGCCACGCAGCCCGTGGAGATGCCCGAGTCGAGGACGATCCGCACGGTCTGCGGGAAGGCGTGGTAGAAGTCCGGCGCCGTGATCGGGATGATGCCGACGGCCAGCGAGACCGCCACGATCAGGATGTTGTCGCCGTGCTCCAGGCCCGCCCTGACGAGGGTCTGGATGCCGCTCGCGGCGACCGAGCCGAACAGGACCACGCCCGCTCCGCCCAGTACCGGGCGCGGTACGACGGCGATGAGCGACGCGGCCATCGGGCACAGGCCCATCAGCACCAGGAAGCCGCCGCCGGTGGCGACGACGTACCGGCTGCGGATGCGGGTCATGGCGACGAGGCCGATGTTCTGGGCGAAGGCGCTGCACATGAAGCCGTTGAAGAGGGGGCTGAGAGCCGAGCCGAGAGTGTCGGCGCGCAGGCCGGCGGTGATGGTCGCCTCGTCCGCCGGGCGTTCGACGATCTCGCCCAACGCCAGCATGTCCGCGGTGGATTCGGTCATCGAGACCACCATCACCACGCACATCGAGATGATCGCGGCGAGCTGGAACTGGGGTGCGCCGAAGTGGAACGGGGTCGGGAAGCCGATCACGTCCGCGTCCGCGACGGGGCTGAAGTCCGTTACGCCGAAGGGGATCGCGAGGAGCGTGCCGATCAACAGGCCGAGGAGCACGGCTATTTGCTTCACGAAGCCGCGCGTGAAACGACGGAGGACCAGGACGACGACGAGCGTGGCGGCGGCGAGGCCCAGGTACGTCCGCGAACCGTAGTCGTGTGCCGAGGGGTCCGGTCCCTGCGCCCAGCCGAAGGCAACGGGCAGCAGGGACACGCCTATCAGCGTGATCACGGTGCCGGTGACGACCGGCGGGAAGAAGCGCACCGCCTTGCTGAAGAAGCGGGCGGCGAGGAAGCCGAGGAGTCCGGCGACGATCACCGCGCCGAAGATGACGGGCAGCGCGTCGGACTTGTCCTTGGTGGAAGCCGCGATCGCGGTCATCGGAGCGACTCCGGCGAAGGTCACGCCGTTGACGAAGGGCAGCCGGGCGCCGATCTTCCAGATCCCGAGGGTCTGCAGGAAGGTGGCGAGGCCGGCGGTGAAGAGGCAGGCGCCGGTGAGGAAGGTGAGTTCGGTGCCGGAGAGGCCGACGGCCGCCCCGACGATGAGCGGCGGGGCGACGACGCCCGCGTACATGGCGGCCACGTGTTGCAGTCCCGTGGTGGCCATTTTGAGTGCGGGGAGTTTTTCGTCGACGGGGTGGGCGGTCACGGCGGTTCCTCCGGGTCAGCTAACACGTCGGCTCTGACGTGGGTTTCATGGAGGTGGTGCGCGGTCGTGCGGGACCGAGGGACGGAACTCGACAAAAGGGGTAAATAAGGCCGTTCCGGGGCGCACACAACCATGCACGCCCCGGCCGCGGCCACCGATCGAGGGCCGTCCCCCTCGACCGGAGATCTTCAACTCAGCGACGCCGTACGGCGATTCATGCTGAGCGTGGTCAGCCCTGCGCGGCGATCCGCGCCAGGCGCTGGGCTTCCTCCCGCGTGGAGCGGGCGATCGCGTCCTCGTCGACGTGCAACAGCCGGTTGTCCTCGACGATCTGACGACCGTTCACGAACGAGGCCGTGACGGGGGCTGCCGCACCGAAGACCAGCGCGGTCACCGGGTCGGCGATCGAGGCGTGCGCGAGGGTGTCCAGGTTCCACAGCACCAGGTCGGCCAGCTTGCCCGGCTCCAGGGAGCCGATCTCGCCTGCCCGGCCCAGGACTTGGGCGCCGCCGTACGTTCCGAGGCGCAGCGCCTGGCGGGCGTTCAGGGCTGCTTCGCGGTGGGCGCCGAGGCGGTTGATGAGGAGCGCGTTGCGCAGCTCGGTGTGGAGTTCGCCGGACTCGTTCGAGGCGGTGCCGTCGACGCCGAGGCCGACGGGGACGCCGGCGGCGAGCATGTCGGGGACGCGGGCGATACCGGCCGCGAGCCGGGCGTTGGACGAGGGGCAGTGGGCGACACCGGTCTTCGTCCGGGCGAAGGCGGCGATGTCGGAGTCGTTCATGTGGACGCAGTGCGCCATCCACACGTCCGCGCCGAGCCAGCCGGTGGACTCGAAGTAGTCGGTCGGGCCCATGCCGAACAGTTCCTTGCAGAACTGCTCCTCCTCGACCGTCTCCGAGCCGTGCGTGTGCAGCCGTACGCCGAGCCGGCGGGCCAACTCGGCGCCCTGCCGCAGGAGTTCGGTCGACACGGAGAACGGTGAGCAGGGGGCCACGGCCACCTGGGTCATCGCGTCGAAGGAGGCGTCGTGGTGCTCCCGTACCGTCGCCTCGGTCGCGGCGAGGGCGCCCTCCAGGGTCTCGACGGCGAAGTCCGGGGGCAGGCCACCGTCCTTCTCGCTGCGGTCCATGGAGCCGCGGGCCAGCGTGAAGCGGACGCCCATCTCGCGGGCTGCGCCGATGATGGCGCCGGAAAGGTCGCCGGAGCCCTGCGGGAAGACGTAGTGGTGGTCCATCGCGGTGGTGACACCGCCGCGGGCCATCATCGCGAGGGAACCCTGCGCGGCGGCGCGGACCATCTGCTCGTCGATGCGCGCCCAGGTCGGGTACAGCGCGACGAGCCAGTCGAAGAGGTTGTGGTCGGTGGCCAGACCCCGGGTGATCCACTGGTAGAAGTGGTGGTGGGTGTTGACCAGGCCGGGGGTCACCAGGTGACCGGACGCGTCGATCCGTCGTACGACGTTCTCCAGGCCCTCGGGGGCCCGGCCCGCGCCGAGGGACTCGATGCGGTTGCCGGCGACGACCACATATCCGTTCGCGTACTCCGTGTCGGCGGCGTCGACGGTCGCGATCGAACAGTTCTCGATGACGATGCGCTGAGTTGCTGCCATGGTTCGTCCTATTCACTGTGTGGAATGGGCACGGCAGGACCCTGGGATTTGAGTACCGCGGCCCGCGCTGGAGGGCGGACCACGGGTGCCGCAAAGGGAGTTGCTCAGAGGTTGGTGAGATCCACCGGGATCTTCGGCTCGCAGCCGTCCCGCAGGATCGTCGCCTCGATCAGGCCGTAGGGCCGGTCGGCGGCGAAGTACACCTCATTCTCGTTCTTCAGCCCGAACGGCTCCAAGTCCACAAGGAAATGGTGCTTGTTGGGGAGGGAGAAGCGGACCTCGTCTATCTCGCTGCGGTTGTTGATGATCCGCGAACCCATTTGGTACAGGGTCTGCTGGAGGGACAGCGAGTACGTCTCGGCGAAGGCCTGGAGCATGTGCTTCTTCACCTGCTCGTAGGACTTCTCCCAACTCGGCATCTTCTGCTCGTCGTCGGACCAGTTGAAGCGCCAGCGGGCGGAGACCTGGGTGGCCAGGATGCGGTCGTAGGCCTCGGGGAGGGTCGTGTACTTGTCCTTGACGTAACCCCAGAACTCGGAGTTGGTCGAGTTCATCACGACCAGGTCCTTCAGCCCGGATATGACCTCCCACGACTCACCGTCGTAGGTGATCTGCGTGACCCGGGTCTCCTGCCCCTTCCGTACGAAGGAGTGCTTGACCTCGTCGGCCCCGATGAACTGGGAGTTGGCGTCGGAGGCGTCGATCCGCTCCCACGCGTACTCCTCGATGCGGATGCGCGCGGTCTTGATCGGCTCCTGGCTGGTCACGAAGTGCCGGGCGAGGTGGATGCCGAACTGCTCGGCGGACTCGATGCCGTGCTCCTTGGCGAACGCGTACACCGTGTTCTTGGTGGTGTCGGTCGGCAGCACGTTGGCGTTCGAGCCGGAGTAGTGGACCTCGTCCATGTCGCCGCTCAGCGACACGGACACGTTGAGGTCCTTGATGTGATGGGTGGCGCCGTCCCGCGTGATCTTGACGACTCGGTTCTCGGCCTTGCCGTACTGGTTCTGTCCAAGAATCGTGGGCATGTCTGCTAGCTCCCTCGGTAAACGGAGTAGCCGAACGGGTTGAGCAGCAGCGGTACGTGGTAGTGCTCGCCGGGCTTCACGGCGAAGGTGATCGCCACTTCCGGGAAGAACACTCCGGTCGTCGCACCGCTGTCCCGATTCGCGGGGGCGTCCTGCTGCGCATCGGCTTGCTTCTTTTCGAAATACGGCTCTACGGCGAAGTCGAGCCGTACGTGTGTGGTGCCCTCCGGCAGTGCGGGGAGGTCCTTGCACCGCCCGTCCGCGTCGGTGGCGGAACCTCCGAGCGGCTGCCACTCCCCCAACGGGCCGCTGCGGGCGGCGAGTTGGACGGCGACGCCCTCGGCGGGGCGGCCGACCGAGGTGTCCAGGATGTGCGTGGACACCGAGGCGGTGGTGCTGGTGCTCATGCTCGGGCTTCCTCTTCGACGATGCGGGCGAGCCGGATGCGGTTGATCTTGCCCAGCTCGGTGCGGACGATCTCCCGTTCCTGCTCGGGCGAGTTGCCGATCCGCTCCTTGACCGCGTCGCGCATCTGCTCGCCGGTCCGGCCGGTGGCGCAGATCAGGAAGACATGGCCGAACGTCTCCTGGTACGCCAGGTTGAGATCGAGCATCTCCGCCCTGAGGTCCTCGGAGGCGCCCGCCATGCCGCGCTGTTCGCGGGCAGAGGTGGGGTCGCCGGGCTTGGGACGGCCGATCGGCGGGTGGCCGGCCATCGCCTCGGCCAGGTCCTCGGCGGTCAGGTCCGCCATCGCGGCATCGCTCGCGGTGTAGAGGTCCTCGGGACCGGCGTACGGGCGGGCGGCGAGCAGTCGCCGGGCCCACGCCGTGGAGGCACACGCCTCAAGGAGAGCGGCGAAGGCCGCGTGCTCCTCCAGGACGTTGAACCGGGCGAGGCCCGGCGGCGTGGAAGTCGACGTCACGGGAGCCTCCGTGGCCTTGTGCTGAACGGGCTGTCCAGTAGCTAACGCCCTCGACAACATCACGTCAACACTTTGTTGAAAATTCCGGGTAACAACCGGGCGCGGTGGCTCAGGCGCCCCTCTCGCGGTTCAGGCGTCCTTCTCGCGATTGAGGTAGTTGTACACGGTGAACCGGCTGACCCCGAGAGCGCTCGCGACGGTCTCCACGCCGTGCCGTACCGAGAAGGCGCCGCGCGCCTCCAGTATCCGTACGACCTCCTGCTTGGCCTTGCGGTCGAGGTCCGCGAGGGGCTTGCCCTTCTTGCGTTCCATGGCGGCCAGGATGTGATCCAGCGAGTCCGCGAGCTGCGGCAGCCGTACGGCGACCACGTCGGCGCCCTCCCAGGCGAGCACGACGTCGTCGGGGCCGGCCTCGTCGGGCGGGAGCATCTCGCCGCCCATGGCGTCGACCAGCGGCTTCACGGCCGTGATGAACGGCTCGTCCCCGATGCCGGTCACCGGTCACCCTCGCCGATCACGTTGAGCTGGAGCGAGACCCGGGTGGCGCCGGCCTCCAGGGTCCTGCGCAGCAGGGCGTCGACGGCGGTGAGCACCGCGTCGGTGCCGCCCTCGGCCGTGTTGCCGAACGGCCCCACATCCACGGAGTCCAGCTCCGCCGCCTCGATGACCTCCCTGGCGACCACCGCATGCGCGGGCGCCTCGTCGAGGTCGAAGGGCTCTGTCGTGAACTCCACTCGCAATCGCACGGGCACAACCTAACGCGCGGCGCCGTTTTCCACCGAGCCCTCTTGACAAGCTCCGACACCCGACGGCACTCTTCCGTTAAGCAGAAACAATATTCCGCAATACGGAATCTCAGTCAGCATCTCGACACGGAAGGGAGCGCGGCCCCAGATGGGATTCGCAGACCAGCGCTTCAACGTCAACCTGTCGATCCTCTTCACGGAACTCCCGCTCCTGGAGCGCCCCGCGGCCGCCGCCGCGGCCGGCTTCACCGCGGTCGAGCTGTGGTGGCCCTGGGTCGACTCCCCCACCCCCGAGCAGTCCCAACTCGACGCGCTCAAGCGGGTGTTGGAGGACGCGGGCGTCCAGCTCACCGGCCTGAACTTCTACGCCGGACAGCTACCCGGCCCCGACCGCGGTGCCCTGTCGCTCCCCGGCGAGGAGTCGGAGAAGTTCCGCGCGAACATCGACGTGGCCGCCGACTTCGCCCACTCCCTCGGCGCTACGGCTCTCAACGCGCTCTACGGCAACCGTGTGGCCGGCGTCGACCCGGCCGAGCAGGACGCGCTCGCGCTGGAGAACCTGGTCCTCGCGGCCCGCGCCGCCGACCGGATCGGCGCGGTCCTCCTGATCGAGGCCCTGAACAAGCCCGAGTCGCCGCTGTACCCACTCGTCAGCGCCCCCGCCGCCGTGGGAATCGTCGACAAGGTCAACGACGCGACCGGCCTCGACAACGCGCGCTTCCTCATGGACCTCTACCACCTGTCCATGAACGGCGAGGAACTCCCGTCGGTGATCGAGCAGTTCGCCGCGAAGACCGGCCATGTACAGATCGCGGACAACCCGGGCCGCGGCGCCCCCGGCACCGGCACGCTCCCCCTCGAAGACCTCCTCGACCAGCTGAGGAAGGCCGGTTACGACGGCTGGGTGGGCCTGGAGTACAAGCCGGGCGACCGCCCGAGCACCGAGGCCTTCGACTGGCTCCCGCGCGAAGCGCGCTGAACTCCCCGACGCAGCAGAGCAGTTAGAGAGGCACCCCATGAGCAGTCTCCCCAAGATCGCCTGGATAGGCCTCGGCATCATGGGCTCCCCCATGTCCGAGAACCTGATCAAGGCGGGTTACGACGTCACCGGATTCACCCTGGAACAGGACAAGTTGGACCGCCTGACCGCCGCCGGCGGCACCGCGGCCGGTTCGATCGCCGAGGCCGTGCGGGACGCCGACGTGGTGATCACGATGGTCCCCGCGTCCCCCCAGGTCGAGGCCATCGCCTACGGGCCGGACGGCATCCTGGAGAACGCCCGCGCCGGCACCCTCCTCATCGACATGTCGTCGATCACCCCGCAGACCTCGGTCGACCTGGCAAAGGCCGCCGTGGACAAGGGAGTTCGGGTCCTGGACGCGCCCGTCTCCGGCGGTGAGGCCGGTGCGATCGAGGCCGTGCTGTCCATCATGGTCGGCGGCGGACAGTCCGACTTCGAGGAGGCCGAGCCGATCTTCGACGCGCTCGGCAGGACCATCGTGCTGTGCGGTCCGCACGGCTCGGGTCAGACCGTGAAGGCCGCCAACCAGCTGATCGTCGCCGTGAACATCCAGGCGTGCGCGGAGGCCGTGGTCTTCCTGGAGAAGTCGGGCGTGGACCTGGCGGCGGCCCTCGACGTCCTCAACGGCGGGCTCGCGGGCTCCACCGTGCTGACGCGGAAGAAGGACAACTTCCTCAACCGCGACTTCAAGCCGGGCTTCCGGATCGACCTGCACCACAAGGACATGGGCATCGTCACGGACGCGGCCCGCAACGTCGGCGCGGCGCTGCCCGTCGGTGCCGTAGTGGCCCAACTGGTGGCATCGCTGCGCACCCAGGGCGACGGCGGACTCGACCACTCGGCGCTGCTGCGGGCCGTAGAACGCCTGTCGGGCGCACAGCTCTAGCACACCCCCCCAGACCCCGGGCGGCGCCCTCGCTGACAACTGTCCTGTCGCGCCCAGGCGTTGGCGCCGCCCGGAACCATGCCCACCAGTTCAACAAATTGTCGAGGAATGCTCTCCATGTCGCAGCGCGTGCTCACGACCGAGTCCGGCGCCCCGGTCGCCGACAACCAGAACTCCGCCTCCGCCGGCATCGGCGGCCCGCTCCTCCTCCAGGACCAGCACCTCCTTGAGAAGCTCGCCCGGTTCAACCGCGAGCGCATCCCGGTGGGGGCACCTCCCACGCCCTTAAGGCAGTGGGGGAGCGTGGTGCACGCCCGGGGCTCAGGCGCGTACGGCTACTTCGAGGTCACCGACGACGTCACCGGCTTCACACACGCCGGCTTCCTCAGCACGGTCGGCAAGCGCACCGAGGTCTTCCTGCGCTTCTCCACGGTCGCCGACTCGCTCGGCGGCGCGGACGCGGTGCGCGACCCGCGCGGCTTCGCGGTCAAGTTCTATACGGAGCAGGGCAATTACGACCTCGTCGGGAACAACACCCCGGTGTTCTTCATCAAGGACCCCATCAAGTTCCCGGACTTCATCCACTCGCAGAAGCGCGACCCCTTCACGGGCCGTCAAGAGCCGGACAACGTATGGGACTTCTGGGCGCACAGCCCCGAGGCCACGCACCAGGTGACCTGGCTGATGGGCGACCGCGGCATCCCGGCGTCGTACCGCCACATGAACGGCTACGGCTCGCACACCTATCAGTGGACGAACGCCGAGGGCGAGGCCTTCTTCGTCAAGTACCACTTCAAGACCAACCAGGGCGTGCGCAGCCTGAGCAGTGAGCAGGCGGCGGAGATCGCGGGCAAGGACCCGGGCTCCCATCAGACGGACCTGCTCCAGGCCATCGAGCGGGGCGTGAACCCGTCCTGGACCCTGCACGTCCAGCTCATGCCGGCGGCCGACGCGGCGGAGTACCGCTTCAACCCCTTCGACCTCACGAAGGTCTGGCCGCACGGCGATTACCCCCTTCAGCATGTCGGCCGCCTGGTGTTGGACCGCAACCCGGACAACGTGTTCGCCGAGGTCGAGCAGGCCGCGTTCTCCCCGAACAACTTCGTTCCGGGCATCGGCCCTTCGCCCGACAAGATGCTCCAGGGCCGCCTGTTCGCCTACGCGGACGCGCACCGCTACCGCCTGGGCGTCAACCACACCCTGCTCGCGGTGAACGCCCCGAAGGCGACGACCGCGCAGAACTACGGCCGCGACGGCTTCATGGCGTCCAACGCCACCTCCCAGAGCCGCGCGGCGAAGAACTACGAGCCGAACTCCTACGACGGCCCGACCGAGACCGGCCGCGCCCTGTCGGCCCCACTGGCGGTCACCGGCTACACGGGCACGCACGAGGCGCCGCAGCACACCAAGGACGACGACTTCTACCAGGCGGGCGAGTTGTACCGCCTGATGTCGCCCGAGGAGCGGTCCCGTCTCGTCGCGAACATCGCCGGCGGCCTCGCGCAGGTCTCCCGCGACGACGTGATCGAGAAGAACCTCGCGCACTTCCACGCCGCCGACCCGGAGTACGGCCGGCGCGTGGAGGAGGCGGTCCACGCCCTGCGCGAGGACTGACCTCACCGACGGCCCGTGCGTGCCGGACGACCCGGATGAGGGGTGGTCGGCGGCACCGCGCGGGCAGGGCCAGGACCGCGGCGGTGTGCGAGCCAGTGCGGTGGTGAAGGTCCCGAGGCCTCCTTCTCGACCTGAGGGAAGGAGCACCCCGGCTCCGTCGCGACCGCCGCGGTCCCAGCCG
The DNA here is from genome assembly GCF_040655155.1 of Streptomyces sp. NPDC050508. Taxonomy (NCBI): domain Bacteria; kingdom Bacillati; phylum Actinomycetota; class Actinomycetes; order Kitasatosporales; family Streptomycetaceae; genus Streptomyces; species Streptomyces sp. NPDC050508. The sequence goes on from NZ_JBFAJJ010000003.1 coordinate 92,220, forward strand.
AACGCCCAGACTCCGTCCGGCGGCGCGAACGTCCTGGCGCGCCCAGCCTCGCACCGCCGGACGGCCAGCCCACGCCACGCTCCCTACACCGGGTTCTCCCCGGCGAGGGAGCGTTCGGCGTTGTCCAGGAGTTCCTTGTACGTCAGTACCTCGCCCGGCACGAGCCGCCGCTGCGGAGTTCAGCGGCCTGGAGCGGGAGCCGCCCGCTCCAGCCACAGCATCATCTCGGGCACCCGGAGGAACTGCGCGTCCTCGCCCTGTGCTGCGAGGTCCGACTGTGCCGCCGACGTGCGCGTCCGCCCGTTCCGCAGGAGGCTTGAGGGATGACTGGCATGACACCCCCACCGTCGGGGTTTCCGCACATCGTGGTGCATCCTCCGGCCCTCGACGGCTCCCGCCGGGTCACCACCGGCGACGAGACCCTCGGTATCGCCTCCCACCTCGACGATGTCGTCGAGATCCTGCGTCTGGCCGACCTGGACCGGATCGAGGTCGAGGAGAGCGACCTCATCGAGTGGCAGGGCGGCGGGCCCGAGGACTGGCCCGGGCTGTCGGAACACCACGAGCACCGCGATCCGTGAAGGGGCGTACGTCAACGGGCGTATGCCGGCTACGGCATCCTCAAATCAACCTCTGAACACCCCTCCGGAGGCTTCAACCACCCCCGGGCGCGGGCACATTCGTCACACGAGGCCCGCCGGCACGGGGGCGGCGGGCCTCGTTTTCCGATCGGCGCTTCGCGGCTCACGAACAAGGCGGCGGCCCATCCTCCCGGATGGGCCGCCGCCTTTATGTATCCGCCTTTATGTATCCGCGCCTCAGACCTTCAGGGGCCTGATCGACGTCGGTGCATGGCCCGGCTCGGTCGCTATCTCCTCGAACTCCACCACGTTGCTGATGTCGTTCGTCTTGCTCATCGCGATGTTGGTGACACGTTCCAGGATCGCCTCCACGACGACCGGCACCCGGAACTCCGCGGCGAGCTTCTTCGCCTGTTCGAAGGCGGTGCCGAGTTCGGCGGGGTCGGTGACCCGGATGGCCTTGCAGCCGAGGCCTTCGACGACCTTGATGTGGTCGACGCCGTATACGCCCAGCTCCGGGGAGTTGATGTTCTCAAACTCCAGATTGACCTGGAAGTTGATGTCCAGGCCGAGCTGCGCCTGCCGGATGAGGCCCAAGTAGGCGTTGTTCACCAGGACATGGACGTACGGGATCCGGTGCTGGGCCCCGACCGCCAACTCCTCGATCATGAACTGGAAGTCGTAGTCGCCGGAGAGCGCGACGACGGACGCCTCGGGGTCGGCCTTGGCCACGCCGAGCGCGGCCGGGATCGTCCAGCCGAGGGGGCCCGCCTGGCCGCAGTTGATCCAGTGGCGCGGGCGGTAGACGTGCAGCATCTGGGCGCCGGCGATCTGCGAGAGGCCGATGGTGGAGACGTACCGGGTCTCCGGGCCGAAGGCCTTGTTCATCTCCTCGTAGACACGCTGCGGCTTGATCGGGATGTCGTCGAAGTGCGTACGGCGCTGGAGAGTCGACCTCCGCTCCTGCGCGGACGCGGCCCAGGTCGAGCGGTCGGGGAGTCGGCCCTCCGCCTTCAACTCCCTTGCCACCTCGACGAACAGCTCCAGCGCGGCCTTCGCGTCGGAGGCGATGCCGTAGTCGACGGCGAAGATCCTGCCGATCTGGGTCGGCTCGATGTCGACGTGGACGAACTTCCGTCCGGCGGTGTAGACGTCCAGCTTGCCGGTGTGGCGGTTGGCCCAGCGGTTGCCGATACCGAGGACGAAGTCGGACTCCAGGAAGGTCGCGTTGCCGTAGCGGTGCGAGGTCTGGAGGCCGACCATACCGGCGTTCAGCTCGTGGTCGTCGGGGAGCGCGCCCCAGCCCATCAGGGTCGGGACGACCGGGGTACCGGTCAACTCGGCGAACTCGACGAGGAGTTCGGCCGCGTCGGCGTTGATGACACCGCCGCCTGCGACGATCAGTGGTCGTTCGGAGGCGTTCAGCAGGCCGATGGCCTTCTCGACCTGGGCGCGGGTCGCGGTCGGCTTGTAGACCGACAGCGGCTCGTACGTCTCCGGGTCGAACTCGATCTCGGTGAGCTGTACGTCGATCGGCAGGTCGATGAGGACCGGGCCGGGGCGGCCGGAGCGCATCAGGTGGAAGGCCTGCTGGAAGACGCCGGGGACCTGGGCCGCCTCCAGCACGGTGACCGCCATCTTCGTGACCGGGCCCGCGATCGAGGCGATGTCGACGGCCTGGAAGTCCTCCTTGTGGATCACGGCGGTCGGGGCCTGGCCCGTGATGCACAGGATCGGGATCGAGTCACCGGTCGCCGAGTAGAGGCCGGTGATCATGTCGGTGCCGGCCGGGCCCGAGGTGCCGATGCAGACGCCGATGTTGCCCGGGCGGGTACGGGTGTAGCCCTCGGCCATGTGCGAGGCGCCCTCCACATGCCGGGCGAGGGTGTGGTGGATACCGCCGGAGGCCTTGAGGGCGGCGTAGAAGGGGTTGATCGCCGCGCCCGGGACACCGAACGCGTCGCTGACGCCCTCGCGCTTGAGGATCTCGACTGCCGCGCGGGCAGCGGTCATACGAGCCATGGAGTACTCCTGCTTCGGCTGTCGGATTCGCGTCACCGTCGCGCCCCGCGGTGAAACTCCTCGATGACTTCCACATTATGGAAATTAACTTCTACTATCTGGAAGTAATGTAGGTGGAGGGGTCAAGGCCGTCAAGAGAGGGACAAGCAGGGGTTTCCAGGAGGACTATGGGGCGCATGTCCGAGAGCGTGCCGGTGCGCTGTCCGGCCTGTCGACGTGAGCACGTCTATGCCGCGCCGTCCTATCCCTGTGTGTGCGGGGCCCCCGTCGCCCCGCCGCTGGATCGGCGTGGGGTGGTGGCGGTCGTGACCCACCGGGTCTGGGACGAGGACTGGGTCGCGGTGCGCTGTACGGCCTGTGGCCGCCTGGACGAGTGGCCGTACCCGGAGCTGGGCTGCCCGTGCGGGATCCTGCTGCGGATTCCCGTCGCCGGGGAGGAGCCGCCGGCGCAACCGGCCCCGAAGGCCGCCGAGGTCGGCACCGGCGTCCGGGGCCGTCCCGCCTTCCAGCCCGTCACGATCCGCACCGCGCGCGACGCGGTCACGGCTGCCGCGCTGTATCTGCGCTGGCTCGGCTACCACGACATCCGCCGCGCCGACCAGCGGCCCCCGTCCGGCATCGGCCTCGCCGCCCGCGGCATCCTGGCGCAGGTGGACCCGACCGTACGGCCGGCCTCACTGCGCGACGTGGAGTGCCTGTGGCTGACGGCCATGACGGAGTCCACCGACTGCGTCTACTTCTCCCTCGCCGGATACGCCGACGACGCCCGCGTCCACGCCGACACCCTCGGCGTCCCACTGTTCGTCCTCGACCTCACGGGCACACCGCAGCCGGTGAACGAACTGGCCGACCAACTCGACGCGGCGGGGAGTTAGTTGGGCGGTCGGGGCGGTATGCGGCGACCACGGCGGGTTCGTGACGACAGACAACAGACGACAGACACCGCGCTGCGAGCGGCGGGCGCCAGGCAGCAGGCGACTGCCGGACCGCCGGACGCAGACGCGGGCCCCGGAGGCCATTCGCCGACGAACGGCTCCCGGCTGCGGGCTGCGGGCTGCGGGCTGCGGGCTGCGGGCTGCGGGCTGCGGGCTGCGGGGCGTTGCCACGAGGCCGCGCTGCAAGTCGCCGGACTCGCCGCAGACCGTCCCGCCAGATGCATCCCAGGCCGTAGGGCGCACCGAGTCACAGCAACTCGGCCGCCGAGCGCCGAACCCCCTCAACTGAGCGCCCCGTACGCACCACCGGCCGGCCGGGCACCCCACCCAGGTCACCCCTCACCCCGGCACCCCGGCGCCGCAAAACCCCAGCGCCCCCGGCACCCGGGGCCCACCACAACACCCGCGAACGCCCACCGACACCCACGGCCCCCGCCCGCACCCCCCAACACCCCCCACCTCACCGCCCCCGAACAGCCCGCTCCCGCAGCTCGACCTTCCGTACCTTCCCCGACACCGTCATCGGAAAGGCGTCCATGATCTGGAGCTGGGTCGGGATCTTGTAGTGCGCCAGCCTGCCCTCGCAGAAGCCGCGCAGGTCCTCCAGCGTCAGCGGGTCCGCCGGGTCGCGTGGGATGACGCAGGCCAGGACCTCCTCGCCGTAGCGCTCGTGCGGGATGCCGACGACCTGGACGTCCGCGACCTTCGGGTGGCTGTAGAGGAACTCCTCGATCTCGCGCGGGTAGATGTTCTCGCCGCCCCGGATGATCATGTCCTTGATGCGGCCGACGATCTCGACGTAGCCGTCCTCGCGCATCATCGCCAGGTCACCCGTGTGCATCCAACGGCCCGCGTCGATCGCCTCGGCGGTCTTCTCGGGCTCGTTCCAGTAGCCGAGCATCACGCTGTAGCCGCGGGTGCACAACTCGCCCGCCGTGCCCCGGGGTTGGGTCACACCGGTGGCCGGGTCCACGACCTTGACCTCCAGGTGCGGGAGGACACGGCCGACCGTGCCGGTGCGGTGTTCCAGGTCGTCGTCCATCCTCGTCTGGAGCGAGACCGGGGACGTCTCCGTCATGCCGTAGCAGATGGAGACCTCCGCCATGTGCATCTCGGCGACCACCCGTTTCATCACCTCGACCGGGCAGGGTGAGCCCGCCATGATGCCGGTGCGGAGTGAGGAGAGGTCGTATGCCGCGAAGTCGGGGAGGTTCAACTCCGCGATGAACATGGTCGGTACGCCGTAGAGGGACGTGCAGCGCTCCTGCTGGACCGCCTTCAGGGTCGCCGCCGGGTCGAAGGACGGGGCCGGGATCACCATGCACGCGCCGTGCGAGGTCGCCGCCAGGTTGCCCATGACCATGCCGAAGCAGTGGTAGAAGGGCACCGGGATGCAGACCCGGTCCTGTTCGGTGTAGGCGATCAACTCCCCTACGAAATAGCCGTTGTTGAGGATGTTGTGGTGGGAGAGCGTGGCGCCCTTGGGGAAGCCCGTCGTGCCGGACGTGTACTGGATGTTGATGGCGTCGTCGCAGGACAGTTCGGCGTAGGCGTACGGCTCGTCACCCGTGCCGCGGCTCAGCAACGCCTCCCAGCTCGGGTCCCCGATGTACACGACCTCCCGCAACTCCGGGCACCCGCCCCGCACTTGGTCGACCATGGCCCGGTAGTCGCTGCCCTTGTGGCTGACCGAGGCGAACAGGACCGAGATCCCCGCCTGCTTGAGGACGAACTCGACCTCGTGGGTGCGGTACGCCGGGTTGATGTTCACCATGACCGCGCCGACGCGGGCGGTGGCGTACTGAACCAGCACCCACTCCGCGCAGTTGATCGCCCAGATCCCCACCCGGTCGCCCTTCGCCACCCCGCTCGCGAGCAGCGCCTGGGCCAACTGCTCGATGTCGGCGGCGAATTCGGCGTACGTCCAGCGCCGCCCGGACGGTACGTCGACGAGTGCCTCGCGGTCGGGCCACGCGGCGACCGCCCGGTCGAGGTTGGCGCCGATGGTGTCACCGAGGAGTGAAGTCCCGCTGGTTCCATGGCTGTACGAGTTCATCGGCGGGTTCGTCGGCGCGTTCACCGGAAGTCCTCCTCGCGGTACTCGGCGGCCGACCCCGCGGCCGTCGCCTCACGCAGTTCGATCCGGCGGATCTTGCCGGAGACGGTCTTGGGCAGGTCGGCGAACTCCAGCCGCCGGATGCGCTTGTAGGGGGCGAGGACGTCGCGCGAGTGCTCGAACAGCACCTTCGCGGTGTCGGGTCCCGGCTCCCAGCCCGCCGCGAGCACGACGTACGCCTTCGGTACGGCGAGTCGCAGTTCGTCCGGCGCTGGCACCACGGCGGCCTCGGCCACCGCCTCGTGCTCCAGCAGGGCGCTCTCCAGCTCGAACGGGGAGATCTTGTAGTCGGAGGCCTTGAAGACGTCGTCGGACCGGCCGACGTAGGTGATGTAGCCGTCCGCGTCCCGGGCACCGATGTCGCCGGTGCGGTAGTAGCCGCCGGCCATCGCCTCCGCCGTACGGTCCGGGTCGCCGTGGTAGCCGGTCATCAGGCCGACCGGCGGATCGGACAGGTCGAGCGCGATCTCGCCCTCGGCCACGCCCGGCGCACCCGACACCGGGTCGAGGAGTTCGACGCGGTAGCCGGGGCTCGGCCGTCCCATCGAGCCCGTCTTCAGCGGCTGGCCGGGGCTGTTGGAGACCTGGACCGCGGTCTCCGTCTGTCCGAAGCCGTCCCGGATGGTGACGCCCCAGGCGCGCCGCACCTGCTCGATCACCTCGGGGTTCAGGGGCTCCCCCGCGGCCAGCGCCTCGCGGGGCGGGGTGCGCAGCTGGGTCAGGTCGGCCTGGATGAGCATCCGCCACACGGTCGGCGGGGCACAGAAGGTGGTGACGCCCGCGCGGTCCATCTCGGCCATCAGCCGGGCCGCGTCGAAGCGGGTGTAGTTGTGGATGAAGACGGTCGCCTCCGCGTTCCACGGCGCGAAGAGGTTCGACCAGGCGTGCTTGGCCCAGCCCGGCGAGGAGATGTTGAGGTGGACGTCGCCCGGGCGCAGACCGATCCAGTACATCGTGGCCAGATGGCCGATCGGGTACGAGGTGTGGGTGTGCTCGACCAGCTTGGGGTGGGCGGTCGTGCCCGAGGTGAAGTAGAGCATCAGCGGATCGTCGGCCAGGGTCGGGGCGTCCGGCGTGAACTCGGCGGGGGCGGCGTACGCGTCCTCGTACGTCCGCCAGCCCTCGACCGCGCCGCCGACCGCGATCCGTGTGTACGTCCCGGGCACCTCGTCGAACTTGGCGACGTCCCCGGAGCGCACGATCACCTGCCGGACCCGGCCGCGGGCGACGCGGTCGCGCAGGTCGGCGGGGCCGAGCAGCGGGGTGGCGGGGATGACGACAGCGCGCAGTTTCATCGCGGCGAGGGCCGTCTCCCACAGCTCGGTCTGGTTGCCGAGCATGACGAGGATGCGGTCCTCGGCGCGGACACCCTGGGCGCGCAGCCAGTTGGCGACCCGGTTCGAGCGCTCGGACATCTCCGCGAAGGACAGGACGGCCTCGGTGCCGTCCTCCTCGACGATGCGCAGGGCCGTGCGGTCGTTTCCGGCCGCGATGACGTCGAACCAGTCGAGCGCCCAGTTGAAGTGCTCGGGCCGGGGCCAGGAGAATCCCTCGTAGGCCGTGGCATAGTCCTCGCGATGCGCCAACAGGAAATCACGCGCACTACGGAACGACTCGATCGCCCTCGTCATCTGTCCTCCTAGGTACCGGACCATTGCCGGGCGGCTCTCTGACATCGTGTAATCCGTGATGCAGGTCTCACTACCCCCGTACGGGGGTGTGTGCAGCAGGGCGGCCGCAATGAAGGGGCAAGCGGGTGGCGACGGACGCGGCAGGGATGGTGGAGATTCAGTCGGCGCTGGTACGGCTGCGGCGCGGCACGGGGCTGCCGGTCGCCTTCGGCGGCCTGGTGGAGAGCGGTCGGCAGCAGATGCGCATCAGCGAACTGAGCGGCACGTTGACCCCGTCCCTGCGCGCCCTCGCGGTGTCCTCGGGCAACGGTCTGGGCGGCAGGGCGGTCGCCCTCGCCCGCCCGTGCGCCGTCCTGGACTACTCCGCCTCGCGCCAGATCAGCCACGAGTACGACGCCCCGGTGGCCGCCGAGGGCCTGCGCGCGATCCTCGCGGTCCCCGTCGTCGTACGGCGCCGGGTGCGCGGCGTGCTGTACGGCGCGCTGCGCACGGCCCAGCCGTTGGGCGACCGCATGTTGAGCGCGGCGATGGAGGCCGCCCGGGACGTGGAACAGGCGCTGGTGGTACGCGAGGAGGTGCTGGAGCTGCTGAGCGCGGCGCGCCCGGCACCGGCCCCCGACCCGGCGGCGAGCGCGGTGTGGGAGCAGGTGAGGGAGGCGCACGCGGCGCTGCGGGCGCTGGCCCCGCGCATCCCGGACCCGGAGCTGCGGGCCGAACTGCTCGACGCCTGCGGCCTGTTGACGGCGGAGGCCGCCCTCGGGGACGTAGGACTCGCACCGCGGGAGCTGGATGTGCTGGCGTGTGTGGCGGCGGGGGCGACGAACGCGGTGGCGGCGGAGCGGCTGGGGCTGCGGCCGGAGACGGTGAAGGGGTATCTGCGCTCGGCGATGCGGAAGCTCGGGGCGCACACCCGCGGGGAGGCCGTGGTGGCGGCGCGACGGGCGGGGGTGCTGCCGTGAGAGGAGCGGACGTACCCCCTGAGGCGGCTCCCGCGACGACCGTCTATTCATTCATCGGAGCTTTGAATTTCCTCATGCTGCACAGTTGTTATTTCCCTCACCACCCCATCCATCCGAATTTCAAGGACTGATTGCCTAATATTGGCCCGGACACGACACACGAGGGGAGCGGTGACCGTGCGACGGGACTTCAAGGAGCCTGCCAGAACCCGCCCCGACCTGGTCATCGGCCGGGAGGAGATGTTCTCCGCCGCCCGTGACCAGCTCGCCGAGGGTGGCAGTGTGCTGCTCCACGGCCCCGCCGGAATAGGAAAGTCGACCGTCCTGCGGGCGTTGACCGCGGAATACGGCGACACGGCGCGGACCGTGTTGCGCTGCTCGGCCACGGAGTCCGAATCCCATCTCCCCTTCCTCGCCCTCGCCGACCTCCTTGGTCTGGTCCTGGACGAGGTGTCCGAGCGGCTGCCCGTCGCCCAGCGCACCGCACTGGAATCCGCGCTCACCGGCCGCGGCGAGTCCTCCCTCCAGCGCGACGGACTCGCCCTGCGCCTCGCCGTCCTGTCCGCGCTGCGCGCCCTCGCCGCCGACGGCCCCGTCCTCGTCGTAGCCGATGACCTCCAGTGGCTGGACCCGGCCAGCGCGGAACTCCTCGGCTTCGCCGCCCGCCGCCTCGGCGACACCCAGGTGCAGATGGTCTTCGCGGTGCGCACCGAGGGCCAGGAGTACGACCGGTTTCTGAACGCCTCGCCGCCGGACACCCTCGCGTTCCGGCTCAGCCCGCTCTCCCGGGCCCAGGTGTCCGCGCTCCTCGACCACCGCGGCTACACCGGTCTGCCCCGCTCCACGGTCCGCGAGATCCACCGTACGAGTGGCGGGAACCCGTTGTTCGCGCTGGAGTTGGGCCGCGCCCTGGCCGAGAACCCGACCCCGCCGAGACCGGGCGAGCCGCTGCCCGTGCCCACGTCACTACGCGCGTTGGTGCTGAGCCGGCTCGACATGCTGCCCGCCGAGGCCCGCCGCACCCTGCTGGTCGCGAGCGCGGGCGCCCGCCCCACCGTCGCCCTGCTCCAGACCGCCGGCCGCGAGAACGCGGAGGCGGAGACCGCCCAGGCCGCCGAACTCGGCCTGCTGGCAACGGAACCCGAGGGTCCCGCCGTACGGTTCGCGCACCCGCTCATCTCGGCCGCGCTGTACGCGGAGGCGCCCGCGCAGGAGCGGCGGGCCGCGCACGCGGCGCTGTCGACCGCCGCCTCCGACCCCATCGAGCGCGCCCGGCATCTGGCCCTGGCCACCACCGGCACCGATCCGGAGGTCGCCGCCCGGCTCGCCGAGGCCGCCACGCTGGCCCGGGACCGCGGGGCTCCCTCGGTCGCCGCGTCGCTGGGGCTGCTGGCCGCCCGGCACACTCCGGCCGACAGCGTGCCGGGCCCCGACGAGCGACGGTTGCAGGCCTCCGAGGACGCGATCACCGCGGGCGAGCTGGACCTCGCCCGGGACATCGCGCGCGAGGTGCTGACCCGGGCCACGGTGCCCGCCGAGCGGGTACGGGCCTGGATCATCGTGATCGACACCGCGGGCCACGCCATGGCCGATGTCGACGCCGTCTTCCCGCAGGCCCTCGCCGACGCGGGTGAAGATCCCCGGCTGGTCTCCCTGGTGCGCTACCAACTGGCGTGGCGCGGACTGCTCGTCGAGGGCGACTTCGCCGAGGCCCGTGCGGAGGCCGCACGTTCGGCGGAACTGGCCGCGCTGGGCGGCGACCGGCGCACCGAACTCCTGGCGCTGTCCTTCCAGGCCCAGATCGAGACCCTGATGGGCCATCCGGACGCTCCCCTCACCATCAAGCGCGCGCTGAAGGAGCCCCAGGACCCGAGGGTGGCGTGCCATCACAACGGGGCGGGCTCGGCCCGGTTCCGCTGGCTGGTGATGAGCGATCAGCTGCCCGAGGCCCGCGCGACCATCACGGCGCTGCTGCGCGAGGTGCGGCGGCGGGGGTCGGTGGAGAGCGAGGTGCACTTCCTGCGCGGCTTCGCCGAGACCGAACTGCGCTCCGGGCACTGCGGCCGCGCCCTCGACCTGGCCCGCGAAGGCCTGCGGCTGGCCCGCGACTCCGGGATCGGCCAGACGGCGTCCGCGATGCTCACCGCGCTCGCCGAGGCCTCCGGCGGTGACGTCGAGGAGGGGCTGGCGCTTGCCCGGGAGGCGGTGGAACACGCCGAGGAGGACGGCGACCAGATGTATCTGTCCCGTGCCCTCGGGGCCCTGGGATACGCCCAGTTGGTCGCCGGGGACGCGCACGGCACCGTCCGCTCGCTGCGCCGGGTCCGCGAACTGGAGCAGGCCCTCGGGGTGACCGACCCGGCACGCGGACGCTGGCACGGCGACCTCGCCGAGGCCCTCGTCCGGATCGGCGAGACCGCCGAGGCCCAGGACGTCATCGACGTGACACGTGAACGCGCCCTGCGCCTCGGCCGCGAGAGCGTCCTCGCCGTACTCGACCGCGCCGAGGCCCTGGTCCGGGCGGCACGCGGCGAACACGACGAGGCCGTAGCGCAACTGACGTCCGTCCAGGACCGCCTCGCCAAGCTGGGCTACGGCCTGGAGGAGGCCCGCGCCGCCTTCGCGCTGGCGTCGCTGCGCACCGCACAGCCCGGACCCACGTCGTACGACGAGGCGACCCGGCTGTTCCGACGCTGCCGGGCGCTGCCCTGGCTGCGCCAGGTGGACGAGGCCACCGTCGCCAGGCCGCCGGCGGAGCCGACGCCCGTCCCCGCACCCGCACCCACCCTGGAGGGGCTCGACGGGCTGGCCTCGATGGAACGTCAGGTCGCCGCGCTCGTCATGGAGGGCGCCACCAACCGGGAGATCGCCGCCCGGCTGTTCATCAGCGTCAAGACGGTCGAGGCGACCCTGACCCGGGTCTACCGCAAGCTGGGGATCCGCTCGCGGGTGGATATCGTCCGACTGGCGGCGGGGCGCCGTCCGAACTGAGGACCTACGGGTTTACTGTGCGGCGACCGAGGGTTTTCCCTGCCCAACTCCCCTAGGGGGTTCCCTCATTGGGAGCAGGGTGTGCCGGGTCCTAGCTTAGAGATGTGCCGCTCGCCCGGGCATACGGGGGTCGGTCCCGCGACCCCCGTTGCACACCCCCACACCCGCGCGACCCCCCACCGGCAACCCTAATGAGGAGACTCATGTTCGGGCTCAACCGCGCAAAGAGAACCGCGGCTGTCGTCGCAGCAACCGCTGCCGCCGCCGCGACCGCACTGCTCAGCGCCCCCACCGCTGTGGCAGCCCCCCAGCCCATCGTCGGCGGTTCCACGACCACGACGACGTCGTACCCGTTCGTCATGCAGATCACGGACGCCTCGCAGAACCAGTTCTGCGGCGGCACACTCGTCTCCGCCACCAAGGTGGTCACCGCCGCCCACTGCATGGTCGGCGAGACCACCAGCAGCGTGCGCGTCGTCGGTGGCCGTACCTACCTCAACGGTACGAACGGCACCGTCAGCAAGGTCAGCAAGATCTGGATCAACCCCAGCTACACGGACGCCACCAACGGCGACGACGTGGCCGTCCTGACACTGTCGACGTCGATGCCGTACACCACGGCCTCCTACGTCTCCTCGTCGGACACCTCCGTGTACGCGGCCGGCACCACGGCCCGCATCCTCGGCTGGGGCACCACCTCGGAGAACGGCAGCTCCTCCAACCAGCTGCGGACCGCGACCGTCCCGATCGTGTCCGACTCCAGCTGCAAGAGCTCCTACGGTTCGGACTTCATCGCGTCCGACATGGTTTGCGCCGGATACACATCCGGCGGCGTAGACACCTGCCAGGGCGATAGCGGCGGTCCCCTGCTCATCGGGGGCGTCCTGGCAGGGATCACTTCTTGGGGCGAGGGCTGTGCCGAGGCGGGTTACCCGGGTGTCTACTCCCGGCTGACCACGTTCTCCAGCCTGGTGACCACGCAGGTCAACTCGTAACCCGGAAGAACTCCTGAGCACCCCTCAGGGAAATACCAGGGTGCGTTGCGGGCTTCCACGAGCAGCCCGCAACGCACCCTATCCATGTGCCCGTTGACGCCTGTTTCTTGTCGGCTACTTGTCGGCGGTGAGCTTCCCCGCCGCGCCCCAGCTGTCGGCAGGCACCTCGTGGATCCAGACCTGCACGCTGTCGGCGGGGATCTTGTACGCGTCGACGAAGGCGTCGGTGATCCGCTTGACGAGGTCCCGCTTCAGCTCGACGTCGCGCGGGCCCTGCTGGACGGTCACGATGGGCATGCTGAACTCCCTTGACTTGTCTGCCTGTTCGGTGACCCGAGTCCATCGCGTCGGGCGTCCCCGACCAAGAGGCAGTCCGCGACCGCAGCGATCAGTTCTCGTGATCGCCGCAGGCCAGCAGCAGGGCGTCCAGGTGCGGTGACGCTTTCGTGGCGTGCACGGCCAGGCCCGTCGAGAGCGTGAGGCCGGGCGCCGCGAACGGTACGAAGGCCACGCGCGGGCTGCGCAGCACGCGCGCGTGGGAGGCGTAGACGACCGTCCACAGCGGGCGCGCGCCGATGCTCGCGAGGGTGTCCTGGAGGGAGCCGCTCACCGGCCCGGGCAGCGCCTCGAACCCGGCCTCGTGGCAGGCACCGACGACCAGGTCGACCAGCGCGGGATTGTTCCGGCGCTCGGTGATGGCCAGCGGCAGCGCGGCCAGCTCCTCGATGCGGATCTCCGGCCGCCCGGCCAGCGGATGCGCGGCAGGCAGGGCCGCCACCAGCGGATCGGCCCACAGCGGCAGCACCCGTACACCCGGCGCCGGCTCGACCGCCCGGACGAACGCCGCGTCCAACTGCCCGCCCGCGACCCGCGCGAGCCGCTCGCCGACCGGCAGCGAGAACAACTCGACGGGCACATCCGGCGCCCGCTCGGCGAACGCACCGAGCACCCGGTCCAGATGCGCGCCGAGCCCGGTACTGGTGCCGATCCGCAGCCCCGACGGCGGGGCGACGGCCGCCCGGGCCCGCTCGGCGGCGGCCAGCACGGCCCGCGCCTCGGGCAGCAACCGCTCCCCCGCCCCCGTGAGCCGCACCCGCCGGGGCGACCGGTCGAACAACTCGGCGCCCAACTCCCGCTCCAGCCGCTGGATCTGCTGACTGACCGCCGACTGCACGATGTGCAGCCGCTCGGCCGCCCGCCCGAAGTGCAGCTCTTCGGCGACCGCCACGAAATAGCCCAGCTGCCGCAGTTCCATGGGTCCGACTCTAGAGGGAGCTCCCCGGTAGCTGTTTCAATGAGCGGCGGATGGGAGTGATCGCATGGTGTCCACGGACCGTTTCCTCGCCTTCGCGGCGATGTCGTTGCTGGTGATCGTGATACCGGGACCCAGCGTCCTGTTCGTCATCGGCCGCGCGCTCGCCCACGGCCGCCGCACGGCGGTGGCGACGGCGCTCGGCAACGTCTTCGGCTCGTACGTCCTGGTGACGGCGGTGGCGTTCGGCATCGGCTCACTGGTGGAACGGTCGGTCACGATCTACCTGACGGTGAAACTGGCGGGCGCGGCGTACCTCGTCTACCTCGGGGTCCAGGCGTTCCGCCACCGCAAGGACCTGAAGGCGTCCGCGATGCAGACAGGTCCTGCGACGGAACCCCGCGGCGATCTCCGCACGGTCCTGGACGGTGCCCTCGTCGGCGTCACGAACCCCAAGGGCGTGGTGTTCTTCGCCGCCGTGCTCCCCCAGTTCGTCAACCACTCGGCGGGCAGCGTCCCCCTCCAGATGCTCCTGCTGGGCCTCATCCCGATCTCCATCGGCCTGGTCACGGACACCCTGTGGGGCCTGACCGCCTCGGCCGCCCGCACCTGGTTCGCCCGCTCCGACCGCCGCCTGTCCCTGATCGGCGGCGCGGGCGGCTTCACGATGATCGGCCTGGGCGTGACGGTCGCGGTGACGGGGCGCGCGGACTGAGCGGATCTACGGCACAACAGTGCCGAAGCGGATGTCGTACGACGTCCCCTTGTGCATGGTGTCGAGCATCAGCGCTCCCTCTGCGACCACTTCGCCCCGCTGGGCCTTGGTCAGCGTGCCGAAGGGTTCGATGACGAGGTCCTGACCGTCGATTTTCCAGACACCGGCGAGGAACCCGTCGACGAGGAGCGTGCGGTGGGCGAGGTTGCCCTGCCAGGCGCGGCCCCGGTACTCGGGCGGTACGACCCGGGCGCGGTCGGCGTGCGAGAGGAGCAGGTTGTCGAACTCCGGCAGGAAACGCGGCGGGGCCGGGGTGTCGGCGGCGGGGCGGGACGCGTCCGGGAGGTCGAAGAGTTCGACGCCGTTCGGGTCGTAGAAGCTGACGAGCCGCGGACGCAGCCGCTCGAAGGCCTCGCGCAGCCGGGTCAGACCGGCCCACATCTGCATGTCCTTGACGGAGGCCGGGCCGAAGGCGCCGAGATAGCGCAGCACGGTCTGGTCCGGCGTGGGCACGGGCTCGGCGGGGCGCCCCAGCCAGTGCTCGGCGGTGGTGAGCGCGACCTGACCACTCCTCCCCCACAGCCCGCGCGGGGTGACCTGGACGAGCGGCAGCTTGCAACGGGCGGCGATGGCGAGGGCCTGCGGATCGGCGTCGGGCCACTCGACGAGCAGCGCCTCGCGCAACTCCTTCATGGTGCGCGGCTCGGCATCGACGAGTTCCCGGGCGAGTACGGCGAGCCGGTCGAGATCGACCCCGCCGAGCCCCTTGCGGAAATTGCCGAGCTCACGATCACGGGCGGCCTGCACCAACGGGCGCAGGGTGAGGCAGTCGGCGGCAGTGTGAGTGTGGATGGTGGAACGCATGGTGACGATCCGGACGACCTCCCGCTCGGCCATCAACCCGGACAGCTCCTCCGGCGTGAACCCGTCGAGGCGGGCGGCGAGCGCGTAGTACGGCGGCTTGACGTTCTGGGCCTGGAGGCCGAGCAGATGCTCGACAGCGGCGCGGGCGGAGAGGGGCGAGCGGCGCAGGAGGAGCTGCCGGTCGAGGGTGGCGCGGTTGAGGGCGCGGATGTCGAGTACGGGGCCGCCGGGGGTTGCCGCCTGCGTCGCCTTGGTCGTCATGCTCCGCACGCTAGCGGCGGTTGCGGACACCTTCGGTCCGCAACTCTCACCGAATCCCGGACCTGGTTCACACGCCCAGGTCGTTTGCCCCCGTATATCCTGCTCATGCTCCGTGATCACGCAGACGTAGATCCGACCGAGAGGCAGCCGCGATGCCCCAGCGACGCGCCCGCCCCACCTCGAAGAACGGCAGCAACGGCAGGAACGGCAGGACGTCCGGCTGGCGCCGCACGCCGGCCCCGCCCCCGCCGCCCGCACCGAAGCCCTCCGCATCGGCCGCAGACACACCGCCCTCGGAACCCTCCGACGCGGGCAGCGTCGTCCAGGCCGCCCTGTACCGCGACGGCGTACGCGTCTCGGCACCGGACACCCTCGCCGACACCTTCCGCGAACTGCGCGACCAGCCGTCCGGCATGGCCTGGATCGGCCTCGCCCGCCCCACCGAGAGCGAACTCCTCTCCCTGGCAGCGGAGTTCGACCTCCACCCGCTGGCCGTCGAGGACGCGATGGAGGCCCACCAGCGCCCGAAACTGGAGCGCTACGGCGAGACGCTGTTCGTAGTCCTGAGCGCCGCCCGCTACTTGGACACGACGGAGGAGGTCGACTTCGGCGAGCTGCACGTCTTCGTCGGCCCGGACTTCGTGATCACGGTCCGGCACGGCGCGGCCCCCGACCTGTCGGCGGTCCGCCAACGCATGGAGGAATCACCGGAGTTGCTGAAACTCGGCCCCGAGGCCGTGCTGTACGCCATCCTCGACGCGGTCGTCGACGGCTACGCACCCGTCGTCGCCGGCGTCCAGATCGACATCGACGAGATCGAGACGGAGGTCTTCCGCAGCGAACCGCAGGTCTCCCGCCGTATCTACGAACTCTCCCGAGAAATGGTCGAGTTCCAGCGCGCCACCCGCCCCCTGGTGGGCATGCTGCACAGCCTGATGGCCGGCTTCGCGAAGTACGGCACCGACGAGGAACTCCAGCGCTACCTCCGCGACGTCGCCGACCACGTCACCCACACCAGCGAACGAGTCGACGGCTTCCGCCAGGCCCTCACGGACATCCTCACGGTGAACGCGACCCTGGTCACGCAGCAACAGAACGCGGAGATGCGGGCGTTGGCTGAGGCGGGGTTCGAGCAGAACGAGGAGATCAAGAAGATTTCTTCTTGGGCGGCGATTTTGTTCGCGCCGACGTTGGTGGGGACGATCTATGGGATGAACTTCGAACGGATGCCGGAGTTGCACTGGGTGCTCGGGTATCCGTTCGCGATCATCCTGATGGCGGTTGTATGCACCAGTTTGTACGTCATCTTCAAGCGGAAAGGCTGGCTCTGAGCAGTCCATGGTGATGGTCGGGCTCGAATGGCCGAGCCAGCGGGCCGGAGCGACGACGAACTCGCCCGCCTTCTTCCGCATGGGAATGGCGAGCGAGAATCTCCACCGGCGAGCGGGCGGGCGACGAGGTCGTCCAGCTCTACCTCCACGATCCAGTGGCGAGCATCGTCCAACCGGTACGCCGACTGCGCGACTTCCGCAGGGTGAACCTGGCCCCGGGCAGGGGCATCACCGTCCGCTTCCGCCTCGACGCCGACGACCCCCTGGATGGCCCCCTGGACGGAGGACGCGAGTCAGGCGTCCAGACGTCGCTTGGCCAGCCAGGCGACGATCTCGGGGTCGTGATGGTCGAAGAACAGCGAGGCACCGGTGTCGAGCGTGCCGATCTGAGTCATCTGCTCGTCGGTGAGCTGGAAGTCGAAGATGTCGATGTTCTCCGCCATGCGCTCGGCTCGCACGGACTTGGGGATGGCGATGACGCCGCGCTGGGTCAGCCAGCGCAGGACGACCTGCGCGACGGACTTGCCGTGTTCGGTGCCGATCCTGGCCAGCAGCGGGTTGGTGAAGAGGTCGTTCTTTCCTTCGGCGAAGCCGCCCCAGGACTGGATCCGCACGCCGTGCTCGCGCATGAGGTCCTGGTAGTCGGCGCGCTGGAAGAACGGGTGGGTCTCGACCTGGTTGACCTGGGGGGTGATCTCGTTGTTGACGATCAGGTCCAGGAGGCGGTCCGGGTAGAAGTTGGCGACGCCGATCGCCTTCGTGAGGCCCTCGCGGTTGAGGGCTTCCATGGCGCGCCACTGGCCGTAGACGTCGCCGAAGGGCTGGTGCATCAGGTACAGGTCGAGATGGTCCAGGCCCAGCTTGGTCAACGACGTCTCGAAGGCACGCCTGGTGTTGTCCTCGGCCGGAGCGTCCTGGACCCACAGTTTGGTGGTGACGAACAGGTCCTCGCGCGGGACGCCGCCGGCCTTGATCGCACGGCCTACGGCTTCTTCGTTGCCGTAGGCGGCGGCCGTGTCGAGGAGCCGGTAGCCGGCGGCCAGCGCGTCGGAGACGGCGCGCTCGGTGTCCTCGGCGGGGATCTGGTAGACGCCGAAGCCGAGGATCGGCATCTCGACGCCGTTGTTCAGGGTCACGTACTGCATGGGGGGAAGTCCTTTGCTGTGCGGGCGCGTTCGCGGGGTCAGGGGGTGATGAGGGCCTTGAGGACCTGGCGGTCGGCCATTGCCCGATAGGCCTCGGGTGCCTGGTCGAGGGGGAAGGTCCGGTCGAAGACGCGGCCGGGGGCGATGGTGCCGTCGAGGACGTCCGGCAGCAGCTGCCCGATGTAGGCGCGTGCGGGGCTCGCCCCGCCGGTCAGGGTGATGTTGCGCATGAACTCGGCCGGGCCGATCGGCCCCTGTTCGTACTGGGGGACGCCCAGGCGGCTGATGGTGCCGCCGTCCAGGACCGCGCCGAGGGCGGTGTCGAGTGCCTGGCGGGTGCCGACGGCCTCGATGACCTTGTCCACGCCGCCGGTCAGCTCGCGGATGCGGGCGATGCCTTCCTCGCCGCGCTCGGCGACCACGTCGGTGGCGCCGAACTCGCGGCCCAGAGCGGTACGGGCTTCGTGGCGGCCGGCGAGCACGATCCGTTCGGCCCCGAGCCGCTTCGCGGCGATCACCGCGCACAGGCCGACCGCGCCATCACCGACGACCAGCACCGCGTCGCCGCGTCCGACACGTGCGGTGACGGCACCGTGATGGCCGGTGGTCATCACGTCCGACAGCGCCAGCAGCGACGGCAGCAGCGCGGAGTCGGCGGCCACCGGCAGCTTCACCAGCGTGCCGTCGGCGTACGGGACGCGAACCGCTTCGCCCTGCCCGCCGTCCACGCCGTCGAATCCGTAGCGGCCACCGTTGCGGCACGAGATGTACAGGCCCTTGGCGCAGTAGTCGCAGGTGTTGTCGCTGTAGGTGAACGGGGCGACGACCAGGTCACCGGCCTTCAGGCCGGTCACGTCCGCGCCGGTCTCCTCTACGACGCCGAGGAACTCGTGTCCCATGGGACGGCCGGGGTCGGTAGCGGGCATCGACCGGTAGGGCCACAGGTCGCTGCCGCACACACAGGCCGCGACGACACGGACCACGGCGTCGGCGGGCCGCACGATCTTCGGGTCGGGCCGGTCCTCGACACGGACGTCTCCGGCTCCGTACATCAAGGCTGCACGCATGAGAGGCACTGCTCCAAACGGGGGAATGCGGGGGGGCCGGGGGGTGCGGAAGGTCAGCGTTCGAGCAGGCGCGCCTGGGCCTCGGTGTGGGTGTCACCGGCGGCGGGCGGCAGGCTGCTGAGCTGGTCGAGCTGGTGGGCGGTCAGGGTGACGGCATCGGCGGCGGTGTTCTCCTCGACCCGGGTGACGCGCTTGGTGCCGGGGATGGGGGCGATGTCGTCGCCCTGGGCGAGCAGCCAGGCCAGGGCGACCTGCGCCGGGGTGGCGCCGACCTCGTCGGCCAGGGCCTTGACCTCGTCGGCGAGCGCCAGGTTGCGCCGGAAGTTCTCGCCCGTGAAGCGCGGGTTGTCGCGCCTGAAGTCGTCCTTGTCGAACTGGTCGGCGGAGCGGACCGTGCCCGTGAGGAAGCCGCGGCCGAGCGGGGAGAACGGCACCAGGCCGATGTTCAGCTCCCGCAGCACGGGCAGGACGCGCTCCTCGATGCCGCGGGTCCACAGGGAGTACTCGGACTGCACCGCGGTGACCGGCTGGACGGCGTGCGCGCGCCGGATGGTGTCCGGGCCGGCCTCCGAAAGACCGAAGGCGCGCACCTTGCCCTCGGCGATCAGCTCGCCGACTGCTCCGGCGGTCTCCTCGATCGGCGTGTTCGGGTCGACCCGGTGCTGGTAGTAGAGGTCGATGTGGTCGGTGCCCAGCCGCTTCAGGGAACCCTCGACGGCGGTACGGATGTTCGCCGCGCCGGAGTCCGGGTTCCAGGCGCCTCCTCCGCCGTGGGAGACCATGCCGAACTTGGTGGCCAGCACCACCTGGTCCCGGCGCCCCTTGAGCGCTCGCCCGACGAGTTGCTCGTTGGTGTAGGGGCCGTAGATCTCGGCGGTGTCGATGAGCGTGACGCCCAGCTCCAGCGCGCGGTGCACGGTCCTGATCGACTCCGCGTCGTCGGTGCCGGAGCCCGTGTAGCCGTGGGACATCCCCATCGCGCCCAGGCCGATCCGGGAAACCTCCAGGTCACGCAGCTTGATGTACCGCATCTCGCCCTCTTCCGATCCGTCGTGTTGCCCGGTCTCCCACTCTCGCCCGGCCCGGCAGGTCGTGCCGGTCGGCGGTGCGGGGGCGAGCGTCTTCCTCATTCACCTTGGCCGGGATTGCCGCGGTGTGGCAGGGCGGGATCTTCAGGGGTAACGACAGGGCCCCCCTCCCGCCCGCGCGGCGGGTGCCCGGCGGGTGAGACTGGAGTCATGGCATCCGAGAGCGCGCACAGCGAGGGCGCCGAGCTGGGCCGCTACCTGCGCGCCCGCCGCACCCAGACCAGCCCCGAACACGTCGGCCTCACCGTCGGCGCCGGCATCCGCCGCACCCCCGGCCTGCGCCGCGAGGAGCTGGCCACCCTCTCGGGCATCAGCATCGACTACTACGTACGCCTGGAACGCGGCAAGGAGACCCGACCCAGCCCCGCCGTCCTCGACGCGCTCGCCCGCGCCCTGCACATGGACGACCAGGAGCACCAGCACCTGCGCGAGCTCGCCGCGCGCGCCGCCCGCTACGTCTCCGGACCCCCGCCCGCGCCCAGCCGAACCGTGCGCCCCCACCTCAAGCTGCTGCTCGACTCGCTGCGCCCGAATCCGGCGTACGTCATCAGCCGCAGCATGGACATGCTGGCCTGGAACCCCGGCGGCCTGGCCTTGTACGCGGGCCTGGAGGACTGGCCGGCCAAGCAGCGCAACCTTGCCCGGTACCTGTTCCTGCATCCCGCGGCCCGTGATCTGTTCGCCGACTGGGACCGGCAGATCACCGCATGCGTCGCCCGCCTGCGTGCCGTCGCCGGCACCGCTCCCGACGCCCCCGACCTCACCAACCTCGTCGGCGAACTCCTCCTCAAGAGCCCCGACTTCGCGGGCCTGTGGGAGCGCTACGAAGTGACCGGACGCAAACCCGCCCACAAGACGTTCCAGCACCCGCAGGTGGGAACGGTCACCCTCACCTCGCAGTCACTGCATGTCGAAGGCACCCCCGGCCAGCGCATCGGCGTCTACACCGCCGAACCCGGCACCCCGGATCACGATGCCCTGCTCCTGCTCGATTCGTATCGGAATCTCACGGCTGGTGTCGGAGGGAAGCCGGATCCGACGTAGCGCCGAGACATGCAGCTCGCAGGCCGGGGCCTCAGTCGCGAGGGACAACCGGCCCGGGATCGCCGTCGGCGTCGGCGTCAACGTCGAGCGCATCGAGCACCGCGTCGCCGTTCGCCCTCGCCCACTCGGTCAGCATGTGGATCGGATCGATCAACGTCGCCCCGAGCGGGGTGAGTTCGTACTCGACGCGGGGCGGCACCTCGGCGTAGGCGTGGCGGCGGATGAGTCCGTGTGCCTGGAGCCGTCGGAGCGTCTGGGTGAGCACCTTGCGGGAGATGCCGCCGATCAGCTCGATCAACTCGCCATGGCGCACCGGGCCCTTGCTGAGGCCGTAGAGCACGACCGCCGTCCACTTGTCGGCGATGAGCTCGACGGTCAGACGCGCCGGGCAGTCGGCGAGGAAGGGATCGCCGGGACCGAAACCGCTCATGGCGCCTAAGGTACCTGCCGGTTCCTTTCAGAAACCTAGCCTGGGTTCTCTCCCCCCTTCCACAACACAGGAGAGTCATGCGACTCATGCGAGTCATCACCCAGCAGACGCTCGGCGGCCCCGAGGTGCTCACCGTCGTGGACGCGCCCGAGCCCCGGCCCCTCCCGACCGAGGTTCTCGTCCGCGTCAAGGCGATCGGGCTGAACCCGCTGGAGGCGCGCCTGCGGGCCGGCGAGTTCCCGCTGCTCGGCCGGCCGCCGTTCGTCCTCGGCTGGGACATCAGCGGCGTGGTCGAACAGGCGCCGGGGACATGGCGGTTCAGGCCCGGCGACGAGGTGTTCGGGATGCCGCTGTTCCCGCGGGCGGCGAGCGCGTACGCCGAGGTCGTGTCGGCGCCGGCGCTGCACCTGGCACGTAAGCCGGCGTCGCTCTCGCACGTCGAGGCGTCGGCGCTGCCGGTCGTCGGGCTGACGGCGTGGCAGGGCCTCGTCGACCTCGGCGGCGTGGGCGAGGGCGACCGGGTCCTCGTCCACGGCGGTGGTGGCGGGGTCGGTCACGTCGCGATCCAGATCGCGAAGGCGCTCGGCGCGTACGTCGTCGCGACCGCGAGCGGAAGCAAGCGGGAGTTCGTCGAGGGGTTCGGCGCCGACGAGGTGATCGACTACAGGGCGGTCGACTTCACCGAGGTGGTCCGCGACATCGACGTCGTACTCGACACGATCGGCGGCGACACCGTCGAGCGGTCGCTCGGAGTGCTCCGCCCGGGCGGTCACCTGGTGACGGCGGTCGCCGAGGAGGACGCGGAGCTCGTCGCCAGGTACGAGGCGGCCGGCATGCGCTTCAGCGGCATCGCGGTCGACCCCGATCCGGTCGCCCTGCGGGGTCTCGTCGAACTCGTCGAACAGGGCAGGCTCCGGGTCCATGTGCAGCGGACGTTCCCGTTCGACCGTGTCGCCGACGCGCACCGGCTGCTCGACGACGGTCACCTCCGGGGCAAGCTCGTCCTCACCGTCTGATCCCGACGTGGGGCATCGCGTGGGTCAGGCATCGGGTGTGTGTCGATACCGCTCGGCGTCGCAGGACGCCGAGCACGACCGCCGTCCTCCCGGTCGGCCTGGTCGACCTACCGTGCCGGGCGGAACGGTTGCAGAAAGCGGATCCCGTCCTCGATGCCGCCGTCCATCAGTTCCAGCAGTTGGGGCACCAGGTCCTGCATGCGGGGTGCGTGCAGGTGGCCTTCGAGGGCCTCGCGGCTCTCCCAGCGCTCGAAGATGACGAACGTGCCCGGTTCTCCCTCGACCTGGTGTGCCTCGTAGTCGATGTTGCCCGCGTCGTGACGTGATGCGGTGACGGCGGCTGTCATGAACGCCTTCATCGCGGCTTCCTTCCCGGATGTGGCCCGGGCTTCCCACAGCACGGTGACGTAGTGGTTCGACGTGGTGGTCATGCTTGCTCCTCCTGGCTCCGAACAGCACGGTCGTGCGCCGTTCACGACTCGACACTGAGCCCTGGGGAGCGTCGGCGGGAGCTACGGGGCTTCGTGGTACAGGGCGTACCACCCAGCGTGGCGGGGTGTGCGCGAGGATGGTGTGCATGGATCAACTCGGTGCCGCGCTGCGGGCGTGGCGGGACCGGCTGGATCCCGTGACGGTGGGCTTCGCACACGGCTCACCCCGTCGGGTCCCCGGTCTGCGGCGCGCGGAGCTGGCGACGCTGGCCGGCATCTCGGTCGAGTACGTGGTCCGGCTGGAGCAGGGACGGGTGGCGACGCCCTCGGCGCAGGTCTGCTCCGCCCTGGCTCGCGCCCTGCACCTGTCCGACGACGAGCACGCCCACCTTCTACGCATGGCCGGTCACGCGGCGGATCCGGCCCGGGTCCCGCGCATGATCCCGGGGAGCCTGTACCGGATCGTGGACCAGCTCGCCGGCAACCCGTTGGCGATCTACGACGCCACCTGGCAGTTGCTGCACTGGAATCCGCTGTTCGCGGCCACGTTCGGCGATCCCACTGTCCGCGGTGTGGGCGACCGCAACGTCCTGATCTGGCAGTTCCTGGGTGAGCTGCCCCGGGTCCGGCAGACGGCGGCCGAGCGGGCGGCGTTCGAGGAGTCCCTCGTCGCCGACCTGCGCGCGACGACGAGCCGCTACCCCGACGATCCCGACCTCGCGGCATTGGTGTCGAGGCTGGACCTCAGCCCACGGTTCCGCGAGTTGTGGAGCCGCCGGGCGGTGGGCGGTCACCAGAGTGCGCACAAACTCGTCGAGCACCCGGATGTCGGAGACATCGCCATGAACTCCGACATCCTCAACACCCAGGACACGAACCTCCGCCTCGTGGTGTACACGCCGCAGCCGGGCACCGACGCCCGCAGCAAGCTCGAACTCCTTGCGGCCATAGGGGTCCAGAGGATGTCTCCGCAGACATGAAGCCGGGTGGTACGCGCCGTACCAGGAAGTCCCGTAGCTCCCGCCGGCCCTCCCGGGAACCCAGCATGAAGTGCGTGAACAGCGCACGACCGTGCTGTCCGGACCAGGAGGAGCCAGCATGACCACCACATTCGTCACCGGGGCCAACAAGTCCCTCGGTCTTGAAACCGCTCGTCGCCTCGTCGAGGCGGGGCACACCGTCCTCCTCGGTGCCCGCGACCGTGAGCGCGGTCGGGCCGCGGCCGCCTCGCTCGGCGCCCGGTTCGTCCAGATCGACGTGACCGACGACGCCTCGGTCCAGGCGGCGGCCGAGGATGTCGCCGCGCACGAGGGAACGATCGACGTCCTGGTCAACAACGCCGGCGTCCTCGGCAAGGTCGGCGCCGTCGAGGAGTACACCGCGGCCGACATGAGCGCCGTGCTCGACGTGAACGTCGTCGGGATCGTGCGCGTCACGCACGCCTTCCTCCCGCTGCTACGCCGGTCCCCGAACCCCGTCATCGTCAACGTGTCCAGCGGGATGGGCTCCTTCGGCATGACCCAGGACCCGGCGCGGATCGAGTCGCAGTACGCCCTGCCCCTCTACTGCGCCTCGAAGGCCGCGGTCACGATGCTCACGACGCAGTACGCCAAGGAACTGAAGGACGTGAAGGTCAACGCCGCGGACCCCGGGCAGACAGCGACCGACTTCACCGGAGGCCTCGGCCACAGCGTCGTCGACGGCGCGGAGTCCATCGTGACCCTCGCGACGATCGGCCCGGACGGGCCGACGGGACAGTTCATCGACCGCTCCGGGAACCTCCCGTGGTGAACCTGCCTTCGCGAGGCCAACGGCCGGTATACCGACAGCGCCTCCGCATACGACGACGCCGCGCGGCTGTGAAGCACGATCGGCAACCGTGCCCAGGAGGCTCGTGCCTTGGTGTGCGTGGCCGGACTTGGAGTGGTAGTCATTCCAGGTGCCGGCGTGGTCCGCGCGCCCCTGCGATCGGCCGGTCCGCAGAATTGGGTGGCCCATCGACATATATCCCCTGTCCCCGACGGGAACAGCCGGTCCGGTCGACACGGTTGCAACGGCTGAGGGACCGGCGCCGCACGGTCGGGGAACACGGAGACCACAAGGTCGTCCGCCCCACCAGGATCCGGGCCCCACGACCGCTGTAAGCCCGCCGTGCACGGGGACCAAGACGTATTTCTGCAGGAGGACCTTTTCATGACTGACCGGCCCTTGACGCTCATGGCAGTACACGCCCACCCCGACGACGAGGCCACCAGCACCGGAGGGGTCCTCGCGCGGTACGCGGCGGAAGGCATCCGCACGGTTCTCGTGACCTGTACCGACGGCGCCTGCGGTGACGGACCGGGAGGTGTCAAGCCGGGCGATCCCGGACACGATCCGGCAGCCGTCGCCCTGATGCGCCGTCAGGAACTTGAGACGAGCTGTGAGGTCCTGAAGGTCAGCGATCTGGAGATGCTGGACTACGCCGACTCCGGAATGATGGGCTGGCCGAGCAACGACGCCCCCGGATCCTTCTGGCAGACCCCCGTGCAGGAAGGCGCGGCCCGGCTCGCGGACCTCATGCGGCACTACCGACCCGATGTGGTCGTCACCTACGACGAGAACGGCTTCTACGGCCACCCCGACCACATCCAGGCCCACCGCATCACGATGGCGGCGCTGGAGATGACCGCGCTGACACCGAAGGTGTACTGGACGACGATGCCCCGCTCGGGAATGCAGCGGTTCGGCGAGATCATCCGCGAGTTCCATCCGGACATGCCGGAGCCGGATCCTGCCGAGGCCGCCGAGATGGCCAAGATGGGCCTCCCCGACGATGAGATCACCACGTGGGTGGACACCATGGCGTTCAGCGGCCAGAAGTTCGACGCGCTGGCCGCGCACGCCAGTCAGGGCGACAACATCTTCTTCCTCAAGATGGGCAAGGAGAGGTTCGGCGAGCTGATGGGCATCGAGACCTTCGTACGCGTCCAGGACACCACCGGCGCGGCCGTACCCGAGAACGACCTCTTCGCCGGGCTGCGCTGATCCGAACGGCTGACGAAGCCGAGCCCTGCCCCCCTGCCTACGGGACCCCCACCTCGAACAGCACATACCCGGCGTACGACCCCGACGCCACAGCCGCGATGCCGAGCAGCAGGCACAGCGTGGGCAGGCCGAGGGTGCGCAGTTTGACGGCCAGGGGGATGAAGAGGGGGAAGCACGGGAGCAGGTAGCGGGAGACGTTGCCGAAGATCTGCTGGCTGCCCAGGACCAGGGCGATGGTAAGCACCGTGTGGACGAGCAGGACGGCGGGTGGGCGCAGTCGGATCAGGAGGGGGATCAGGAGTGCGGCCAGCAGGACGACGGCCACGCCGATGATGTCTTCGAGGGGGTACGCGAACAGGTAGTCGAAGCGGCCGACCGCCATGGAGCTGAAGACGTCGACGGTCTGTTCGCCGTAGTCGAAGCTGTGCGCCCACGCGCCGCTCTGGAGCTTGAAGTAGCCGGCCAGGTCGCCCATTTGATTGCCGACCCAGAGGAGGTAGCCGATCAGGCCGAGCGGTGCGATCGCCATCGCGGTCCAGGGGCCCGCGAGGTTCTCGCGGCGGCGGTGGAGCGTCTGCAGGGCGGCGACGGTGAGGGCGGCGATGAGCGCTACGGCCGTCGGGCGGTTGAGGCCGGCGGCGAAGGTGAGGACGCCCGCGGTGAGCCAGCGGTCGGTCATGACGGCGTGGCAGGCCCAGACGGCGAGGGCGATGTAGAGGGACTCCGAATACGCCGACCACTCCATGCCGGAGCCGGGCCAGACGGCCCACAGTCCGGCAGCGGCCAACCCTGCGCGCCTGCCCCCGAAGCGGGCGGTGACGGCGTAGATGCCGAGTGCGGCGGCGAACGAGGCGACGACCGAGACCAGCATGCCGGAGCCGTACAGGCCCAGGCCCGTGGCGTCGGAGACCAGTCGCATCGTCGCCGGGTAGAGCGGGAAGAAGGCCGCCGAGTTGCCTTCGAGGGTGATCAGTCCGGTGGCGCCGGGGACCTGGACGAGCGCGGGGTGGTAGCCGTGTGCGGCGACCTGCTGGTACCACCAGCCGTCCCAGGTGGCGAGTACGTCCCAGACGTGGGCGCCGCCGCCGAAACGCGGGTTCCTCGTCCGGAAGCCGCCGTCGGAGTCCAGCAGGTACATGAAGACGGAGAAGCCGATGAGCTTCAGCACGCCGTACAGCGCGAGCACGGGGCCGTAGTACCTGACCGTACGGCGCAGGTGTGTGCCAATGGCCTTGAAGGGAACGGTAGTTGAGGTTCTGGGCGCGGCTTCGGCGACGGGTCGGATCAGGGTCGTCGTGTCGTTCATATCGTGGTCGCCTCCGCCTCTCGGCGGCGCCCGGTGGGGAACACCCAGGCCCGAAAGAGCAGGAAGCGTAGGAGAGTCGCGGCCAGGTTGGCGGCGACCAGGATCCCGACTTCCGTGGTGCGTGCGGGAGTTGGTTTCGTGTGGTGCAGGAGTGCCAGTGAGCCGCTGGTGAGCGCCAGGCCGACCGTGAAGACCAGGAGTCCCTGGGCCTGGTGGCGCAACGCGCCGGTGCGGCCTCGTAGTCCGAAGGTGAGGCGGCGGTTCGCGGCCGTGTTGGCGAGGGCGCAGAGCAGCAGGGCCAGCGCGTTGGCGGCCTGCCCGCCCGTCTCCGGACGCAACGCCACGTACAGCAGGACGTATCCGAGCGAACTCACCGCTCCCACGGCGGCGAAGCGCAGGAGTTGGACGGCCAGGCCACCCGGGCGCGAGCCGTCGGCGGCGGCCCGGCGCAGCCCCGCCGTCGGGAGTGTGCCGCGCGCCAACTCCCGTCCTATGCGGGCGATTCCGCGTAGGTCGGCCAGTGCAGTGGCGAGGATGTCGACCCGGCTGTCGGGGTCGTCCACCCAGTCGACCGGGACCTCGTGGATGCGCAGTCCGGCCCGTTCGGCGATCACCAGCAGTTCGGTGTCGAAGAACCACCCCGAGTCCTTCACCAGGGGCAGCAGCCGCTCGGCGACATCACGCCGTACCGCCTTGAAACCGCACTGCGCGTCGGAGAAGCCGACGGCCAGGGTGGAGCGCAACAGGGCGTTGTAGCAACGGGAGATGGCCTCCCTCCTGGGGCCGCGCACCACCTGGGAACCTCGGGCCAGGCGGGTGCCGATCGCGATGTCGGAGTGGCCGGAGATCAGCGGGGCGACCAGCGGGAGGAGCGCCGCCAGGTCGGTCGACAGGTCCACGTCGACGTAGGCGAGCACGGGCGCCCGTGACCCGGACCAGGCCGCGTGCAGGGCCCGGCCCCGGCCCTTCTCGGCGAGCCGCAGCCACTCCGTCTCGGGGAGTTCGGCGGCCAGTTGGGCCGCTATGCGTGGCGTGTCATCCGTACTGGCGTTGTCCGCGACCGTGATGCGGAACGGGTACGGGAACGTCTCCAGCAGGTGTGCGTGCAGCCGCCGTACGCTCGGTTCGAGGTCCTTCTCCTCGTTGAACACGGGGACGACCACGTCGAGGACGGGCTCGCGGTGGTGTGCCGACACCGGGGTGCGGAGCGGTAGTTGACTCGTCGAAACCGTCTGGATCGTCAGCATTGCCATGTTCCGTCCTGGTCTGTGGGCTGCCGCAGGGCATGCGGGATCGCCTGCGGGCGCGATGTCGCAGCTGGACTTACGGGTTGGGGTGGTCTGAGCTGTCTAGGTGGTCTACGGGGCGGGTCAGCCGGAGCCCGTCGGGCCCCCGGACGCGGATGTCTCCGTCGCCGGCGGTGTCGTGGTCGTACTCGACGAAGTGCTGCGCCCCGATGACGAGTTGGCCGTCCCCGTGCCGGAAGGCGGCGGTGCAGTGTCGGACGTGGTCGGGTCCGAGGACGTGGTGGCCGAACTCCCGGTCGGGGTCGAGCCAGGTGTGGCGGGTGACCCGGTGGTCTGCGTGGCCGTCGGGCTGGTGGTCCCGGTCGGGGGCGTGTCCGGGGTACGGGTCGGGGTGGCGGTCGGGAGCGCCGGGCTCACGGCGGGTACGGGCAGTGGGGCCTGCGGCCTGTTGTCCACCTGGTCGTGGGGCAGCAGGAAGAAGCCGAGGCCGATTCCCGCGACGGCCAGGGCGGAGCCGACCGCCTTCTGTGCCGTGCGAACCCGGCGCCGGGCCAGCACACCGGACCGGAGACGCGTCCGGTGCCTCGGTTCGAAGGGGGTCGTTTCCTGGGTGTCGCGCATCATCCGCGCGAGCTCCCGCTCGAAGTGGTCGAACTGATCGTGGTCGAAGTGGTCCATCAACTCCCCCTATCCCACCGGCTCGATGACATCGCCGAGGATCCGGCGCAACCGCGCCACGCCCCGCGACGCATGGGACCGGGCGGTGCCGACCGGACACCCCAGCACTTCGGCGACCTGCTTGTCGGGCAGGTCCTGGTAGTAGCGCAGGACCACGGCGGCCCGTTGCGCAGGCGGCAGTTGGGCCAGCGCGGCCTCCAGCCGTGAGCGTTCCGCCACGGCGGCGGACACGTCGTCCACCTCCGCGCGGTCGGGCAGTTGCTCGACCGGGCGCTCACCCCACCAGCGCCGCCGCGCCGAACGGGCCGCCGCCCGCGCCAGGATCCTGCGCACGTAAGGCTCCGGTGCCTCCTCCGCGATCCTGGGCCAGGCGAACCACAGCTTGACCATGGCCTCCTGGAGCAGGTCCTCGGCGCGGTGCCGATCGCCTCCCACGAGCAGACAGGCCAGATGGAACAACGCCGACCAGCGTGCTGCCACGAACCCGTCGAACCCCTCGGCCCGACTCTGTTCCATCCGTACCGTCCACCGTCCCCGTTTCGGGCAAGCCCCTTACACAGAGAGAAAGGCCGTGGACCCCGCACCGCGCTGCACTTCAGTGCTGTGATCCGGGTTACATCCCGGTCAAGAGTGCGTCATGTGAAATCCGCGTCTGAGAGAGCGGGAGCCGTCCGACGTACAAGGGAGCATGCAGCTGCGACTCCCCCCGAAGGACAATTCCTTGATCCCGCGACGTATCCTCCTGAGCCTCGTCGTAGGGCTCGCCGCCTCGTTCCTGCTGGGGGCGTGCGACTCCTCGAACGGCACCGGCTCCGACAGCGCGGCCTCGGTGGCCCCGGTCGCATCGGATCCCGCGATCTCGACACCGGTCGCCTCGCCGTCGAAAGCCGGCGCGAGCAGCAGTTCCGGTGACGGAACCACGACCACCGCCGTGACGGCCAAGGCGATGAACGGCCTGGGCGACGTGGTCACCGACAACAACGGGAAGACTCTCTACCGCTTCGACAAGGACGAGCCGTCCCCCTCCAAGTGGACGTGCAAGGGCGCCTGCACGATGACGTGGATCCCCGTCATCGTGCAGGACTCCGTACAGACGTCGGGAGTCGCGAAGAGCCTGCTCGGCACGGTCCACCGGAACGGTCTGAAGCAGCTCACCCTCGCAGGCTGGCCGTTGTACCGGTACACCGGCGACACTGCGGCCGGAGAGGCGAACGGCCAGGGCAAGGACAACGCGTGGTACGCCATCACCCCGTCCGGACAGAAGTCCGCCGCGTCGGGCTGAACCGGTGAGCCGGACGCCACGTACCAAGTCATCGTGGTGGCACCGTGCCGCGGGCGGCAAGCACGCTGCCAGGAGAGAGGGTTGAACGATTTCCGTGGACTCAGGCCGTCCGGCCGGCAGCACTCTCGACGCGGCCGTCCCGGCAGCACAGCAGGAACCGGCGAGCACAGCGGGCGTCCGGCCGCCGCAAGTGCGGGGCCTGGACGGTCTTCGCGGCCTGGCGGCACTGTATGTGGTGCTGTTCCACTGCTGGCTGTACGCCTTCCCCGGCTATCCCCACAGTTCGGCGCCGCCCTGGCTGAAGGGGCTGATGTTCGGGCGTGTCGCCGTCGTCTTCTTCCTGGTGCTGTCCGGCTTCTCCCTGGCCATCTCCCCCGCACGTCGCGGCTGGCGTTCGGGCGGCGTCGCCGAGTTCCTGCGGCGACGCGCGTGGCGCATCCTGCCGCCGTACTGGGCCGCGCTGGCCATGAGCCTGATCATTTCCGCATTCATCGTGCCGGCCTCGCACTTCGGACCGCCGACCGTCCGGTCCTTTCTGGTGTACGGCGTCGTCGCCCAGGACGTGATCACCGCGCCCACGCCGAACGGTGCGTTCTGGTCGATCGGGGTGGAGGCCGAGCTCTATCTCCTCTTCCCCCTTCTCCTCCTGGTACGGCGGCGCTCGAACGCGGTGATCCTGGCCGCGTGCGTGACACTTCCGGTGATCGCCCGTGGGCTGATGGCGCCCGGCGCGTCCCCGGTGGAGGGCGACAACTGGCTCGCTCCCCATCTCGCGCCCGTGTTCGTCGCGGGCATGATCGGCGCGGGAGTCGTCGCTGCTCGTGACCGGGTCCGGCGCCTACCGTGGGCATGGTTCGCCGTCCTGGCGGCCCTGCCCGTCGTGGTTCTCGGCGTCGTCCAGGGTTCCGTGTGGACGGTGAACCACTACTTCTGGATCGACCTCGCCATCGCTCCCGCCATGACGATGCTGATCGCCGCGGTGGCCACCGGCAGGCCCGCACCACTTCTACGGTTCCTGACCGCGCGCCCCGTCCAGAGTCTCGGCGGCTTCTCCTACAGCCTCTACCTGATTCACCTGCCGATCGTCATGGTCGTCATTCGCCGGGTGGCCCCGCATGTCGTGTCTCCCGGCCTGCCCACGTTCTTGTTCACGCTGGCCGTGGCCCTGCCTGTTTCGGTGCTGGGGGCATGGGTGTTCTCCCAGATCTTCGAGATGCCGTTCAAACGCAACAGATCCTGGAAAACCCTGATCGCACGGGGCCGCTTTCACCAGCTCAGCGGGGCCCGGGCGGGCGAGCGACCGGAACGGCAGCCCTCACCCTGAGCCCGGTGCAACAGGGCGTGCCGCTCAGCGAGTTACCGCCCGGGACGGCGAGACGGGGGCCGGCTCGGACGCCGCGGATGCTCGGGAGAGGGGCGACGGCGGGCCCGCGGCCGAAGACGCGAGAGCGCATCCTCGATGCCGCGATGGACGTGTTCGCCGAGGAGGGCATCGCTCCGGCCTGAGAAGCCGTCGGGAATGACCGGTCAGGGCGAGCGCTGCCGGGCGGCTTGCCGCCCTGGAACGGGTTACGTCCACCTGCTCGCGTCGGGCTGAGTCGGGCCCACCTCCCGCAACGCAGGATCACGCAAAAACTTGCGTGATCCTGCGTTCACTTGCAGCCCGGAAGCGCAAGTCCGCAACCGCCACCGAGTCGCAGAGCGGACCGCGCGGGCCCATAAACCTTGCCTCAACGCCCGCCACTTGACCGCCCCGTCGGCCCGGAAGTGGCGTCCGCGTCGCCACCGCCCCCGAGTGATGGGTGCTTCTGGTGAAAATTGCGCTGTTCCGGCTGTAGACCGACTCACTCCACTCTGCAATATTTCGATGAAACAACGCAAAATCCTGCCTCACGGTCTCCTCGTGGAGACCTCCCGCACCTTTCTGCACCTGCACCACTCCCTCCGCCAGGAAAGAGCCGCCCTCGCCGCCCCCACCGGCGCGCGAGCCTCCGCAGGAAGTGACCCCGTATGACTCGACCGACTCGACACAAGCAGAGATCCCCGAGGCGGCGCGCAGCCGTCGCCGCACTCGCCTCCGCCGTGATGGTGCTGGGCCTGCCCGCCGTCGGCGCGCACGCGGCCGGCGGTCCCAACGTCGCCGCGGGCGCGAAGACCACCGCGGGCAGCACCCGCGGCGCGCACAAGGCCACCAACATCACCGACGGCGACACCGACACCTACTGGCAGGCCGGCAAGAAGTCGGCCCAGTGGGTACAGACCGACCTCGGGAAGAGCGAGCGCGTCCGGCAGGTCGTGCTGCGGCTGCCCGAGCACTGGCAGACCCGCAAGCAGACGCTGGCGCTCCAGGGCAGCGACGACGGAAAGAGCTTCGCGACGCTCAAGTCGTCGGCGCAGTACGTCTTCAGCCCCGGTGACGACAACACGGTGAAGATCTCGGTGCCTTCGACCCTGGCCCGGTACGTACGGGCCGACTTCAGCGCCAACTCGGTTGCCGGTACGGCCCAGTTGGCCGAGATGCAGGTCCTCACGGCCACCGCCGAAACCGCCAACCTCGCCCAGGGCAAGCCCTTCAGCGAGAGCGGGCACGCCGATGTCTACGGTGCGGCCAACGCCGGTGACGGCAACCGTGACACCTACTGGGAGAGCACGAACAACGCGTTCCCGCAGTGGCTCCAGGTCGACCTCGGCTCCTCGGTCAAGGTCAACCAGGTGACGTTGCGGCTGCCCAGCGGCTGGCCGAGCCGCAGTCAGACGCTCAAGGTCCAGGGCTCGACCGACAACCAGAACTTCACCGACCTGACGGCCTCGAAGGCGTACACCTTCGACAGTTCCGACGACCAGTCGACGACGATCAGCTTCGACACGACCACCACGCGGTACGTGCGCGCGCTGTTCACCGCCAACACCGGCTGGCCCGCCGGGCAGGCGTCCGAGCTGGAGGTCTACGGACCGGCGACCGGTGACACGCAGGCGCCCACCGCGCCCGGGAACCTGAGCTACACCGAGCCGGCCACCGGGCAGATCGAGCTGAACTGGACCGCGGCCACCGACGACACCGCCGTGACCGGCTACGACATCTACGCCAACGGGCAG
Source organism: Streptomyces sp. NPDC050508 (assembly GCF_040655155.1). Lineage (NCBI taxonomy): Bacteria > Bacillati > Actinomycetota > Actinomycetes > Kitasatosporales > Streptomycetaceae > Streptomyces > Streptomyces sp. NPDC050508. The sequence goes on from NZ_JBFAJJ010000003.1 coordinate 125,730, forward strand.
TTGAGGTCGAGCGTCGCCGGGAACGTCCTGACCTACACGGACACCCAGCCGGCCGGCACCGACATCACGTACTTCGTGCGGGCCAAGGACGCGGCGGGCAACGTCTCCGCCAACAGCAACAGCGTCACCCGCAAGGGCTCGACCGGCGACACCCAGGCGCCCACCGCGCCCGGCAACCTCGCGTACACGCAGTCGGGCAGCGACGTGAAGCTCACCTGGCAGGCGTCGAGCGACAACGTCCAGGTCACCGGGTACGACATCTACGCCAACGACCAGGTCGTCAAGTCCGTTGCGGGTGACGTGACTTCGTACACCGACACCCCGTCGGCGACGGCCACGGTCACCTACTACGTGAAGGCGAAGGACGCTGCCGGGAACGTGTCGGTGGCGAGCAACAGCGTCACGCGGGCCGGTAACGGTGCCGGGTCCGACCTCGCGCAGGGCAAGCCCATCGAGGCGTCCTCGTACACCTTCACCTATGTCGCCGCGAACGCCAACGACGGCCAGACAGCCACCTACTGGGAGAGTGGGGGCGGTGCCTACCCGGCCACCCTCACCACCAAGCTGGGTGCCAACGCCGACCTCAGTCAGGTCGTCGTCAAGCTGAACCCCGACCCCGCGTGGTCGACGCGTACGCAGAACATCCAGGTGCTGGGCCGGGACCAGGACGCGACCGCGTTCACGAGTCTCGTCGCGGCGAAGGACTACGTCTTCAACCCGGCGAGCGGCAACACGGTGACCATCCCGGTCTCCGGCGCCGCGGCCGACATCCAGCTCAAGTTCGCCTCCAACACCGGTGCCCCGGGCGGGCAGGTCGCCGAGTTCCAGGTGATCGGTACCCCGGCCGCCAACCCGGATCTCAAGGTCACCGGTATCACCCACACGCCCGCGGCCCCGGTCGAGTCGGACGCCATCAGCCTGACGGCGACGGTCACCAACAGCGGCAGCAAGGCGTCCAAGGCCACCGACCTGAACTTCACGCTCGGCGGCACGAAGGCCGCCACGGCGGACGTCCCGGCCCTCGCGGCGGGCGCGTCTACGACGGTCACGGCGAGCATCGGCACCCGGGACGCGGGCAGTTACCCGCTCGGCGCCGAGGTGGACCCGTCCAACAAGGTCATCGAGCAGAACGAGGGCAACAACGTCTTCACCGCCCCCGACGCCCTCGTCGTCAAGCCGGTCTCCAGTTCCGACCTGGTCGCCGCGCCGGTCGCGTGGACCCCGTCGAGCGCCTCGGCGGGCGACAACGTCACGTTCACCGTGGCGATCAAGAACCAGGGGACGGTCGACTCGGCCTCAGGCTCCCACGCCGTCACGCTGACGCTCCTGGACGCCAACGGCGCCACCGTGAAGACACTCACCGGCTCCTACAGCGGCACCATCGCCGCCGGCCAGACGACCGCACCCGTCAGCCTCGGCTCCTGGACGGCCGCCAACGGCAAGTTCACCGTCAAGACGGTCATCGCCGACGACACCAACGAACTCCCGGTCAAACGGACCAACAACACCACCACACAACCCCTGTTCGTCGGCCGCGGCGCCGACATGCCGTACGACATGTACGAGGCCGAGGACGGCACAGTGGGCGGCGGCGCCCAGGTCGTCGGACCGAACCGCACGATCGGCGACATCGCCGGGGAGGCGAGCGGCCGCAGGGCGGTGACCCTCAACTCGACCGGCCAGTACGTCGAATGGACCACCCGCGCGTCGACCAACACCCTGGTCACCCGCTTCTCCATCCCCGACGGCACCGACACCACGCTCGACGTCTACGTCGACGGCCAGTTCCTCAAGGCCATCGACCTCACCTCCAAGTACGCCTGGCTGTACGGCGCCGAGACCGCGCCCGGCAACTCGCCGAGCGCCGGTGCCCAGCGCCACATCTACGACGAGGCGAATCTCCTGCTGGGCAGGACAGTTCCGGCCGGTTCCAAGATCCGGCTCCAGAAGGACGCGGCCAACACGTCACCCACCTACGCCATCGACTTCATCAACACCGAGCAGGCGACGGCGACTCCGAACCCGGACCCGGCCGCCTACGCGGTCCCGGCCGGCTTCTCCCAGCAGGACGTGCAGAACGCGCTCGACACGGTCCGCATGGACACCACGGGCAAGCTCGTCGGCGTCTATCTGCCCGCCGGTGACTACGAGACCTCCAGCAAGCTCCAGGTCTACGGCAAGGCGGTCAAGGTCGTGGGAGCCGGGTCGTGGTTCACCCGCTTCCACGCCCCCGCCTCGCAGGAGAACACCGACATCGGCATCCGGGCCGAGGCCACGGCCAACGGCTCGTCGTTCACCGGCTTCGCCTACTTCGGGAACTACACGTCCCGAATCGACGGACCCGGCAAGGTGTTCGACTTCTCCAACGTCTCCAACATCACCATCGACGACATCTGGGTCGAGCACATGGTGTGCATGTACTGGGGCGCCAACACCGACAACATGACCATCAAGAACTCCCGCATCCGTGACACGTTCGCCGACGGCATCAACATGACGAACGGCTCCACGGACAACCACGTCGTCAACAACGACGCCCGCGCCACGGGCGACGACAGCTTCGCGCTCTTCTCGGCGATCGACGCGGGCGGTTCCGACGAGAAGAACAACCTCTACGAGAACCTGACGTCGACGCTCACCTGGCGTGCGGCCGGTATCGCCGTCTACGGCGGCTTCGACAACACCTTCCGCAACATCAGGGTCGCCGACACCCTGGTCTACTCCGGCATAACGATCTCCTCGCTGGACTTCGGCTACCCGATGAACGGCTTCGGGACCGATCCGACGACGATCGAGAACGTCTCCCTGGACAGAACGGGCGGCCACTTCTGGGGCTCCCAGGTCTTCCCCGCCATCTGGGCGTTCTCGGCCTCGAAGGTCTTCCAGGGCATCCGGGTCAACGACGTGGACATCGACAACTCCACGTACGGCGGAGTGATGTTCCAGACCAACTACGTAGGCGGGCAACCGCAGTTCCCGGTGAAGGACACGATCTTCACCGACATCTCCATCACCAACTCCAAGAAGAGCGGAGACGCGTTCGACGCCAAGTCAGGGTGGGGCATCTGGGCCAACGAGCTGCCCGAACCCGGTCAGGGACCGGCTGTCGGGTCGGCCACCTTCATCAACCTGCGGATGAGCGGCAACGCCCAGGACATCCGCAACACCACCAGCACGTTCACGATCAACGTCCAGTAACTCCCGCCGCCAGAAGCTGAAGCGGGGCCGCCCTTCCTGACGAGGGCGGCCCCGTTTCGCGATGTGTGCGCGCCTACCAGCCGACGGCGACCAGGAGCCACTGCGGGTTGGCGTGCGAGATGAAGGAGGACTGGCCCGCTACGTCGTCGTAAGGGAAACCGTAGGCAAGCTGGTTGATGGCGTTGTCGTGCCAGAACTTGGCGTAGTAGTTCGCGGGCGCCGCCTTGTAGAACTGCGCCGGGTCGGACTGCTGCGACGCCGGAAGCGTGGCCACATGGCGATTGAGAGCGGCGCACGTGTTGGGATCGGCGGCCAGCGAGCCGGCGCACCCGAAGATGTCGGAGGTCGCCGCGTTCACGCCGACCGACTGGGCGTACGACGTGAAGTAGTTGGCGTTGGCGCCACCCGCGCGGAAGCTCGGGTCGCTCCCGGGCGCGATGATGCGGTACGGCGCCTGGGTCTGTGCCAGCACCTTGAACTGGGACGGCACCGCGTCCGTGAACCGCTGGAAGGTGGTGGCGCGGTCCTCGGCGAAGGTCGCCCGGTTCTCGCCGACCTCGGTGTCGTAACCGTCCTTGCTGTGCAGGCGCATGGCGAGTTTGAGGCCGAAGGCGTCGACGCGGGTGGTGTTGCCGTTGAAGACGTTGCTGCCGACCGTGAACTCGATGAAGTCGTAGTAGGAGCTGGTGGGCGAGCCCAGGTAGAAGTACATGCGGCCCGCGGAGTTGGCGGGCATGTCCAGGTAGGGCTGCTCGGCGATGGAGTGCGTCTGCCCGTTGAAGCTCCAATACACCTGGCTGTCCGGGTACTTGCCGTTGGTGCGGTTGAGGATCTTCACCTCCACGGCGTTGTTGGCCGTGGGGATGTCACTGGTGCTGCCCCAGAAGTCGTCGGGCGGAGTGGTGCTCCCGGGACCGTAGACCTGGAACTCCCAGAGCGAGTAGCCCCATTGGGTGGCCCGGGCGGTGCCGTACAGGCGGACATAGCGTCCGCTGCCGGTGACGGTGAGGTTCTGGGTGCCGCCGGTGGCGGTCGTGGTGGAGTAGACGGTGGTCCAGGTGGTCGCGTCGGTGGAGGTCTGGATCTGGTAGCCGGTGGCGTACGCGGCCTCCCAGTTGAGCGAGACGCGGGTGATCTGCTGGACCGTTCCAAGGTCCACCTGAAGCCACTGCGGGTCGGCGAAGGCGGAGGACCAGCGGGTGCCGGTGTCGCCGTCGACGGCCGCGCTCGCGGGGAAGGACGCGCTCTCGGTCGAGGACGCGGTGGCGGGCCGTCCTTGGGACAGCAACTGGTCGGCGGCGTGGGCGGGTGAGGGGCTCAGGGCGGCGAAGAGGGCGACGATCAGGACGACGACCAGACCGAGAGCCGTACGGGAGCGTACGACTGCGGTCGACGGTCTGCCGGGTGTGCCGGATACGCCGGCGGAACTCTGCATGGGGGGGTCTCCTCAAGCCGGTTCGGCGTGCGGGGGGTCAGGAGCAACAGCGGTTGCGAGAGCGCTCCCCCGGGTTGTAGTCCCGCCCTTGCCCGGCGTCAACAACTGAAGCCGAATCCACGGCAGTTCGTCGAAGTGGGTGTGCCACTCCGGGAATCTGTTCAGGATCCGACCCCAGGTCTCACCTCAACTCGACCTGTTCCTCCATCACTTGACGTATCCGGTCTGGACCTTCCCGCCCGGCTTTGGCCGCCATCAGTCCTTGTGGTCGGGGGCAATCCGCTCGACCAGCCGGAGCAGCGCCGACCACGCGAGGTCATACGCCTTGTCGTCCTGGAGGTCCGAATCGGCGTCCTCGCCGGTGAGTTGGCGGGCGGTGAGTGCGCAGACGTCAGGGGCGGGGGTGAGGAGCGGGGTGCCCGTGGCGGTGGCCGTGGTCTGGATCTCGCAGGCCTTGTCCAGGTAGTACATGCGCAGGAATGCCTGGGCGGGGGTCTCTCCTACGGTGAGCAGGCCGTGGTTACGGAGGACCATCGCGGGGTGGTGGCCGAGGTCGGCGACCAGGCGGTGTTGTTCGGCGAGGTTGAGGGCCACGCCTTCGTAGTCGTGGTAGCCGAGCCTGCCGTAGAACTCCATGGAGATCTGGTTGAGCGGGAGCAGGCCGTGCTGCTGGGCGGCGACGGCGCAGCCGGACCTGGTGTGGGTGTGCAGGACGCAGTGGGCGTCGGGGCGGGCCGCGTGGATGGCGCTGTGGATGACGAAGCCTGCCGGGTTGACCGGGTACGGGGAGTCCTCGACGGCGCGGCCGGACAGGTCGATCTTGACCAGGTTCGATGCGGTGATCTCCTCGAAGAGGAGGCCGTAGGGGTTGATCAGGAAGTGGTGTTCGGGGCCCGGGAGGCGGGCCGAGATGTGCGTGAAGATCAGGTCGGTCATCTTGAAGTGCGCCACGAGCCGGTAGACCGCGGCGAGTTCGCGGCGCAGTCGCCCTTCCTCGACGGCCGCGGTCGCGGCGGTGCGGTCGGGGTGGAGGGACAGCTCGGTCATCTGTGGTGCTCCTTCGGGGTGTTGGGCGCGTGCCCCGGGTCGGGTGCCCGGGGCACGGTCGGTGGTGGTCAGGCCGGGCTCAACTCGCGTACTGCGGTGGCCTGTTCGCCTGCCAGACGGCGGTGCCAGGCCTGGACCACGGCTTCTTCGGTCGGCTTGGTGAGCAGGCTGACGGCCACGTAGGCGGTGAGGCCGGCCAACAGGCCGTAGTAGATCGGCTCGTTGGCGAGGAGGCCGTCGGTCACCATGAAGATGATGACCGTCAGGCCGCCCGCGATCATCGAGGCCATGGCGCCGGGCAGGTTGCCGCGCTTCCACACGAGGCCGCCGAGGATGGGCACCAACAGACCGCCGACGAGCAGGTTGTAGGCGACCGTGAGGGCTTCGATGACGTCACCGAGGGCGCAGGCGATGGCCATCGCCGCAACTCCGAGGACGACAATCGCGAGCCGGTTCGAACCGATCTCGTCACCGTCAAGGGAAACCGTGCGACGGCGCAGCCGCGCCCAGATGTCGTTGTTGGCGACCGTCGCGGAGGCGATCAGGGCGCCGCTCGCGGTGGACATCATCGCGGAGAGGGCGGCGGCCAGGACCAGGCCCCGGACGCCGGTGGGCAGCGCGTGCCGGACGATCGTCGCGAACGCGTCGTCGGCGCTGGGGAGTTGGGGGTAGAGGGTCTTGGTGGCCATGCCGATGACGGCGCCGGCCAGGGCGTAGACCAGGCAGTAGACGCCGGCGACGGTGCCGCCCCAGGAGGCGACCTTGTCCGAGCGGGCGGTGAAGACGCGCTGCCAGATGTCCTGTCCGATGAGCATGCCGAAGGTGTAGATCAGCACGAAGGTGAGGATGGTCTGGCCGCCGATGGAGGTCGGCGAGAAGTAGCCGTGCGGCAGTCTGTCTGCCATGGCACCGAAGCCTCCGGCCCTCACCACGGCGATGGGCAGCAGCAGGACGAGCACGCCGAGGCTCTTGACCACGAACTGCACCATGTCGGTGAGGGTGATGGACCACATGCCGCCGAGCGCCGAGTAGCCGACGACGATCGTGCCGCCGATGACCACCGCGACCCAGCGCGGCACGTCGAACAGGACGTCGAAGACGCTGGCGTACGCGATCGTGGAGGTCACGACCAGCATGAGGGTGTAGATCCACATCACGACGCCGGAGATCACGGCGGCGGTGTCGCCGTAGCGCAGGGAGAGCATCTCGGCGACGGTGTAGACCTTGAGGCGGGCGATGCGGGCGGAGAAGAAGACGCTCAGGGCCAGCAGTCCCAGGCCGATGGCGAAGACCATGGCGGCGCCGGAGATGCCGTAGGTGTAGCCGAGGCGTACGCCGCCGATGGTGGAGGCGCCGCCGAGGACCACGGCGGCCATCGTGCCGGTGTACATGAGCGGGCCCAGCCGCCGTCCGGCGACCAGGAAGTCGCTCTTGGAGGCGGCTCGTTTCTTGCCCCACCAGCCGACGCCGATGATGCCCAGCAGGTATGCGGCCATGACGAAGTAGTCGACGGTCATCTGAGTTCTCCGGGATCGAGGGGGACGTGCCCTGGAAGTGGGATGACGTTATCGGCGTTCGCACTGGCATCGAAGTGGCGGTTCTGTCCAATATGGAGTCGCCCATTGGATGATTCCGGCAGTCCGCCATAGTGCCGCCGGATCGGGAGGATGCCCCTCATGACCGAGTCCGAGCAGCCGTCCGTGCCGCTGAGCGTGCTGCTCGCCGACCCTGCCCTCGGCCTGCGTCAGGTCGCCGGGCCCGCCGGGAACCAGCAGGTCAGCACGGTCGGCACCACGGAAATCGAGGACCCGTCGCCGTACCTGGTGGGCGGCGAACTGCTCCTCACCGCGGGGGTGCGGTTGCCGCTCGACGCGGAGGGCATCGACACGTATGTACGGCGGGTCGTCGCCGCCGGGGTGAGCGCCCTCGGGTTCGGTGTCGCGCCGGTGCACGAGGAGGTGCCGCCCGAACTGGTCGCCGCCTGCGATCGCCACGGGCTCCCGCTGCTACGGCTGCCGCCGGCCACCCCGTTCGTGGCGGTCGGGCAGGCCACCTACGCGGCGATCGCCGAGGCCCGCAACCGAGAGCTGCGCGAGATCTCCCGGGCGCAGTCGGCGCTGGCCACGGCCGCCGCCCGGCCGGACGCGCTCCGGGCCGTGCTCGCCCAGCTCGGCGCGCACACCGGCGCCTGGGCGGTCCTCTACGACGCCCGGGGCAACGAGCTGTTCAGCGCGGGTTCCCGGCCCGCGTCCCCGACACCGGGGCGGCTGCGCGAGCTCGCCGTGCGCACCGTCGCCCGGGTCCGCACCGGTTCCGCCGGACGACGGTCCGCACCGGCCGCGGCGGCCGACCACCAGGGCGGCATCCACCTGACCGTGCACACCCTGCCCGGGGCGGACGGCACCGCGACGGCCCTCGCCCTCGGCCAGGCCGCCACCACGGCCCCGACCCTGGTGCACCGGCAGGTCACCAGTACGGCGGCCGTGCTGCTGGCCCTCCTCACCAGCCCCCGGCACGCCCTGGGCACCGACACGCACAGCGCGGGCGCGCTGGTACGGCTGATGCTGGGCGCAACCCCGGCGGAGGTCGCGGGCGATCTCACGCCTGTGGGGACTTCGGAGGCGGGGCACTGGGTCGTGGTCCATGGCCGGCAGACCACCCCGCGTTCTGCGACGGCGCCGCTCCAGGGTGATGATCCGGCCCAACTCGCCACCCTGGGCACGGCGTTGGGCACGCCGTACCTGTACGTCGACGGCGCCGAGTTGAAGGCCCTGGTTCCGAGTGCGCCGGACGCTCGCCCCGACGTCCCCGCACAGGCCGCCGACTTGGGCTGGGTCCTCGGGTTCAGTACACCCGCGCCGGCCTCGGACCTGGCGCACGCCGATGTCCAGGCCGGACGGGCCCTGCAACGCGCGATCGCGGCGCAGGTGCCCGCCGTCGTCCACACCGGGGACCCGCTCACCGTCCACGGGATCGTCCCGTCGGCCGACGCCCGCGACCTGGCCCGTACCCGCTTCGCCCCGCTCGACGGGGCCGCTTCTCCGGGCGCCCCGGTCCTGCTCGACACCCTGCGAACGTGGCTGACCCTGCACGGCAGTTGGGACCGCACGGCGGCGGCCCTGCACGTCCACCGGAACACCGTGCGGCACCGTCTTGCACGGATCGCCGAACTGCTCGATGTGGACCTGCAGGACCCCGGCGTGCGGATGGAACTCTGGTTCGCCCTGCACTGGTTGCCGGACGCGACGCACCAGGACTCCTCGGATCAGCGGCTGTAGCCGTCCGAGCGCTTGCGGTGGATCGTGAACGTCTCGAAGACCGACAGCTCGCCGTGCGGCTTGTTCACGTTGTAGTACGTCACGTGCATGCGGGTCGTGTCACCGGCGTGCCGGCCCGGGTCGACGGTGAACGCCGCGAAGCCATAGGGGTGTTCGAGGTCGCGGACGCCGGTCCAGATCGCCTCCTCCTTGGTGTAGGTGGAGGTGCGCTTGCCGTTGGAGCCGGGGCTCGACGACACGGCGGTGATGACCTTGGCGGTGCCGTCCTTGAAGAAGGCCTGGTTCGTGGTGCCCGAGACGCCACCGCCGCCGAGGATCATGTGCACGGTGCCGAGGCCGGTGTCGATGGAGTCGGTGGCCGTGGAGACCGGGTTCGGGGTCAGCGTCTCACTGCCGGTGACGACTCCGCGGACGGCCAGCGAGCGTTCGTAGTTGTGCTCGTGGCCGCACAGGACCAGGTCGACGCCGTAGCGGTCGAAGAGGGGGCCGTACTTCTGGCGCAGGCCCAGGTCGGCGCCGTTCGCGTCGGAGGAGCTGATCATCACCTGGTGCATGGCGACGACGATCCAGTCGGTGTCGCGCGAGACTCGGGCGGCCTTCAACTCCTTCTCCAGGAAGGCGAGTTGGCGTCCGCCGGAGTAGCCGTTGATGTAGACGTCGCCGCCGTCCTGGAGGCAGTTGTCGTCGTTCTGCAGCACGATCACGCGGACCGAGCCGACCGTGAACGCGTAGTACAGGCCCGCGAGTTCGGCGTCGGTCTCGGTGGAGGGGAGGTTGAAGTAGGTCTGGTAGGCGCCGAGTCCGATCGGGCCGTTGGCCTTCTCGATCTCGTGGTTGCCGGCCGCCGGCATCCAGGGGCGGAAGCGGGCCGAACGGGTGTTGTTGGTGAAGAAGTTGTTCCAGGTGCGCACCCGGTCGACGTCCAGGTTGGCGTAACAGAGGTCGCCGTTGAGGAGGTGGAAGAGCGGGGCGACCTGCTCGATGCCGGTGACGATGTCCTTCGTCGCCGGGGTGGAGTTCGCGTCGAGCGCGACGGTGCCGTCGGCCGCCCAGGTGACCTGCGGGGCGGACTGGTCGCCGAAGCTGGTGAAGGTGAACGGGGCCCGGCCGCGCGGCGCGGTGCGGAAGGTGCCGCTGTCGGGCGTCGCGCCCTCGTGGGTGGCCATGTAGACGTAGTCGGTGCCGGGCTTCAGGCGCTTCAGCGAGGCGTGGTGGACGTGGACGGTACGGCTGGAGGTGCCGTCGACATAGGTGACGGTGTGCGCCTCGGCGCTGGAGCCGAAGCCGTGCTCCAGGGTGCCGTAGCGCACGACGGGTCTGGTCACCGGTTTGTCGGTGATCCACGAGACGTTCATCTGGGTGCGCGGGTCCGCGCCGAAGGTGAGGTGCAGGCCCTGGACCGGGGACGTACCGGAGGAGTCCGCGGTGAGGTGAAGGGCCGGGGCGGCGAGCGGAGCGGCCTGCGCCGTGCCTGCTCCCAGCAAGGGGGTGACGGCCGCGCCGGCGCCGGCCGTACCGAGGAGGCCCAGCGCGTGACGCCGGCTGACCCCCTCGGACGACTGCGCCGACCCGTCCGACGTCTCTGTCTGTGTGGTCATGGTGCCCTCCCTGGCGAGCAGTTGAGCTGACAACGTCCGCACATTGACGCTTGCCGGCGGCCCCCGAGTGAACAGTGCGTGGCCAGACGGTCATTGGGGCGCACGGTCCGGGCCGTGGGGGCGATTCTTGCCCCGCGCTTTGCCAGGGACGGCCACTTCGTTGACACGGGTGGGCGGCCGGGCGCCGGTTGCGCATGATTCCGGCCAGGTGTCGACGTATGTATCGACGTCCATGTCGGTGTGCGCCGAGGAGTGAACGACGATGGACAGTGGCGGTGGGAGGCGGCAAGCCGTGGTCGGAGTGAGCGGTTCGCCGGGGAGCCTGGCGGCACTGCACCAGGCCGTGCGCGGGGCCCGGCGCACCGACGCCGAACTCGAAGACGGCTGCGCCCGGACCGGACTGCCCGTGCCCCGGCTCACCCTCGAACCGGGTCGGGCGATCGTCGGCCCCGCCGGGGTCCCGTGTACTGGGTACTGGCCGTCACAGGCTCAAGCGGTACGGCACCACGCACACGACGACATCCGTACGGGCCCGCAGCACCGCCGCGAGCAGCAGCCCGCGCTGGTTCTGCAGGATCTGGTAGCGGCGGTGGCGGGGTTCCACCTCCGGGATGAGTACGGCGATCTGCCGCCCGTCCGCCGCCGCCCGCCGTACGTAGTCGACGATCGGCTGCACCAGCGAGCGCTGCGGGCTGTCGATGACGTCGAGTCGCACGCCCGGCTCCCAGCGGGCCCAACTCTCTTGCAGGGAACGGGTTCTGTCGGGGTCACCGTGCACGGCGACCGCGACGACCTCGTGGCCGAGGGCGCGGGCCGCGGTCAGGGCGAGCTGGGTGACCTTGCTGATCTCGCCGACGGGCACGATGACGAGGGAGTCGGTGAGGCGTACCGGCGGTGGCACCTCGCCGAGACCGAGTTCGTGGGCAACTGTCTTGTAGTAGTGCTGGATTCGGGCGAACAGCAGCATCAGCAGCGGGATCGCGACGACGACCACCCAGGCCCCTTCGAGGAACTTGCTGGCCAGCAGTACCAGTCCGGCCACGCTGGTGAGCAGCGCGCCGACGCCGTTGAGGAGTGCGCGGCGCAGCCAGCCGGGCGGACGTTCGCGCGCCCAGTGCCGTACGAGTCCGATCTGGCTGATGGTGAAGCCGATGAACACACCGATCGCGAACAGCGGGAGCATGCGGTGCGTGTCGGCGCCCACGGCGATCAGGAGGAGTGCGGCGAGCAGGGCGAGGGCCACAACTCCCCAGCGGTAGACGGGGCGTTCGGTGCGCAGTCCGAACAGGTGCGGCAGCCGGTGGTCCTTGGCGAGCAGGCTCATCAGGACGGGCAGACCGCCGAAGCTGGTGTTCGCGGCGAAGGCGAGCGCGAGGGTGACGACGAGGTTCGTGGCGTAGTACGGCCATCCCGTGCCGTAGGCGTCGGCGGTCAGTTGGGCGAGTACGGTGACGCCGCCGCGCGGGGCCACGTGGTCGCGCCGGATCAGTACCGCGAGGCCGATCAGCATCATCCCGAGGAGCGCGCCCAGCATCAGTTCGGTGCGCTGCGCCCGCCGCACCCGTGGCTCGCGGAAGGCGGGCACTCCGTTGGCGATGGCCTCGACCCCGGTCAGCGCGGAGCAGCCGGAGGAGAACGCCTTCAGGAGGAGCAGGATGCCCAACGCCTCGGTGGCGTGCACCGGTTGGGCGGTGCCGACGACCGCCGCGGGGTGCGAGCGCGCCAGGCCGAGGACGACGATGCCGAGGATGCTCACGACGAACAGCGCGGTGGGCAGCATCAGCACCCGCGCGCTCTCGGCCACGCCCCGCAGGTTCACGGCGGTGAGCAGGGCGAGCCCGACGAGACAGAACTCCAGCAGATGCGAGCCGAGGGAGGGGAACGCGGAGGCGAGACTCGCCGCGCCCGCCGCCAGACTGACCGCCACCGTCAGCACGTAGTCCACGACGAGACTCGCCGCCGCGAGATAGCTCGTGCGGGGCCCCAGGTCCTTCTTCGCCACCGCGTAGGCGCCACCGCCGTCCGGGTGAACAGCGATGACCTGCCCGTACGACACGACGAGCACCGCCAGCAGGCCGGCGATGACCAGCGTCACCGGCAGGGTGGCGTTCAGCGCGCCCGTCCCGGCGGTGATCAGCACGAGCACGATCGCCTCGGGCCCGTAGGCCACCGAGCTGAGCGCGTCGAGGGACAGCGCGGCCAGGCCTTCGAGGCTGGTCAGGTGGCTGCGGTCGCCCTCCCCCGGTCGCAGCGGAACCCTGGGCCGCAGTTCGCGGCGGGCCAGACCGAACGCCATGGAGGACCTCGCGATGCAGAGGGGTGGAGGGTGGGGGCTGTCCGGGGTCAGTCTGTCCGGCCCCCGGCGCACCGGGCGTGAAGGACGCGCCAGGGGCCTCGCGCTCCGCCGGAGGCCCGCCCGACCACTGCCGCGGACTGGTCTAGACCGCGCGGAGAGGTCAAGGTCACAGCCCCGTCCTCTGCTGCTCACCTGCGCCTTTGCCCTAGCATCCGAGCATGACGGTCCTGCCTGACGACGGGCTCTCGCTGGCCGCCGAGTTCCCTGACGCGACCCATGAGCAGTGGCAACGCCTGGTGGAAGGCGTACTGCGCAAGTCGGGCAAGGAAGTCTCGGGCGCGGCAGCGGAAGACGCTCTGTCCACCTCGCTGGAGGACGGGCTCCGCGCCCGCCCCCTGTACACCGCGGACGACTCCGCGCCCGATCCCGGCCTCCCCGGTTTCGCCCCCTTCGTACGGGGTGGCCGCGCCGAGGGCAACACCCTCGGCGGCTGGGACGTACGCCAGCAGCACACGACCGCCGACAACACCGCGGTCCTCGGCGACCTGGAGAACGGCGTCACCTCGCTGTGGCTGGTCGTGGGCGAGCAAGGCATCCCGGTCGCGCAGCTCGACAGCACCCTCGACGGCGTCTACCTCGACCTCGCGCCCGTCGTCCTCGACGCGGGCCCCGAAGTCGCTTCCGCCGCAGCCGAGTTGCTACGGCTGTACGAGGCGCGGGGCGTCGCGCGGGAAGCCGCCCGCGGCAACCTCGGCGCCGATCCGCTGGGCTTCGCGGCCCGCACCGGGGACGAGGCCTTCGACTTCGCGCCCGTCGCCTCGCTCGCCCGGCGCTGCGCCGAGGAGTACCCGGGGCTGCGTGCGCTGACCGTGGACGCGCTGCCGTACCACGAGGCCGGCGGCTCGGCGGCGCAGGAGTTGGGCGCCTCGCTGGCGACCGGTGTCGCCTGTCTGCGCGAGCTGACCGAGGCGGGACTGAGCGTCGAACAGGCCGTAGGACAACTGGAGTTCAGGTACGCGGCCACGGCCGACCAGTTCCTCACCATCGCCAAGTTGCGCGCGGCGCGCAGGCTGTGGGCACGCGTGGCCGAGGTGTGCGGGGCGCCGGGCGGGCAGGTGCAGCACGCGGTGACCTCGCCGGTGATGATGTCCCGCCGCGACCCGTGGGTGAACATGCTGCGCACGACGGTCGCGACGCTGGCCGCCGGGGTGGGCGGCGCCGAGTCCGTCACCGTGCTCCCCTTCGACCACGCGCTCGGCCTGCCGGACGCGTTCGCGCGCCGGATCGCCCGCAACACCTCGACGATCCTGGTCGAGGAGTCGCATCTGTCCCGGGTGATCGACCCGGCGGGCGGCTCCTGGTACGTGGAGCGGCTCACGGACGAACTCGCCCACGCGGGCTGGGAGTTCTTCCAGCGCATCGAGCAACAGGGCGGCCAGGCGGCCGTGTTGCGGTCGGGCAGCCTCCGTGAGGACCTCGCCGCGACCTGGGCGACGCGCAGCGCGAAGCTCGCCAAGCGCCGCGAACCGATCACCGGCGTAAGCGAGTTCCCGAACCTCGCCGAACGCCTCCCCGAGCGCGCACCCGCGCCCGAAGCACCGACCGGCGGACTGCCGCGCGTACGGCGCGACGAGGCCTACGAAGCACTCCGCGCCCGCTCCGACGCGCACCTCGCGGCGACCGGCTCCCGGCCGCGGATCTTCCTGGCCGCGCTCGGCCCGGCCGCCGCGCACACCGCCCGCCTCACCTTCGCGTCGAACCTGTTCCAGGCGGGCGGCATCGAGCCCGTCACCGAGGGCGAGTTCGCGGACAGCGGGGCCACTGAGGCCTGCCTGTGCTCCAGCGACGCGCTGTACGAGGAGCAAGCGGCCACGATCGCCGGGGAGTTGAGGTCGGCCGGTGCCGGGCACGTGTTCCTCGCGGGCCGTCCCGGGCAGTACACCGGTGTCGACGCCTACGTCTTCGCGGGCTGCGACGCCGTAGCCGTGCTCTCCGCCACCCTCGACCGCATGGGAGTGTCCTGATGGCAGCGATGGGGCGCATCCCCGACTTCTCCGGGATCGAGCTGGGGACCCCGGCCGCCGAAGCCGGTGCCGGTACCGACGAGTGGCGTGACGCCGTCAAGAAGGCGGCGGGTGGCGACGACCTCCTGTGGGAGACCCCGGAGGGCATCGCGGTCAAACCCCTGTACACGGGGCAGGACTTGGAGGGCCTGGACTTCCTGGCCACCTACCCGGGCATCGCGCCGTATCTGCGCGGCCCGTACCCGACGATGTACGTCAACCAGCCCTGGACTATCCGCCAGTACGCGGGTTTCTCCACCGCCGAGGAGTCCAACGCCTTCTACCGACGCAACCTGGCGGCCGGCCAGAAGGGCCTGTCGGTCGCCTTCGACCTGCCCACGCACCGGGGTTACGACAGCGACCACCCGCGCGTGACCGGTGACGTCGGCATGGCGGGCGTGGCGATCGACTCCATCTACGACATGCGCCAGCTCTTCGACGGCATCCCGCTGGACAAGATGACCGTGTCGATGACGATGAACGGCGCCGTGCTGCCCGTACTCGCCCTCTACATCGTGGCGGCGGAGGAACAGGGCGTACCGCCCGAGAAGTTGGCCGGGACCATCCAGAACGACATCCTCAAGGAGTTCATGGTCCGCAACACCTACATCTATCCGCCGAAGCCGTCGATGCGGATCATCTCCGACATCTTCGCCTACACCTCGCAGCGGATGCCGCGCTACAACTCCATCTCCATCTCCGGCTACCACATCCAAGAGGCGGGCGCTACGGCCGACTTGGAGCTGGCGTACACCCTCGCGGACGGCGTGGAGTACATCCGGGCGGGGCGGGCGGCGGGGATGGACGTGGACACGTTCGCACCCCGGCTGTCCTTCTTCTGGGCGATCGGCATGAACTTCTTCATGGAGATCGCGAAGATGCGCGCGGCCCGCCTCCTCTGGGCCAAGCTGGTCAAGCAGTTCGACCCGCAGAACGCCAAGTCCCTCTCCCTGCGCACCCATTCGCAGACCTCGGGCTGGTCGCTGACCGCGCAGGACGTCTTCAACAACGTCACGCGTACGTGCGTGGAGGCGATGGCGGCGACGCAGGGCCACACCCAGTCGCTGCACACCAACGCCCTGGACGAGGCCCTCGCCCTCCCGACCGACTTCTCCGCGCGCATCGCCCGCAACACCCAGCTCCTGATCCAGCAGGAGTCCGGCACGACCCGCGCGATCGACCCGTGGGGCGGCAGCGCGTACGTCGAGAAGTTGACCTACGACCTAGCGCGCCGCGCCTGGCAGCACATCGAGGAGGTCGAGGCGGCCGGGGGCATGGCCAAGGCCATCGACGCGGGCATCCCCAAGCTGCGTATCGAGGAGGCCGCGGCCCGCACCCAGGCCCGCATCGACTCCGGCCGCCAGCCGGTCATCGGCGTCAACAAGTACCGCGTGGAGACCGACGAGCAGATCGACGTCCTCAAGGTCGACAACTCCTCCGTCCGCACCCAACAGATCGAGAAACTACGGCGGTTGCGCGCCGAACGCGACGAACAGGCCACCCAGGACGCGCTGCACGCCCTGACCCGGGCAGCGAGCGGTGAGGGCAACCTGCTGGAGTTGGCGGTGAACGCGGCCCGCGCGAAGGCGACGGTCGGTGAGATCTCCGACGCGCTGGAGAAGGTGTACGGGCGGCACGCGAGCCAGATCCGTACGATCGCCGGTGTGTACCGCACCGAAGCCGGCGACTCCCCGTCCGTCGAGCGCACCCGCACCCTGGTCAGCTCCTTCGAGGAGGCCGAGGGCCGCCGCCCCCGCATCCTGGTCGCCAAGATGGGCCAGGACGGCCACGACCGCGGCCAGAAGGTGATCGCCACCGCCTTCGCCGACCTGGGCTTCGACGTCGACGTCGGCCCGCTGTTCCAGACCCCGGGCGAGGTGGCCCGCCAGGCCGTCGAGGCGGACGTGCACATCGTGGGGGTGTCCTCGCTGGCCGCCGGACACCTCACCCTCGTACCGGCGTTGAAGGAGTCCCTCGCCGAGGAGGGCCGCGAGGACATCATGATCGTGGTAGGCGGAGTCGTCCCGCCACAGGACGTACCGACACTCCTGGAGATGGGCGCGGCGGCCGTGTTCCCGCCCGGGACGGTGATCCCGGACGCCGCCCACGACCTGGTGGAACGACTGGCCACCGACCTCGGGCACACCCTGTGATCGAGGTCGACACCTATGTGAAGGGCGTACTCGACGGGAAGCGGGCCCTGGTGGCCCGCGCCATCACACTCGTCGAGTCGACCAAGCCACAACACCGGGCCATGGCACAGGAGTTGCTGACCGAACTCCTCCCCCACAGCGGCCACGCCCGCCGGATCGGCATCAGCGGCGTACCGGGGGTCGGCAAGTCGACGTTCATCGACGCGTTCGGCACGCTGCTCACCTCGCTCGGGTTCCGGGTCGCGGTGCTCGCCGTAGACCCGTCGTCGACCCGCACGGGCGGTTCGATCCTCGGCGACAAGACGCGCATGGAACGCCTGGCCGTCGACCCGGCGGCCTTCGTCCGCCCCTCCCCCACCGCCGGCACACTCGGCGGCGTCGCGAAGGCGACCCGCGAGTCGATCGTGGTGATGGAAGCGGCGGGCTACGACGTCGTCCTGGTCGAGACAGTAGGCGTAGGCCAGTCGGAGACGGCGGTCGCCAACATGGTCGACTCCTTCCTGCTGTTGACCCTGGCCCGCACCGGCGACCAACTACAGGGCATCAAGAAGGGCGTCCTGGAGTTGGCGGACGTCATCGCCGTCAACAAGGCGGACGGCCCGCACGAGCGCGATGCGCGGAGCGCGGCAAGGGAGTTGGCAGGCGCGCTACGCCTGATGCATCCCGCCGACGCGGCGTGGACCCCGCCGGTACTGAGCTGCAGCGCCCGCGAGGGCACCGGCCTCGACACGGTCTGGGAGCGCCTGGAACAACACCGTTCGCTGCTGGACTCCACGGGCCGCCTCGCCGCGAAGCGCCGCGACCAACAGGTGGACTGGACCTGGACGATGGTCCGCGACGACCTCCTGGGCCGCCTGCACTCAGATCCGACGGTACGTGCGCTGGCCCCGGACCTCGAACGCCAGGTACGCGAGGGCGAGTTGACGGCAACCCTGGCGGCAGAACAAATCCTGCGAGCCTTCGGCACCCCGCCCAACTGACCCAACCTGTTTTTAGGGGCGCGGGGAACTGCGCGACCAGCCCCCACCGGGCCCGCACCCAAAAATCGACGCACCCACCCCAAACCCTTTAGGCTGGCGGCGCAGCTGGTTCGCCCCGTCAGCCAGACGGAACGCGTCGCAAGAGGGAACCCGGTGAAAATCCGGGACTGCCCCGCAGCGGTAAGCAGGAACGACCGCCGTCATACGCACTGGGCCCACAACAGGACTTGGGAAGCGACGGCCAGTAGGTGTCCTCCGGTTCCAAAAGGGGACGTGCCCGCAAGTCCGAAGACCTGCCAACTGCCCACGCGCGAACGAATTTCGTGCGCGGAATCCCGGTGACCTCGTGGGCGGGTCGGCGTACACATCGGCGGTCACGATCGCCCGGTCTGACGTTCCTTCGCGCTCTCGTCCCCACCGGGACCTCAGGGAGACATCTCGCGAAGGAGAGTTCCGTGACGACAAAGTCCGCAGCCGCGGCAGCACGGGCCACCGTGTACGGCTATCCCCGTCAGGGTCAGGGCCGGGAACTGAAGAAGGCCGTCGAGGGGTACTGGAAGGGCCGCGTCGACGCCGACGCCCTCCGGGCCACCGCCGCCGAACTGCGCCGTACGAACTGGCAGCAGCTCGCCGAGGCAGGCATCCACGAGGTACCGACCGGTGACTTCTCGTACTACGACCACGTCCTGGACACCAGCGTCATGGTCGGCGCGATCCCCGAGCGCCACCGTGCCGCCGTCGAACGCGACGCGCTGGACGGGTACTTCGCGATGGCGCGCGGCACGCAGGACGTGGCGCCGCTGGAGATGACGAAGTGGTTCGATTCCAACTACCACTACCTCGTACCCGAGTTGGGCCCGGACACCGTCTTCACCGCCGACTCCACCAAGCAGGTCGCGGAGTTGAAGGAGGCCCTCGCCCTGGGCCTCACTGCCCGCCCGGTGCTCGTCGGCCCGATCACCTATCTCCTGCTCGCCAAGCCCGCCCCCGGTGTGTCGGCGGACTTCGATCCGCTGACCCTCCTGGACCGGCTGCTGCCCGTGTACGCCGAGGTCCTCGCCGACCTGCGGGCGGCGGGCGCGGAGTGGGTGCAGCTCGACGAGCCCGCCCTCGTCCAGGACCGCACCCCGGCCGAACTGAGCGCCGCCACCCGCACCTACCGCGACCTCGGAGCCCTTCCCGACCGGCCCATGCTGCTGGTCGCGTCCTACTTCGACCGGCTCGGCGACGCGCTGCCGGTGCTCGCGAAGGCGCCGGTGGAGGGGCTCGCGCTCGACTTCACCGGGACCGCCGCCGCCAACCTGGACGCCCTCGCCACCGTGGGCGGGCTGCCCGGCAAGCGCCTGGTCGCCGGTGTCGTCAACGGCCGCAACATCTGGGTGAACGACCTCACCAAGTCCCTCGCCACGCTCGGCACGTTGCTCGGGCTGGCCGAACGGGTCGACGTGGCCGCCTCCTGCTCACTCCTGCACGTCCCGCTCGACACCGCCACCGAGCGGGACATCGAGCCGCAGATCCTGCGCTGGCTCGCCTTCGCCCGCCAGAAGACCGCGGAGATCGTCACCCTCGCCAAGGGCCTGGCCCAGGGCACCGACACCATCACCGCCGAACTCGCCGCCAACCGGGCCGACTTGGCCTCCCGCGCGGGCTCCCCGATCACGCGGGACCCCGCCGTACGGGCCCGTACGGCCGCCGTCACGGAGGCGGACGCCCGCCGCGCGCAGCCGTACGACGAGCGGACCGCCGTCCAGCGGGCCCACCTCGGTCTGCCCCTGCTGCCGACCACCACGATCGGCTCCTTCCCGCAGACCGGTGAACTGCGCACCGCCCGCGCGGACTTGAGGGCGGGCCGGATCGGCACGGCCGGTTACGAGGAGCGCATCAAGGCCGAGATCCAGGAGGTGATCTCGTTCCAGGAGAAGACCGGCCTGGACGTCCTGGTGCACGGCGAGCCCGAACGCAACGACATGGTCCAGTACTTCGCCGAGCGGCTGACGGGCTACCTCGCCACGCAGCACGGCTGGGTGCAGTCCTACGGCACCCGTTACGTCCGCCCGCCGATCCTCGCCGGCGACATCTCCCGCCCGGAACCGATGACGGTGCGCTGGACGACGTACGCCCAGTCGCTCACCTCGCGCCCGGTCAAGGGCATGCTCACCGGGCCGGTCACCATGCTCGCCTGGTCCTTCGTCCGCGACGACCAGCCGTTCGGCGACACCGCACGGCAGGTCGCCCTCGCCCTGCGCGACGAGGTCAACGACCTTGAGGCGGCCGGGACTTCGGTCATCCAGGTCGACGAACCCGCCCTGCGCGAGACCCTGCCGCTGCGGGCCGCCGACCACCCCGCGTATCTGGCGTGGGCCACGGAGGCCTTCCGGCTCAGCACTAGCGGAGTGCGGCCGGACACGCAGATCCACACCCACATGTGCTACGCCGAGTTCGGCGACGTCGTCCAGGCCATCGACGACCTCGACGCGGACGTCATCAGCCTGGAGGCGGCCCGTTCGCACATGCAGGTCGCCCGCGAGCTGGCCGGGCACGGCTATCCGCGCGAGGCCGGACCCGGCGTGTACGACATCCACTCCCCGCGCGTGCCGGGCATCGACGAGGCGGCTGCCCTGCTGCGCAAGGGACTTGAGGCCATCCCGCCGGAGCGGCTGTGGGTCAACCCGGACTGCGGCCTGAAGACCCGCGGCTGGCCCGAGACCCGTGTGTCCCTGGAGAACCTGGTCGCCGCGGCCCGCACGGTCCGCAGGGAACTGACCGGTTCCTGACCCGAGGGCGGGGGCGGCCGGGAGGACACCCTCCCGGCCGCCCTCGCCGCGAGGTGTGTGGGAGACGATGATCCGCACAGCCCGGAGAACTGGAGCGACGAAGTGACCAGCCGCATCACCTTGATCTCGCCGGCCATG
Organism: Streptomyces sp. NPDC050508; assembly: GCF_040655155.1. Lineage (NCBI taxonomy): Bacteria > Bacillati > Actinomycetota > Actinomycetes > Kitasatosporales > Streptomycetaceae > Streptomyces > Streptomyces sp. NPDC050508. Next base: position 146,690 of record NZ_JBFAJJ010000003.1, read on the forward strand.
AACCGGTCCCTGCGGGAGACCCGGTTCGACGACGGCAGTCCGCTCGACGCGAGCGGCACGGCCCGCGCCGAGTCCGCCGCGGGTTCGCTCCGCTCGGCTGACCGGATGCTGGTCTCGCCCACCGTGCGGTGCCGGGAGACGGCGTCCGCGCTCGGTCTCTCGGCCGTGGCGGAGCCGGAGTTGGCGGGTCTGGACATGGGGCGTTGGCGAGGCCTGACCCTCGACGAGGTGATGGCTCGGGAGCCGGACGCGGTGATGGCCTGGCTGACGGATGCGGACGCGGTGCCTCATGGCGGGGAGCCGGTGCGGGCGCTCTGCGAGCGGGCGGCGCGGTGGCTGGATGCGGCGGCCGGGTTCGAGGGGAGGACCCTTGCGGTGGTCGAGCAGGAGTTCGTGCGGGCCGTTGCGGTCACGGTCCTTGACGCGCCTGGGCCTGCGTTCTGGCGGCTTGACGTGCCGCCGCTGACTGCGACCGACCTCAGTGGGCGGGCCGGGCGGTGGGATCTGCGGCTCGGGCGAGCGCTGGGAACCGACGTGTGCTAAAGGATGAGGGCCACCCCTCGGACACTTTCGGCCGACTATACATACTGCGTATACTCGCTGCGTATAGTCCGTACATGCCATCTCTGAGTGCTCTGAGTAAGAAGAGGAAAAGAACCCGGGACGGGTTGCGTGCCGTCGGCATGTTTGTGGCCGTTGCCGCGCTGGCCCTGTCGTCGAGCGGCTGCACCAAGCTCGACACGACCGCGCCGGCCGCTGCCCGGGCCGAGGCCGCGTCGGCCACCGCGCAGGCCCGGTTCGGGACGGTCGACTGCCGTGAGGTGAAGTGCATCGCGCTGACCTTCGACGCCGGGCCGAGCGAGAACTCGGCGCGGCTGCTCGACATCCTGAAGGAGAGGCAGGTCCCGGCGACCTTCTTCCTGCTCGGCAAGCGGCACATCGAGAAGTACCCGGAACTGGTCAAGCGCATGGCGGCCGAGGGGCACGAGGTGGCCAGTCACACCTGGGACCACAAGATCCTGACCCGAATTTCGCCCGCGCAGATACGCGACGAACTGGAACGCACGGACAACGCGATAGAGCGGATCACCGGCAAGCGGCCGACACTGATGCGCCCGCCCCAGGGCCGCACCGACGACACCGTGCACAAGATCTGCCGGGAGCTCGGCCTGTCGGAGGTGCTGTGGAGCGTGACCGCCAAGGACTACGCGACCACCGACTCCGCACTGATCACGAAGCGCGTTCTCGCCCAGGCCACCCGGGACGGTATCATCCTGCTGCACGACCTCTACCAGGGCACCGTGCCCGCCGTCCCCGGGATCATCGACGCGCTGAAGGAGCGCGGGTACGTGTTCGTGACCGTGCCGCAGCTCCTCGCGCCCGGGAAGGCGGAGCCGGGGAAGGTGTACCGGCCCTGAGTCACCACGTCAGATGCAGGGCGTACGGGGAACGGTGGATCATCGTCGGCCGCATGGTGACCGGACGGTCCTCCGCCAGCCGAAGGCCGGGCAGCCGCCTCGTCAACTCCTCCAGGGTGAGCCGGAGTTGCTCGCGGGCGAGCTGGGAGCCCGGGCAGCTGTGCACGCCGAAGCCGAACGCGAGGTGGCGGCCCGGAGCGCGGGTGATGTCGAACGTGTCTGCACGCGCATGCCGCCTCTCGTCACGGTTGGCCGCGCCGAAGGCGATGAACAGCGTTGCCCCGGCCGGGAGTTCGGTGCCGGCGAGGACGACCGGCCGGGTGGTGACCCTGCGGAACCCCTGCAGCGCGGTGTCGTAGCGGGCCGCCTCCTCGATCGCCGCGGGGATGCGCTCGGGCTCGGCGCACAGCAGCTCCCACTGTTGCGGGTGCCGGAGGAGGTGCAGGACGGTCGTGCCGATGAGCGCGGTGGTGGTGAGGTGACCGGCGATGAGCAAGTTCTGGAGGTGGGCGACGAGTTGGTGCCTGTGCTCCAGGGTCAGGTCGCCGTCCCCCTCCTCGGTCACCGAGGCGATCAGTTCCGTACAGAGGTCCTGGCGGGGTTGTGCGTGCCGCTCCTGTACGTACCGGTCGAGGGTGTGCTGCATCGCGACGACGTCCTCGGCCGCGGCGATCTGCTCGTCCTCCGCCAGCGGGCGGAAGAGCAACTCCTCGGCGCGGTGGCCGCCGTGGACGACCCCGGGTACGTCGGCGGGGTCGAGGCCGACGATCCTGCCGACGACCTCGCCGGGCAGCTGCCTGGCGTACGCCGACATCAACTCGACGTGTCCGTCCCCGTGCTCGCCCTTGTCCCCGTCCTTGACGAACGCGTCCACCAGGGCCGCGGCGCGCTCGGCGGCGTACGGCAGGACGGCCGTGACGCGGGCCGGCGAGAGGCCGCGGACGATCGGTGCGCGCAGCTGCTGGTGCTGCGCGCCGTCCGCGGTGACGACGACGGGCCGCCCGCCGAACCCGCCGCCGAGGACGGCGAGCGCGGCGGGCGACGGCAGCACGTCGGGTCGTAGTGCCATTGCCGAGGAGAAGTCCTCGGGGCGGCGCAGGACTTCGCGTACGTCGGCGTCCCGGGCGACGAGCCAGGCGTCGAGTTCGGCGAGGTGGGTGAGCCCCTCGGTCTGCCGTGCCCGGGTGTAGACCGGGTACGGGTCGCGCTGCAAGTCGTCGAGTCTGGCGTGCAGTTCGCGGTCCACGGGACACCCTCCGGACGGTGGTGCGGTGCGGGTCGGGCTCATCGTGCCGTACGGGTGCGCGGGTGCGGTAGGGAACTTCCGGGCAGTGAGGGCGAGTTGGTCAGAAAACGACGGTCCAGCCCTCCCGTGCGGCCTGATCGGCGGTGTACGAGACGCCGTGGACCTTGAGGCCGTTCGCGTCGAGGAGGGTGATCTCTCCGCCCTGGTTGCCGAGTTGGACGCCGTCCGTGAGCGGGACGAGCAGGGTGGCGCCCGCTGCGAGGGCGCCGGACGGTACCGCGCAGGAGTGGCCGAGCCGGTCCCGGACGCGCCAGCCGGTCGGGTCGAGCGGCTCGGGCGAGGCGTTGAGGAGCGTGACGCTCTCCGTCTCGGGTGCCGGGCCACGCGGGTTGACCAGGGCCGCCACGATCCGCACGGGCTGCCCGCCGGGCTCGTTGCGCGAACCGTCGGTGCCCTCCAGGGTGTGGCCGGTGGTGTCGTCGGTGTGCCAGGACTGGCTCTGGAAGGCGAGGAAGATGCCCACCCAGCGCGACTGTGCCGGGAAGTGGATCAGGATGCCGCCGTCCTGCCAGACCCCGTCGTCGCCGCTGAAACGGCGGCTGTTGCCCTGGTTCATGTGGATGTCGTGGACGCCGTTGCCCGGCAGGAAGCCGAACACCTTGTCCTTGACGGTCGGTTCGGGACCGAAGCGCTCGCCGAAGACGTACAGCCGGGCGTCCGGGTCGTCCACCGCGCGTCGTACGTAGTGGTCGAGGAGGTCGGCCAGGTCGTTGTCGGGACCGCTCGCGTCCGGCGGGAGCGTCCGCAGCTGTGCCGGGTCGAAGAGGTTGCCGCGCACGAAGTCGAGGTTCGGGCCGCCGGGTCCGGGCAGCAGGGTGTTCCAGCCGCTCGGGAGGCCCTCCAGGCGGGCCGTGACCGGGTGTTGGAAGTCCTCGCTGACGAGATAGAGCAGCTCGGAGGGCTGCTCCGCGGACAGGACGTTGACCGCGGCCCGGAAGTGTGTGCCCGAGTCGTCCGTGAGATGGATCTGGTAGTGCGGTGTACCGGCGGCGCCCTCGCGCCTCGTGTCCACCGCGCGCGTGATCAGTACGCCGTAGGCCTTCAGTGGCATGACGACCAACTCCCCCTGGGGACAGGCGGGATGCCCGCCCGTGGGAGAAAGCCTATGGGGGAGGCGCCCGCTCCGGCCGGGACGCGGGGAAACTGGGGGCGGCTGTCCGGTGTACGTCTCCGTACCTATGAACCGCTAGGCCATGGGTGTGAGCCGCCGATGAAAGTACCGCCGATCAAGAAGCGTTCTCTACGATCCATACATGGTCAACTTCCGTCTCGAACGCACGGCCCCGCTCCCGCTTGAGGAGGCGTGGCGCCGGTTGACGGAGTGGCCACGCCACGCCGACGTGGTCCCGCTGACCCGGGTCACCGTGGTCACTCCCCCGCCGACCCGCGAGGGCACGGTCTTCGTGGCCCGTTCCGGGCTCGGCCCGCTCGGCTTCGACGACCGGATGGAGGTCACCGTGTGGCGCCCGCCGACGGACGACGAGCCGGGCCTCGTTCGACTGGAGAAGCGGGGTCGGGTCGTCACGGGGTGGGCGGAGATCGAGGTACGGCCGGGGCCGGGAGGCCGTAGCCGCGTGGTCTGGCAGGAGGAGCTGGCGGTCCGCTTCCTGCCGCGCTTCTTCGACCGGCCCCTGCGGTGGGCGGCGCGGTCGATGTTCGGGCGGGCGGTGAACGGGCTGTTGAGACGGGCGTGACGGCCGACCACAGAGTTGCCCGAGGCTCGCCTCGATCCTCCCGGCTGGTCGACGGTCTCAGTCCCTCCGACCGACCGGAAGCCTCAGTCGTCCCTGCCTGTCGGCAACCTCAATCCTCCCGGCCGGCCAGCAGCCTCGGCCCCTCCGGCCCGTAGGCAGCCCCAGCTCCCCCAGCCCGCCGGCCGCCTCAGTCCTCCCGACCAGCCAGCCCCCTCAGTCCTTCCGGCCCGTCGCGGCGACCGTCACGCCCAGGCCGATCATGGTGAGCCCGCCGATCCCGCCGACCGCGGACAGCCGCCGTGGCGACCGCGCGAACCAGTCCCTGGCCGTGGACGCGACCAGCCCCCACACGCTGTCGGAGACCAGGGCGATGATGTTGAAGACCAGGCCGAGCAGCAGCATCTGGCTTGCGACGTGCCCCTGTTCACGGTCCACGAACTGCGGCAGTACGGCGGCGAAGAACACGATCGTCTTGGGGTTGGCCACCCCGACGGCGAACCCCTCCCACAGGGTGCGCAGACCGCTGTGCGGGGCCGTCTCCTCCCCGGCGAACGCGGCGCGCAGCGAGCCGCGTTGGCGCCATGCCTTCACCCCGAGATACATCAGGTAGGCGGCGCCGGCGAGCTTCAGGGCCGTGAAGACGAGCACCGAGCGCTCCACCAGTGACCCGATTCCGAGCGCGACGGCCACGACGAGCAGATAGGCGCCGAGCGTGTTGCCCACCACAGTGGTCAGCGCGGCCCGGCGGCCGTGGGCCAGCGCCCGCCCGATCACGAACAGCACGCTGGGTCCGGGAACCACGATCAGCAGGAAGGACAGGGCCGCGAAGGCGAGCAGTCGGTCGGTGGACATCATGGGCCCATGGAAGACGGGGGTACGTGGGGCTCGCAACCCAATTCCCGGTCCTGCCCGGACCGTCGAGGTCGATGTCCGGTGGCAGGGGCGAACGCTCTAGTGTGATGGCCCTGAACGGCCCATGTGGCCAAGGGAATCAGGAGAGGTGACCGGCGAATGTCGCTTCGCCCCGGGGACACGGAGTCGATCGGTGGTTACGCGCTGGTCGACCGGCTCGGCAGCGGCGGGATGGGTGTCGTGTATCTGGGGCGCTCGGCGTCGGGCCGGCAGGTCGCGGTCAAGGTCGTGCACGCCCAGTACGCGCTGGACGAGGAGTTCCGCGCCCGCTTCCGGCAGGAGATCGCCGCCGCCCGCCGGGTCAGCGGAGCGTTCACCGCCCCCGTCGTGGACGCCGACCCGGACGCCGAACTGCCCTGGATGGCCACGCTCTACGTCCCCGGCCGCACCCTGGCCGAAGTCATCGACAGGGACGGCCCGTTGGGCGGACAGGCCCTGCGCACACTCGCGCTGGGCCTGGTCGAGGCGCTGCGGGACATCCACCAAGCCGGTGTCGTGCACCGGGACTTGAAGCCGAGCAACGTCCTGCTCGCCGAGGACGGCCCCCGCGTCATCGACTTCGGCATCTCCCGCGCCGCCGACAACCAGGCCCTCACCGTGACGGGACGCCTCATCGGCACCCCGCCCTTCATGTCCCCCGAGCAGTTCGCCGCGCCCCGGGACGTCACCCCCGCCTCCGACGTCTTCTCACTCGGCTCACTGCTGGTGTACGCGGCCACCGGCAACCGCCCTTTCGACGGCGCCAGCCCGTATCTGACGGGCTATCAGGTCATGTACGAACAGCCACGACTGGACGGGGTACCCGAGCCCCTGCGCACCATCGCCGAACGCTGCCTGGACAAGGAGGCGACGGCCCGCCCCCAACTGGCCGAACTTCACAGCATGTTGCTGACCTTGAGCGAGTCCACCGCGACGGTGGCGGACCTCCCGAGCACGGCGCGCCCCCGCCCGGACACTCCCGAGACCGTCCCGGACAGCGGCCGACGCCCGCGCCGGACCAGGCGACTCGTCATCGCCCTCGCCACCGCGCTCGCCGTCACCGCGCTCGGCCTCACGACCCTGCACTGGATGTCGGACGGCACCACCGACTCGGGCACACCCGCCGCGTCCACGCGCTCCGCGTCCCGCACCGCCGTAGAACTGCCCACCGGCTGGAAGCCCTGGCGCGCGAGCCTGCTCACCGCCAAGGTGGGCAACCCGCTCGACTACGGCGAGTCCGGCTGCGTGGCGGGCGGCAGCACCCTGTACTGCGCCGGTACCGGCTTCACGGTGTCCGCGCTCGACGCCGCCTCCGGCCGGGTCGGCTGGCGCTCGGGCACCAGCCCGGAGACCTCGCGCCCCGTCGGCGTCCGGGACGGCCGGGTCTACACCTACGTCAAGCCGGACTCGTCCCGGACCTACATCGCCCGGCGACTGGTCGCCCTGGACGCGAAGACCGGCACCCAGCTCTGGGAGCAACCGGTCAGCGAGGACCACAACGCCGTGCTGTTCGACGGCGGCATCCTGGCGATGGACGTGACCGCGACGCGGTTCGTCGCCTACGACAAGTCCGGCCACCGACTCTGGACCGCCGCCGCGCAGTCGAAGGCCGGCACCGACTGCACCCCGACCGTGCTCGGCGGCGCCCCCTACGGCCTGTGCAGGCCTGCGGACGATCCCACCAAGGGCGGTGTCGGCGTGCTGCGCCTGGACCCGAAGGACGGCACGTCGAAGGATGTCGCCCAACTGCCCATAGGGGCCATGCCGTTGGGCACGCTCGACGGACGGTTGACGTTCGCGGTGCCGCGGTTGGCGGAGGGCTCCTTCGGCAGCGGCGAGGACCAGCCGTACACAGCCCTGGAGGAGTTGGACCCCGCCGGCGGGGGCGAGCGGGTCCCGCTGCCGGCAACCACGCGTGGCACGCCCACCCTCGTCAAGGGCGTCATCTGCTTCGTCCGCCCCAACGGCACGGTCACCGCCGTGCGCGCGACCGACGGCAAGCGGCTCTGGCAGCGGGAGACGGACACCGAGAACCTGTCGACGCCGGTGTTCTCGGCAAAGTCCAACAGGCTCTATTTCTCGAACCGGTTCGGCCGTCTGCTGGCCCTCGACCGGAGCACCGGAGCCGTCGCGTGGCGTACGTCCGCACTGGCGAACCCCGGCGACTCGACGGACGACACCACGCCGTACGTCCTGCTCGTCAAGGACGCGATCGTGGCCGTGGCGGGCTACACGGCGTTCTCGGTCCGCCCCCGTTGAACCGCTCAGGCCACCGACCCGATCCGCCCCACCTTCGCCGACGTCGCGTCGTGGTGGATCGGCGTGTGCGCCCCGGTGAGTGAAACCCCGCTGCCACCACGCTTGTTGGCGACGATCTCCGCGGCGATCGACAGGGCCGTCTCCTCGGGCGTACGCGCGCCGAGGTCGAGGCCGATCGGGGACCTCAGCCGCGCCAACTCCATTTCCGTGACGCCGACTTCACGCAGCCGCTCGTTGCGGTCGAGGTGGGTGCGGCGGGAGCCCATCGCGCCGACGTACGCCACCGGGAGCCGGAGGGCGAGGTGGAGCAACGGTACGTCGAACTTGGCGTCGTGGGTGAGGACGCACAGGACGGTACGGGCGTCGACGTCCGTGCGGTCGAGGTACTTGTGGGGCCACTCGACGACGATCTCGTCGGCGTCGGGGAAGCGGGCCCGGGTGGCGAAGACGGGGCGGGCGTCGCACACCGTCACGTGGTAGCCCAGGAACTTGCCGACGCGGACCAGCGCGGAGGCGAAGTCGATGGCGCCGAAGACGATCATCCGAGGCGGCGGGACCGACGACTCGACCAGGACCGTGAGCGGGGCCCCGCAGCGGGAGCCCTGTTCGCCGATCTCGACCGTGCCGGTGCGGCCCGCGTCCAGATGGGCACCGGCCTCGGTGACGACCGTACGGTCCAGTTCGGGGTGGGCGCCGAACCCGCCGTCGTAGGAGCCGTCGGGGTGTACGACGAGCGCGCGGCCCCGCAGCTCGGCGGGGCCGGAGACGATCCGGGCGAGCGCCGCCGCCTCGCCGTGGGCGGCGGCGGACAGTGCGGCGGCGGCCACCGGACGGGCGGGGTCGCCGACCCGTACCGGTGTGACGAGGATGTCGATGACTCCGCCGCAGGTCAGGCCGACGGCGAAGGCGTCCTCGTCGCTGTAGCCGAAGCGCTCCAGGACGGTTTCGCCGTCTGCCAACGCCTGTTGGCACAGTTCGTAGACGGCGCCTTCCACACAGCCCCCGGAGACCGAGCCGATCGCTGTGCCGTCGGCGTCCACCGCGAGGGCGGCGCCGGGCTGGCGGGGTCCGCTGCCGTCGACGGCCACCACGGTGGCGACGGCGAAGTCGCGGCCCTGCTCGACCCACCGGTGCAGCTCTTCGGCGATGTCCAGCATGTCTCGGTCTCCTGACGGGGTGGTGGGGAAAGGCTTTCCAGGATCTGCTAATGCACGCCCAGCCAGCTCTCGACCGGGTGGAGGGCGAAGTACACCAGGAAGATCACCGTCAGGCCCCACATGAAGGCGCCGATCTCCCGCGCCTTGCCCTGAGCGGCCTTGATGGCGACGTACGAGATGACTCCCGCGGAGACGCCGGCGGTGATGCTGTAGGTGAAGGGCATCACAACTACCGTCAGGAAGACAGGGATCGCGGTGGCCCGGTCGGCCCAGTCCACGTGGCGGGCGTTCATCAGCATCATCGAGCCGATGACGACGAGGGCGGCGGACGCGACCTCCTGCGGGACGATCGCGGTGAGTGGAGTGAAGAACAGGCAGGCCGCGAAGAACAGGCCTGTCACCACCGAGGCGAGGCCCGTTCGCGCGCCCTCCCCGACCCCCGTCGCCGACTCGATGAAGACCGTCTGGCCGGAGCCGCCCGCCACGCCGCCGATCGCGCCGCCGGCGCCGTCGATGAACAGCGCCTTCGACAGGCCCGGCATCCGGCCCTTGGCGTCGGCGAGTTTCGCCTCCGTGCCGACGCCGATGATGGTGGCCATCGCGTCGAAGAAGCCGGCCAGCACGAGCGTGAACACGATCATGCCGACCGTCATCGCGCCGACCTTGCCCCAACCTCCGAACTCCACATGGCCGAAGAGCGAGAAGTCCGGCATCGAGACCGCGCTGCCGTGCAGTTCGGGGGCGGCGCCGCTGGCCCACTGCCTGGGGTCGATGACCCCGGCGGAGTTCAGGATCGCGGCGACGACCGTGCCGGTGATGATGCCGATGAGGATGGCTCCGGGCATGTTGCGGGCCTGGAGCATGAAGATGAGGAGCAGGGTGCCGGCGAACAACAGGACGGGCCAGCCCGCGAGTTCACCCGCCGGGCCGAGGGTGACCGGGGTCGCCTTGCCCTGGTGCACGAAGCCGGACTTGTAGAAGCCGATGAGGGCGATGAACAGGCCGATGCCCATGGTGATGCCGTGTTTGAGGGCGAGCGGAATCGCGTTCATGATCATCTCGCGCAGGCCGGTGACGACGAGCAGCATGATGACCACGCCGTACAGCACGCACATGCCCATCGCCTGCGGCCAGGTCATCTGCGGGGCGACCTGCGAGGAGAGCACACCGGAGACGGAGAGACCGGCGGCGAGGGCCAGCGGCACCTTGCCGACGAAGCCCATCAGGAGGGTGGTGAAGGCCGCCGCGAACGCGGTCGCGGTGATCAGGCCCTTCTGCCCGAGCGTGTCCCCCGCCACGTCCTTGCCGGACAGGATCAGGGGGTTGAGCAGCAGGATGTACGCCATCGCCATGAAGGTGGTGACACCGCCGCGCACCTCACGCGCGACGGTCGATCCTCGCCGGGATATGTGGAAGTAGCGGTCGAGCCAGGACCGGCCGGCCGGGACGCGGGTTCCTTCACCCGCGTCTTCGGCGGCGGTCCTGGGCTCTACGGACTGCTGGGTCATGGGGCCATCTCCCAAGGTTCACAGGGGCACCCGCTCACTGCCTTCGGCGGCATGCGGGATTTGGGATGGACGACCCGGGGGACGGCCCGAGACGAACAATGTGGGGACCCGGAGGGTCACTTGCCCGTGAGGTGCTCCGGGCGTACCGGTGTCCTGTTCAGTTCCAGCCCGGTCGCGTTCCGAATGGCCGCTAGCACGGCCGGAGTTGACGACAGGGTCGGGGCCTCGCCGATGCCGCGCAGCCCGTACGGGGCGTGCTCGTCGGCGAGTTCGAGCACATCGACCGGAATGGTCGGCGTGTCGAGGATGGTGGGGATCAGGTAGTCCGTGAAGGACGGGTTCCTGACCTTGGCGGTCTTCGGGTCGACGATGATCTCCTCCATGACCGCCACGCCGAGACCCTGGACCGTACCGCCCTGGATCTGGCCGATGACGGACAGCGGGTTGAGCGCCTTGCCGACGTCCTGTGCGCAGGCCAGTTCGATCACCTTGACCAGGCCGAGTTCGGTGTCGACCTCGACGACGGCGCGGTGCGCGGCGAAGGTGTACTGGACGTGCCCGAAGCCCTGTCCGGTACGGAGGTCGAAGGCCTCGGTGGGGCGGTGCCGCCACTCGGCCTCGATCTCTACGGCCTCGCCTTCGAGGACGTCGACCAGATCGGCCAGCACCTCACCGCCGTCGGTGACGACCTTGCCGCCCTCCAGGAGGAGTTCGGCGGTGGCCCAGGCCGGGTGGTAGGTGCCGAGCTTGCGGCGGCCCATCTCCAGGACCTTCTCGCGGACCAGCTCGCAGGAGTTCTTGACGGCGCCACCGGTGACGTACGTCTGGCGGGAGGCCGAGGTCGAACCGGCGCTGCCCACCTGCGTGTCGGCCGGATGGATCGTCACCTGGGTGACGCCCAGCTCGGTGCGGGCGATCTGCGCGTGGACGGTGACACCGCCCTGGCCGACCTCCGCCATCGCGGTGTGCACGACGGCGACGGGTTCTCCGCCGACAACTTCCAGGCGGACCTTGGCAGTTGAGTAGTCGTCGAATCCCTCGGAGAAGCCGACGTTCTTGATGCCGACCGCGTACCCGACCCCGCGGACGACGCCTTCGCCGTGCGTGGTGTTGGACAGACCGCCCGGCAACTGCCGTACGTCGGCGGCCTCTCCGGCCGCGAGCCACTGCTGCTCGGGCGGCATGGGCATCGCCTTGACGCGGCGGAGGAGTTCGGCGACGGGGGCCGGGGAGTCGACCGGCTGCCCGGTCGGCATGATCGTCCCCTGCTCCATCGCGTTGAGCTGGCGGAACGCGACCCGGTCCATGCCCACCTTGTCGGCGAGCTTGTCCATCTGGGCCTCGTAGGCGAAGCACGCCTGGACCGCGCCGAAGCCGCGCATCGCGCCGCAGGGCGGGTTGTTGGTGTAGAGCGCGATGGCCTCGATGTCGACGTCGTCGATGACGTACGGACCGGCACCGAGCGAGGAAGCGTTTCCTACGACCGCCGGGGAGGCCGACGCGTAGGCGCCGCCGTCCAGGACGATCCTGGCCTTGAGGTGGGTGAGCTTGCCGTCCTTCGTGGCGCCGTGCTCGTAGTAGAGCTTGGCGGGGTGGCGGTGGACGTGCCCGAAGAAGGACTCGAAACGGTTGTAGACGATCTTGACCGGCTTGCCGGTGCGCAGGGCCAGCAGGCAGGCGTGGATCTGCATCGACAGGTCCTCGCGACCGCCGAACGCGCCGCCGACGCCGGACAGCGTCATCCGGACCTTGTCCTCGGGCAGGCCGAGCACGGGCGCGATCTGCTTGAGGTCCGAGTGCAGCCACTGGGTCGCGATGTAGAGGTCGACGCCGCCGTCCTCGGAGGGGACCGCGAGACCCGACTCCGGGCCGAGGAACGCCTGGTCCTGCATGCCGAAGGTGTACTCGCCCTCGACGATGAAGTCGGCGCGCTCCCGGGCGGCCGCCACGTCGCCGCGAATGATCGGCTGGCGGTGCACGATGTTCGGGTGCGGGACGTGGCCGATATGGTGGTCGTCGCGGCCCTCGTGGACGAGGATCGCGTCCGGCGCCGTGGCGGACAACTCATCGGTGATGACCGGGAGTTCGCGGTACTCGACCTTGATCTTCGCGGCGGCGCGGCGGGCGGTCTCCGGGTGGTCGGCGGCGACGATCGCGACCGGCTCGCCGTGGTGGCGGACCTTGCCGTGGGCGAGGACCGGGGTGTCCTGGATCTCCAGGCCGTAGTTCTTGACGTCGGTCGGCAGGTCGTCGTACGTCATGACGGCGTAGACGCCCGGGGTCTTGAGCGCCTCGACGGTGTCGATGGAGACGATCTCGGCGTGCGCGACCGGGGAGCGGAGGATCTGGCCCCAGAGCATGTCCTCGTGCCACATGTCGGAGGAGTACGCGAACTCGCCGGTGACCTTGAGGGTGCCGTCCGGGCGGAGCGTGGACTCGCCGATGCCGCCCTTGGTCTGCGAACCCTGGGTGACCTTGGTGGGAGTACCGATGGGGGTGCCTTTGACAGACATGTCAGACCGCCTCTCCCTGCCGGGCTGCCGCCAGGCGGACCGCGTCCATGATCTTCTCGTAGCCGGTGCAGCGGCACAGGTTGCCCGAGAGCGCCTCGCGGATGTCCGCGTCGGTCGGGGTCGGGTTGTGCTCCAGCATCTCGTCGGCGGCGACGAGGAGCCCGGGGGTGCAGAAGCCGCACTGGACGGCGCCGGCGTCGATGAACGCCTGCTGGATGGGGGCGAGTCGGGTGCCCTCGCCGGTCTGCGAGTCGGTCGGCTTGGGGTGCCAGGCAGGGGACCCACTCTGAGAAAGTGTGTCATTTTTCGCGGAAGTGTCACACTTTTCCGCACCACATGCCCGCTGCCGCGCGTAGTCCGCGAGGCCCTCGACGGTGACGACCTCGCGGCCCTCGACCTGACCGGCGGCGACGAGACACGAACACACCGGGATGCCGTCGAGGCGGACGGTGCAGGAACCGCACTCCCCCTGCTCGCAGGCGTTCTTCGAACCCGGGAGGCCCATCCGCTCCCTCAGCACGTACAGCAGGGACTCGCCCTCCCACACGTCGTCCGCTTCCTGCGGGCGGCCGTTGACCGTGAAATTGACGCGCATCAGGCGACACTCCCCTTCTCGATGGAGCGGCCGTCAGTGCCGCGGTACGACTCCCAGGTCCAGGTCAGGGTGCGGCGGGCCATGATGCCGACCGCATGCCGGCGGTAGCTCGCGGTGCCCCGGACGTCGTCGATCGGGTTGCAGGCGGCGGAGCACAGGTCCGCGAACTGCTTGGCGACCGACGGGGTGATGATCTTCCCGCTCTCCCAGAAGCCGCCCTCGTCGAGCGCCGCGTTCAGGAATTCCTCGGCGGCCTTCGCCCGGACGGGGGTCGGCGCGGCCGAACCGATGCCGGTGCGGACCGTGCGGGTGGCCGGGTGCAGGGCCAGACCGAAGGCGCACACGGCGATCACCATCGCGTTCCGCGTGCCCACCTTGGAGTACTGCTGCGGGCCGTCCGCCTTCTTGATGTGGACGGCCCGGATCAGCTCGTCGGGCGCGAGCGCGTTGCGCTTCACGCCGGTGTAGAACTCGTCGATCGGGATGAGCCTGGTGCCGCGCACCGACTCGGCCTCGACCTCGGCGCCGGCCGCGAGGAGCGCGGGGTGGGCGTCGCCGGCCGGGGAGGCGGTGCCGAGGTTGCCGCCGACGCCGCCGCGGTTGCGGATCTGCGGGGAGGCGACGGTGTGCGAGGCGAGGGAGAGGCCCGGCAGCTCGCCGCGCAGGTTCTCCATGATCCGGGTGTACGGGACCGAGGCCCCGAGCCGCACGCTGTCCGCGCCGACCTCCCACTCGTAGAGGTCGCCGACGCGGTTCAGGTCGAGCAGGTACTCGGGCCGACGGTGGTCGAAGTTGATCTCGACCATCACATCGGTGCCGCCCGCGATCGGGACTGCGGTGGGGTGCTCGGCCTTAGCGGCGAGCGCCTCCTCCCAGCTGGCGGGGCGAAGGAAGTCCATGACCGGCTCTCTTCTTCGTCTCGTGGGTCGTACGGATCAAGCCAGTTCGTGTGCGGCGGGTCCGGCTCGTTCATGTGCTGTTAATGCAGCGTGAGGTCAGTACACAGCGCCGTGCGCGGAGCGGGTCAGTCACGGAAACCATGAAGGAGTTGGCTGGCCAGGGCGGGCATCTTGTAGATTCATATGAACGGAGGTCATCAGTAACCCCTCCGATTCCCTGTGGAAACGTGGGAAACAGCCCCGCACGGCCCCGCACCCACAACACCTCTTGGTTCATCGTAGTTTTCTAGACAAAGAACGGCGGCGACGGCGATGCGGCTGCGCGCACTTCTGGACACCGATGCGCTGGGGCTGCGGCTGCTCGGCGGCGCGGACGAGCTGGACCGCACGGTCCGCGGGGTGATGACCACCGACCTGCGCGACCCCAGCCGCTACCTCTCGGGCGGCGAGCTGGTCCTGACCGGTCTGGCCTGGCGCCGCGACGCCTCCGACACCGAGCCGTTCGTACGGCTCCTGGTGTCCGCCGGGGTGGCCGCGCTGGCCGCCGGAGAGGCCGAGCTGGGGGCAGTCCCGGACGACCTCATAGCCGCCTGCGCCCGGCACCGGCTGCCGCTGTTCGCGGTCAACGAGTCGGTGGCGTTCGCGACGATCACCGAGCATGTCGTACGGCAGGTGTCCGGCGAGCGGGCCGGTGATCTCGCGGCCGTGGTGGACCGGCACCGCCGGATGATGACCTCGGGTCCGGCGGGCGGCGGCCCGGACGTGGTCCTGGACCTGCTGGGCTCCGACCTGGACCTGCGGGCGTGGGTGCTGTCGCCGACCGGGCGGCTCATCGCGGGCTCGAAGGTGTCGGGGCCCGCGCTGCCCGTCGACGTGTGCGCCAAGCTGGCCGCCGAGCACCTGGCCGCCGCCCGCACGGGCCGCCGGGGACCGCACCGGCTGGCGCTGGGCCCCTCGACGTACTCGCTCTTCCCGATCCGCAGCAGCGGGCGCTCCCCGCAGGGGTCCCGGGACGTGCGCGAGACGGTGCTGTCGGACTGGCTGCTGGCGGTCGAGGCGGACGCCGGGGACTGGCCCGACGAGCGACTGGACCTGCTCCAGGGCGTCACGCAGCTGATCGCGGTCGAGCGGGACCGGCGGGACGCGGCGCGCACGGTACGCAGACGGCTCGCGCAGGAGGTCCTGGAGCTGGTGCAGGCGGGTGCCGCGCCGGCCGAGATCGCCGCGCGCCTGCGGGTCGCCGCTCCCGTCCTGCTGCCCGGGCTCGGTGCGGCCCCGCACTGGCAGGTGATCGTGGCCCGCGTCGAGTGGGACGGCGGGGACATCGAGGCCGGGCCGGTCGCCCAGTCCCTGCTGGAGGAGATCCTGGTCGATCCGCTGACGACGGGCCCCGAGCCCTCCGACCGGATCGCCGTGGCCCACATGGGCGACGAGGCCATCGCCCTCGTACCGCTGCCCGCGGTGTCGGCGGAGCACGACGGCTCCGAGTCCGGGATCCACGCGGACGTACTCCTGGAGGCCGTACGGGACCCACTGTCGGCCGGGCTCGACGACGACGGGCGGGTCACGCTCGGGGTGAGCGCGGCGGTGCACTCGGCGGAGGGGCTGCGCGGGGCGCTGGAGGAGGCGCGGCACGCGCGGCGGGTGGCCGCCGCCAGGCCCGGGCGGGTGTGCGCGGCGGGGCACCAGGAGCTGGCCTCGCACGTCCTGCTGCTGCCGTTCGTGCCGGACGACGTACGGCGGGCGTTCACCGCGCGCCTCCTCGACCCGCTGCGCGACTACGACCGCCGGCACCGCGCGGAGCTGATCCCGACGCTGGAGGCGTTCCTGGAGTGCGACGGCTCCTGGACGCGCTGTGCGACCCGGCTGCACCTGCACGTCAACACGTTGCGCTACCGGGTCGGCAGGATCGAGCAGTTGACGAGTCGGGACCTCTCGCGCCTTGAGGACAAGCTGGATTTCTTCCTGGCGCTGCGGATGAGCTGACCCGAAGATCCCACGACTTTGTGAATTCTTTCACCCACCCTCTTGGCCGGGCCCCGGGATTCGTGCTGAGATGCCACCACTCAACAGCTCAATGGTGTGCTCGGGGAGGGCAACGTGGCGCATTCCGCCATGTCTGGAAACGGAACGACCGAAGGTGACGATCCCCTCCAGACCGCGGTGTGGCGGCTGCGCTCGCGGGCCTGCTGGGCCGACGCGGCGGCGCTGCTGCGGCCCGACACCGCGGCACCGGCCCTGCAGCGGACCGCGCTGCTCGTGGAGCGGTGTCTGTACACCGAGCAGGGCTGGGAGGAGGCCGATGACGCGCTGCGTACGGCCGAGGCCCTGGCCCACAGCGACGACGAGCGCGGTGCGGCGGCCTGCGAGCGCGGGCACCTCGCCTACGCGGCCACGCTGCACGGGGTCCGCGACCGGGCGGACGAGGCGCGGGCCGCGCTCGGGCGGGCGGCGGCGCTGATCCCGCCGGGTGGTTCGGGGCGGGCGCTGCTGGACTTCCGGCGCGGGCTGCTCGCGGAGAACCTCGCGCGTTCGCCGCAGGCGGCGCGGGCCGCGTACCGGCGTGCGCACGCGGGGGCCGCCGACCAGGCCGACCCGCTGCTGCTGTCGTTCACTCATCGTCACCTGGCCGGACTGGCCCTGCGGGACGGGGAGTTGGCGGAGGCGCGGCACGGCTTCGCCGAATCGCTGCGGATCCGGGAGGAGTTGGGCTACCTCGTCGGTACGGCACCGGCCCTGGCGTCCCTCGCGGACGCCGAGGTCGAGCCGGAGGCGTCCCGGCTGCGCGAGGAGGCCCGGCGGCTGTTCCGGCTGCTCGGGGGCGTACCGACCTGGCTGGCACGGCAGTTGGCGGTGCCCGCTCCGGGTGCGGCCACGGCGTAGGTCAGGAGCCCTCGGTCCGGTTCTGCACGACGTTCACGACGTGGTGGACGAACTGCAGGACGGACGCCCGGAGTTCGGGGTCGCGCGCGACCAACACCACGACGGCGACGAGCAGTAGGAAGGTCAGCAAACCGCCGCCGCGTCCGGGGCGGGAGTGGCTTCGCCGGGCTCCCGCCTGCGCGGCGCGCATCCCGTCCTGCGATGCCTGTCGCGCCGACTGCTCAGCGCCTCGTCGGGCGGCCTGCTGGCCGGGATTCGGAAACATCGGCGCTCTCCCCCATGGAACGGTCATTCCTCTCCATGGGGCACGTCACCGCCGGTCGGGCGGGTTCCCGGTGCGGCCCACGGTCGCCGGACCCGGACCCGCTCGTGACCGGAGTCACATATTCGCGTTCACACCGCGCCCGCGAAGTGCTCCCGCACCAGGGACTGCACCATGTCCCACTCCCCCGCGCACAACGCCTCCAGGAGTTCCAGGTGTTCGGCGGCGTCCGCCACCAGGTCGGCCCGCCCACGCGCGGCAGGGCCGCCGACCAGCGGCCACTGGGCGCGGCGGTGCAGGTCCTCGGCGATGTGGACGAGCTGTTCGTTGCCGGAGAGGGAGAGCAGCCCGCAGTGGAAGGCCCGGTCGGACTCGGCGTACGTGGCCCGGCATCCGGAGGACGCGGCGCGGACGGTTCCCTCGGCCAGGGGGCGCAGGTCGGCCCAGCGGGCGGCGGGCACCGTACGGGCGAGCCGCAGCATCACCGGGACCTCGATCAGGGCGCGGATCTCGGCCAGTTCGGCCAGTTCCCGGGCGCCCCGCTCGATCACCCGGAAGCCGCGGTTCGGTACGACCTCGACGGCGCCCTCGGTGGCGAGCTGCTGCATGGCCTCGCGCACGGGCGTCGCGGAGACACCGAACCGCTCGCCGAGCGCGGGCGCGGAGTAGACCTCGCCCGGGGTCAGCTCCCCGCCGACGAGCGCGGTGCGCAGGGCGTCCAGGATCTGCCCGCGCACGGAGGGCCGCTGGAGAACCTGACGGGGGCGGGGGATCGGCGTCTCGCTGTGCGTGTGCTCACCGCGCACCGCACTGGCGCCGTCCCCGAGATCCCGGTCCCGGCCCACGTCCGCGGCGCGCTGCTGCGGCGGCACCCAGGCCGCCCTTGTCGCACTCGGGTCCGGAACACCCGTCCCGGCGGAACCCTGCGTGCCCTGCTTCACGGGTCCTCCTCCGGACGTGTCGGTACTTGGGGTCATTACGGCGTCTTGTTACTCGTCCGTCAAGCACCTTAGGCGCAGATCGGACTAGTTCAAATCCCGAGCCGCGCGGGTAAGGTAAGCCTTACCTCTAAACCAACGGCGAATCGGTGGTCCCGGATGCCCCTGCCCTCTTCGGCCGTAGCGGACGCGTACGCCCGCCTCACCGAGGTCATCCCCGGGCTCGCGATCACCGAACTCACCCCGGAGCAACCGGCCCCGAGCGGCGGCGGCTGGGTCTGCGCCGCCGCGCTCGCGGAGGGCGGCGCGGGCCTGGAGGCGTTCCTGGCCCGGGACGACGCCCAGGTCCTGCGCGACCACGGCCGGCCGGGCCGCCCGGACGTGATAGCGACGTTCGGCCTGCACCGCTACGCCTGGCCGGTCGTCCTGCTGATCACCGTGCCGTGGTTCCTGCACCGCCGGGTCCCCCGCTTCCCGGTGACCCACATCTCCTACGACCGCACGGCCGCCGGCCTGGACATGGGCCACCTGACCGTCCGCACCGACTCGTTCGCCTGCCTGCCCGGCGATCCGGCGGCGGCGCTGCCCGGCGCCCGGGTGGTCGCGGACGAGGAGGCGCTGCGGGCGGAGGTGCGGGCCGCGGTCGCCGAGCACCTGGAACCCGTACTGACCGGCTTCGGCCCGCGGATGCGACGGCGTGGCCGCGCCCTGTGGGGCATGGCGACCGACGAGATCGTGGAGGGGCTCTGGTACGTCGCCGACCTCTTCGGCGAACAGCCGCGGGCCGTACGCGAGTTGGAGAGGCTGCTGCCGGGGGCGACCAAGCCGTACATCGGGTCGGCCGCGTTCCGTGAGGTGACCGGCCCGGACGGCGAGCCGCTGTCCACCCGGGACCGGGCGAGCTGCTGCATGTACTACACGCTGGACGCCGACGACGCCTGCGCGACCTGTCCGCGCACCTGCGAGGCGGACCGGGTCACCAAGCTGCTGGCTGCCGCCGCGAGTTGAGGGACCCTCAGGCGCGGGCCGGATTCCGGGACCGCTAGGATCAGCCGCGAACGAGGCGCCCGCCCGGTTACAGGTGATTCACAAATTCCTCACTTGTCGCAGGAACTTTCCGTGGAACCACCCGTACGGGTAGTCTTATTCGAACTCAACTCCCGCCCCTCAAGCGGCAGTTCGAGCAGAAAGCCGCCCTGGGCATCCCCTTGCACCTCCTTGGCGGCCTCTTGCCCCGAAAACGCCTGAGGGCCGTTGGGATTGGGCCACTATGGCGGGCGTTACGCCCTATCCCAATGCAAGGGACCCCAGATGAGACTGACCGACATATCGCTGAACTGGCTGCTTCCCGGCGCCGTACTGCTCCTGGGCATGCTGGCGGCGGTAGCGGTGCTCGCGCGGAGCAAGCGGTCCGGCGGGGAGCACGCGAAAGACGACTCGTGGGAGCGCACGGAGGAGCGCCGCAGGCGCAAGGAGGCCATATACGGCATCGCCTCCTACGTCCTTCTGTTCTGCTGTGCGGCGGTCGCCGCGGCACTCTCCTTCCACGGACTGGTCGGCTTCGGCCAGGAGAACCTCGGCCTCACCGACGGCTGGGAGTACCTGGTCCCGTTCGGCCTGGACGGCGCGGCCATGTTCTGCTCCGTCCTCGCGGTCCGCGAGGCCAGCCACGGTGACGCGGCCCTCGGCTCCCGCATACTCGTATGGACGTTCGCGGCCGCTGCCGCCTGGTTCAACTGGGTGCACGCGCCCAGGGGTGTCGACCACGCGGGCGCTCCGCAGTTCTTCTCCGGCATGTCGCTGTCGGCCGCGGTCCTGTTCGACCGCGCGCTGAAGCAGACCCGACGGGCCGCGCTGCGCGAGCAGGGTCTGGTGCCGCGTCCGCTGCCGCAGATCCGTATCGTCCGCTGGCTGCGGGCCCCCAGGGAGACCTACAGTGCTTGGTCGCTGATGCTCCTGGAGAACGTGCGCAGCCTGGACGAGGCGGTCGACGAGGTGCGCGAGGACAAGGCGAAGAAGGAAGAGACCCGACTGCGCCGGCGCGACCAGCAGCGGATCGAGCGGGCCCAGCTCAAGGCCATAAGCCGGGGCCAGCGCGGCCTCATCGGACGGGGCGGCGGCCGGTCGCCGGAACCGCAGGCCCTGGAGCGCGGCTCCGGTCAAGCTTCCGCGGAGCCTGCTCTATCGACGGGAGAACCGCTGCCGGTTCGCACGCGTCCCTCACTCCAGCCAGTCCGCGGGGCATCTGACCCGATAACCGTCGACCTCACCGCGGAGGACGACACGATGGCCCTGCCGCGACTCGACTCCCTTGAGCGCAAGCTCAAGGACCTGGAGCAGCAGTTCGGCTGAGCTGAGAACTGATATTCCGGGACCGGGCGACAACGGGACGGGGGCGGAGTCCAACTGGACGCCGCCCCCGTCCCGTTGCTCATGCCGTGTCCGAATCGAGCTCGAACCAGACGGACTTGCCCACCCCGTGGGCCGACACACCCCAGGCGTCCGCGAGGGACTGCACCAGGACCAGGCCCCGCCCGTGCGTACCGTCGTCGGCGATCGGTACGCGCAGTCTGGGCCTGCGGGCCACGAAGTCCCGTACCTCCACGCGCAGTCCACGTGGTCCGACGGTGGCCGTCAGCACGGCGTCGTGGTCGGTGTGGACCAGTGCGTTGGTGACGAGTTCACTCGTGAGCAGTTCCGCTATCTCCGATCGTCCCGGCCTCCCCCAGTGCCGTAACAGTTCACGCAACGCCCTACGTGCCTCGGGCACTGCCCGCAGGTCCGCGCGTCCGAGTCTGCGCCTCAGTTGAGGCGGCTGCGCCGGTTCCGTGGCGCTGTCGGCCGTTTCCTCCACCGTTTTCGCCGAGGAGGCCCCGATCGCCATGGGACCGCCCCCTCGTGCTTGCCTCTTCATGACCCCCGCCTGCACGCCGGTTTTCCGGTTCCCTTCCTGCTCGAACATGTTCACGGGGATCCATGCCCTCGTCGGGATCGGGGCAGTCATGTCGAGTCGCC
Organism: Streptomyces sp. NPDC050508; assembly: GCF_040655155.1. NCBI lineage: Bacteria > Bacillati > Actinomycetota > Actinomycetes > Kitasatosporales > Streptomycetaceae > Streptomyces > Streptomyces sp. NPDC050508. The sequence continues at coordinate 168,028 of NZ_JBFAJJ010000003.1, forward strand.
GACGACCGGGTGTTCGGCCACGAACACTGCGTAACCGGCGGGGCGGAGGAATCGGGGGCAGTGCCGTCCGAAGCATCGAACGGCGACCATACGGCGTATGCGGCGCGGGTGGGGCGGTCGGGGCGTTCCCCTCCGGGGTCTCATGGCTCCCGGCCTCGGGACCCGACACCCCGTGACGTCCTGACCACGGGCGATCGCACCAGCTGCCGATACTGGGCTGCCGATCCGGCCGTAGTCCGCGAAGGCGTGGGGCGGGTGGTCCCCCCGGACCTCCCCAGAAGCCCATGAAGCCCACGCTCCGCGAAACTGGCCGGAATCAGCCGCTCAGGAACCGCGAACGGCTCCTCTGCGAGGCCTACTTGCCGCCGATTCCCTTCGTGCCGATGTGGAAGATCTTGTGGGTCGTGCGGGTCATGTCGACGACCAGCTTGCTGGTCTCCCCGCCCGCCCAGATCAGGGTGACGCGGGCCTCCGTGTAGCCGGCGGTGCCGTTGTCGGTGACCTTCCAGCCCACGGGGGTGTCCTGGGCCTCCAGGACACCGTCCGCGTGCTCCCGCGCCTCCCAGGCCTCCAGCTTCTTCAGGTAGTCGGCGCGGATGTAGTACTTCCGCAGCTCGTCGGTCAGCCTGCCGCTGTGGTCCGCGTCGCTCTCGGCGTCGATGTAGGCGCCGTAGAAGTCGGCGATGCGGGTGATGTTGTCGGACGGCTTGCCGCTGACGGTGCGCGGGCCGCCGGCGGAGGCCTGGGCGGAGACGCCCAGCCCGAGGGCGAGGGCGAGGCCGGCGGCCAGGGCGGTGCGGCGCATGGCCTTCTTGCTGTTCACGTGGGTTCCCCGTTTCGGTTCGGTGCCGTGCTGTGGTCGAGTCGAGCTTCGGCGTCCGGCGGCGAAGACCGCAATGACCGACACCCACTCCGCAACGGTGGAACCGTCCCACCCCGCCTGACCTCCTGATATATGGAGTGCCTGGGATGCCGTCCCAGGACGCGACACGCACGGGGGCACGGTGTCGGCCAAGGACAACGACAGGGACGTCGAGGAGTTCGCGGCGCTGCTACGGCGGCTGAAGTCGCGCACGGACCGCAGCTACGGCACGCTGGCCCGCCGCCTGAACATGAACGCCTCGACCCTGCACCGCTACTGCACGGGCGACACCGTCCCGCTCGACTTCGCGCCCGTGGAACGGTTCGCGGCACTGTGCGGGGCGACACCGGAGGAACGGCTGGAGCTGCACCGGCGGTGGATCCTGGCGATGGCGGCACGGCAACAACGACAGGCTTCCGGGGCGCCGCCGGAGAACCCGGTCCAGGAATCGGTGCAGGAATCGGTGCAGGAATCGGTACCGGCCGAGGTCCCGGAGCCGACGCCCAGGGAGATGACCGGACAGACGCCCGGGCAGCTGCCCTGGTACCGGCGGCGGCGCACGCTCATCGCCGCCGTGGTGTGCGCGGTGCTCGCCGTGTGGGGCAGTCTGTCGGCCGTGTCCGCCCACGACACCGCCAAGCCCGAGGCGGCACCGTCCGCTCTCCCCGCACCCCTCACCTGGACCGCCGACTCCCAGGTGTGGAGCGACCACTGCAGCCACGACTACGTCGTCGACAAGTCGCCCGCGCACGTCCCACCGCCCCCGGCCCCGGAGGACGCCGCGGCCTGGGCGGCGAAGCAGCACGCGGTGCACGGGCGGGTCACGAACGTCGAGATCTCGGTACAGGGGCGGACCTCCACGGCGGTCGTCCTGGAGGCGCTGCGGGTGCGGGTCGTGGGCCGGGCGGCACCGGCCCACGGCACCGTCTACGCCATGGACCAGGGCTGTGGCGGAGGGCTCAGCCCCCGCTACTTCGGTGTGAACCTGGACGCCCGCCGCCCCCTCGCCCGCCCGGTCGCCGGGAGCGACGAGGCGGGGGCGCGGGCCCCGGCCGTGCACCTGCCGTACCGGGTCTCGGCGCAGGACCCGGAGGTGCTGCTGGTCACGGCCCGCACCCAGACCTACGACTGCCGCTGGTACCTCGAACTCGACTGGTCCTCCCAGGGCCGCACCGGCACCCTCCGCATCGACGACCACGGCAAGCCGTTCCGCACGAGCGGCATCAAGGGCCTGCCGCACTACTGGTACTCGGCGAAGGGCTGGGCGCCGTACGACGGTTAGGACCGGACGGGTCTAGGGCCGGGGCACGTTACGGATGTTGGAGCGGGCCATCTGGAGCATCCGCCCAACTCCCCCGTCCAGCACGATCTTCGATGCCGACAGCGCGAACCCGGTCACCATCTCGGCGCTGATCTTCGGCGGGATGGAGAGGGCGTTGGGGTCGGTGACGACGTCGACGAGGGCCGGGCCCTTGTGCTTGAAGGCTGTCTTCAGGGCGCCTTCGAGATCCTTGGGCTTCTCGACCCGCACCCCGTAGGCACCGCACGCGCGCGCCACGGCGGCGAAGTCGGGGTTCTTGTTGGTGGTGCCGTACGACGGGAGTCCGGCGACCAGCATCTCCAACTCGACCATGCCCAGGGAGGAGTTGTTGAACAGGACGACCTTCACCGGCAGGTCGTACTGGACGAGGGTGAGGAAGTCGCCCATCAGCATGGAGAATCCGCCGTCGCCGGACATCGACACGACCTGCCGCTCGGTGTCGGTGAACTGGGCGCCGATCGCCATCGGCAGCGCGTTCGCCATCGAGCCGTGGGAGAACGAACCGATGATGCGGCGGCGGCCGTTGGGCGTGATGTAGCGCGCGGCCCACACATTGCACATCCCCGTGTCGACGGTGAACACGGCGTCCTCGTCGGCCAGTTCGTCGACCAGGGACGCAACGTACTCGGGGTGGATCGGGACGTGCTTCTCCACCTTCCGCGTGTACGCCTTGACGACACCCTCCAACGCGTCGGCGTGCTTCTTGAGCATCCGGTCGAGGAACCGCCGGTCCCCCTTCGGCTTCACCCGCGGGATGAGACAGCGCAGCGTCTCCTTCGCGTCGCCCCACACAGCGAGGTCCAACTTCGAGCGCCGGCCCAGGTGTTCGGGCCGTACGTCGATCTGGGCGATCTTCACGTCGTCGGGCAGGAACGCGTTGTACGGGAAGTCGGTGCCGATGAGGATCAGCAGGTCGCACTCGTGGGTGGCTTCGTAGGCGGCGCCGTAACCGAGCAGACCGCTCATGCCTACGTCATACGGATTGTCGTACTGAATCCACTCCTTGCCGCGGAGGGCGTGTCCGATCGGGGACTTGATCTTCCCGGCGAACTCCATGACCTCGGCGTGCGCGCCCGCGGTGCCGCTGCCGCAGAACAGGGTGACCCGGTCGGCCTCGTCGATCATCTGGACGAGTTTGTCGATCTCGGTGTCGCCGGGGCGGACGGAGGGGCGGGAGGTGACGAGGGCGGTCTCGGCGGCCTTGTCCGGGGCGGGCTCGGAGGCGATGTCGCCCGGCAGCGAGACGACGCTCACGCCACTCTGCCCCACCGCGTGCTGGATGGCGGTCTGGAGGAGCCGCGGCATCTGCTTCGGGTTGGAGATGAGTTCGCTGTAGTGACTGCACTCCTGGAAGAGCCGGTCGGGGTGGGTCTCCTGGAAGTACCCGAGGCCGATCTCGCTGGACGGAATCTGCGAGGCGAGGGCGAGGACCGGGGCCATGGAACGGTGGGCGTCGTAGAGGCCGTTGATGAGGTGCAGGTTGCCGGGACCGCAGGAGCCGGCGCAGGCCGCGAGCTTCCCGGTTATCTGCGCTTCCGCGCCGGCGGCGAAGGCGGCGGTCTCCTCGTGCCGTACGTGGATCCAGTCGATGGCGGAGTTGCGGCGGATCGCGTCGACGACCGGGTTGAGGCTGTCGCCGACGACGCCGTAGAGGCGCTTGACTCCGGCGCGGACGAGGATGTCGACGAACTGTTCGGCAACGTTCTGCTTGGCCATGGCTCTCAGGTGCCCTTCGGTTTCCTGTGTCCTACGGATCCCTCTGGGTTCCATGAATTCACAGCCTCGGCGCTCACGCCTCCCAAACGGCGGCGGCCGTGCGGTCGTCGGCATAACCCTTGACCCGTACTTGGGTGTCGGCGAGGAACGCGGCCAGGCCGGGCGGGGTGGTACCGGACCACCGCCCCGACAGGTGGGCGGACAGCTCGGGTTCGCCGCGCAGCGGTTCGGCGAGGCCGCCCGTGCACATCAGCAGGGTGTCTCCCGGGCGGGCGACGGAGGCACGGAAGCGGAAGGGTTCGCGGGGCGGTTCGGGGGCGGGTTCGTACGGGCTCGGCGGCGTCGGAATGCCGAGGTCCATGGTGAGCCGGTCACCCTCCGGGGTCTCGGCGGGCTGCGAACCGAAGCCGACGACGGCCTCCCCGGTCGTGTCGCCCGCGGTGGGCTCGATGTCCTGCCACTCGCCGTCGCGCAGCCGGAACAGTCCGCCCGGGCCGACACCGAAGAAGACGCGGGTACGGCACTCCGGATGGGCGGGGAGGAGCAGGCAGCGCAGGCTGGCCGAGTACTCCTCGGGGTCGATGCCCTGTTCGGCGGCGCTGGCGCGGAGTTTGCCGAGGCTGCGGTCGGTGAGCCGGTGCAGGCCGGACTTGAGATCACCGCGCCGGGCAGCGCGGATGTCCTCGGCGAGGCGTGCATGGCTGCGCCCCACGGCCCGCCCGATCCAGTGACAGGCCTCGGCGGCGGCCCGATGCGCTCCCGGCGTGGCCCGGGCCCCTGTGGCCATCGCGACCAGCACCAACGCCTGCTCCCCGACCCCGAACCGCGCGGTCAGCAACGAGTCCCGCCGCGGCTCGCCCCGGAACCGTGCGGAATCCCCCCGCACGGACGCGGCCCGGAGCGTGCTCGCCCCGTACCGGGCCCCGTCCAGCACGGTGTCCGCGACCAGGTCGTCGAGCTCGTCCGGGTCGGCCGGGGGCAGGGCGGTGGGCTCGGCGTCGTAGGTGGGCGGGCCTGAGCCGACGTAGTCGAGGGTGAGGGGTGCGGGTGGGGGTGGTGCGAGGGCGGGGAGGTTGGGGGGTGGGGCGATGGGGAGGGGCTGCGGGGTGGGGGCGGGGCTGTCGGCGAAGGGTGCGGGCGCGGCCGGTGGCTGGGGATAGGGACGCGGGTCGAACGGGCGGTCCTGGCGGGGGGATTGCTGGGCGATGGCGGGATTGTCGGTGGGGGGTGCGGGAACCGCCGATGACTGAGGGGCGGAAAGCCCGTCCGGACGAAGATCCCCCGGAGCGACGGCGGGGTTGTCGGCAGGAGGTACGGGAGCCGCGGGTCGCTGCGGGTAAGCGGGCGGGAGCTTCGCGCCGGCGGTCCGCTGAGGGGCGGCCGACGGGAGGTCGGGCTGCGTGTCCGCGTGCAGGCCCTGCCGGGTCGGCGCGGGCGGGGCCTTGTCGCTGGGGACGGCGGGGGCCAGGGGCATGACCAGCGGAGGCTCGACATGCGGGTCCGTGCCGGGAACGGCCGGGACCAAAGGCGCAACCACCGGAGGCTCACCACTCGGATCCACGACAGGAACGGCCGGGACCAAAGGCACGACCACCGGAGGCTCACCACTCAGGTCCACTTTGGGAGCGACCGCGCCGGAGCGCCCCAACACCGGAAGCTCGACATCCGGCTCCGCATCGGGAGCGACCACGCCAGACGGCCTCCACTCCGGAGGCCCAACACTCGCAGCCGCATCGGGAACAACCGCACCAGACTGCCGCCACACCGGAGGCTCGCCGTACAGATCCGAGCCGCCCCCTCCCGGACCCGGAACCGAAGACGACGAGGCGCCGGCGCCAGTGGCTGTGGTCGGCCGGTCACCCGGAGCCGCCGCGCCTGCCGCGTCGCCCCGGACGGGACCGAACTCACCGGTACTCCCCGTGGAACCGCCCCCAACCCCATCCACCCTCGAAGCACCCGAAGCACCCGAAGCACCGGCGGAGCCACCCCCACCGCCGCCCCGAACCGCACCGGGCGTCGGCCCCTCGACCGGCGTCCGTGGCGCCGAAGCAGAGGTGCCCGGTGTCTCCGTCGGCCCCTGGAGCGGGGTCCCTGGCGGGAATGCCGCAGCCCCCGGAGATGCCGTGGACGGTGGCTGCCGGCCTGCCTGCGGGGAGGCGGAACCCGGGTCAGCAAGTGGCTCGGAGTTGGGCTGGGCTGCCGCGCGGGGCCCCGGGACACCCGCGCCCACCGGACGCGCCCGCTCGTCCGCCGGAGGCACCCCCACCGTCCCAGCCGCCGAGGCGAACCGGTCGTCCACGGAGTCGGCCGCGACCGTGGGCCCCGTGTCCTCCGCGGTCTCGTCGTACAGCTTGCCCCACCAGTCGTCCTCGTGACCGGTCGGCGTTCCCCCCTGCTGGCTCATGCCCCTAATTGTCCACCGCGCGGGCCGGATGAAAACGGGGCGTCCGGAAAATCCGGTGCGCGCCCCTCCTCGAACGGCGTGTCGGATGACATACCGAACACCCATCCGACACAGGGCGACACACAGCCGCCGGACGGCCCCACCCCCCACGGGAGGACCGCCCGGCGACGGCTGAGTGACCCGGCCCCACTCCCCTACGTGCCGGCGCACGTCATGGGGCCGGGTCACGTTCCATGTGACCGAATCCCGTCGGGAGTTCGGCCCGTCCGGCCCCGAGTGTGACCGGCTTTCCTGAAGTTCCCCTGTGATTCGCGCCTGTCTCCCCCATGACCCACCGCGCACGAACCCGCAGGCCGAGCAGGCCCAATACGGGCATTGCGGGCGGCTGTCGGTACCGCGGTGGCGCAACCTTGGCAGAGTGGCGGGTGGTACGGCGATGATGTGCCGAGGCGGTTTTGCGCCGTGGCTGTTTTCCGCCAGGGTGTGCGGGACGACGGGGTCTTCGGGGAGGGGCGGCACCTGATGCTGGCGGCGATAGGCCTGGACGAGGCACACGAGTCGGCGTACCGGGCACTGGTGGCGGTCGGCGCCGCGGACGTACCCGATCTCGCCCGACGGCTGGCCCTCGGGGAGTACGACACCGAGCGCGCCCTGCGCCGCCTGGAACGGCACGGACTCGCGGCCCAGTCCTCGGCCCGCCCCGGCCGCTGGGTCGCCGCCCCGCCCGGGGTCGCTCTCGGCGCGCTGCTCACCCAGCAGCGGCACGAGCTGGAGAAGGCCGAACTGGCCGCCGCGCTGCTCGCCGAGGAGTACCGGGCAGCCGCCACCGAACCCGCCGTACACGACCTGGTGGAGGTGGTGATCGGCGCCGCGGCCGTCACCCAACGATTCCTGCAGCTCCAGCTCGGGGCGACCGAGGAGGTGTGCGCGCTGGTCACCGGGAACCCGGTCGCCGTCACCGGCATGGAGAACGACGCGGAGGAGCAGGCCGCCGGACGCGGGGTCCGCTACCGGGTCGTCCTCGAACGCGCGGTGCTCGACCAGCCGGACGGCATCACCGAACTCACCGCCGCGCTAGGCCGCGACGAGCAGGTACGGGTGGTGGACAAGGTGCCGACGAAGCTGGTGGTCGCCGACCGGACCCTCGCGCTGGTGCCGCTGACCTCGCACACCGCGGAGCCCGCCGCGCTCGTCGTGCACGCGAGCGGCCTGCTGGAGCTGCTCTGCGGCCTCTTCGAGTCGGTCTGGCGGGACGCGCTCCCGCTGCGCCTCGGCGCGTCCGGGGCCGCCGAGCAGGACCCGGAGGGCCCCGACGGCACGGACCTGGAGGTGCTGTCCCTGCTGCTGGCCGGGATGACCGACGCCAGCGTCGCGAAACAGCTCGACCTGGGCCTGCGGACGGTCCAGCGCCGGGTGAAGCGGCTGATGGAGCTGACCGGCGTGACGACCCGGCTGCAACTGGGCTGGCATGCGTACGAACTGGGCTGGGTGGCCCGTGGCTGACCTGCGGTTTCGCCCGGGATCCCGCAGGCTGGGCAGATGGGAGTGGGTGAACTCCTCCTGGTCGGCGTCGTCATCCTGCTCGGCCTGTGCGGAGTCTTGGTGCCCGGAGTGCCGGGGTCGTGGCTGGTGTGGGCCGCGGTCCTGTGGTGGGCGCTGAAGGATCCGCAGCCGGTGTCCTGGGGCGTCCTCGTGGGCGCCACGGTCGTCCTCTTCCTCTCCCAGGTGGTGCGCTGGACCCTGCCGCCCCGACGGTTGCGGGCGAGCGGCGCGACCCCCCGGATGGGCGTGTACGCCGGAGTCGGCGCGTTCCTCGGCTTCGTACTGATCCCCGTGCTCGGCGCGATCCCCGGATTCATGGCTGGCATCTACCTCCACGAACGCCTACGGCTGGGCCGGCACGGCGAGGCCATGGCCTCCCTTCGTACGGCGATGCGCTCGGGCGGCTCCAGCGTGCTGACCGAGCTGTTCACCTGCATGTTGATCATGGGGGCCTGGGTGGGCGCGGTGATCTGGGGCTGATCCTCAGCCGAGCATGGCCAGGTCGACCGTGTCGGCGAGTGCCCGCATGCCCGCGTCGCTGAAGTGCAGGTGGTCGCCGCAGTCGTAGGCGGGCCTGATCCGTTGCGGCTGCTGCGGGTCGCGGACGGCGGCGTCGAAGTCGACCACCCCGTCGAAGGGGCCGCCGCCGCGGATGAAGACGTTGACCTTCTGCCGTACGGCCTCGCGGGCCGCCGTGAAGGCGCCGGTGCCGCCGTACGGCGTGAGGGTCGCGCCGATGACGCGGATGCCGTGGGCGTGGGCGCGGGTCACGAGGGTGCGGTAGGCGTCCTCGAAGGCGCCGGGGTCGGTGGCGTTCGGGGTGCCTTTGATGTCGTTGATGCCTTCGAGGACGATCAGTACGCGCACGCCCGACCGCGAGAGGGCGTCGGCGTCGAGGCGGGACAGGGCGCTCGGTCCGACGCCGTCGCGCAGCAGGCGGTTGCCGGAGACACCGGCGTTGAGGACACCGAGTCGGCGGTACGCGGGCAGGGCGGCCAGGCGCTCGGAGAGTCGGTCGGGCCAGCGGTGGTTGGCGTCGCGGGTGGAGCCGTTGCCGTCGGTGAGGGAGTCGCCGAAGGTGACGACACTGCCGGCCGCCGGGGCGTCGAGGACGTCGACGCCGGTGACGTAGTACCAGGAGGTGGTGGTCGCCGTATAGGCCGAACCGTCGCTGTCGGCGGCCCGATTGCCGCTCGGGGCACGGTAGTTGGTCTGTCCGGCCGCTCGGTGGTAGGTCGCCGGGCCGGAGTCGTCGGGTGTGTGGACCGTGACCAGGAGGTCGGCTCCGTCGGGTACAGCGAGCGGGACGGCGTCGGTGACCAGGTCCTGGCCCGCCGGGATCGTGACCGTGCGGGCGCCCTGGAAGGTGGCGACGCGCATCGAACCGGGCACGGCGTCCGGCCCCGTCTTCCGGAGGGCGACGGTCACCGCGTCGAGGCGGAGGGGGGCGGTGCCGAGCCGGTTGGTGAGCCGGACGCGGGTGGCGCTGCCGCCGACGCCGAGATGGACGACGTTGCGGAAGGAGGCGCCGGGGCTGCCCGGGGCGGTTCCGGAGGCGGCGGCCTCCCAGGTGCCGGTCCAGGTGCCGGACGATTCAAGGGCCGGGCCTTCGGCTGTCGCCGTCCCCGTTGCACCGACTCCCGCGCCCAGCACGAGTACCAGCAGTGCCACGACGATCCGTCCGGCCCCGACCATGAGCGCTCCGCCTCTCCCCACCGGCCACAAGGAGGCGACCGTGCCACGCCGGGACGGGCGGACGGCGGCGCATCACCGGTGCCGGGCTCCGCGTCCCCTGTCCGGCGTAGGACGCAAGACCTGGGACCGGAGGCCGATGCGCGCGGCGGGCGGGCGTGTTTGGCTGCGGTCATGACCGAATTCACCGAGGCCGAGCGCGCGTACCTCAAGTCGCAGCGCCTGGGGCGATTGGCCACCGTCGACCCCCAGGGACAGCCGCAGGCGAATCCCGTCGGCTTCTTCCCGCAGGACGACGGGACGATCCTCATCGGCGGCTATGCGATGGGTACGACGAAGAAGTGGCGCAACCTGCGGAAGAACCCGAAGGTCGCGCTGGTCGTGGACGACATCGTCAGCCTCAAGCCCTGGAGGGTACGCGGCATCGACATCCGCGGCGAGGCCGAACTCCTCGTCGGCCCGCACGAGTTGGGGCCGCACATGAGCGAGGAGGTGATCCGCGTCCACCCGCGCCGGATCCACAGTTGGGGGCTGGAGACCGACTGACTCTCAGCTCAGCGCGTCAGCGCGTCCTCCAGGGTCAGCAGCTGCACCTTGCGGTCGAGGCCGCCCGCGTAGCCCGTCAGTGAGCCGTCGGCGCCGATCACACGGTGGCAGGGACGGACGACCAGCAACGGGTTGGCGCCGATCGCCCCGCCCACGGCCCGCACGGCGGCCCGGGACGCGCCGATCCGCGCGGCGATCTCGCCGTACGTCGTCGTCGCACCGTACGGGACGGAGTCGAGGGCGGTCCACACGCGCTCGCGGAAGTCGGTGCCGGAGGTCCTGAACTCCAGGTGGAATTCCTTGAGTTCACCGGCGAAGTAGGCGCCGAGCTGTTCACCGGCGGCACGGAAGGGGCCGGGGTCCTGCCGCCACTCCGGCCGCACGGTACGGCCTCCCTTCTGGCCGGGGACGGAGAGGGAGGTGAGGGCGCCGAACTCGTCGGCGGTGAGGAGGAGTTGACCCAGGGGGCTCTCGAAACTCGTCCAGCGGGTGGTCGTCTGATCGGTCATGGGGCGGGTCATCGGGACTCCAACTCCCCTGCTGTGCGCAGGTGTTGTACGGCGTACGAACGCCAGGGGCGCCAGGCGTCCGGGACGTCGGCATCGGGCGGCGCCACGTCGGGGTCGCCGAGGGCGCGGGTACGGATGACGGCGACGGCGGCGGCGTCCATGCCGGGCAGCGCGAGCAGGGCTGCCTGCGCGTCGTCCCGGTCGACGCCGGCGTCGAGTCGTACGGTGCCGTCGGCGAGGGCGGTGGCGAGGGCGGTCAGGGGATCGCCGGGCGCGTCATCCACCAGCGCGGACGGCTCGGGGAAGAGGTGGGTGAGGCTGCCGGACGGGGCGTCCAGCGTCTTGCCGTACCGCCGCACCAGCCGCTCGGCCTCCGCCCGCCCCACCAGCGCCCGCACGGCCAGTTCCTCCGGATCGGCGGCGCCCGGCGAGCGCAGGCCCGGCCGGGCGGCGACCAGTGGGGCGAGCCGGGGATCGCCGCCGAGCCGCTCGTCCACGGCGTACGGGTCGGCGTCGAGGTCGAGGAGGCGTCGTAGCCGGTGTACGGCGGTGGTCAGGTCGCGGTGGTCGGTGAGGTGCAGGCGGGCGTCGAGCCAGCCGCCGGGATGAGCGGGGGATGCCGCTTTGAGGGCGCCGGGGCGTTCGTCGACGGCGACGATTCCGGTGCCGTAGGGAAGGCGGAGGGTTCGGCGGTAGGTGCGGCGGCCGGGGGTGCCGGTGAGTTCCTCGATGCCGGGGATCGCCTCGCGTTGCAGCAGGTCGAAGACGGCGGCGGACTGGTACGGGCCGCGGTGTGCCAGCCGCAGCGGGATCCCGGCGGACGGCCCGGCCGGCCCGGTCCCGTTTGCCGGCCCCTTGGGCGTGCTGGTCCGCAGCTCGCTGGGGGTCGACGCGTAGACGGCCCGCATCGTGTCGTTGAACTGGCGCACGCTGGCGAACCCGGATGCGAACGCGATCTCCGTGATCGGCAGTTCGGTGGTCTGCACCAACACCCGCGCGGTGTGCGCCCGTTGGGCCCGCGCGAGGGCGACGGGTCCGGCGCCGAGTTCGGCGGTGAGCTGCCGCTGGACCTGCCGCGCGCTGTATCCCAGCCGTACGGCGAGCCCGGCGACACCCTCGCGGTCCACCACGCCGTCGCCGATCAGCCGCATGGCGCGGCCCACGACATCGGCGCGCGCGTTCCACTCGGCGGACCCCGGCACGGCGTCCGGGCGGCACCGCCGGCAGGCCCGGAAACCCGAGCCCTGCGCGGCGGCGGCCGTCGCGAAGAACCGCACGTTGCGCCGCTTCGGCGTCACGGCCGGACAACTGGGCCGGCAGTAGATCCCGGTCGTCGCGACGCCGAAGAAGAACTCACCGTCGAACCGGGCGTCCCGGCTCCGCACTGCTTCGTACCTGGTGTCCTCGTCCATCACGCCATCCAGTCTCCGCCATCCCCGGCACCGGGGCTGGCGGAAATCGGACGCGGCGCTGTGTGGTGCCGGGCGGCACCGTGTCCGGCTATGCCCGGCGTCCCCGCTTGGCCTCCATGGCCGCCTTGCCCTCCGCCCCCTTCCGCTTCCAGTCGCGCCGCAGTTCCGCCCTCACCCGGGCGTCGGTCTTGGCGACGATCCACTGGTTCTCGCGCATGAGCTTGCGGTAACTGTCGAGGCGGCGCTCGGCCAGTTCGCCGGAGTCCAGGGCCGCGAGCACGGCGCACCCCGGTTCGGCGACGTGCGCGCAGTCGTGGAAGCGGCACTGCCCGGCCAGTTCCTCGATCTCGGCGAAGACCTGCCCGACGCCGGTCTGCGCGTCCCACAGTCCGACACCGCGCAGCCCGGGGGTGTCGATCAGCACCCCGCCGCCGGGCAGGGCGAGCAGGTTGCGCGTGGTGGTCGTATGACGGCCCTTGCCGTCCATGTCACGCGTCGCCTGCACCTCCATCACGTCGTCGCCGAGCAGCGTGTTCGCGAGCGTCGACTTGCCGGCACCGGACTGCCCGAGCAACACGGACGTACCGCCGGCGACGACCGCGCCGAGCACGTCGGTCCCGTCCCCGGTGACGGCGCTGACACTCAGCACCGGCACGCCCGGCGCCGCCGTCTCCACGTCCTGGACGAGATACGACAACGTCACCGCGTCCGGCACGAGGTCGGCCTTGGTCAGCACGACGACGGGCCTGGCACCGGACTCCCAGGCGAGCGCGAGGAACCGTTCGATGCGGCCGAGGTCGAGGTCCCCGGTCAGCGGTACGGCGACGATCGCGTGGTCCACATTGGCCGCGAGGATCTGCCCCTCGGACCGCTTGGAAGAGGTCGAACGCACGAAAGCGGTACGACGCGGCAGGAGCGTCCGCACATAGCGCGGGTTGCCGCCCTCGGGGTCGACGGCGACCCAGTCGCCCGTGCACACGACCTTCATCGGATCACGCGGGACGACGAACTCGGTGTCGGCACGGACGGTACCGGCCGACGTGACGACATCACACAGGCCACGGTCGACCCGCACGACACGGCCGGGCAGGAGACCCTGCTCGGCGAACGGGGCGAACTCGGCCTCCCACTCCGCATCCCAGCCGTACGGCTGCAACGGATGCACAGAGGAAGACGACGAGAACGAACCCGGGAGAGAAGAGAAAGACAAGGGGTGACCCTTCACAAGGGTGGCCCCGGCACCGCGCACGCAGACGCGGGAGAAGCAGAGAGGTCAGCCGGCGGCCACGGGAGTGGACTTGATGAACTTCCGGATGCGGGCAACGCCCATCACAGAGACAGCCATCGGTCACACCTCCCAGACATGCTCAAGTCACCTACGACAACGCGTGGTTGCCGCTCGAACGCCACCAACTCTAGAAGGTGCGCTGGCCGCGACGCCACCGAATTACCGCGCCCCCATGGCCCAACCCGTTCAATTCCTACTGACGGCGCAAGGTCCCGGGCGCGCGGGAAAGGCGTCGGCAGTACGACCAGCGTGATCGCTTGCAGGCGCCGCCTCTGCGGATCGAAAGGCTGTTCACCGCGCAAGGCCAGCGGCGACGAGCGCGGTGGCGTAGGAACTTCCGTAAAGAACGCCGTCCCTGCCGTCTGGAAGCAACATGGTGCCAACCCCGTCGTCTGGCTCGCTGCCTGAGCTTGTTCCGCTTTGACGGACACCATCGCTGTGGCGGTCAGGCTGCGAGTGCGGTCTCGTATTCGGCGGGACTGCGGTAGCCGAGGCTGCTGTGCAGACGGTGCAAGTTGTACCAGCCCTCGATGAAGTCGAAGATCGCGGTGCGGGCGGTGGCCCGGCTGGGCCAGGCGGTGGTGTCGAGCAACTCCCTTTTGATGGTGGCGAAGAAGGACTCGGCGAGCGCGTTGTCCCAGCATTGCCCGGTGCGGCCGACGGACAGGAGGACGCCCAACTCCGTTGCCAGGGAGGCGAATTGCTGACTGGTGTACTGGCAGCCGCGGTCCGAGTGGAAGATCACCGGCCGGGTGGGACGACGCTCGCGGCAGGCGGACCTGAGAGCGTCGGTGACCAGTTCGGTCCGCAGGTGGTCGGCGGTGGTCCAGCCGACCACGCGGCGGGAGGCGATGTCGATTGTTCGTGAAGTACAAGGAGACCGCTCGGGGCGGGCTTGCGGTGAACATCATCGAATGCTGAGGAAGTAGGCCCTGAACAGCGCGTTCATGTCTTTCAGCGCTGTCAGGGCCTTCCCTGCTTACGTGGTGGAAAGTCCCCGGAAGCTCCCTGGGACAGGCGTGAAAGTCCCTGAAAAGTCCCTGGGAAATCCCACGGGACAGGCTTTTGACCTGGGGATTCGCGGCACCCGGGAGAGACCGTCCCCGTGCACAACGCCACCCGCGGCCGCATCGGCGAGACCCTCACTCTGCCCGCACTCGGCCGCTACCTGCGCCGGTTCGCAGGATCGCGGTCTTCGGCCTGTGACGGGAAAGGTCGTGAATCCGTCAGCGGCCTTCGGCAAGCAGCGCTGACAGCGCCCTGGTGACCACCGCCGTCACCGCGGCCGGGTGGGATACGAGGGTGAGGTGGGAACCGCCGTGGAACACCGTCACGTGCGAGTGTGCTCGGTGGGCCATCGCGAGTTCGGACTCCGGGGTGATGATCTTGTCTCCGGTGGAGATGAAGTACCAGGACGGCAGGGTCTTCCACGCGGCATAGCGCGAAGGCGTGTCGATGGCCGGGGTCGCGGTCATGGTCTGGGAGGCCCACAACTGGCGTGCCTGCGCCCGCGGAAGGTCGTCTCCGAAGTAGTTCACGAACGCGTTCTCCGTGAGGAGCAGGTTCGTGTTTCCGTCCGGTGTTCCGGGGACCTGCTGGAAGAGTTCGGAGGCCGGCTTGGTGGCGATCACCGAGGTGCTGCCGTCGAGTGCGCTCAGCGGCTCGCCGACGGCGGGGGCGGCGGCGTCGACGTAGACAAGGCCCACGACGTTGTCCACCTCGGCCGCGGCGTTGCTGATCACCGCGCCGCCGTAGGAGTGGCCGACCAGGAGCACCGGGCCGGGGATGGTGCGCACGAAGGCGGCGACCTTCTCGGAGTCGGTGGTGAGGTTCTCGACGGGGTTGTCCGCGGCGCGTACCGCGCACCCGGCGTCCTGCAGTTCCTTGATCTCGCCGTTCCAGCTCGACGAGTCCGCCCACGCTCCGTGAACGAAGACCACGGTGATCGGCTGACGGCCCGGAGCCGTGCAGTGAATCGGTGCGGCGCCCTGGGCGTGGGCGGCGGTGGGCAGGCCCGCGTGACCGGTGCCGATGAGAGTCAGCGAAGCCGCGAGGGTCGCCGCGGTCGCTATCGCGCGGGACCGGCGGAGAAGGGGCAATCCCAGCATGGGTTTCTCTCTCTTTCGTGATGGTTTGTCAGAGCGAGTGGTGCCGTGGGTCAGGCGCCGGAATATCCGTTGCCGACCATGGAGAGCGGGTCGACGACGGAGTCGAAGGTCTGCTCGTCGACGTGACCGCTTGCCAGCGCGGCCTCTTTCAGCGTCCGGCCGTTGGCGAGAGCGGATTCGGCGATGTGTGCGGCGTTCTGGTAGCCGATGACGGGGCTCAGTGCCGTGACCAACATCAGGCTCTCGCTGACGTATTGGCTGATCCGGTCGCGGTTGAGTTCGGTGCCGCTGACGGAGAAGACCCGGAACTTCTCCATTCCGTCGGCGAGTATCCGCGCGGAGTGCAGGAAGTTACTGATGATCACCGGGCGCATCGCGTTCAGCTCGAAGTTTCCCTGGCTGCCGGCGAAGGACACCGCGGAGTCGTTGCCGAGGACCTGGATCGCGATCATGACGATCGCCTCGCACTGGGTCGGATTGACCTTGCCGGGCATGATCGAGGAACCGGGCTCGTTCTGCGGCAGCAGCAGCTCGGCGAATCCGGTACGCGGTCCCGAGGCCAGCCAGCGCATGTCGTTGGCAATCTTCATCAGGGCGACGGCCAGGCCGCGCAACGCTCCGTGCGCCCGCACCATCGGGTCGAGAGACCCCAGTGCCATGAACTTGTTCTCGGCCGTGACGAACGGTTTTCCGGTCAGCTCGGCGATCGTCGCCGCGACGTCACGGCTGAAGCCCTCCGGAGCGTTGAGTCCCGTCCCGACCGCGGTGCCACCGAGGGCCAGTGCGAGGAGTCCCGCGCGGCTGTGCTCGATCTCCTCGACGCAGGCCCGGAGTTGGGCCGCGTAGCCGGACCACTCCTGACCCACCGTCAGGGGTACCGCGTCCTCAAGATGTGTGCGGCCGATCTTGACGACTTCGGCCCACTCGTCGGCCTTGGCCGAAATGACGGCGGCCAACTCCCGTGCCTGAGGCAGGAGATGGTCATCGATCTCCTGTACCGAGGCGATGTGCATGGCGGTCGGGAAGGTGTCGTTGCTCGACTGCCCCATGTTGACGTCGTCGTTCGGGGCAATCGGCTTCTGGGTTCCGAGCGTGCCGCCGAGCAACTGCGAGGCGCGGTTGGCGAGCACCTCGTTGACGTTCATGTTGCTCTGGGTGCCTGATCCCGTCTGCCAGACGAAGAGGGGGAAGTGCTCGTCGAGGTCGCCCGCGACGGCTTCCTCGGCGGCCCGGACGATCGCCCTTTTCTTCCACTCGGGCAGCCGTCCGGCCGTGGCGTTCACGAGCGCCGCCGCCTTCTTCACATGGCCATAGGCGTGGTAGACCTCCTTGGGCATTCGGTCGCCGCCGATGGAGAAGTGCACGAGGGACCGTTGCGTCTGCGCACCCCAATACCGGTCCGCGGGCACCTCGACGGCGCCCATGCTGTCGAACTCCTTTCGCGTTCCGCTCGCCCGGACCCCGATCGGTAGGTCTCTCATCTCCGGTGCGGGCTCGGTGTCGTGGCTCATGACTGCTCCTCCACGACACCGGTGGGGTAGACCGGCTGCCACATCGCGTCCTGGACGGCCTGGACCAGGTTCTCGTGGGACTTCGTCGCGACTCCGTCGGCTGCGGCGGCTTCGGCCACGGCGATCGCGACGGTGGCCGACGACGCCCTCAGATTCTCGACGGGCGGCAGCAGGGAGGCGCCCGGCTGCGACACGTCGACCTGGCCGGCCACCGCCTCGGCGGCGGCGAGCAGCATGTTGTCGGTCACGTGACGGGCGCCGGAGACGATCGTGCCGAGGCCGAGACCGGGATAGAGGAGCGCGTTGTTGGCCTGCCCGATCGTGTAGGTGACGCCCTTGTACTCGACCGGCGGCACCGGGATGCCGACGGCGATCAGCGCCCTCCCTTCGGACCAGTGCACCGCCTCGGACGGGGCGACCTCGATGCGGCTGGTGGGATTGGACAGCGGCAGCAGGATCGGGCGTTCCACGCCGTGCGCGAGAGCCCTGACGACGTCCTCGGTGAACGCGTTGTGGACGGTGGAGGTGCCGATGAGGATGGTGGGCCCGACGTGTTCGACCGTCGTGAGGAGGTCGATCTCGCCGTCGGCCCAGCCGCTCACCTCGGCCTTGGACCGCGCGTAGGCCCGCTGGTAGTCCGGCAGGTCGTGCATGTCGTCGGTCACCAGGCCGTGGACGTCGACGAGCCAGATGTTGTTCCGCGCCTGTTCGGGCGTCGCGCCGTCGCGCAGCATGGCCGCGTGGATCTGGTCGGCCATCCCGGTTCCCGCGGTACCGGCGCCGAAGACCACGAGCCGCTGCTCGGCCCAGCGTTGCTTCGTCACTTTCAGGGCCGAGAACACCGAGGCCATGACGATGGCCCCCGTGCCTTGCATGTCGTCGTTGAAGATCCGGTGGGTCTCGGCGTTCTCGACCAGGATCCGGCGCGCGTTCGACGGTCCGAAGTCCTCGAAGTGCAGCAGGGCGTCGGGAAAGAGCTCCGAGGCCGTCGTGAGGTAGAGATCGATGAACTCGTCGTAGCGCTTGCCGCTCACCCGCGCGTGACGGTTTCCGAGATATCGCGGGTTGTTGAGCAACTGCTCGTTGTCGGTGCCGACGTCGAGGTTGACGGCGACGACCCGGTTGGGGTCGATGCCGGCCGCGGCCGTGTAGACGGCGAGTTTCCCGATGGAGATGTCGGTACCGTTCGCGCCCCAGTCGCCGATCCCCAGAATCGCCTGCGCGTCGGACACCACGATCAGATCGACGTCGTCGGCGCCCAGCCCGAGCGACTCGAACGAGGCCCGTACGTCCCCGGGCCGGTCGATCGACAGGTAGACCGCCCGCGAGTCGCGGAAATCGGTGGACCACTGCTCGATGGCATCGCCCACCGTGGGGTCGTACACCACCGGCAGCAGTTCGGCGAGATGGTCGCCCAGAAGCTTGTAGTACAGGACCTGGTTCTGGTTGAGGACCCGGTTGAGGAAGATGTACTTGTGCAGGTCGGAGGGCTGGTCCAGGAGTTGTGCGTACGCGCGGGCGGCCTGCTCGTCCAGTGTCTCGACGGTCGCCGGGAGTCGGCCGACGATCCCGAGCTCCGCTCGCTCCGCGAGCGAGAACGCTGTACCGCGATTGCGATAGGGGTCCTGCAGAACGGTGGGGTTGATGGGCATGGCGTTCCTCCAAGAGGGCGCGACCTCGGTCGTCATGGGGCAGGGCGCCGGTGCGCTCCGGGCCGGTGGTCGCAGGCAGACGCTCGTGTCCGCCTGCGACGGGCGGAGGGCTCAGCCGGACACCGGGGTCTCCGGTTCCATGTCGTACGAGTTCTGGATGGCCTGATGCCGTGTCCCCAGGCCGTCGGTGACCTTTCGCAGCCACGGGACTTCCTGGAGGCGCTTGGTCTCCTCGATCATCGACTTCGGTTCCAGGTTGCGGAAGCTGTCGACCTCTCCCGCGGCGACGGCCGTCAAGGTCGCGTAGACCGCTTCCGGGTCGAACTGCGCCCGGGGGAAGGCGAGTTCGGAGTAGTCGAAGAGCCGCTCGGACGCGTCGTCCGCCCAGCTCTCCCAGGTCTGGAACATGCGGTCGTTGAAGCCGGTCAGAAACGGTCCCGGGTTGACCGTCGCGACTTCGACGCCGTGCTCCTGCAGTTCATAGGCCATGGTTTCTGCGATGGCCTCGACCGCGTGTTTGGACGCGGCGTAGATCCCGGTGAACGGGTTGACGTTCAGGCCTTCCCTGGAGGAGACCCAGACGATGCGGCCGGCGTGCCGCTCGGCCATCTGCTTGGCGATGCCTTGAGTGAGCACGAGCGGCCCGGTGACGTTGACCTCGAACTGGTTGCGGATGTTCGACTCGGGAATGTCGACCGTCGAACCGCCTTCGCCGATGCCGGCGTTGTTCACGAGGATCTCCACGCCCCAGCCGAGCGCCTTGCGGCGGTCCCCGGCATCGGTGACGTCGAGCTTCTCCACCCGCAGCTTGACCCCGCGCTCGGCCGCACGCCATTTCAGCGTCTGCACCTGGGCCCAGATCTCCACGGCGGCGATGACGTCGAAGCCCTTCTCGGCCAGGCGCATCGCGGCCTCGTACCCGAATCCGGTACCGGCCCCCGTGATGAGGACCTTCCGTAGCTGTGCGTTACTCATGTCGACATGACTCCTTCCGGAACGGACGGCGGACCGATCAGGACTGGATGAACGCCAGCAGGTCGTTGTTGACGGTGTCCGCGTGGGTCGTCGGCATCCCGTGGGGCAGGCCCGCGTAGGTCTTCAGTTCGCCGTGCTGGACGAGCTCGACCGCACGCGGACCCGATGTGGCGTAGGGGACGATCTGGTCGGCGTCACCGTTCATGATCAGGACCGGGACACTGATCTTCTTCAGGTCCTCGGAGTAGTCCTCTTCGATGAACGCGTCGATGCAGTCGTACTGGCCCTTGGCGCCGCCCATCATTCCCTGGCGCCACCAGTTGGCGATGACCGCCTCGGACGGCTCGACGCCCGGCTGGTCGAAGTTGTAGAACGGGCCGGACGGCACCGCCCGGTAGAACTCGGAGCGGTTCGCCGCCAGTTGGGCCTGGAGTCCCTCGAAAGCGGCCTTCGGGACGCCGACCCGGTTGTCGGCCGTCTGGATCACAGACGGGGTCACGGCCGCGATCAGCGCGACCTTGGCGACGCGGCTCTCGCCGTGGCGGCCGATGTAGCGGGCCACCTCGCCACCGCCGGCCGAGTGTCCGACGTGTACGGCGTCCCGGAGATCCAGGTGCTCGGTGAGGGCCGCCAGGTCGTCGGCGTAGTGGTTCATGTCGTTGCCCGCGTCGACCTGGGCCGAACGGCCGTGGCCGCGCCGGTCGTGGGCGATCACCCGGAACCCCCGGTGCAGGAAGAACAGCAGCTGGGCGTCCCAGTCGTCGGACGACAGCGGCCAGCCGTGACTGAAGACGATCGGCTGTCCGGTGCCCCAGTCCTTGTAGAAGATCCGTACGCCGTCCTGTGTCGTGAAGTCGGTCATTTTGGGTCTCGCCTCTCTGGGGGTGGTGAGTCGGGTCTGACGCCGGCGTCTCGGCCGTGTCCCGCTCGTCCGCCGGGTTCCGGTGCGATCAGCCGCGTGACCGGTCTCGACGGCAGGTGTGCTCGCGAGGTGGATGAAAGGGCGCGCCGAACCCCGCGCGCGCGTTGGTGACCGGGCGAGGGATCTGTGGTCTCCTCGCACCTTTCGTCACGGTAGACGGGCGTACTTCCTGCCGAGTGGACACGTTGTGGACGTCGCCGCCGCGGACGCGGCGCCGGGCTCGGCCCTACAGGTCGTTCTCGCCGACCACCAGCCGCCCGGCCTTCCGGTACTCCCGGACCGCGCCGGTCAGCAGGTCGTCGCTCGTGACGCGACCGCCCCGGCCGGCCGCGGCGTACGCGGCCGTGACCACCGCGCCCCGGATCGAGCCGCCCGCCAGCGCGAAGTCCCTCGCACACGGGCCCGGGTCGACGCCGTCGGCGCAGGGCACTCCGGCGAGGCTCTGCCGCCACAGGGCGAGGCGCTGGTCGAGGTCGGGGAAGGGGAAGTCGACCACCAGGTCGAGGCGGCGGGTGAAGGCGTCGTCGATGTTCGCGCGGAGGTTGGTGGTGAGGACCGCGATTCCGTCGAAGGACTCCAGGCGCTGCAGCAGGTAGGCGCTCTCCAGGTTGGCATAGCGGTCCCCCGCGTCCTTCACTTCGGAGCGCTTGCCGAACACCGCGTCGGCCTCGTCGAAGAGGAGCACGGCGTCGGTGCGGTCCGCGTCCGCGAAGATCCGCTCCAGGTTCTTCTCCGTCTCGCCGACGTACTTGTCCACGACGGCGGACAGCTCCACCACGTACAGGTCCACGCCCAGTTCTCCGGCGACGACCTCGGCCGCGAGGGTCTTACCGGTCCCGGATTCCCCGGCGAACAGGGCGACCACCCCGTGACCGCGACCGCCGCCGGTCCGCAGCCCCCACTCACCCAGCACGCGTTCGCGCTGCCGGGCGCGGACCACCAGCTCCTCCAGCTGCTCGCGCGGGCCGGCCGGCAGCACCAGGTCCGCCCAGCCGACCGCGGGAGTCACCCGCCGTGCATGCCGGTCCAGGGCGGGCGCCGACTGCTGCCGGGCGCCCCACTGCACATGGGCGGCGGTCAGCGGTCCGCCCTCCAGCACGGCGAGCGTCCGCGCGGACCTGGCCGCGCGGCGGATCTGCTCGGGGGCGAGGCGGTACGGGGCCACGGCTGCCGGAAGGTCGAACTCCTCGGCTTCACGGCCGAGTTGGGCCGCCCAGAGCAGCCGGGTGTCCACCGCTTCGGGTGGCACGTCGAGGCAGAGCACGTCACCGTCGGCGGACCAGCGGGGGTCGAAGGGTTCGGTGCCGAACAGCACCACGGGCACGTCGCCCGATGCCGGCAGGCCGCTGTGCCGAGGCAGTCCGCCGGACTCCAGCGCCCGGACCAGTGCACCCGCTTCCTCGGCCTTCTCCGGCAGCGGCCCGACCACGACACCCGCCCCGCGCAGCCGCGCCTCCCTCAACAGCACGGGCACCAGGTGCCGTTCGCCGAACGCCGGGTCGTACCGCAGTACCGGAAGGCCTGCCGCCCGGAGCGCCGCCACCGCCGTCCCGGACTGCGCCCCGCGCCCCCTGAGGTAGACCGTGGAGGGGCGGGCGGCGAGGAGCGCCCCGAGCCGGGACGCGAAGGGTCCGACGGACTGTCCTGTCGTCAACAGCTCGACCGCGCCCAGCAGTTGACCGTCCAGCCCGGTATCTCCCAGCAGGTGCGCGATGACCCGCTCCGGAACCCGCAACCCCCGCCCCGGCAGGGGCCGTTCGGCGTCCTCCAGGGTCAGCAGGCCGAACGCGGTGAGCGGTGCCCCCGGATGGAACCGGGCCCGCGCCGCCCAGTCCTGTGGTGCGAGCCCGGCCAGATCGAGGGCGAGCGCCACGCTGGCCCGGCGGCGCCCGACGTCGTCGTTGAGGTAGCCGTACAACGGCTCGAAGTCACGGTCCACGTCGGGCGCCAGGGCGGTGAGAAGGATGTGGATGTCCAGCGGCGTGAGCCCGAACCGGACGGCCACCTCCCCCAGCGCATCGTCCGCTCCGGCTCCTCCGTACGCGTCGTCGAGCTCTACGGGGATCCGTTCGCACCCCGCAAGCAGGTGCTCCACCCGCTCGGCCGACACGTAGAGCCCGCGCAGCGGATCACCCTCCGACGGATCTCCGGCGCGCCGGGCCTCGACCAGGGCGCTCACCCGTTCCCGCAGCAGCCCGAGGCGTTTCAGCAGGGCGTCGCTCACCGCAGCTCCCGTCGTCGGGCCGACACCGCTGAAGTTCCTTCGGGCGTACGGCTGTTCGCGATGTCGTGCACCCGGGCGACCGTCGGCTCCAGGACCGGGGGCGCCACCGTGTAGTCCGGCGAGAGCTGCACCGGCACGATCACCACGACCTCCAGCGAGGGCTTGAGTTCGCCGCCCAGTGCCGACCAGATGTCGGCGATGGAACGGGACTCCGCCGGCGGCACCCCGATCGTGAGCGGGATCGCCGCCCCCAGGCCGGGCAGGGTGCCGCCGTCCAGGTACTCGGCGGGCAGGACTTCGTACGGCAGCAGACCGGCGAGAACGGCGGACAGCAGCCGGTGTTCGTCCTCCGTGCGCTTGGTCCAGGCCGTGACCAGGTACGACAGCCGGAACCAGCGCGGCGGTTGGCGACGCTCGGTCACCGTGCCTGCCGCGTCGCGCAGCGCCACCGCACCGCGCTCCCGGCGGGCCACCTCCTCACGGATGTCGTACAGATACGCGTTCACGGTGGGCGCGTTGCGGCGGGCCGCCCAGTCGCGCGTGGGCGCGTCGAACACGACCTCCGCCGCGCCCCCGGGCAGCGCCCGGGCACTCAGCAGGCGCCGCAGTGCCTCGTCGATCTCGTGGATCACCGGTGGTTCTCCGCTTCCTCGTGCCGCGGGCGCCCGGGAAGCGTCACAGGTATCCCTCCCGCAGGGCGTACGCCACCGCGTGGGCCCGGTTGCGCAACTGCATCCGGGTCATCAGGCCGTGCAGGATGTTCTTCACGGTCCGCTCCGAGTACGCGAGCTTCCCCGCGATCTGCCGGTTGTCCAGCCCTTCGGCGACGAACCGCAGGACCTCCACCTCGCGGTCGGCGAGCCCGGTGACCGAGGCCACCACGGGACTGCCCGAGCCGTGCCGCCCGAGTTGTACGAGCATCCGGTTGAGCAGGTCGGGCGGGACCTCGCTGTCGCCGCGCGCGGCGGAGCGTACGGCCTGTTCCAGCCGGTCGCCGGTGGCCTGGTGCCGCCACACGAAGGTGTGCACCCCGCAGGCGACCGCGGTCAGCAACTCCCGTTCACGCAGCCCGTCGACGACCAGGACGACCTGCTGGGACTCGCCGCGGACCAGGCGGCGCAGGGCCGCGGCACCCGGCTCGTCGACCCGGTCGGTGAGTACGACCGCCACCGAGCGGCGGCCGACGGCCGGCGCGGGCCGTTCCAGGACCTCGATGTCCGGGCGGCCCCGCAGACAACTGCTGACTCCGGCACGCGACAGCGGGTCGTCGGCGTGCACGGTGACGGTGATCGGTTTCGGCGTCATGAATGTCTCCCCCCCCCGTGGGATACGGGCCCGGAGCCGGCCGGCACCTGAGCGCCGGGCCCGGTCGGGCTCGTCAGTAGCTGCTGTCCTTGGCCTTGGAGCCGTCGGGCGCGATGGCGAACCAGGTGCCGCCGACGCCCTCGCCGCTGGTCTCGCCCGCCGCGGTGTCCTTGGAGAACCGGTAGACGGGCCAGCCGCCGATGGTCACCTGGTTGGTGCCGTCGGGCCGCTGGACCGTGGAGATCTTGTCCCTGTCCAGCCCCTGGAAGACGATCTTGTCGTTGGCGAGGACCGGCGGCCAGGTCACCGCGCAGGCGTCCACGCAGGTCGCCTTGGACGGGTTCGGGGAGTCCGGGTCGAACCGGTAGAGCGTGAAGCCCTCACCGTCCACCACGGTCTTGCCCAGCTTGTCGTTGTGACCGAGCTGTACGGTCGCGGGCCAGTAGCCGCCCGACGGATTCGTCGACTGCGAGGGCTGCGCGGACCCCGAGGCCTGTGCGGCGGGCGCCCCGCTCGCGGCAGCACTGGGTGCGGCGGCGGGCAAGGAGGCCGCCGAAGTCGCCGCCGGGCTGTTGGAGCCACCGCATCCGGAGAGCAGCAGGACACCGCTGAGCGCCGCGACCATGCCGAAAGATGCGTAGGAACGCGTCATTACATTTCCCCTGTTGATGTTCATGTGATCGTTCGAGGCCCGGGCGTTCACCGTCGTGAGGGTGTGCCGCATCAGGTGGACACGGCCCGGGCGCTGTCTGATCAAGACAATCGGCCGGGTGTCCACGACCTGTTGACATCCGATTCACGAATCATCGACGTCCGCCTGGTGCCAACGCCTCGGTCCGACCCGGTGCGGAACCCGACCACGAACGCGGCTGATCCACCACACGGCCGGACGGCGTGCTCGCCCTGGTCCGGGACACGTCGATCAGCCCGGTCGGCGGCAATCAGCCGACCGGGCTGCGGAGCGAGTGTCGACTACGAGTCGGCGGTTTCCGTATCCGGGGCCCCTGCGTCGCTCTCCTCGTCGAGCCGGCGCAGTCTGGCGCGGAGGGGCTCCGCGTCGTCATGACCGAGTCGGTCCCAGAAGGCCAGCGCTTTGGTCCACGCGGCCCGCGCCGCGTCCGGGCGGCCGGCGCTCAGGTGGGTGTCTCCGAGTCGCCCGAGGGTGTCTGCCGTGGCCCAAGGGGAATGATCGGTCCGCCGGTAGAAAGCAAGGGCGTTGCGGAAGCTGGTGACGGCCTCGTCGTACCGTCCGAGATGGTGCAGGGCGAGGCCGATGCTGTCCCAGGTGGCCGCCGCGCCGGCGTCATCGCCGAGTTCCTGCTGAAGAGCCAGTGCCTTTCGGCAGTGGTCGAGGGCCTGCTGGTGCTGCCCGAGAAGCGTGTGGAACCAGCCCGCCGAGTTGAGCACGGCCGCGGTCGCCGTCCGACGACGGCTGTCGTCTCCACCATGGCCGTCAACGGCACGATGGAGCGCGAGGGAGCGCTGCGTGGCGTCGAGCGCGCCTTCCAGATCGCCCTGCCGCCCTGCCACGTAGCACAGATAGCGATAGCTCTCGGCGCAGGCTTCCATGTCCCCCAGTTCGGTGAAGAGTTCGATGGCCCGCTCGGCGTGGACACGTCCCTCTTCGCAACGGCCCAGATCCGTGGTGGCGGCGACGAGACCACGATGGACATGGGCCTGGGCCGACCGGTCGCCCAGTCGAAGCGCCGCGTCCATGGCGATGAGGTCGAGTGCCTCCTGTTCCTGCCAGAGGCCACGCCAGTGCAGATGATCGGTGATGGCCCAGACGAGCTGCCAGGTGTGAACGTCGTAGCGGTGGGTGGCGGCCTGTTCGACGGCCGCGAGGAGCACCTCCTGTTCGGCGGCGAACCAGGCCGCCGCCTTCCCGGTGTCCCCGGCGAACTCCTCGGCCCGCGTGCCCTCGGTCGCGGGCACCAGGGAGATGAGCACCTGTGAGGGGCTGGTCAGCGCGAGCGCCGCGTGGGCGGTGTGGAGGTAGTGGTCGAACACGCGGTGCCGGGCCGCCCGTACCTGCTGGGGTGGATCGAGGCTCTCGGTGAGTTCGGTGGCGTAGGCGCGCAGCAGGTCGTGGGAGGCATAGCGCCCCGGGACGGACTCGTCCAGGAGATGCGCCTGCAGCAGTTCCCGCACCAGCTGCCTGGTCTGCGGGACGGTGAGTCCGGCCAGGCTGGCCGCCGCGGGCAGCGTGAGGTCGGGACCGGGGTGTACGGCGAGCAGGCGGAACAGGCGGGCGGCGTCGGGGGTGAGGGCCCGGTACGACCAGAAGAAGACGGCGCGCACGTCGGCCGCGGCGTCCAGGCCGTGAAACGGGTCGAGGCCGGCGGCGCCGTCCCGCAGCTCCTCCGCGACCGCCGCCAAGGAAAGAGCGGACTGGGTCGCCACGCGGGCCGCGGTGACCGAGAGTGCCAGCGGCAGCCGCGCGCACCGGGCGATGATCTCCTCGACCGCGTCCGGCTCGGCCGCGACGCGCCGCTGTCCGAGGCGCTGGGCGAGCAGCGCACGGGCCTCCGGCACGGAGAGCATGTCGAGGCGAAGGGGAGTGGCGCCGTCCACGGCGACCAGCCCGGCGAGCCGGTCCCGGCTGGTGACGATGACGAGGCAGCCGGGCGCCCCGGGCAGCAGCGGGCGCACCTGTGCGGAGTCGCGGGCGTTGTCCAGCAGGAGCAGCACCCGCTTGCCGCTGAGCAGCGTGCGGTACCGGGCCGCGAGTGCGTGCACGTCCTGTGGCAGCCCGTGCACGTCGACGCCCAGCGACTCCAGCAGCGTACGCAGCGCGTGATCCGGTGGGCACGGTTGACCGACCGGGTCGAAGCCCCGCAGGTTCAGGTACAGCTGACCGTCCGGGAAGCGGTCGGCGACCTGTCGCGCCCAGTGCACAGCGAAGGTTGTCTTGCCGACGCCCGCCATGCCCGCGATGGCACTGACCACCACGGTGCTCCCCGGAACCAGCCGGTCCACCTCGGCCAGTTCGGCCTCGCGGCCGACGAAGACCGCCAGCCCTGCGGGTAGTTGGGCCGGGACGGTGGGGGCCTGGACAGATACGGGTGCGGGTGCGGAAGGCTGAGCGGGTACGGGTGCAGGCTCACCCGGGGCCGGCTGAGCGAGGAGCCCGGCGTCGGCTCGCAGAACGCGCTGGTACATCGCCTGCAGTGCGGGACCGGGATCGACCCCCAGCTCCCCCATGAGCAGCGTCTGCGCCTCACGATAGGTGGCGAGGGCCGCGGCCTGTCGCCCCGAGCGGTAGAGGGCGAGCATCAGCAGTTCCCGGAACCGCTCGTCGAAGGGGTGCTCGGCGATCAGTCCGGTCAGCTCCGCGGCGGCCTCCGTATGGGCACCGAGGTCGAGTTCGGCCGTGACACGGGCCGCCTCCGCGGACAGCCGCAGCTCGCCGAGCCGCTGGCGCTGGGTCTGCGCGTACTCGCCCCGGACACCGGCCAGCGCCGTCCCGCGCCAGAGACCGAGCGCGTCCCGCAGGTGCTCGACGACTGCCTTGCCGTCTCCCGCACGTCGCGCCCGCTCGGCCCGCGCGAGCAGTTCCCGGAAGACAGTGAGGTCCAACTCACCTTCTGTTAAACGGAGTTGATAGCCGTCCCCGGTGGAACGAATCACGGACGCCGCGGTGTCACCGGCCGGCTCCAGAGCCTTCCGCAGCCCGTGGACGTACGTCCGCAGAATGCCCAGCGCGGAAGCCGGCGCGCTGGTCCCCCACACCGCGTCGACCAGCCCGCTCGCCAGCACCTGCGAGCCCTCCGCCAGCAACAGCACGGCCAGCACCGCCCGCTGCTGTGGCGGCCCGAGTTCGATCTCGGCCGTACCACGCCACGCCCTGACCGGGCCCAGCACCGAGAACCGTAGGTGCTCCTTCAACTGGTTCCTCTCCCATCAGTCGACTACGGCGAGGCGGGCGACGCCCCGGCTCCCACGGGGATCGACGCCGCGGCCGTGACGTTGGCGGCGTAGGTACGCACAAGGGCGTGCCACTGATGGCGACCCGGCCGGGACGCCTGGAGCAGGCCCACGTGGTTGAGTTCGGTGAGGAGGGTCCGGGCGGCAGGTGCGGACGCGGCCGTGAGCGCCGACACGTCTTCGGCCCCGATGTCGTCGCCCGGTTCGAGGGCAGGCGCGAGAGAGCGGAAGAGACAGGCTGCCGCGGGACTGAGTTCGCGGTAGGAGCGCGCGAGGGTCTCACTCACGCTGGCCTCGACGGACCGCAACACCTCTGCGGTGTCACGGAGTTGGAGATCACCGTGTGCGGCGGCACCGACACCCGCGTACGCGAGCGCGAGCGGCAGTCGGTCACACCGCTCGACCAGGGCGTCGATGGCCCGGGGGTCCGCGTCACCCATCCGGCCACCGAAGTGTGTCGCCAGATGTGCCCGCGCTTCGTGTCGCGCGGGCAGACCGACCGGGACGAGGTGGGCTCCCACCGCGGTCCGCAGCGCGGTCATGCGCGGTCGGCTCGTGATCAGGGCGATGCTGCCGCGGGAACCGGGCAGTAGGTCGTGGAGTTGGTCGACGTCTCGGGCGTCGTCGAGCACGACGAGTACACGCCGGTCTCGCAGCAGGGTCCGGTACAGGCCGGCCATCGCCTGCCGGCCCTGCGGAATGCGTCTCGGATCGACTCCGAGGCCGCTGATCAGTTCGCGCAGCGCCGTCTCGGGAGTCAGCGGGTGGGCGTCCTCGGCGAAGCCCCTCAGATCGAGGTGGAGCTGGCCGTCCGGACAGTCCGGAAGCAGTGTGTGAGCCAGGTGCAGGGCCAGCGCGGTCTTGCCGACGCCGGGCATTCCGTCGAAGGCCACGATCGCCGGCTCCGGCCGGGACGAGCTGATCAGTCTCATCACGTCGGACAGGATGTCGGCGCGGCCGACGAAGAACGGCAGACGGGGCGGCAACTGTGCGGGCCGTTCGTGGAGCGGACCGTAGCCCCGCGCGGAGCCGGGGCGCGACCGGCCGGCCGCCGGTTCCCGCGTGGCGCCTATGAGTTGGTACGCCGACCGCAGGAGAGGGCTGGGGGCGATGCCCAACTCGTCGGCGAGCCGCGAGCGGATCGAGCGATAGGCCGACAGGGCCTCGCTGCGATGGCCGGCCAGGGCCAGGTTCGCGACCAGTTCGGCATGCACGGGCTCGTGCAGCGGACCGATGGCGGTGGCCTGCCACAGGGGATCGAGGACGAGGTGGGAACGCGACAGTTTCCGTGCCAGTTCGCCGGTTTCGACCGCCCACTGCAGGTACTCGCGGTCGAGTGCCGTGAAGACCGCCTGGGCGACGGGGGTCTCGGCCAGGTCGTCGCCGGCTGGACCGTGCCACAGCCGGAGGGCATCCACACTCCTTCGCAGCGAAGCGTCACCGTCACCTTCGGCGAGGCTCAGCCGGGCGTCGGAGGCCGCGCGTCTGAACGCCGACAGATCGAGCATGTCCGGCGAGGCGTCGAGGCGATATCCCGATCCGCTGCGCAGCAGCCATCGGCCGGAGGAACGGGTACGGAGGTCCGGCTCCAGAAGGCGACGCAGCGCGCCGACGTACTTGTGCACCGTGTTGACCGCGCTCAGTGGCGGGACGTCGCCCCACAGCAGGCCGACCATCTCGCTCATGCTGACCGGGTTGCCGACCCGGGCCAGCAGCAGCGCCAGCGCGCACCGCTGCATCCGTGGCCCCGCGTCCAGCTCGACGCCATCACGCCACAACCGGAGCGGACCGAGGATCTGCAGGGACAGGGTCCCCGACGCATCGCCGGTACCGGTCTCCCCAGTGTTCCGTGCAACCGTCGTCATGGTTCTCCCCACCTCATGTTCGAGTCATCGTGGGACAACATGCGCATCGCGTCGAACCGATCCTCCACCTTCTGGAGTCAGACTCCAGTAACTGGATGATACCTCTGGTTACGAAGTCCGGGCTCTGTTCGCTAGAATCTCGGTATGGATGGCGCCGCAGCCCGCCCTCGCCACGAGGAGTACCCGGACCAGACCCGTGCCGCCGTGGTTGACGCAGCGCGTCAGCTCTTCGCGGAGAGAGGCTTCTACCAGACGACGGTCCAGGAGATCGCGAAGCTGAGCCGGGTCTCTCCGGCGACCGTGTACGCGCAGTGCGGCGGCAAGCAGGGCTTGCTGCGCTCGCTCATGGACCGCTGGACGCGGACTCCGACGGTCGAGGAGTCCGTGCAGGAGTCGCTCTCCGGCGACGATCCCGCGCTGGTGATGGGAACCCTGACCGCCGCCTACCTCCACATCACCAAGGAGTGGGGCGACGTGATCCAGGTGGTCATCGATGTCGCGCCGCACGACGAGGAGTCCAGGGCGGTGCTGGCCACCGCCCACAAGCGGCACAATCAGCGCCTCCTGGCGATCTGCCGTCATCTTGAGGACATCGGTGCCTTGCGCGACGACGTCGACGCGCGGACGGCGACCCGGATCATCACCTACTACTACGGTCTCGACGGCCTGCTGCGAACCCGCGAGGTGTTCGGCTGGTCGCTGGAGCGATCGAACGAGTGGCTCTCCACCCGGGTGACGGCCGCCGTCCTGCGGTCGCCGGCCGAGCCCGGGGGATGAGTTCCCGAGGGCGTTCACCATGCCGTCAGAAACTCATGCGGCGTTCCGGCTTCGTCGGCTTCGGCTTCGGCTTCGGAGGCGGGATCTTCGCCTGCAAGTTGAGCACCTTCGACAGCCGCTTCAGGTATGCGGAATCCTCGTCCGTGGACTTCGTCGACGCGAGCGGGGTGGTACCGTCCCAGCGTTCCGTCGGCTCCCAGTCGTTGCGTTGGCCGGTCGGCACCACCGTTCCGTCGGGTCCCTGCTGCGTGACGGCACCCATCCGCCGTTGCCGTGGGTCATCGGCGGTGACAGTGATCGCCATGGCGGCTTCGATCAGGGCCTGAGCGGCGTGCTGCCAGGAGTACTGCTCCAGCGTCTCCCGCAGCTTCTTGGCGTCCTCACGCCTCTTGGGCAGCTCGTTCACCAGCTTCTCGATGGCGTCGGCCCAGGCCTGGGCCCGGGCATCCCGGCTTTCGGTGGTCTGCCCGCCCGTGCCCCGGTCGATCTCGACGGGGGCGTTCACCACACTGGGCACGCCGAGTTCCCCCAGACGCTCAAGGAACTGAGCCGCGCCGCTCTCCCCGTTGACGAGAACCGGAATGCCACGGCCCGCGCCCTCGGTGGCCACCAGGCCGAACCCCTCGTGCAGGGAGGGCATGATCAGTGCGTCGGCGTCCGTGCGGTCCTGGTCCAGCTCCTTGGCAATCGTCGTGAAGGGCAGCATGGTGACGCCGCCCTCGCCGTACTGACTGATGATGTTCTGCCAGTGCTTGTACTCCGTCGGCTTTTTGCCCGGATCGGGGCCGCCGCGGACGGTCAGGTGCGCATCGACCCCCCTGCGTCGGAGGATGCCGATCGCCTGGACCGCTGCCTCGACCCCCTTGATCTCGTCCTCGGCCCGGCCCGGCAGCAGCAGCTTGAGTCCTGTCGGCCCCTGCTTCTCTCCGTCGCTCCGGCCGGACGGACCCGACTCGACGAGTGGCCCGATCGGTGTCCCGGGAACGAATTCGTGCACGGCCGGAACGCGGATGATCTGCTGCGACAGCCGCTCGGCCTCCTTCGCGAGCAGCGGGCCGACGCCGGCGACGAGGTCGGCACGGTGCATCGCCGTGCGTTCGGCCTTGGACTTCCTGCCGGCCGACTGCCGTTCGTTCTTGATCACGTCGAGCCGTAGCGGGCTGGTGTGCAGGAAGTGCACGAGACGCGCCCGCGGGTACCACGCCTTCCGGATCGCCTCGGCGCCGGGACCGGAGAACCGGGAGTGTCCGATGATCACGTCGAAGGCGTCCTTGTCCTGGGGCAGACGGGGGTCCGGACTCCCACTCTTCGTGAGACCCACCAGCGCGTCACGCGGCTGCACGCCCGCCGGTGCCGGGATGTTGACGATGTGGGGTCGGGCGCCTCCCAGCTCCGGCGGGGCGCTGTGTTCACTCAACTTCTTGCCCTCGTCGTAGGGGTCGGGGTCGACGGTCAGCATGGTCACGTCGTACTGCGGAGCGAGGCCCTTCACCAGTTCCATGTTGAACACGGGGACTCCGCCCAGCCCCAGCCCGCTGACGTCGGACACCACGAGGACCCGTGTCCGGGGCGCGGCGGTGGCCTGCTCCTCGTCCGCCTGGACCCGTTGGACGTGCCCGGTGGGCGGGGTCGCCGAGGACCGTGCGGCGTGCCGCTCCGGGGCCCGCGCCACCACGGGAGCGGGGCCGGCCACGGCCCGGACCGCGTTGGCCTCAGCGGCCCGTTCGAACCGGTCGGACGGGTCGGAGACGCGCAGGCCGGTGCCGTTGTCCGTCCCCGCGACGGGGCCAGAGCGCTGCTGGATCACATGGGTCAGTTCGTGGGCGAGGGTGTGCCGGTCGGTACCGCCCGCGCCGAGGACGACATGGCTGCCGGAGGTGTAGGCACGGGCGCCGATCTCGGCGGCGGAGCGCTGTGCGGTGGGACCCGTGTGCAGCCGTACGTCGGAGAAGTCGGCGCCGAGCCGGGCCTCCATGTCGGTGCGGACGGGGTCGGCCAGCGGGCGGCCGGGGCCGCGGAGCACCTCGGGCACGGAGGAACGCCGCGCCTCGGGGGCGGCCGGCTCCGAGGAGCGCTGCACCCCGGCCCGGTGGCCGCACCCCGCGCCGTGCACGTGCCGGGCCTCGTCGACCGCGCGCAGGACGGCAGCATTGCCCGCGGCCCGTTGCAGCGCCGCGATGCGTGCCGGGGAGAGGACACCCGGTGAACCGCCTTGTTCCGTACGGGAGTCGGGAACCCGGGACGGCGACCGGGGCTCGGCCTTCTCGGGCTGGTGGGGCTGGACGCGGGGGCGCACGGCGACCCGCCTTTCTGTCGAGGGGTGGACCTCAGGACTTCCCGAGCCGCCACTGCTGGATGGAGGCGAAGCGGTCGTCGCAGGCCAGGGCCTGGACCTGGGTGTTGTCGCCGGTGTTGGTCAGGCACTCGCCGGTCTGGGCGTTGACGATCGTCACCACGCCGTCCGACACGGGTTGCAGCCGCCAGCGCTGGAGTGCGGGGACCTGACCTTGGCGTACGGCCTGGTCGCCGCCCTGGACCGCGCGGATCTGCACCTGCGGCTGCCCGTCGGCCTTGTCGAGCACACTGTCCGGCGAGCTGCCGGGGGTGAGGGCCACCGTGCCGTCGGAGAAGGGGAGTTGGGCCCAGAACTGGTTGAGACCCTGCTGTTTGCCCGTCCAGTCGGAGACCACGACCGGGGTGCCGTCGTCGGTCCGGCCGTCCTGCACGGTGAGGTCCTTGCCGTTCTGCACGCTTCGGATGGTGACCACCGTGTTGCCGGCCTGGTCCGTGGCCTGCTCCCCGGCGTTCTGGTTCTGATCGCCGCCCTGTTGTGAGCCGCTCTGCTGGTTCTGCTGCTGTGCCGCGGACTGCGAGGGCGAGGGTGACGGCGAGGGAGCGGCGGCCGACGGGCTGGGCACCGACGGTGGCGCCTGGGTGGCCGGCGCGGGCGGCAGCACGGTCGCCGGAGCCGCGGCCGCCGCCTGCTGGACCACCGCGTTCGAGACGAGCGACGGTCGCGGAATGAACCAGAGCGCGGCGAACACCCCCGCCGCGGCCAGCAGCAGGCCGAGCAGTACGAGCAGCCACTTCGGGAACAGCGCCAACCGTACGAAGGTGCCGCGCAGTTGGGCGGGCGGGATCACTCCGGGAGACCCGGGGAACGCGGAGGTCCCGGGGGTTCCCTCCGTCGTGGGTGTCACGGTCAGCGCGAACGGATACCGCTCCGGCCGGCCGAACAGCTTCACCCCGCCCGGCCGGATCCGCACCCGGGTGAGCCGGGTCCGCCCCTGTGCGACCCGCACCGTCTCGGGAACGGGGCGGAACGTCAGCACATCCTCGTCGTCCTTGCCCGAGATCCCGGCCGGCAGCGGCGAGTTGCCGAGGTTGTCGACCGCCACCCGGGGCCGTCCGGAGAGCCTGCCGCGCACGGTGACCGGCAGCAGTTCGGCCCGCATCTCGCCGAACGCCGAGACGGTGAGGGTGCCTTCGGCGACGTTGGACAGGTCCGGGTTCTCGCGCGGGTGCACGAGGACGCCGAACCGGGACGTGCCGGCCGTGGTGCGCGCCGAGCGCGGCGGGGTGAACACGACCTCGGCCGAGCCCTCGTCCCCGGGGTAGAGCCGCAGCGTGTCGGGGGCGACCAGCGTCCACTCGGCGGGATCGCCGACGACGGAGAGCCGGTACTCCTCGACGGTGTCGCCGTCGTTGCGCAGCCGCAGGGTCGCGGTCGCACTCGATCCGGGGTCGACTGCGGACGAAGCGGGTTCAAGGGAGGCGAAGGTCGTCACGCGGCCACGGTAGGAAGCGGTCCGACGGCACGGCAGAAGCAGCCGGGCAGGGTCCGATGGCCGTGCGGAAGACCGAACGGCCACTGAACGGCCCCGCTCTCCACAGCAGTTGGCCGTCCCACGAGCCCGGTCGGATCCGGTGTCCTTGGCGGCGGTGGCCGTACGGCCACGGCGGTCGGGCCCAAGAGCCTGTCGGGCGGCCGTTTCCCGAGGGGCCCGCCCGCGCCAGCCTGGTTCGTACGCAATCACCAGCTGTCACGCAAGGAGAAGCCGCCATGCCCACCTATCTCTCCCCCGGCGTCTACGTCGAGGAGGTGGCCAGTGGGTCCCGCCCCATCGAAGGGGTCGGCACCTCGGTGGCCGCCTTCGTGGGCCTGGCCCCGACCGGACCGCTGAACGAGCCCACCCTGGTGACGAACTGGTCCCAGTACACCGCCGCCTTCGGCGACTTCACCGAGGGCCTGCTGCTGGCCCACGCGGTGTACGGGTACTTCAACAACGGCGGTTCGGCCGCGTATGTCGTACGGGTCGGGGGCGCCGGCCCGGCCGGCTCCGGCGGGCGCCCGGCGATCGAGCCGTCGGGCCGGGAGGCCGCCCTCGGCACCTTCCGTGTCTCCTCGCTGAACGGCGCGAACCTCGGCGGCTCGCCCGTGGTCGAGGTCTCCGACACCTCCGGTGAGGGGCCCGACGACCGGTTCACGCTCACCGTCAAGGACGGCGACAAGGTCCTGGAGACCTTCGACGTCTCGGCGAAGAAGAGCAACCGCAACTACGTCGTCACCCAGGTCAAGCAGCGCTCCAAGCTGATCGCCGTCGAAGAGACCGCGTCCGCCGGGCAGTTGGCGCGGCCGGGGAACGGAACCGTGCAACTGGCCGCCGTACCCGCGTCCGTGCCGGCCGTGGCGCAGGAGCGCCTCAACAGCGGCCAGTTCCTCGGCGACCCCGCCGACCGGACCGGTTTCGGCGGTCTTGAGGCGCTGGACGCGGTCACCATGGTCGCCGTCCCCGACCTGATGGCCGCGTACGAGCGCGGAGCCATCGACCTGGACGCCGTCAAGGCGGTCCAGCTGGGGATGATCGCGCACTGCGAGCTGATGGGCGACCGGATGGCGATCCTGGACCCGCCCCCGGGCATGAACGCCCAGCAGATCCGCGAGTGGCGCCAGGACACGGCGGGCTACGACTCCTCGCACGCCGCCCTCTACTACCCCTGGATCAAGGTCTTCGACCCGTCCGGCGGCCGGCAGCGCCTGGTCCCGCCGAGCGGTCACATGGCGGGCATCTGGTCCCGCAACGACTCCGAGCGCGGGGTGCACAAGGCGCCCGCGAACGAGATCGTACGAGGCGCGGTGGACCTGGAACTGCAGATCACCCGCGGTGAGCAGGACACCCTCAACCCCATCGGCGTCAACTGCATCCGGGCCTTCCCCGGCCGCGGCATCCGCGTGTGGGGCGCCCGTACGGTCGCCTCCGACCCGGCCTGGCGCTACCTGAACGTGCGCCGCTACTTCAACTACCTGGAGGAGTCGATCCTCGCGGGCACCCAGTGGGTGGTCTTCGAGCCCAACGACGAGGCGCTGTGGGCCCGGATCCGCCGCAACGTGTCGGCCTTCCTCGTGAACGAGTGGCGGGCCGGGGCCCTGTTCGGCTCCCGCCCCGAGGAGGCGTTCTACGTCAAGTGCGACGCCGAGACCAACCCGCCGGAGTCGGTGGACGTCGGACGTGTGGTGTGCGAGGTCGGCATCGCGCCGGTCAAGCCCGCCGAGTTCGTGGTGTTCCGGCTCGCCCAGTTCTCGGACGGGACGGGCGAGTTGGCCGAATAGCTCATCCCGACCACCCGCCAACCCTTTGTTCCTGATCTCGGAAAGAGAAGCGAACCAGCATGTCCCTTCAGCCCGGTGACGCCCTCACCTCACACAACTTCGGCCTCCAGATCGACGGCGTCATGGTCGAGTACCTCCAGGAGGTCAGCGGCCTCTCCGTCGAGCAGGACGTCATCGAGTACCAGCAGGTCTCGGCCGACGGCAAGCCCGTCACGAAGAAGATGCCCGGCGTGAAGAAGGCCGGCGAGTGCACGGTCACCCGCGGGATGACCGAGTCGGCGGCGTTCACGTCGTGGATCAACGACTCCATCGCCGGGAACATGGGCGCCGCGCGCAAGAACGCGACGATCATGATGATGGACTACCAGAACAGCCCGGTGAAGCGCTACAACATGCGCAACGCCTGGTGCAGCAAGGTGGAGACCAGCGGGGTCAAGGCCGGAGACACCTCCGCGCTGACCGAGCAGGTGACCATCGTCTTCGAAGAGCTGGTCATCGAGTGATCAGGCGTACGGCCGCGCGAGCGGGCGGCACGGCCACGGCGGAGGCACCGGCTTCCGAGCCGGTGGCCCCCGTGGCGCCCCCATCTCCTACGTCGCCCGCGACAGCCCTGCGGACGGAGTTCTCCTTCGAGCTGCCGCGCGGGTACGTCGACGAGTCGGGGACGCTCCACCGGGCCGGCACCATGCGGCTGTCCACGGCCCGGGACGAACTCGTCCCCCTGCGGGACATCCGGGTCCAGGAGAACCCCGCCTACCTGTCGGTGGTCCTGCTGGGCCGTGTCATCACCCGCCTGGGCACGCTGCCCTCGGTGCACGACGGGGTGGTGGAGAACATGTTCGCCTCCGACCTCGCGTTCCTCCAGGACTTCTACCGGCAGATCAACGCGGAGGGCCACACCCGGGCGGCGGTGTCCTGTCCGCACTGCTCGGAGTCCTTCGAGGTGGAACTGGCCGGGAGCCGCCTGGGGGAATCGTGACGTACGCGACCGGCCGCCTGCACGAGGAGGTCGCGTACCTCGCCTTCCATCTGGGCTGGGGGCTGGGCGAGTTGCTGGATCTGGAACACGCGGACCGCAGGGGATACGTCGAGCGGACCGCGGCACTGCTGAGCCGCGAGGAGGGGTGAATCGACATGGCGGGGTTGTTGGCCGGGGTGTGGGGGCGGGTGCGAGGGGCTGCGCCCGGCTCCGATGCGGGGGTGCCGAGTGGGTCGGGTGAGCTCGCTCCCTCCCGTTCCTCCGGCGTGGAATGGCGGTCGACGGCTCCGGTGCAGCGGGTGCTGGGGGCCATGTCCCCGGTGGTGACGCTGGACTTCGCCGGTGGGCTGGCCACACACGGGAACCCGGCGCTGACCGGGGGGATCGTGGCCCCCGGCGGTGGAATGCGGGTCCTGGACGACGGCGGGCGGGGAGCTGACACCGGCGGCGGCCCGGCCCACGGGCCGCGCATCGGGGCACGGTCCGCGGTGGCTGGGCCGAGCAGGGTCCAGGGGGCGGGCGCACCGGTGAGGGCGGGCGGATCGGGTGGAGTGCAGCGGGCGAGGGCGGGGGGACCGGTTGGCGGTTCCGCCCCTGCGATGCCCGGCACGCCGAACAGTCCGAGCAAGTCACATGAGTCGCACGTTCCGTTCAACGAGGCGGGGCGCCCCGCTGTCCATCTCTCCAAGCCCTCCATGCCGTCCGGTTCCTTGGACTCATCCCGTACATCCGGCGCGGAGTCCGGCACCGGGGAGCCGTCGGCCCGACGTGTCGCACGAGCCGTACCCTCGCGGACCGCGAGGCCGCCGTTGCTCACCGCGCCGCCGGTCACTCCCCCTCGACGGCTGGCGATCGCCGGCGGGGCGGGTTCCACGGTCGCGCGGCGTATGTCGTCAGCGGGATCTCCTGAAGCCGCGCGAATCCAGGACGCCTCCGACGCGGGGGGCGTCGGCGGAGCCGAGGTCCGGTCGGCCACCATCCGCGATGCCGCTGACGTCGTAGAACGATCCTCTTCGAGCGGGACCGGTCCCGGTCCGGGCCCGGTGGGTTCCACCTCTGTACAACGTTCCACGTCCGGCGGGTCCGCGGTTTCGGGACCCGCGGAGAGGGTGCCCGGCGCGGCGGGGACCGGTCGGCCGCGAGCCGGGCTCGGTGCACCGCTGACTCCGGTGGCGCCCCGCGACACCGAAACCGACGCCGTCCCCGCGCAGCGCGTCCAGGTCCACGACGGGCCGGCCGGCACCACCGTGGTGTCACGTCGTACCGGGCTCGGTGCGCCGCTGCGTCCGGCGCCGTCGGCCACCCCGGCCATGCCCGACACTCCCGCACGACGGCCCGTCCCCGTCGGCCCACCCGCGTCGGCCACTGTGCCTCCGACCGCTCAGCGGGCGCATACGACGGCTGCCCCGCAGACGCCGTCCGGCCCGGTCACCGTGTCGCCGTCGACTGCGCCACCGTCCGCTCGTACGACCGCTGTTCCGTCGGCGGCCCGTACGGCGGGCGACGGCGTGCCCGGCTCGCGTTCGGTCCGCCCTGCCGACGACTCGGCCCCGGCTCCCCCAACGCCCGCTGTACAGCTGCTTCGTGCGGCTGATGCCCTGTCACCGACCACTACGGCAGGCGCACCCTCGTCGGCTCGCGAACCGGTGGACTCCGGCGGCGGTCCGGCGGGCTCGGTGCGGCTGTCCCGGCGGGAGCGTCCGCACCCGGAGAAGAGCGCCGGCCCGGTTCCCACCACCGACGCGGATCACGTGAGCCGATCCGCGTCCTCCGAACACGGCGCGGCGGACCCACCCCCTGGTCCGCCGCGTCGTCCCACCGTCCAGCCGCGCACGGTGCCCGGTGCGGCGGAGTCGAAAACACCGGAGACGCCGGTGACAGCGTCACGGACCTCCGCCCGCGCCGGGCGGTCCTCAGCGGACCCCGAGTCCGCGCACTCCGTACGGCGACCTGGCGTCGGCCCCGCATCCGCGCCGGTTCAGCGACGGAAAGGCGCCACCACGACCGCTGAACTTTCGGCACATGATGGTGACCGCGGTCCTTCGCAGCCGAGGCTCACCACCCCAGCCCAGCTCTCCGTCCCGACCCGCCCCGTTGCGACCGCCGCTTCCGCAGCCCTCACCTCCGCGCCCACCAACCTGCCCACCACAGCGGCAGATTCCACCGCGCCCATCATTTCGCGCGCGCTCGCCGGACCTCCAACGCCCACACCTCCGCCCACACCGGCGAACCCCGCCGAGCTCATCGCCCCCACCCGCACCACCACGGCGACCGGCTCCGCCGCACCGACCATTTCCCGCGCGCCCGCCACCAGCTCCGAGGCCGCCCGTTCCGCCCCGCCTGCCCCCGGCGCCCCTGTACCGGCCACCGACTCCGTCGCGCCGGTGCCGTCCGCCGCCCCCTCCGTGCCGACACCGTCCACCGCACCCGTCGAGCTCCCCACCCCTGTCGTGACGGCCGGTTCCGTCGCGCGGAGCGTGGCACTCGCCCCGCGCGGCCCCCGTGTTCCACAAACCATCCGCCCCATGGCGGCCACCCGTATGGCTACGGTTCTGTCTCCGGCGGTGCAACGCTCTTCCGGGGCTGCGCCGCATGCTCAACCTCCGGCGCCGACAAGGCTGTTGGCGGTTCCGTCAGCGCAGAGCGTTCCAGTCGCCCGCTCGAAGGAGCCCACGAACTCAGGCATCGGTCCCGCCGACACGTATTGCGTGACGGAGCCCGTCGAAGCGTCCGTCGCCCCTGAGGGATCCCGTGCCGCCCCCGCAGCCGGCGGTACGGCGAACCCTGCAGTCGGGCGTCGGTCCGGACCGACGCCCGTCCAACAGCGCCGCTCGAACGCGCGACCCGAGAACCGTGCGGCCCAGGTCGGCCGAAGACTCCATGCCGCACCTGGCGTCCCCCGCAGCACCGCCGAACCGACGACACCCGCCCCGTCGGCGGCACCCGCCACGGCCTCCGTCCAGAGGCGCCCGTTGACGACCACCGGGTTCTCCCCCTCAGCGCTTCTCGCCTCAGCGTCTCAGAGCGCTGTCGAGGCGACCTCACTCACCTTCGACCCGGCCGGATCATTCTCCGGCCCGGCATCAGCCACCGCCGCGACAGCGTCGCCGAACGCACCCGCACCACACGCAGACCGACCGCCGCTCCAGCGGGCGCAACGTCTGACGCCCTTGCCGCGAACCGTCGTTCGGACCTCCGCACCACCCGTCGCACCCCGTCCTCCCCGGGCGCGCCGGTCGGTGGTCCCGGCATCGTCGGCCCCCGCCGTGACCACCCGATCCACCACCCCAGTCCAGAGAGCTGACGCCACCCAGCCGCCGACGCCTCCGACCGGCCCGCCCACGGTACGGACCGCCCAGGCTTCACCCTCGCCCGCAAACCGTCCCGCCCCGACACCACCTCCACGCCCACCGGCCCCCGTGCAACGCCAGACCCCGGCACCCCCCGCACCGCAGCACCTCCGGGCTCCCGCACCTCCCGGCTCCGCTCTCGACGCCCTGCCTCCCGAATCCCTCGACGCCCTCGCCCGTTCCCTCCTGGAACCCCTCTCCCGCCTCCTGCGCTCCGAACTCCGCGGCGACCGCGAACGCCTCGGCCGTCTCCGCGACGCGCTCTGACCCACAGCCCCGTCACCCCGCGGTCGACGGCTCAACGACCCAAGGATTCAAGGACCTCAGCCATGCCAACCCCTCTGGACCCCGCCTCCACCGTCTTCTTCCGGCTCTCCATCGACGGCCTGGACCTCGGTCTCTTCAACAGCTGCGAGGGGCTCGCCTCCGAGGTGCAGGTGGAGCAGCACGAAGAGGGCGGCAACAACGGGTTCGTATGGCAGTTGCCGTCGCGGGTGACGTACCCCACCATCCGGCTCACCCGGCCGCTCACCCCGGACACGGGAAAGGCCGCCGCGTGGATCTCGTCCGTCGCCGTCGGGATCACCCGGCCGACCGGCCAGATCGCCGCACTGCGCGCGGACGGCTCCGTCGTCGCGCAGTGGGGTCTCGTCGAGGTGCTGCCCGTGCGATGGCAGGGACCCAGCATGGACCCGGCCAACCCCGGCGTCGCCACCGAGACCCTGGAGATCGCCCACCACGGCTTCACCGACGCCAGGGGCACCTGATGCCCTCCACCGGCGCCAACAACAGCCTCGTACGGGCCCGTCTCAGCATCCACCATCCGCCGAGCGGATCGAGTCGCACCCTGGGCGGCCGGATCGGCGAGGTCGAGTTCCAGTTCAACCCGAGCCAGTTGGAGCTCTCCCGTTCGGCCTCCTGGTACGCCCAGCGGGCCGTCGGCTTCGACCGCGGTGCCCAGCAGGAGTTCTCCGGCGCCGACCCGGCCTCGCTGGCCGTCGAGGTCTTCCTCGATGCCTCGGCCACCCCCACCACCCCCCAAGTCCGCAAGAAGGTCGAGCAGTTGCTCTCCTGCTGTGAGGTCGATCCGCAGAGCCTGCCGACCAATCGGCCGTCGCCGCCATGGGTGCGCTTCTCGTGGGGCGGCTTCAGCACCGTCCAGTTCACCGCGTACGTGGAGAGCGTCAGCGCCGCCTACTCGCTGTTCAGTCCGACCGGGGAGCCTCTTCGGGCCACGTGCCGGCTGTCGCTCAAGGAGATCCCGACGCCGACCAAGGGCCAGAACCCCACCTCCGGCGCCCTGACCGCCCAGCGTGTCCACCGCGTGGTCGTCGGCGACTCACTCCCCTCGCTGGCCTGGCGCGAGTACGGCAACGCCACGCGCTGGCGTGCCATCGCCGAGGCGAACGGTATCGACGACCCCATGCGACTGCGGCCCGGCAGCGAACTCCTGCTGCCGTCCGCCGACGACGTACGACGAGGACGAGAGCCAGGCGGAACACCATGACGACGAAATCCTTCACGACGGTCCTGAAAGTGCTGGTCCAGGGCTCCCCGCTGCCCGACCCGGTGGCCGGGCGGCTCGTCTCCGCCTGGATCGACACGAGCGTGAACGTGCCGGCCGCCTTCCGGCTCGTCTTCAGCGACCCGGGCCGTGATCTGCTGAGCACCTTCCCGGCGCTCACGGTCGGCGCGAAGACGGAACTGATCCCCTACACGGACGGCACCAAGGGCCTGCCGCTGCTCACCGGCGAGGTCACCGCCCTGGAGGCCGACGCCGACGGAACGGGCA
This sequence comes from Streptomyces sp. NPDC050508, assembly GCF_040655155.1. Classification (NCBI taxonomy): domain Bacteria; kingdom Bacillati; phylum Actinomycetota; class Actinomycetes; order Kitasatosporales; family Streptomycetaceae; genus Streptomyces; species Streptomyces sp. NPDC050508. The sequence continues at coordinate 210,318 of NZ_JBFAJJ010000003.1, forward strand.
AGTCGCTGATCGTCCGCGGCTACGACCCCGGCCACCGGCTCCTGCGCAACCGCCGCGTCGCCGGGTACCCGAACATGACCGCCGCCGACATCGTGCGCCGCCTCGCCACCCAGAACGGGCTCAGGACCGGCACGATCGACCCGACCCCGACCGTCTACGAACTCGCCACCCAACCCAACCTCACCGACTGGGACTTCCTCACCCGTCTGGCCCGCGAGAACGACGTCCACCTGTACTTCGACGAGGAGGGCCGCCTCCAGTTCACCGCGCTGCGCACGGCCTCCGGCGCGCCCGCCGACTCCACTCCGTCCCGACAGAGCCCCTACGTCCTGGAGTTCGGCGCCAACGCCACCAACAGCCGGGTCTCCGTCACCGCCGCCGGGCAGGTCCCCTCGGTCTCGGTGCGCGGCTGGGACGTACAGACCAAACGGCCCCTGTCCGCCGACGCGCCGGCCACCGCGAGCACACAGATCCTCACGGACACCACCCCCGCACAGCTCGGCACCCCGTTCGGCGCCGCCTCGCTCACCGGCACGGCGGTCCCGTACACCACACAGGCCCAAGTGCGGCACGCCGCCCAGGCGTTGGCGGACGATGTCACCGGCTCCTTCGCCGAGCTGGAGATCGCCGTCGACGGCAATCCCGAACTGCGGCCGGGGGTGCCGGTGGCACTCAACGGCGCGGGCTCGCCGTTCGAGGGCAAGTACACCGTCACGGGCGTACGGCACGTCTTCGCGTCCGGACAGCAGTACACGACGTGGGTGCAGGTGAGCGGGCGTCAGTTCCGTTCGCTGTACGGGCTGGCGGCCGGCTCCCAGGAGGCGCCCGCCCTGCCCGGAGTCGTCGTCGCCGTCGTCAGCAACATCAAGGATCCGCTGAAGATGGGCCGGGTCAAGCTGCGCTTCCCCTGGCTGTCCGACACGTACGAGAGCGACTGGTGCCGGGTGGCGCAGTTCGGCGGGGTGCGTGGGGGCGGGCTGATCCTGCCCGAGGTGAACGACGAGGTGCTGGCCGCCTTCGACCGGGGCTCACTGGAGCACCCGTACGTCCTGGCCGGTCTCTACAACGGTGTCGACAAGCTGCCCCGCATCAAGGAGGGCAGCCCGCCCGTCGACGCCACCAGCGGCACCGTCAACTGGCGGAGCCTGGCCTCGCGCAGCGGCCAGGCCGTCGAACTGCTCGACGACGGCCGCAGAGCGCGGGGCGTACGGCTGCGCACCGGCGACGGGGCGCTCACCGTCCACCTCGACCAGAACCGTACGACCGTGACGATCCGCAGCGACGGCAGCGTCACCATCCAGGGAGCGCGCGGTGTCGACGTGAAGGCGGGCGGCGACCTGAATCTCACGGCGGTACGAGCCGTGAACATCTCCGCCGGGGCCGCGCTGAACCTCAAGGCCGGCGGCAAGGTCGAGCTGGCGGCGGGCGGCGCGGTGTCGCTGGACGCGGTGGGCGCGGCGAGCATCAAGGCGGTCGGGCCGGTCTCGCTGGTCTCGGCGGCCAACGCGTCCGTCACCGCGGCGACCGTGACACTGAGCGGTGTCACCCTGGCCAACGGGGTGCCGTTCTGATGGGCGAGCAGTTCGTCGGCGCGGGCTGGGCGTTCCCGCTGCACACCGATGCCTCCGGCTCCATCGCCCTGGTCCGCCGGGAACGGGAGATCGAGGAGTCCATCCGGCTCGTACTCGCCACCGCGCCCGGAGAGCGGCCCATGCGGCCCGAATTCGGCTGCGCCGTCCACGACTTGGTCTTCGCACCGGTCAACGAGGCGACCGCCGGGCGCATCGGCTACGAGGTGCGGACCAGCCTGGAGCGCTGGGAACCCCGCATCGACGTGGCCGAGGTCGCTGTCACCGCGTCCGCCGACGACCCGGCGGTGCTGCTGATCGACGTCCGGTACGCGATCCGCGGCACCAGCAATCCGCGCAGCCTGGTCTTCCCCTTCTACGTGATCCCGTCCAGCGAAGGCGATGCGTGACTCCCATGGCCCTGCCCGCCCCCAACCTCGACGACCGGCACTTCCAGCAGTTCGTCGACGACGCCAAGCGCTACATCCAGCAGCGCGCCCCGGAGTGGACCGACCACAACGTCTCCGACCCCGGCATCACCCTCGTCGAAGCCGTCGCCTACATGACCGACCAACTCGTCTACCGCCTCAACCGGGTCCCGGACAAGAACTACCTGTCCTTCCTGGACCTACTGGGGGTGACGCTCTTCCCGCCGTCGGCGGCCCGCGCCGACGTCACCTTCTGGCTGTCGGCCGCCCAGACCGAACCCGTGCTGCTGCCCGCCGGAACCGAGGTGGCCACTCAGCGCACCGAGACCCAGGAAGCGGTCGTCTTCACCACCGAACAGGACCTGACCGTGCCGCCCTGCTCACTCCGGCGCGTGCTGCGGCAGGAGAACAAGGGGAGCCCCCAGGACCGTACGAGTGCCGTCCTGGGAACCACCGACGTGCCGGCCTTCGCCGCGAAACCGCAGCCCGGGGACGTGCTGCTGTTCGGTCTGTCCGCCGCGGTCCCCGACTGCGCGGTGGTGCTCGCCCTGGACAGCCGTGTCGACGGCGTCGGAGTGGACCCCCGCCAGCCGCCGCTCGCCTGGGAAGCGCGGACGGCGGCGGGATGGGAGCCGTGCGACGTGGACGAGGACACGACCGGGGGTCTCAACCGGGCCGGTGAGGTGATCCTGCACGTGCCCGGCGGACACACGCTCTCCCAACTCGGCCAGCACGAGGCGGGCTGGCTGCGCTGCCGGGTCCTGGAGCCGGCCCGCAACCAGCCGTTCTACGCCGCCACCCCGACCATCCGGTCCGCCGCCGCCTACACCATCGGCGGCACCGTCCGTGCCGTGCACGCGGTCGAGGTCCGCGACGAGCGGCTCGGGGAGTCGTCAGGGGCGCCCGGGCAGCGGATGCGGCTCGGGCAGGCGCCGATCGTCGCGGACGATCCGCCGCTGGAGGTCGAGGTGGCGGAGGGCGGCGACGGCGGCTGGCAGGCGTGGCGGATCGTCTCCGACTTCGCGGCCTCCGGGCCCTCGGACCGGCATCTGCGGGTCGACGCGACGACCGGGGAGATCACCTTCGGACCGTCCGTGCGGCAACCGGACGGCAGTATGCGGCAGTTCGGGGCGGTGCCCGCCAAGGGTGCCGTGGTGCGGGCCGCGCGCTATCGGGCCGGGGGCGGTCGCGGCGGCAATGTCTCGCGCGGTCGGCTCCAGGTTCTGCGCAGCTCCATCCCGTACATCGCCCGGGTGGAGAACCGGGAGGCCGCCCGCGGCGGGATCGACGGGGAGACCGTCGAGGAGGCCAAGGTCCGCGCGCCGATCGTGCTGCGGGCGCAGGAGCGGGCGGTGACCTCGCGGGACTACGAGGAGCTGGCCCGGCAGGCGGCGCCCGAGACCGCGCGGATCATGTGCCTGGGTGCGGAGTCGGACACGGACGGGGAGGGCGCCGTACGGGTTCTCGTGGTGCCCCGGGCCGTGCCCGATCCCGGCGGCCGGCTCCGCTTCGAGCAACTCGTCCCGGAGGACGAGCTGTTGGCGCGGGTGACGCGCCATCTGGACGAACGCCGCCCGCTGGGGACGCGACTGGCCGTCGGGCCGCCCTACTACCAGGGCGTCTCGGTCACGGCGACGCTGCACGCCTACCGGAGCGTCTCCGCGCAGGAGGTGCGGACCGCCGCGCTCGACTCCCTGTACGCCTATCTGGATCCGCTGATCGGCGGGGCGGACGGGAGCGGGTGGCCGTTCGGCCGGCCCCTCCGGTCGGGGGAGATCTTCGCCGCGCTGCAACGCGTGCCGGGCGTGGAGCTGGTGGACGAGGTGGATCTGTGCCCCGCCGACCCGCTGACGGGGCGCCGCGGCGAGCCGACGGACCGCATCGAACTGACCGGCTCCGCCCTGCTGTTCCCGTACGACCACCGCGTCCGAGTGATCGGGGACCGATGAACTCCCCTGTTGTCTCCCCCTGCCCGCTGCGGGACCAACTGCCGGGTGTGTACGCGGAGGACGGCTTCGCCGGAGTGTTCGCGGACGGGCTGGACACGATGCAGGCCCCGGTGCTCAACGCGCTGGACTGCCTGGACGCCTACTTCCGCCCCGGACTCGCACCCGTCCACTTCCTGGACTGGATCGGCGGCTGGGTCGGAGCCGAACTGGACGGCCTGGCAACGGAATCCGCCCGGCGGGAAGCCGTCGGAACGGCGATGGCACTGCACCGGCGCCGCGGGACGGCGTACGGGCTGGAGGCCGCGATCCGACTCGCCTTCGACATCACACCCGAGATCACCGAAAGCGGCGGCGCGGCCTGGTCGGCCCGGCCGCGTGGCCCGTTCCCCGGCGATCCGCGCCCGGGCCTGCGGGTGGTCGTGCGGGTCCCCGACCCCGCGGCTTTCGACATCCGACGCCTGGAAACCCTGGTCGCCGCGGCCCGCCCGGCGCATCTGCCCTTCACCGTCGAGGTGCTGGCTGAGAGGACTGACAAGAGATGAGCGAGAAGCCGACGGCCGATGGGCTGTGCCCGGTGTGCGGAACCCCCGGTCCCGGGAGCGGGGAGTCGTTCTGCGAGGTCTGCGGAACCTTGGTGGACTGGGACGCCGTTGAGGCTCCGGCCACCGGACCGACGGCCGCCCCTTCCGGTTCCGCGTCAACGGGATCAGGGGCGGGGCCCGTGTCCGGCGCACCGTCCACCGCCTCCGTGCCCCCGGAAGAGCGATCCGGCGAGCGGCGGCCCGGCGCCGACGGGACCTTGGCGACGACCTTCGTCTCACGCGCGGAACGCGTCGGCGGCGCCTCGCGCCCGCCGGCCGGGGACCCGTCCGGTTCCGCCGGGAGGGCCGCTACGACGCGAGGACCCGGCACGGGAGATGCGGCAGGGGGCTCGGCACGTCGTCCCGGCGGCGAGACATCCGGTGCGGGAGCGGCACCGGTTCCGCCGCCCGAGTCGACGACAAGCTCCGGAGAGGCGGTTGCCGTATCTCCCGGTGAGCCGGAACCTGCCCGGCCGGCGGAGGCCGGGGGCCGGACACGGGCCAGGGCGCTCCTCGTGCCCGTGGCCGGGGCGGAGGCCGCTGCCCCGGACGTACCCGCCGTGCTGCCCGGCCGCCCCGAGCCCGCGCGGCCGAGTGTGCGCGCCGCGACGGCGGAGGAGGAGACCGGCATCACCTGCTGGCGGTGCGGGGTGCGGAACAGCCCGGACCGTACGTTCTGCCGGAACGACGGCGCCCCGCTGGACCGCAGCGGAGCGCAGACACCGTCGGCGGCCCGTCGGCGGGGCGAGCGTTTCGCGGGATGGCGGCCCCGCGTGCCCTGGAGGCGGGTGCTGGTCGTCGTCGGTGGCGTCGCCGTGCTGGCGGGTGCCGCGTTCCTGACGCCGACCGTGATCGGTGCGGTACGCGACCACTTCACCGCCCCCGACCCGCTGCCGCCCGCCGCGGTGAGCGCGTCGAACTCCGACGCCGCACACCCCGCGCGGTCCGCTTTCGACGGAGTCAGCAACAGCTGGTGGGGGCCCGGCTTCTCCGGTGCCTCCGCGGGTCAGTACCTCCAGGCGAACTACAGTCGGCCCGTCGACCTGAAGAAGATGATCATCACGCCCGGTGTCTCGACCCGCTCCGCCGATCTCAATGTCCAGGCCCGCCCCGAGAGCTTCGACCTGCTCCTCACCGACGCCTCGGGCCGCACCTCGCTGACGCGTCACACACTCGCGGACGGCGGCCCTCAGATCGTCGACGCCGCGATGGACGACGTCGTACAGGTCGACATGATCCTGCGCGACGCGTACGGCACGGCCCAGACCAAGCAGGTGGCGATCGCCGAGGTCGAGATGTTCGGCCGCACCCCGAGCTGAACCGGCCGGTATCGGGGTGGGCGGTCGTGCCGCCGCTTCACTCGCCCTCCGCCCGCCTCCCTGGCAGGCGGAGGGCGATGGTCGTCCCCTCGTCCACCGTGCTGACGGCCGTTACCTCTCCCCCGTGCGCTTCGGCCAGGCGTCGTACGATCGCCAGCCCGAGGCCGCTGCCGCCGCTCTGCCTGCTGCGGGATTTCTCCGCCCGCCAGAAACGGTCGAAGATGTGCGGCAGTTCCTCGGCCGGAATTCCGCACCCGGTGTCCGAGACGGTGAGGACGACGAAGCGTCCCCGTTCCGGCTTACCCGGCACGTGCACGTCGGTTCCCCTCCCGGGGAGCCCCTCGTCGAGTTCGACCGTCGCGCCCAGGGTGACCGACCCGCCGGCGGGTGTGTGGCGCACGGCGTTCGACACCAGGTTGTCCACCATCTGCCGCAGCCGGACGGGATCGGCGTCGACCACGACGGCCGGGTCCGCCGTCACAAGCAGGGTGATGTCGGCCGCGCCCGCCGTGGCCCGGGCGGCGAGCACGACGGCCGAGAGCAGGTCGGCGACCGGAACCGGAACCGGGGACAGCCACAGTTCTCCCGCCTCCGCCGCCGAGAGGTCACGCAGGTCGTCGATGATGTGCTGCAACTGCATGGCCTGCCCCAGCAGTGTCGTCACCAGACTGGCGTCGGGCTGGGCGAGACCGTCCTCCACCGCTTCCAGCCATCCCCGGAGATTGCTGACCGGGGTACGCAGTTCGTGCGCGATGTCGTTCGTCATGTCGCGGCGCAGCGTCTCCAGTTCCTCACGACGCTCGGACATGGCGTTGAACGCGGCGGACAACCGGGCGATCTCGTCCCCGCCGCGCACGGGAACCCGGGCGGACAGTTCACCGCCCTCCATGCGCAGGGCGGCGGCGGTGAGCACCCGCAGCGGCCTCACCAGACGGATCCCCGCCAGGCTGGTGACGGTGACCGTGACCACGACGACCGCCGCCGCCCACCCGGCGATCCGCAGCTTGTTGGCGGCGGAGAGGTCGAAGAAGGTCGTGGCGGTGCGCCCGGGGCTGGCGACGTACAGGACCGCCGCCGGGGCCACGTACGGCGCCAGTTGCTGGGCTCGGCTCGTCGCGAGACACGAGGCGACGGCCGAGGCCGGGGGCACGGGCTCCTTCCCCGGCGTCCAGTCCCCGGTGATCGTCAACGTCACCGGGCCCGTGCCGCGGCGCCGCAGACAGGAGTCCACAAGGGAGTTGAGGGTGGACAGCGGCTTCTTCTCCGAGGACACCGGGGCGTCGAGGACCGCCAGCGGACACGGGGAAGCGCCGATCGCTCCCCCGTCGTTCGCGACCACCCGTGGACGGCCGCTGGCAAGCACCTCCACATGCGCGAGGACGCCCGAGTCCTGGCGCAGGCACCGGGTCAGTCGGCCCGCGATCTGGCGCAGGTTCAGGCTGTCCGCGGCGGACAGCCTGAACGGCCCTACGGCCCTGGGATCGATGGCCGCCGCTTCCGTCGTCCCCGTGCCCGTGGCCCTGCTCAGCTCCGGGTCGGTGGCGAGCGGGTTGACAGTCGCGGTCGCGTTGCCCGGGGGCTGGAAGGCGTGGCCGCCGCCCGCGCCGGAGTCCGCGAGGGCCCGTCCCTGCTCGGTCGTCAGGACGACACGGTGTCCGGCTTCGCTCGCGAGCCGTCGAACGGTCGGGCCGACCCCGGTCCAGCCGGGGTGGGTCGCGGCCCAGCCCATGAGGGTGTCGTAGATCCGGGCGTCGTCGGCGAGCGCCTGGCCCCGCTCCTTGCTGAGGGAGATGGCGGTGGTGTGCACGACCACCCACGCGGTGGCCATGATCGAGCAGACGGAGACGAGGGCGGACACCGCGAGCAGCCGGATCAGCAGACTGCGCCGCGGCATGACGGTCGCCGAGCGGGGTCTCTTCGCCGGTTCGTAAGGGGGCTCAGCGTCCGTCGTCACGCTCGGCCGTTCCGGCGCGGACGGCTCCGTCCTAGCCACGGGGGACGTTCTGGCGGTGATCGTCGACCAGCTTGTATCCCACTCCGTACACCGTCACCAGCGGCATCGGGCCCGTTCCGCCGGCTCCGGCCCGCTTGATCTTGCGACGCAGGTTCATCACGTGCACATCGACGGTCCTGGGGGTGATGAAGGGGTCGGAGCCGTGCAGCCGTTCGAGCAGCTGATTGCGGGTCAGGACATGGCCGGGGTGCTCGGCCAGCATCTCCAGCACCTTGAACTCGCCCGGCGTGCACGTGATCGGCTGCCCGTAGGCACACACCTCGTACCGTGCGGGATCGACCGAGACGGGACCCGCCCGCAGCAGGGGAACACGCTCGGTCGCCTCCTGCGGGGGCGGCGCGGTGCGCTCCCCGCGCCGCATCAGTGAGCGGATGCGAGCCATCAGCTCACGCGGGCTGAACGGCTTCGTCATGTAGTCGTCGGCGCCGAGGTCGAGACCGAGCAGGAGGTCGTCCTCCGAGGACCGGGCGGTCAGCAGGAGCACCGGCAGGTGCGCGAGAGCCGAGTCCGCTCGGACCACCCGGCACACGTCGAGTCCGTCGACTCCCGGCATCATCACGTCCAGGACCAGAAGGTCCGGGAGACGGCGGCGCATCGATTCGAGAGCGGAGCGGCCGTCGCCGGTGACCGTCACGGCATGACCTTCGTGCTCCAGGTAACGGCGGATCAGTTCGGCCTGGTCGACGTCGTCCTCCGCCACCATGACATGTGCGCACATGTGCTCGATTCTAGATTCGGCGGAGGCGCGTTTCGCATGCTCAGCACGGGACGGCCATCAGTTCATGACAATGATCTGACAATGTCGCCGTTCCCCGCGGACGTCCCCGCAGCCCTCGTCAGGAGTGGGACCCGAAGGACTTCACCGTGCACGCGGCGTTGATCTGGTCGTAGTCGCCGGGGACATCCGCCGAGGTCTGCGTCCAGCTCATCGGCTGACTGTCGGTGGCCGGTACGACCACCGCCGGCACTCCGTGGCTGACGAGACACTTCACGACGGCCACGACGTCCTCGTCGTAGTGCGGATTCTTGACGGGGTCCAGCTCGGGCGGCTGAAGAGGAGCCTTGTCCTTGCAGGCCTCCTCCGCCTTCCTGCGTACCGCGTCGGTCACCTGGCCGTTGGCGTTCGAGCCCATGCCGTTCCTGGCGAGACAAGCCGCATAGATCTTCCGGATCTGCATCCTCTTCTCGGCGGTGTCGTCGAGCCGGAGCTGCACACCCGGCGATTCCCCCGGGGAGGCGGACGCGCCGGCGCCGGAAGCCGACCGCGAGGCTTCGGAACCCGCGACGGGCGGCAACGAGGCCACGCCCGCTTTCCCGGCCTGCTGGTCCCGGCCCGAGCAGCCGGTGACCAGCAGACTCGCGGAGATCACGGCAGCGGTCAGGGAGAGCGGCACAAGCCTGAACCGGCTTTTGTACGTGGGCATATGGCTGTTTCCTTTTCTACGGGGGAACTCAGGTCGCGCCCTACGGGGGAACTCAGGTGGTGGCGAGGGCCTCGGTCGGGGTGAGCCGTGACGCGCTGACGGCCGGATACACGCCGGCCAGCACGCCGACCGCAAGGGAGGCGCCGATGCCGCGGGCGAGCACGCCGAGGGGGATGACCACAGGCCAGCCCTGGATCACCGCGTAACCGGTGGTGCAGGCCGCCCCGATGGCGGCGCCCGCGAGCGCGCCCAGCAGCGACAACACCACCGATTCCGTGAGGAACTGGCCCCGGATGTGTCCGCGGCCGGCCCCCAGCGCGCGGCGCAGGCCGATCTCCCGGCGTCGTTCGAGGACCGAGATGTACATGGTGTTGGCCACGCCGATGCCCCCGACCGCGAGCGCGATGCCGGCCAGCGCGACGAACAGCGTCGAGTAGGCGCTCTGGGCGACGAGCTTGGCCGTGAGCGCGTCGGAGGGGTTGGTGACCCGTACGAAGCTCGGAAGCGGAGGGTAGACCGTCGCGGCGAGCACCGATTTGACGGCGTCGATCGCGCTGTCCGGAGCCTTCGCGTAGACCACTGTGGGATGTCCGTCGAAACCCAGGTAGCGCTGGGCCGCGCTCCACCCGACGAACACGGACAGCTCCAGATCGGGATCGAGCGGCATCGGGTCGAGGATGCCGGTCACGGTGAACCACCGGTCTCCCAGCCGCAGTAGCGGAGCATCCTCGCCGACGGTCAGATGGCTGAAGCCGAGCGTGCCGGCGGCCCGGTATCCGAGCACGACCGTCGGAAGCGCCGCGGTTCCCGCGTCGATGAAGTGCCCGGTGTGGACCGAGCCTCCGACCAGGTCGAGGAGATTGGGCCGTGCCGCCAGTACGGTCAGCGCGGCGGTGTCGTCAGGGTCGTCGAACTCCGTGCGCCGGACGGGCTGGTGGGTGTTGGCGACCTCGCTGGTGGCCGTCACGGGTCCGATCCTCGCGGCCATCGCGGCGGCCTGTGACGGCAGCTTGATCGGCTCCTGTCCCTCGGGGACCAGGGGTTGGGCCTTGAGCCGGTCGGTGCCCAGCGCGGTCAGTCTGTCCAGCAGTGCCTGCTGGCTGGAGGCGGGTACGGCGGTGACAAGGATCAGCGTGGCGACACCGACCGAGATACCGAGCGCCGAGAGCAGGGCCCGGACCTTGCGCATCCGAAGTCCCGTGAGGCCCACTCTGATCAGCTCGACCGGCCCGAGACGGACCACCCTGGCCGTCGTCACACCACTGCTCCCGGCGGCCCGACGCCGAGCCCGCTTCGCACGGCTATCCGAGGCCATGGGTGGCTCCACGGCGAGTGTCGCGTGCATCGCTCATATCGCGTGTATCGCTTGTCAGTTGTCCGTCGCGGATCTCCACGCGACGTGGGAGCCAGGCGGCGATGTCGCGGTCGTGGGTGATGACGGCGATGGTCGTGCCCTCCCGGTTGAGAGCGGTCAGGAGTTCCATGACGGACTCTCCGTTGGCGGTGTCCAGCGCGCCGGTCGGTTCGTCGGCGAGGATCAGGGCCGGGTCGTGGACGAGGGCGCGCGCGATGGCGACGCGCTGTCGCTCACCGCCGGAGAGCTGTGCCGGCAGATGACCGGTGCGGTGCGCGAGCCCGACCCGGCCGAGGGCCTCTTCGGCCAGGGCACGCCGATCTCGACGGGGAACACCGGCGTACAACAGCCCGGTCGACACGTTCTCCACCGCGGTCAGCCCGTCGGTGAGGTGGAACTGCTGGAAGACGAAGCCGAGCATGCGGCCCCGCAGCGTGGAAAGCCGCCGGTCGTCCAGCTCCGTGACGTCGGTCCCGCTGATCTCCACCCGGCCGCTGCTCGGCCGGTCCAGCGTGCCCATGAGGTTGAGCAGCGTGGACTTTCCCGAACCCGACGGCCCGACGATGGCGAGGAGTTCGCCTTCCTCGATCGACAAGGACACCTCGTGCAGCGCGGTGACACCGCCCGGAAAGCTCCGGCTGACCCGGTCCACCCGCAGTACGGGACGGGGGGCGTCCGCGTCCGACGGTCGGGGGGTCATGAGGCGACCACCACGGTGAGCCCTGCGGCGACACCCTTGCCACTGACCTCGACCAGTCCGGTGGCGAACATGCCCGTCTGCACCCTCACCAGTTCACCGCCCGGTCGCTGTACGACGAACCCACCGCCGCTGAGGGCGACCAGGGCGCCGACCGGCACGGTGAGCACGTTCTTGTGGATCTCGGAGACGAACTCGACCTGGACGTCGGCCTCGTCGAGGCTCGCCACGTCCGACGCGCGCTTCGGCAGGACCGTCACATTGGTCTTGGACGAGGAGTCGTCTCCCGAGCCCGGTTGCGCGTCGGGTTGCGCGGAGTCGTTCTGGGCGGTGCGGGCGATCCCCGACACCGTGCCGGGGACCTCCCCGCCGGGAAGCACGATGGTCACGGTGTCACCGGGTCTGACCGCGGACACCTGCTGAGCGTTGACGGGCACGGTGATCACCTTCTTGGGCGAGACGTAGCTGAGGATGTCTTCGGCCACCGGGTCGCCGGTCTGTGCCTTCACGCTGTTCACGCGTACGGGGCCGGACAGCACGACGACGTCGCCGGCTTTCAGCTCGCCGGTCGGTTTCAGCCCCACGTCCTGCTGCCACCTCTTCAACGCCGCGGCGAGGGCTGCCGTGAAGGTCGAACCCTGCGCCTGGCCGGCCGAGCGCTGTGCCGTCCCTTCGAAGCCCACGTCGTAGCCGAGGGCCACGAGGTTGTTCCGCAGAACGGTCACGTCGTTCCCGACCAGACCGACCTTCTTCAGATCCCGGAAGAAGGGGGTGTCCCCGTAGAAGACCGGGACGGGTCTGTCGTCGACCCTGTAGAGCGCCTTGCCGCGCACGGTCGTCGCACCGTTCGACGGAAGCTTCGTGAGCGTGCCCTCACCGGTACCCTTCAGGTCCCTCACCGGCCCGAACCCCAGCTGGCCCGCTACGGTCTGACTGTTGCTCAGATCCCGGCGGACCACCTTGGCGGTATGGACGGAAGGCGCGGCAGTGGCACGCGAATCGGACGCGTCGTGCGGGTGCCGCACCACAGCGACAGCCCCGACCGCACCGACGGCCACCACCGTGGCCAGCACCACCGCCGGAACAACTCGGCTACGGCCACGGGACTCGCGGGACGCGGCGCGCTCAGCCATCACAGTCCCCGGCGCGTACTCGCTCGTCCGGGCACGGCCATGTCATGGCACGACGCCACATGCGCCACGGGGAGGGGCGGTCTCCCCCGATCAACAGCGCCCGTTCCGGCCGCCGTTCTCTGTCTACGATCGTGAGCATGACCCAACCATCGCGGGCCGATGTAATCGGACTGTCAGACGACGGTCAGGGGGTTTTGTTGCTGTGCACAGATCTTGGTGGCGCCGTCGGATGCTGTTGGTTCACACGGAGGTGAACGAGAGCGAGCGGTGCTGACAGTGGGCCCTGACCTCTTCAGCCCTGGCAGATACCTCCCCCGGGTACAACGCGGGCCGAAGCATCGTCGACGCAAAGCGCCATCGCAACCGCATCGGCGAGACCCTCGTCCTGGCCGCACCCGGCCCCTGCCTCCGCCGAGACGGACGCGGCAACATGGGCGAACTCCAATACATCGCAGGCGAGTTGGACGCCCTCTCCGCCATCCGCCCAGTCGTAGAAGCGGTGCTCGCCTGACGGCCGACCCCACACGCGACGCCACCGCCGGACACGTCTCCGCGCACGAACGCTCCCTGCCGGGACGGCCGACACGGTGGCGTGGTCGGCCCACTTCGGCGCGACAACACCGAGCGGTCGGCACAGCATGGAGAGAGGAGGGATTCTCGGCCGCATGACGGCAGTAGTGAGGAGCCATGATGGGTGCACCTTCTGCACGGTGCCCATGCCTGCCCGATCACTGCTCGGGAGCATCATGAGCAGCGAGGAAGAACGACTGCTGGCCGGCCGGTATCTCCTCGTCGAGCAGCTCGGCCGCGGTGGGATGGGGACCGTGTGGCGGGCCCGGGATCAGGTGCTCGGCCGTGAGGTGGCGGTGAAGGAGCTGACGGTAAGCGGTCTGCCGCACGAGGACCTCGTGGTGCTGCACGCCCGCATGGAGCAGGAGGCACGGGCCGCGGCGCGGGTCAAGCACCCGGGGGTCGTCACCGTGTTCGATGTGCTGGAAGAGGACGGTCGACCGTGGATCGTGATGGAGCTGATCGACGGACAGTCGCTGGCCGACGTCATCGCGACGGAGGGGACGCTGCTTCCACGGGACGCGGCCCGACTCGGAGCGCAGTTGCTGTCGGCGCTGGACCGGGCGCATCAGCTGGGGGTTCTCCATCGGGACGTCAAGCCCGCCAACGTGCTGCTTGAGCGTGGCGGCCGGGTGGTGCTCACGGATTTCGGCATCGCCGTCATGGAGGGCTCCAGTGGTCTGACCCGCACCGGCGATGTCGTTGGCTCACCGGACTTTCTCGCTCCGGAGCGTGCGATGGGCCACCGTCCGGGCCCGGAGTCCGATCTGTGGTCGCTCGGCGTGACGCTGTACGCCGCAGTGGAGGGACGGTCCCCGTTCCGCCGCACCACGACAATGAGCACCTTGCAGGCGGTGGTCGCCGAGGAACTTCCGGAACCTCGGCACGCGGGCCCGCTCGCTCCTGTCATCGAAGCACTGCTTCGCAAGGACCCTAACGAGCGGCCCACCGCTGAGCAGGCTCTGCGGATGCTGAGCGATGTGGCGGCGGGGCTGCCGGTGAACTCTGCAGCATCCGGGGCAGCGCACCATCCGCCCACGCAGGCGGCGGCGCCTACGGACGACAACGGCGGCGGGCTCTGCGCCCGGGCACCGACCCGCGCGACGCCGCCCACGTCGGTTCCGTCGCTCGGGTCGGTCTACCGACCCGAGTCCGGTCCGGCGACACACCCCCAAGGGCGGGCGCCCACCGCGCCGACCGTACCGGTGCCTTTCGCCCAGCACGACGACGATCCGGGTAAGGCGGGCAACACCACGCGGAGGCGACGCAAGTCGCTGATGATCGCCGGGGCCGCACTTGCGGTGGCTCTGGTGGGAGGCGGCGCCGCGGCCGTGGTGATGACCGGCAACTCCCATGACACTTCCCAGCCCGCGCCCGACACCTCCCGGAGCACGGCCCGAACGGCTGCCCAGACCCCTCCCAGTGACGCAGCCAAGACTGCCGCACCGGTGCGGACTGTGACCACCACCCCGACGGTGACGAAAGCGCCGCCGGCCACGGTGACGACTACGGTTACCCCGCCTGCGGGTATCGCGCCGAAGGGCCCTGCCACATCCTGCAACTACACCAGCAGCCGTCCAACGATCAAGAACGGCTCGTCCGGCGCAGCGGTCCAGCAGGCACAGTGCTATCTCAACTTTTCGATGACGGGAAACACGATTCCCGAGGACGGAAAGCTTCGGGCCCGTCACCGAGGCGGCGACGAGGCGGTTCCAGGCCTGCGCGAAAATCACAGTCGACGGGCTCATCGGCCCGGAGACGTGGTCCTACCTCATCTACTGGGCCAGTTCGCCGAACTACCTGTGCTGAGGCCGATACCGGGGCTGGCCACCGAGCCGGAACCCGGACGCCTTCGCCTACCGCAAGACGATCATCGTCCCGTTCTCGGCTGTAGTCGGGCCCGCATCTCCGACCCGGCCTCGATTGACGTCACCGCCCAACTGCACTGCTTTCACCTGCCAGTTGGAGGTGGGCTAGGTCATCTCGGTCAACGTGGAGGTATCGGAGAGAGCGCTGCTCGTCGTATGAGGGGTTGCCTCGAACACGCTGTCCGGGCGGGCCTTACCGCTGCACAGTCGCCCCGCTCTCCCAGGCGAGCGCGAAAAACCGTTCGATGCGGCCGAGGTCGAGGTCCCCGGTCAGCGGTACGGCGACGATCGCGTGGTCAACGTTGGCCGCGAGGATCTGCCCCTCGGACCGCTTGGAGGAGGCCGAACGCACGAAAGCGGTACGACGCGGCAGAAGCGTCCGCACATAACGCGGGTTGCCGCCCTCGGGGTCGACGGCGACCCAGTCGCCCGTACACACGACCTTCATCGGATCACGCGGGACGACGAACTCGGTGTCGGCACGGCGCACCGACAACGAGCACGTACGCGTGCTCAGGCTCGTTCGGGGCGTGGTCAGAGCACTCAGCGCCAGCCGAGCTCCGGTGCCACCTGGGTCAGGATGCTCTCCAGCACATGGGCGTTGTAGTCGACCCCGAGCTGGTTCGGGACGGTCAGCAGGAGGGTGTCCGCGGCCTGGATGGCCTCGTCCTCCTGGAGTTGCTTCACCAGTACGTCCGGCTCGGCGGCGTACGAGCGTCCGAAGATCGCCCTGGTCGTGTCGTCGATCATGCCGACCTGGTCGCGCGAGTTGCGGTCGCGGCCGAAGTAGGCCCGGTCCACGTCGTCGGTCAGGGCGAAGATGCTGCGGCTGACCGACACCCGCGGCTCTCGCGCGTGGCCCGCCTCCTTGTACGCCTCGCGATACGCCTCGATCTGCTTGCGCTGCTGGACGTGCAGCGGCTCGCCCGTCTCGTCGTCCTTCAGGGTGGAACTCTGCAGGTTCATCCCCAGCTGCGCGGCCCACACGGCGGTCGCGTTCGAGCTGGAGCCCCACCAGATCCGTTCGCGCAGTCCCTCGGAGTACGGCTCGACGCGCAGCAGCCCCGGCGGGTTGGGGAACATCGGCCGCGGGTTCGGCCGCGCGAAACTCTCGCCCTCGATCACCTTCAGGAAAGCCTCGGCGTGCTGACGGGCCATGTCCGCTCCGGTCTCGCCCTCCTCGGGGGCGTAGCCGAAGTAGCGCCAGCCGTCGATCACCTGCTCCGGTGAGCCACGGCTGATGCCGAGCTGCAGTCGGCCGCCGGAGATGAGGTCGGCGGCGCCCGCGTTCTCGGCCATGTACAGCGGGTTCTCGTAGCGCATGTCGATCACGCCGGTGCCGATCTCGATCTTCGAGGTCCGCGCGCCGATGGCCGAGAGCAGCGGGAACGGGCTGCCCGCCTGCTGCGCGAAGTGGTGCACGCGGAAGTACGCGCCGTCCACGCCCAGCTCCTCGGCGGCGACCGCCAGGTCGATGGACTGGTGCAGGAAGTCGGCGGCGGACCGGGTCTTGGAATGCGGACTCGGCGACCAGTGACCGAACGAGAGGAAACCTATCTTCTTCACGCAGGCCAGAGCGTCCGGCGGCCACGTTTGATTCCCCCCTCTCCCGTCGGCACACGGTGGACTTGGCGAAGTTTTGACTGCGGGCAAGGCCCGCCACACAGACAGTCATCGGTCACACACCTCCCCCACCACGAACCGGACCACATGCGGCAACGCGTTGCTGCCGCTACCGCCTTCCACCCGGCCGGAGTTGACCGACCCACCCCCGGACGGATCCAGTTGGTCTAGTCCTCTTGACGGAGGACCCCGCGAGCGGTTTGGTATGTACCAATATCCCGCGCACCCCGCCCCATCCCACCCCTCCCCTCCACTCCGCCCCCGGTGGGCATCCCAAAAGGGGTACTGTCATGCACCTGGCAAGACTGGCCGCTTCCGTGTCCGCCCTCGCGCTCTCGGTCACCGGCGTCACCGTCGCCCTGGCCCCCGCGAGCAGCGCCGCGGGAAGCAGCGTCTACTCCGTGGCTCCCTACGTCGACATGTCGAACAGCCAGGAAGGACTGCTCGACACCGCCATCACCGGACACAAGCTCAAGGCCTACACCGCGGCCTTCGTGCTCGGCGTCGGCTGCAACCAGATCTGGGGCGACACGCTCCCCATCGGCAACGACTCCTACACCGACCCCTTGATCGCCAAGGCCAAGTCCGAAGGCGCGTCGGTCATCGTCTCCTCCGGCGGTGCGAGCGGTGAGCCGCTGGCCTGGACGTGCTCCACCCAGAGCAGCATCGACGCCGGATACCAGGCCATCATCAACGACTACGGCGTCACCCAGCTCGACTTCGACATCGAGGGCGCCGCCATCGCGGACACCGCGGCAGCGGCCCGCCAGATGCAGGCGATGAAGGACCTCAAGGCGTCCAACCCCAACCTCCAGTTCTCCATGACCCTGCCGGTGCTGACGAGCGGGCTGACGGGCGACGGCGTCAACATCCTCAAGGCCGCCAAGAACGCGGGCATCAAGATCGACGTGGTCAACATCATGGCCATGGACTACTACGCCGGTACCGGCACCGAGATGGGTCAGGGCGCGGTCTCCGCGGCGAAGGCCACGCTGGCGCAGATGCAGTCCGTCGACTCCGGTTACACCTACGCCAACCTCGGCATCACGCCGATGATCGGCAAGAACGACGACGGTTCCACGTTCACCCTCGCCGATGCCCAGACGGTGGAGAGCTTCGCCGCGCAGAACAGTGTCGGGCGGCTCGCGTTCTGGGCGATCACCCGCGACCAGGCGTGCAGCGGAAGCGCCAACTCGCTGCCCACGTGCAGTGAGATCAGCCAGAACAGCCTCGCGTTCACGGACGCGTTCGTGCCCTACGAGGGCAGCTCGGGCGGCGGCGGAGGCACCACCACGGACTTCTCCATGTCCCTGTCGCCGGGCTCCGCCTCGGTGGCTCAGGGCGGTTCGGCGACCGCGGCCGTCTCCACAGCCGTCGCCTCCGGAAGCGCCGAGTCCGTCAGTCTCTCCGCCTCCGGCGCACCGTCCGGGGTGAGTGTCTCCTTCAGCCCCAACTCCGTGACTTCCGGCGGAAGTTCGACGCTGACGGCGACGGTCGGCTCGTCCGTGGCCGCGGGTACGTACCCGATCACCGTCACCGGCACCGCCACGAGCGGCAGCCACAGCGCGACCTACACGCTCACGGTCACCACGAGTGGAGGCGGCGGTGGCGGCGGTGGCTCACTGACCAACGCCGGCTTCGAGACCGGCAGTCTGAGTCCCTGGACCTGCACGGGCGGCAGCGCCGTGGTCTCCAGTCCGGTGCACAGCGGCAGCCACAGCCTCCAGGTCACCCCGAGCTCCAGCGCCACCGGTGAATGCGACCAGAGCGTCACCCTGTCCCCCAACACCAGCTACACGCTGACCGCTTGGGTGCAGGGCCCGTACGCCTATCTCGGCGTCACCGGCGGAGCCTCCGCGAGCACCTGGTCGAACAGCACGACCTGGAACCAGCTCAAGACGACCTTCACCACCGGCAGCAGCGGTGCGGTCACGGTCTACGTCCACGGCTGGTACGGCCAGTCCAACGTGAACGCCGACGACTTCACTCTCAGCTGAGAACGGGTTCCACGCACCAGGGCCTCCTGATGCAGCTCGGTGATGCGACACCGACGAGCTGTTCAGGAGGCCCTGTTCGTATGCGCCGGCGAGCGGGGTGTGCCGTCGCCGTGGGGTGTTACAGCGCCGCGGTCGTCCCGGCCCCGGAGCCGCTGCCGGCCAGCCACTGGTCCCAACCGAGGTTGAAGTCGGCGTAGCCGTTGTCGGCCGGGGCCTTGCCGCGGGGCGATCCGGTGATGGTGACGGGGTCGCCCTGCTTGACCTGGCCGTAGAACCACTTGGCGTCGGACAGGGAGAGGTGGACGCAGCCGTGCGAACCGCGGGCGCTGCCGCTGCCCGGGTTCGGGTCGCCGGTCGAGTAGTGCACGTAGGTGCCGGACTGGGTGAGGTGGATGTCCCAGGGCAGCGTCAGGTCGTAGAAGTTGGGGCTGCCCTTGTCGCAGCTGATGCCGACGCTGCAGGAGGTCATGTGGACCTTCTCCTGCTTGTCGATGACGGCCATCGTGCCGTCCCACGTGGGGTACTGGGCGCTGCCCGCGTTGATCGACAGGGTGCGCACCGTCGAGCCGTTCTTGGTCACCTTCATGGTGTGGCCGGTCACCGAGACGGCGGCGCGCACGTCGTCGCCGATCTTGAAGGTGTGGGTGTAGTTGTGCACGCCGTAGCGGCCGTTGCCGTTGCTGACGCCCGTCATGTCGGCGTCGATCTTCACCGTCGTACCGGAGGGCCAGTACGTCTTCGGGCGCCAGTCGGCGCGCTTGTCGCCCATCCAGTGCCAGGCGCCGACGACCGACTGCGAGGCGCTCACCTTCATGTGCTTCTCGACCGTGGCCCGTGCCGTGGCGGACACCGGGTTGGTGAAGATCACCGAGATCGGCATGGCCACGCCTACCGTGGTTCCGGTCTGCGGGGTGATCGTGTCCAGCAGCATCGGCGGGCCCGCGGGCTTCGTCGGTGACGGTGAAGCGCTGGCGCTGGGCTTTGTCGACGCCTTGGCGTCGTCCCCGCTCGCCTTGTCGCTGCCGCCCCCGCCGCAGGCACTCGCGCCCACCAGCATCGCACCCGTGACGAGTGCGATCCCTATGCTGCCCTTGCGCCGTCCCACGGCTTGCCCCACTCTCTCTTTTTCTTCGGCCCTCACGAGCCCGACTCCATGTCAGACGGAAATGATGTATGCCGCAGTTGCATGCGCCGTGTAAAGCGTGTCTCAAGATTCCGTACGCACCGCGGGCGCGCTGCCTACGGCGGGGTCCGGGCCCGGTCCTGGGGTCAGCGTTCGAAGACGCCGGTCAGTCGGGCGCGGTCGAGGACGGGGGCGGTGACGGCGGGCAGGAGGGCGCGGGGGCGTACCCGGTCCAGGGGTGGGGTGGTGGCGGCGCTGTCCAGGGGCGTCGAGAGGGCGAACAGCTGGAAGACGTAGCGGTGTGGGCCGTGGCCTTTGACGGGTGCGGGACCGTGGTAGCCCCGTCCGACGGTGGAGCGGAGGACCCGCACCCCGGGGCCGGGGTGTCGCGCGGCCAGGGCGCCGGGCTCCAGATGCCCGGCCGCCGGGTCGATCAGGGCGAGGCAGTGCACGGCCGGCCTGGTCATGGGGACGTCGATGTCCTCCACGACCAGGAGGAGTTGTGCGGTGCCGGGCGGGGGCGGGGTCCAGGCCAGGTGGGGGGACAGGTCGTCGCCGCCGACGTGCTTCGCGCAGTGCTTCAGCGGCATGAGGTCGCCGTCGCCGAAGTCCTGGCTGGTGAGGGTCAGTTGGTCGGGGCCTTGGAGGTTGGGCAGGTTCCACGCCGTGTGGGTCTCGCCTGCTCTGCGGTGGTGCAGGAGTCGGCCGAGCAGGGTCATCGCGTCGCCTCCACCATGTCGATGACCTCGGCGGTGGTGGCGGTTTCGCCGAGCTTGGGGAAGACGCGCTCGACGCTGTGCCGGTGGGCGTCGGCGTCGGGGTCGCCCATCGCGTCGGTGGCCAGGACGACGTGGTAGCCGTGGTCGGAGGCCGAGCGCGCGGTCGACTCGACCCCTGAACCGGTCGAGATGCCGGCGAGCACGATCTGGGTGACGCCCAGGTCCCGCAGGAGGGTGTCGAGTCCGGTGTCGTGGAACGCGCTGCGCCGCCGCTTGGTGATCAGGTGGTCGGTCGGCCGGACGTCGAGTTCGTCGATGAGGTCGGCCCAACCGGTGGGCGGCGCACCGCTGTTGGCGGACCGCCCGCTGTCCGTACGTCCCGGCGCGCGGCCGGTGACGTTGACCAGGACCACGGGCAGACCGTGCCGCCGGAACTCGCCGGCCAGGCGGGTCGCCCGTGCGACGGCGGCGGTGATCGGATCGTCGGTGAGGGGCGCGACGATGCCCTTCTGCAGGTCGACCACGACGAGCGCGGACGCGGGGTCGATCGTTGTCAGTGGCATGGGGGTTGCTTCTCCTGTGGATGTCGGCCGGGGAGTTGAGGTCGTCTCAGCCGTCTGCGTACTTGTCCGGTCGCGCGAGGGCGTCGCCGGTGGCGGCCTCGCGCGGTCCTGGGGTCTTGGCCGCGCGACCGGTGCCGGTGCCGCGCAGTGCGGAGGCGATCGCGGCGAGGAAGGCGAGGGTGGCGCCGAAGGCGAACACGATGACCAGGCCGGAGTGGAAGGGCCCGGATATCAGGGTCGGGAAGAACTCGCTTCCGGTGAGGGTCTGTTGCTGTGCCGTCGTCAGGTGGGTCAGGGCCCCGGTGGGCTGGAGCAGGTGCTGGATCGGGTTGACGCCCAACTGCGCGGCGAACAGGGACGAGACCGGGGGCAGGCCGCCGACCTGGGCGGCCAAGTGGGCCGGTACGCCCTGCTGTTGCAGTCCCGCGGTGAGGGTGTGCGGGAGGCTCCTGGCCAGTCCGGCGATCATGAGGGAGAAGAAGACTCCGATGGAGACGGCGGTGCCGGAGTTCTGGAAGGTGGCGCGCATACCGGAGGCGACACCGCGCAGGCGGGCGGGCACACTGCCCATGATCGAGGAGGAGTTGGGGGAGGCGAACATGCCGCTGGCGATCCCGTTGAGCGCGATCAGCACCGCGAAGATCCAGTAACTGAAGTCGATCGGCAGGCACAGCAGACCCAGGAAGGTGGCGCCGAACAGCAGCGCGCCGCCGGTGGCCAGCCCCCGGGAACCGAGCCGGTCGGACAGATAGCCGGACACCGGGCCCGCGGCGAGGAAGCCCGCGGTCAGCGGCAGCATGAAGATGCCGGCCCACAGGGGTGTGTCGCCGTAGTCGTAGCCGTGCAGCGGGAGCCAGATGCCCTGGAGCCAGATGATCAGCACGAACTGCATCCCGCCCCGGCCGATCGAGATGGCCAGGCCCGCCAAGTTGCCGAAGGTGAAGGCCCGTTGGCGGAAGAGGCTCAGTTGGATCATCGGCGCGGAGACGCGGTTCTCGATGGCGACGAACGCCGCGAGGAGGAGCAGTCCGCCGGCGATCAGCACGTCGACCAGCGGGTTGGTCCAGCCCATGGTGTGGCCGTCGTAGGGCTGGAGGCCGAAGGTGATGGCTATGAGGGTCGCGCTGAGGCCCACCGCGAAGGTGATGTTGCCCCACCAGTCGACCCGGCCGCCGTCGCGCTTGGCGGTCTCGCGCAGGGTGCGGTAGGCCCACAGCGTGAAGAACACGCCGACGGGCACGTTCACCCAGAACACCGCCCGCCAGTCCCAGGCCGACAGCAGGCCGCCGGCCACCAGGCCGATGAACATCCCGCCCAGACCCGCGACTTGGTTGATGCCCAGGGCGAAGCCGCGCTGTTCCTCGGGGAAGGCGTCGGTGAGTATCGCGGCCGAGTTCGCGGTCAGCATCGAGCCGCCGACGGCCTGCACCACCCGCCAGGCGATCAGCCACATCGCTCCGTGGCCGCCGTCGAAGGGGTCGAAGGAGAGCAGGACCGAGGCGAAGGTGAAGACCGCGAACCCGGAGTTGTAGATCCGGACCCGGCCGTACATGTCGCCGAGCCGCCCCACCGTGACCACCAACACGGCCTGGACCAGCCGGTATCCCATGATCATCCACAGCAGGTACGCGATGTTGCCGGGATCGAGCGGGTCCAGGTGCACTCCGCGGAAGATCGCCGGGAGGGCGATCAGCACGATGGAGCCGTCGAGGGCGGACATGAAGACCGCGGCGGTCGTGTTGGTCAGCGCGGTCCACTTGTACCGGTCGTCGCCGGCCGGGCGGCGCGGGGTGCGTGTCCTGGGCGGATCCGTCATCGGCTTGTCTCCTCCGGTACCGTCGGCGTCAGATGTTCTGGGCCAGTCGCTCCAACAGCGGGGCAGCCGCGGCGAGTTGCTCCAGCTCCGCCGGGGTGAACGTGCCGCCGGTCAGGGCTCGGGCGATGAGTTCGGCCCGCGCGTTGCGCTTGTTCTTCAGCGCCTGCCGGCCCGCGTCGGTCACCGTGAGCACCGCACGCCGGCCGTCGTCCGGGTCCGGGCGGCGCTCGACCAGGCCGCGGGTCCGCAGCGTGTTGAGCGTCGCCCCCATGGCCTGCGCGGTGATCTGCGCCTCCCGGGCCAGCGCCGAGGAGGTGGTGGGGCCCGTGCGGTCCAGCTGGGACAGGGCGGTCCGCTCGGGCATCGTGAGTCCGCCCTCGACCGGCACTTGACGCACCCGCCGCACCAGCACGCCGATACTCGCCAGCAGGGCCGAGGCGACCGCGTCAGGGTCCAGGTCTTCGTTCATATACTAAAGCTACCTTATCAATCTGCCTTAGTAAATCGACCCTCATGGTGCCGGTCGGCGGCCGCAGGAGGGCGTCGAGTCCGTGCCGGGGGGTGTCCCCCGGCACAATCCTGGGGTACGCCGGATCGTCTGCGCCGTAGCCTCGGACCTAGCGTTCGGCCATGGCTTCGACTTCGCTCACGCGCCTCGCCGTGGCACTGGCCACCGCCGTACTGCTCGCCGTCGAGGCGGCCACCGCCGTGGCCCGGCCCGCGAGTTCCTCCGCCGGGGACCGGTTGCGCCGGGACACCGAGGCGATCCACGCCCTCGGCGTCAGCGGTGTGCAGGCCCGCGTGGTCGCACCCGACGGTCGGCAGTCGGTCGCCACCAGCGGCACCGCCGACCTGCGCACCGGCCGCCCGGTCTCTCCCGACGGCTCCTTTCGGATGGCCAGTACGGCCAAGACGCTGGTCGCGACCGTGATCCTCCAACTGGAGGCCGAGGGCAGGCTGTCCCTGGACGACACCGTCGACCGCTGGCTCCCCGGAGTGGTGCGGGGCAACGGCAACGACGGCACCCGGATCACCGTCCGTCAACTGCTCCAGCACACCAGCGGCATCCACAACACCCTGCCCGGCTACACCACGGCGGCGGAGTACTACCAACAACGCCACGACGTCTACGGCCCCGAGCAGTTGGTGGCCGGCGCCATGGCCCACCCGCCGGACTTCCCGCCCGGTGCTGGCTGGGCATACTCCAACCCCGGCTACGTCCTGCTCGGCATGGTCATCCAGCGGGCCACCGGCCACCCCGCCCACCGGGAGATCGAAGACCGCGTCCTGCACCCGCTCGGCCTCGACCGGACCCGGTGGACCGGCACCTCGCACACCCTGCCCCGGCCGCACGCCGAGGGCTACCAACTCTTCGGCCCCGGCTCCCTGGTGGACGTCACCGATCAGGTCGCGGTGGACCACGAGACGTCGTTCGCCACCACCACGCGGGACGAGAACCGCTTCCTCCGCGCGCTGCTCGCGGGCCGCCTGCTGCCGCCGCGCCAACTCGCCGAGATGAAGCGGACGGTCCCCGTGAGCGCGGACGTCCAACAGCTGTGGCCCGGCGGCCGATACGGGCTCGGCCTGGTCGAACGCCCCCTGTCCTGCGGAGGGACCTACTGGAGCCACGAGGGCGGGGACGGCGGCTACATCACCCTCAACGGCGTGACCGGCGACGGCCGTCGGAGTGCCGTGGTCTCCATGTCCGAGGCACGCGGCGACACCCCGGAACACATCCTGACCCAGGAGAAGGCGGCCGGCACTCTGATCGACGACGCGCTGTGCGCCGGGGGCCGCGGCACCTCGTGAGCGAAGGCGCCCGCCGGTGAGAAGTGGCGGGGTCGGCTCACGCCGTACCCTCCTCGTCGCGCCGCTTCACGACCGCCAACCGCACAGCCAGGCCAAGGCAGATGACGGCCAGCAGCGGCAGGCCCACCAGGGCCGGATTGACCCACGCCGGGACCAGGTCGTAGGTGGCGTTGCACTTGTCGTGCAGGGGGAACCACTGCGAGGGCTCCTGCCAGTGCGTGGAGCGATACGACTGGTCGTAGGTCGCGCCGACCGCGCGGCAGGACTCCTCCGCGTCCAGGGAGTTGCCCGCGACGCCGCCGATGAGCCAGGTGACGGCGGTGGCGACGAGACAGAGCCCGGCTGTCACGACGAACCAGCCGGGTGTCCGCCACCGGCCGGTGACCAGGGGTCTCCCCCACAACCCCAGCACGAGCAAGGTGGGTACGGCCAGGAAGAGGGAGTTCGCGATCACGTCGATGGTGTTCTCCCGGCCTGTGAGGGCGAGCACACGGTCTGCTCGCCCTTACCCGGAACATCTCGCAGCCGAACAACCTCAAGACTTGCTGCAGGCAGCCCCGTTGAGCGTGAAGCCGGACGGCGCGGAGTTCTTGCTGTTGTTCCAGGTGCCGAGGAAGCCGAAGGTGAAGCTGCCGTCCGCGGCGACGTTCTTGTTGTAGTCGGCGGCGGTGGCCGTGACCCGGGAGCCGTCCTGGGCGACGCTCGCGTCCCACATCTGCGTGACCTGCTGGCCGTCACGGTAGGACCAGGCGACGCGCCAGGTGTCGAGGGCCTTGGTGGTGGTGACGGTGACGGCGGCCTGGAAGCCGTCGTTCCACTGGCTGACGAGGTCGTAGGTGACCTCGCAGCTCGCGGGCACGGTCGAGCCAGAGCCAGAGCCCGTACCCGAACTCGTCGTCGGGTCAGGTGAGTTGCTCGCCGTGGCCGAGGCGGTGCCCTGGGGTTCCGTGTCGGGGTTCTTGTCCGCGGAGGCGGTCGCCGTACGGCTCGCCGTGGGCCGGGTGGACGGGGAGGCCGTGCCCGACGGGTCCGTGCCGGTGGACGACACGGTGGGAGCGGGGTCCGCCACCGGCTGCCGGTCGGCGTCGTCGCTGGCCGCGTTGTCGTGCCCGGAACCGCCCATCGGCATCATCGACATCCCGAGCGCCACGAGGGACAGGACGACGGCCGCGGCGAGCAGTCCGTTGCGTACGAGGCGCGCCTTGTTCGCGGCCTCCTTCGGTTCCCCGGCCTCGATCTCGGCCGCGGGACGCCCCGCGCCCAGCCGTACCTCGGCGGCCCGGCGGCGGCGCTCCAGATAGGCGAGCCCGCCCCAGCCGATCACCCCGCTCGCGAGGGCCGACGGCAGTCCGCCGCCCTGCAGCCGCAGGCAGGCCGCGGCCTCCGCGCACTGCACGCAGGTGGCGAGGTGCCGCGAGAGGTCCTCGGGTGTGTCGGCGGTCGGTGAACGGGTCACCGCGTCCAGCAGCCGGGCGTAGCTGCGGCACTCCGCGGCCATCGGTGTGTCGAGGTGGCTGCGATGGCAGCGGTCCCTGAACAGGCCGCGTACCTGGGCGAGTTCACCGGAGACGAGCGCCGGGTCGAGGCCGAGGCGGCGGGCCACGACGGTCAGCGGCAGCGCCTCCACCTCGGCCAGCCACAGCAGCGCCGCGTCCGCCTCCTGCAGGTCCCGCAGGCCGCGCAGGGCGATCGGACGCTGCAACGGCATGCCGGTGTAGCGGGCGGCCTTCTCCGAGTTGAGCCACAGCCGCAGGTCCGGGTCGAGCCGGTGCCCGCGCCCGGCGGCCTCCCAGGCCGCCGCCGTGGTCCGTACGGCGGTCAGCAGCAGCGGGATCACCGGCAGCACGCGACGGGCCGGTCCGCGCATCGGGCCGGACCCGGCGGAACGGGCCTCCTGTATGCCGAGTGCGAAGGCCTCACTGGCCAGTTCGGTGGCCTCGGCGGCTCCGGACGTGCACAGGTCGGCGTAGGACAGTACGGCGTCCCAGCTCTCGGTGAACAGCGCTGCCTCAGCGGCGTCCTGAGGAGTCGGCAGGTCGGGCATGGGTCTCCTGCATCCACGAATGACGGCCAACTAGCTCTGACATGAAGCGAGTTGGAGGGGGGCTGCCTCGTGACAGGGCCAGAGCCTTTCACGCATCCCACACAACTGACAAGCCACGTATCCAATTGTGGTTACCGTCAATCGCCCTCTGTGCAGTTGTACGTGAACGAGCCTCTCCCGGCTCACCAGTCGCAGGAGTTGTCCACACCGTTACCTTTGCCTTACAGCGGCGCGGGCTCCTCGGCGGGCTCCTCGGGGAGGCTGTCCATGAAGGAGCTGACGGAGAAGACCGCGCGGCCTGGGCCCGGTTCGCCGTATCCGGGCGGGGACTTGAGGCCGAAGTCCTCCATCGTCGCGCGGTAGGCCTCCAGCAGACGGATGTGGTACTCCAGCGGAGCGCCCTGCGGATTGGCCTTGCCCAGCGGGGTGGTGGGCTCCGGGCACCAGGTCGTGAAGCGGGGCGTGATGCCCTGCGACATGAAGAAGCGCAGCCCCTCGGTCGTCGACGCGATCGCCTCGTCGACGGTCTTGAAGCCGAACGGCTCCGCCATCTCCACGCCGGCCACGAAGTTGGGGATCACATTGCGCGCGCCGAAGATCTCGGCGGAGTCGAGGATGCGCTTGTGCCACTCGGCGCGGCCGACGTAGCGCTCCTTGCCCGGGCAGTGCAGCTTGAACAGATACTCGTCCCACACCTCGTAGTTGGGGTGGTAGATCTGCACGCCGTAGTCCTTGAACCGCTGCACGTCGTCCTTGGGCAGCGCCTGCGCCACGACCTTGCCGATCCAACGCCCCGGGAAGCGCTCCTCGATGGCCTTGGCGTAGTGGCCGTAGAAGTCGGCCTCGTCGCGCCCGGCGACGGTCTTGGTGATCGCGCCGCCGGTGAGGGTGTAGGCGGTGGACACCTTCGCGGTGTCGTACCGGTCGATGATCTCCAGGGCTTCGAGGACCTCCTCGACGTCCTTGACCCCTGTGTACGGCCGCCCGGCGGCCTTGTGCTGGCGCCAGTTGTGGTTGATGTCGCAGTACTGGCACTCCTCCTTGGCGCCGAAGTACTGGCAGACGCGGAAGACGGTCAGGTAGATCAGGTAGCCCCACTGGATGGTCGGGGCCACCTCCATGACGGACTTCCCGTTGGCGAGCTTGTGCCGGTAGTACTCCGGCATCGGCGGCACACCGACGTCCGCGATCCGCTTGCCGTCGAGGTACAGCCCGAGGACACCGTCCTCGTCGGAGGCCACGCGGTACGGCGAGGTCGGGTTCACGCGCACGGAGACGACGGTCCGTCGCAGGTCGTACGGGCCACCCGTGAGGATGATCTCCTCCGGCGGGCGGCGCAGCGCGGCCTCGCCCAGCTCGGGCAGGGTGCCGTGGTCGAAGGAGAAGATGAAGTACGACTTCGGCTTCACCTCACCGCCCTCGTTGTCGCTGAGCGCGGACGGGTCGAAGGCGACACCCCCACGCAGCAGATCCTCCTTGAAGACGGCCTCCCGCGGCACATGCGGAAAGCGCTCCATCAGATCCTCGACCAGCGCGGTGCGGCTGCCCATCCCGTATCTCCTCCCGGCTCAGGCGCCCTGCTCAGGCGTACGACTCCTCACGGTATGCCTCCGGCGGTTGGGCGGGGGGAGCGGGGGGCGGTGTGGTGCGGTTCGGGCGGGTTTGGCGGGGCGGACGGGTCGGGGGTGGGGGGCTCGGGTTGTTTGCGGGGTGCGGGTGCGTTGTGGCTGGGTGCGCAGTTCCCCGCGCCCCTAAGGGCATGAGGTGGGCGGGGTTGAGGGCGGTCGGGTCAGCCCTGTCCCGCTCCCTCGCGGCTCGCGATGTGTTCCGGTACCGGGATGCCCGGGGGCAGCACCGGGTCCGGTACGGGGGTGCCCCAGGTCGAGGTCAGTGGGAGCGTTCCCGCCCATACGGCCAGCTCGGCGTCCGGGCCGTCGCCGTCGTCGGGGCCGCCGGTACGGATCTTGACCGATGCCTCCTCCAAGGAGAGGACGAGGAGGGTGGTGGCCGCGAGTTCCTTGCTGTTCGGGAGGCGGGCGTACGACCACTGCCCCGGCGTCGCGTGTTCGGTGAGGCGGCGCAGGCCGGCCAGCTTCTCCTCGGGGTCGGTGACCTTGCGGGGCACCCCGTGGATCATCGCGCTGCGGTAGTTGACCCCGTGCTCGAAGACCGACCGGGCCAGGACAAGGCCGTCGACATGCGTGACGGTGACGCACACGGGAGCTCCGCCCGTGAGGCTACGACTCGCGACGGAGCCGTGGAAGTACAGCCGCCGGCCGTCCCTCCCGTACACCGTGGGGACTACGACCGGCCGCCCCTCGATCACGACCCCCAGGTGACAGACGAAGCCGGCGTCGAGGATCGCGTCCAGGTCGGCACGGTCGAGGCTGCCCTGTTCGCGGAGCCTGCGGTGACGGGTGCGGTCATTCACAGGGAGCGGGTCGGCGACGGGGTGCGGATCGGTCATGACAGCAGAGGCTACCGATATCGCAGGACATAGGCTACAGATTGACCATCACGTCACATTCACCGACCGAAGTCGACGAAATCCGCACTCGTCGTCGGCGGATGAGAAGGTCAGGGAAAACGCGCGCACCCGGAGGGACGACAGGCATGACGGAGACGGTCACCAACTGGGCCGGCAACATCACCTACGCGGCGAAGGAACTCCACCGCCCGCGCACACTCGACGCGCTCAGGACCCTCGTGACCGAGAGCGCGCGGGTGCGGGTGCTGGGCAGCGGCCACTCCTTCAACGAGATCGCCGAGCCGGGCCCCGACGGCACCCTGCTGTCGATCGCCGCGCTGCCGCCGGAGTTCGACGTGGACACCACGGCCCGGACGGTACGGGTGTCGGGCGGCGTCCGGTACGCGGAGCTGGCCCGCCGGGTGGACGCGCACGGGCTCGCGCTGCCCAACATGGCGTCCCTGCCGCACATCTCCGTGGCCGGTTCGGTGGCGACCGGCACGCACGGTTCGGGCGTCGGCAACGGCTCGCTGGCGTCGGCCGTACGCGAGGTCGAGATCGTCACGGCGGACGGCTCCACGGTGACTATCGCGCGCGGCGACGACCGCTTCGACGGTGCCGTGACCTCCCTCGGCGCGCTCGGTGTCGTCACCTCGCTCACCCTCGACCTGGAGCCGGCCTTCGACGTCGAGCAGTACGTCTTCACCGAACTGCCGCTCGCCGGGCTGGACTTCGAGACGGTGGCGGCGTCGGCGTACAGCGTGAGTCTGTTCACCGACTGGCGGAAGCCGCGCTTCGGGCAGGTGTGGCTGAAGCGGCGCACCGACCAGCCGCCGGTCGACTTCCCGTGGGCCGCGCCCGCGACCGAGGCGCTGCACCCGGTGCCGGGGATGCCCGCGATCAACACCACCGAGCAGCTCGGGGTGGCGGGGCCGTGGCACGAACGACTCCCGCACTTCCGGGCGGAGTTCACCCCGAGCAGCGGGGCGGAGCTGCAGTCGGAGTACCTGCTGCCGCGGTCGGCCGCGGTCGACGCACTGCATGCGGTGGACGGCATCCGGGAGACGGTCGCCGGTGTCCTGCAGATCTGCGAGGTGCGGACGGTGGCCGCCGACGCGCAGTGGCTGAGCCCCTCGTACGGGCGGGACACGGTCGCGCTGCACTTCACCTGGATCGAGGACACGGAGCGCGTACTGCCCGTGGTGCGGCGGTTGGAGGAAGCGCTGGACGCCTTCGACGCACGGCCGCACTGGGGCAAGGTGTTCACCACTCCGGCGGCGGCGCTGCGCGGGCGCTATCCGCGGCTCGGCGACTTCAAGGCGCTGGCACAGGACCTCGACCCGGAGGGCACATTCGCCAACTCCTTCGTCCGGGACGTGCTCGGCGACTGAGCGGATGACCGGCCCGGTGGCCGACTTTGTACAGCCCCTTTCCTAACCCCTTGTCGAACCTCGCCCGCTGCCCATAGCCTTGCGGCGCGCCGGTGCCGTCGTGCCTCGGCATGACGCGAGGGGGAAGGGATGGCGACCGCTCCGGCACTGTGCCTTCCCGGGGGACAACCCCCGGACCCCCGGCAGGAAAAGCACTCGCACACCCGGTGCTTGCCGGCGAGGGGAGCTCGATGAAGCAGCGTGGCACATCACGCGACATCCGTACCGCGAACCGTTACGAGGTGCTGCGCCAGATCATCGCCGAATCACCCACCTCCCGGCAGGAGTTGGCCGCCGCCACCGGGCTGAGCCTGGCCACGGTGGCCACCCTCGTCGGTGAGCTGCTCGACCTCCGCATGATCACCGAGGTCGGTTTCGAGGACTCGGCGGGGGGCCGCCCCCGGGGTCTTGTGGCCGTCAACGCGTCGGGGGGCGCGCTGATCGGCGTCGACATCGCGGAGACGTACGTCCATGTCGAACTCTTCGACCTGGCACTGAACGTGCTGGCCCGCGCCGACGAGGACATGCGCCCCGGCGAGAGCCTGCCCGAGCAGGTCGTCGGCCATGTCGCCGCCGCCGTCGGGTCGGTGGTCGCGCAGGCCGGCATCGAGGGCGCGCGGGTGCTGGGCGTCGGGGTGAGCGTGCCGGGGCAGGTGGACCGCGACACCGGTGTCTCGGAGTACGCGCCCAACTGGGACTGGCACGACGTGCCGTTGCTCGACCTGCTGTCCGAAGTCATCGCCTACCCCCTGTACTTGGACAATCCGCTGCGCGCCGGCGCGGTCGCCGAGATGTGGTTCGGGGCGGCGCGCGGACGCGGGGACGTGGTGGTGGTCAACCTCGGGACCGGGGTCGGCGCGGGACTCGCACTCGGCGGGGCGCTGTACCGGGGGGTCAGCAACAGCGCCGGCGAGTGGGGCCACACCACGCTCGTCCTGGACGGCCGGCTGTGCCGCTGCGGCAACCACGGCTGTGTGGAGGCGTACGTCGGCGCACCCGGAATCATGCTGAACCTGCGGGAGTTGAGCCCCGACAGCCCGCTGCTGCACTCCGAGGACCAGACGGCCACCATCGACGCCCTCGCCCTCGGCATGGACGCGAACGACCCCGTGGCCCTCAAAGTCGTCCGGGAGACGGCCCGTTACGTCGGCGCGGGCATCGCCAACCTGGTCAACACCCTCAACCCCGAAGTCGTCGTGCTCAGCAGCTGGGTCGCCCGCAGGCTCGGCGAACCCCTGCTGCGCGAAGTGCGCGAGGCCGTCCAACGGCACGCGCTCAGGCGGCCGTTCGCCGCCACCCGGATCGTCCTCTCCCCCATTCTCACCGACCCGGCGTGCCTGGGCGCGGCCACGTTCGCGCTGGAAGGGGCACTTCAGTCGGTCGGGCAGCGGGGCGCGTCGGTGTCGAGGGCACGAGCGCGCGGAGGCCCGAAGGGCTGAGCACGGTCGTGCCCTCGACACCGACTTGGGCGCCCTCGCAGAAAAAGGCACAGCCAGGCAAGAAGATCGCAAGGAGCCGTACCGCACCACCTTCATGACGACGGAAGGGATGCACGTGACTCACCCCCACCCCAGGAGATCGACCCTCGCGACAGCGGCAGCCGCGCTCGCTGTCACCGGGGCCCTGCTCTCCGCACCGCCCGCGAACGCCGTCGGCGTCGCACCGGCCGAAGTCTCCCCCCACGCGGCCCAGACCATCGACAACATCGGCGCGTCCGGCGCCTGGTGGGTCAACGACCTGCAGAACTTCACGCCCGCGGTCCAGGCCCGGGTGGCTCAACTCCTCTTCTCCTCAAAGGGGTTGGGTCTCAGTTCATACCGCTACAACATCGGTGGTGGCGGCACGGCGGTCACCACCCCGGCCCGCGCCGCGCAGGACTTCCTCAACGCCGACGGCACCTACGACTGGAGCAAGGACAAGGGCGGCCGGACGTTCCTCACGTACGCCGCGAAGTACGGCGTGCAGGACCTCATCGGCTTCGTCAACAGCGCCCCCGCGCAGTGGACGACCAACGGGCAGAGCTGCGGCGGCCAGTTGAAGCCGGAGAACGAGAGCGACTACGCGAAGTACATCGCCGACGTCACCGCCCACTTCGCGAAGCAGGGCGCGAAGTTCGACTACATCAGCCCCTTCAACGAGCCGAACAACAACTTCGGCGACTGCGGCCAGGAGGGCATGCAGGTCACCGTCGACCAACGCGACGACATCGTGCGGGCGTTGGGCGCCGAGCAGCGGGCAAGGCACCAGAAGACCTCGATCATCGCCGACGAGTCGAGCAGCACGGTCAGCTTCTCCACGGAGGTCCCGCAGTGGATCTCGCAGCCGGACACCGCCCAGTACGTGTCCAAGCTGGCGCATCACACGTACAACAACCCGAACGACGGCCAGTTGGGCAACGTCTACGAGACGGCGAAGACGGTCGGCAAGCCCTCCTGGGCCACCGAGATCTGCTGCTTCGGCAAGGGCAGCACGGGCTGGAACCAGGAGTACGACCCGACGATCGACAACGCCCTGCTGATGTCCCGGATCATCTACAAGGACTTCGCGAGCTCGCACGACTCGGCGTTCCAGTGGTGGGTGGCCCTCGCGAGCGGCTACGGCACGGACCCGGCCGCACGCAACGACGTCGGCTGGAACGACGGGCTGATCTACTACGACCCCGACTACGCGACGAACGGCAACCAGACCCTGTACTTCACCAAGCGGTACTACGCGCTCGGCCAGTACAGCAAGTTCGTGACACCGGGCTCCGTCGCGCACAACGTGACGGGCGCGCCGAGCGGTGTCGAGGTGAGCTCGTACGACCGGGACGGCAAGTGGGTCGTCGTGGTCAACAACCAGAACACGACGGACACTTCGCTGAATCTGCACTTCAACAGCAAGGTTCCGGTACGGGCGACCCAGGCGGTCCGCACCTCGGCCACGGAGAACTGGGCGAAGGTCACGAAGCCGGACGTGAGCGGCTCCACGGTGTCGACGACACTCGCGGCCCGCTCGATCACGACGTACGTCTTCGACCAGAAGGACCGGAAGGGACAAGGGAGTTCGGCTGTCACCGGCGCCCTGCAAGGCAAGCAGTCCGGCAAGTGCCTGACGGCGGACACCGCCGGTGCCGCGCTCGGCACCTGCACCGGCGGGGCCGAGCAGGCGTGGTCGTACGACGCGAAGGGTGGCCTGAAGAGTGCCAACGGCTATCTGACGGTGGGGAGTTCGGGGTTGACGACCGCCGCGGACTTCACGGGTGATCCAGGCCAACGATGGCTGCTGAACGGCAACGGACAGATCCTCAGCGAGGCGTCCGGGAAGTGCCTGGACGTGAGCGGGCAGGCGACCTCGGACGGCAGCAAGGTGATCCTCTACAGCTGTAACGGCGGGACCAACGAGGCCTGGTCGAAGGTGTCATGACCACCTGAGTGCAGGGTGCGGGTCGCCTCCACGGCGGCCCGCACCTTCGCCATGTCCGGCATTCCGAACGCCGCACAACACTTCGAACAGGCTTCGTCCAACCCCTTGCCGAAGGCTTAGGCGAAGGTTAACGTCCCGCACCGCACCTCGATTTGAGCCACTGGCCGCTGAGCTGTGGAGCCGCAGCCGCGCGAGAGACAAGGACGTCACCATGTCGGCAATGAGCAACAGCAACTGGTCCCGACGATCGATATTCCGGGCGGCTGCGGGAATGGCCGCGGCCGGCACGCTGGCCGCGTGCGGCGGCAACAACGGGCGGGGCGGGGGCTCCGGTTCGGGCAAGCAGCTCGTCCAGTACTTCCACGCCTACGGCGAGGCAGGCACGGAGCAGGCGATCAAGAAGTACGCGAAGGCGTACTCCAAGGCCAACGTGACCACGAACTGGATCACCGGCAACAACTTCGAGGCCAAGCTCTTCTCGTCCCTGCTCACCAAGCAGGCGCCCGACGTCTTCGAGTTCCACCCGCAGCTGCAGCTGGTCAAGAGCGGCCAGGTGGCCGACCTGAGCGACATCATCGATCCGGTCAAGGACGACTTCAACCCGGCCGACATCAAGTCGCACACCGTGGACGGCAAGGTCTACGGGATCCGGATGATCGACGACCCGCAGTTCTTCTACTACCGCAAGTCGATGCTGGAGAAGGCCAAGGTCGACGTCCCGACCACACTGGACGAACTCCTGGAGGCCGCCGCCAAGCTGACCACCAGCAAGGTCAAGGGCGCCTACCTCGGCAACGACTTCACCGCCGTCCAGAACCCGATCATCTGGTCGGCCGGCGCCGACACGATCGACGCGAACAACCAGATCGCCTACCACACGGACGGCGTCGTCGAGGGCCTGAAGAAGCTCCGCCAGCTGTTCACCAGCGGCCACGTACTCCTCGACGCCCCGACCGACTTCTGGGACCCGTCCTCGCTCAACCAGGGCCTGTGCGCCATCCAGTGGGGCGGCATGTGGTCCATGCCGGCGATGCAGAAGGCACTCGGTGACGACCTGGGCATCTTCCCCTTCCCGAGCATCGGCAGCAGCGGCAAGCAGTCGGTCTACAACGGCGGTTGGTCGATGTTCGTGAACGCCAAGGGCGACAACGTCGAGGCGGCCAAGGCCTACGTCAAGTGGCTGTGGATCGACCAGAAGAAGTACCAGGAGGACTGGGCGACCTCCTACGGCTTCCACATCCCGCCGCGCACCTCGATCGCCAACCAGGCCACCAAGCTCAAGTCCGGCCTGCCCGCCGAAGGCGTCAAGCTCTTCACCGACTACGGCCACTTCGACAACATCGCCTACGACCAGACCATGCAGACCGCGTTCGCCGACGTGATCGCGAACTCCATCCGCAAGAACGGAAACCCGGAAGCCGCGCTCGACGCCTGCGACAAAAAGGTCAACGTCGAGCTCAAGAAGCTGTTCGGATAGGCCGGCGGACGGAACCCGAGATGTCGACCACCACCACGCGCGGGGTCGCCCAGCCCGCCACGGCCAAGGCCTCCCAGGCCCGGCCGCGGCGGGGGCTGCGGTCCAACGCCACTCTGAACTTCTGGCTCTTCACCGGCCCGTTCCTCATCGGCCTGGTGATCTTCGTCTTCGTCCCCATCGGATGGAGCATCTGGCTCAGCTTCTTCGACGCCCGCTACACCGTCACGCCGAGCCATTTCATCGGCTTCGACAACTACAAGCAGATCCTGACCAACAGCAACTTCCCTGAATCGCTGATGACGTTCACGGTGTTCGCCGCGTTCATCGTGCCGACCACGTGGGCGCTGTCGCTGGGTCTGGCACTGCTGGTGAACCAACTCCGGTTCATGCGGGCGTTCTTCCGGTCGGTGTTCTTCCTGCCGACCGCCGTCTCGTACGTCGCCGCCGCGCTGATCTGGAAGATGTCCATCTTCAGCGGCGTCCGCTTCGGTCTGATGAACACCGTCCTCGGCTGGTTCGGTGTCGACAACATCGCCTACCTGGCGAACCCGAGCCCGCCCTGGTACTGGCTGGTCATCGTGACCCTGCGCCTGTGGATCCAGGCCGGCTTCTACATGATCCTGTTCCTGGCGGCGCTCCAGAACATCCCTGCCGAGCTCTACGAGGCCGCCTCCATCGACGGCGCCAAGCGGGGCTGGCAGACCTTCCGGTACATCACACTGCCCCAACTCCGCGCCACCTCCACCGCGGTGGTCCTGCTGCTGCTCGTCGCCGCCTACCAGGCGTTCGACGAGTTCTTCAACATCATCGGAACCAAGGCGACTTGGGCCCAGACCCCGCTCATGGAGCTGTACAAGACGGCCCTCGGCACCAGCCAGGACTACGGCGCCGGCAGCGCGGGCGCGGTCATCCTGTCGCTGCTGATCTGCATCGTCACCCTCGCCCAGGGCAAGATCATGGGCTTCGGAAGGGGGGAGGAGTCCAAGTGACCACCACCGCACCGCAGTTGGGCAAGAACCGCAAGAAGCGCGGCGGCATCCTCGGCAACACCGGCCTGTATCTCGCCGTCGGCGTCGCCGCCCTGCTCTTCCTGCTCCCCTTCTACCTGATCCTCCGCAACGCCCTCTCCACGGACCCGGAGATCACCGGCGAGAACTGGAAGCTGCTCCCCTCCTTCCAGTGGGGCAACATCTCCGAGCTGTTCGACGACCCGACCGTCCAGTTCGGCCGCTCCCTGTGGAACTCCACGGTCGTCGCCGTCCTGATGACCGTGGGCACCCTCCTGGTCTGCTCGCTGGCCGGCTACGGCCTGGCCCGCATCCCCTACAAGCACGCCAACAAGGTCTTCTACGCCGTCCTGGCGACCCTGATGGTCCCCACGGCCGTCACCTTCGTGCCGAGCTTCGTCCTCGTCTCGTCCCTCGGCTGGGTCGACACCTACCGGGGCCTCATCATCCCGGGCCTGTTCAGTGGTTTCACCTGCTTCCTCTTCCGGCAGTACTTCCTGGGGTTCCCCAAGGAGTTGGAGGAGGCGGCACGCGTGGACGGGCTCGGCTACTGGGGCGCGTACTGGCGGATCGTCGTGCCCAACTCGCTGAACTTCTTCGCGGCGATCGCCACGATCACCTTCATCAGCGGCTGGAACGCGTTCCTCTGGCCGCTGGTCATCGGCCAGGACCCGAACTCCTGGACCGTCCAGATCGCCCTGTCGTCGTTCATGACGAACCAGACCGTCAACTTCCACCTCATCTTCATGGCCACCGCAGTTTCCATCCTGCCCCTGGTCTTCGTGTTCCTCTTCCTCCAACGCTGGCTGGTCCAGGGCATCGCGCAGACCGGCATCAAGGGCTGACACCCGCATCTCACGACCTGGAGATCCATGACTTCCAGCACCGCCGCCGACTACATCGAGGACGTCTCCCCGGGCAGCGGAGCCCTCCCGCCCCGCGCCCGGTACACGTCCCCGGACACGAAGTCACTGTCACTGAACGGCAGTTGGCGCCTGCGTGTGTCGGCGACGGCCGACGCCGAGGACGACTCGTTCGCCGCGGAGGGCTACGACGCCGGGGACTGGGCCGAGGTCACGGTCCCCGGCCACTGGGTCCTCCAGGGTCACGGCTCCCCCATCTACACCAACCACCTCTACCCCTTCCCGGTCGACCCGCCGCGCATCCCGACCGAGAACCCGACCGGCGACCACCTGCGCACCTTCGACCTGCCGTCCGAGTGGCCTTCGGACGGCGGGGCCGTGCTGCGCTTCGACGGGGTGGAGTCCTGCGCCCGTGTCTGGCTGAACGGCACGGACATCGGCGAGTTCAAGGGGTCGAGGCTGCCGCACGAGTTCGCCGTCGGGCACCTGTTGAAGCCCTCCGGCAACGTGCTCGCCGTCCGCGTCCACCAGTGGTCCGCGGGCTCCTACTTGGAGGACCAGGACCAGTGGTGGCTGCCCGGCATCTTCCGTGACGTCACCCTGCTGCACCGCCCGCCGGGCAGCGCCCTCGACTTCTTCGTGCACGCCTCCTACGACCACCTCGGCGGCGAGGGCACCCTCCGCGTCGACTCCGACGTCGACGGCCGGATCACCGTGCCCGCCCTGGACATCGATGTCGCGACCGGCGAGTCGGTCACCCTGCCGGTGCAGCCGTGGACGGCCGAAACCCCGTACCTGTACGAGGGGTTGCTCACGACGGAGGGCGAGCGCGTGCCGCTGCGCATCGGCTTCCGGACCGTCGAACTCTCCGACGGCCTCATCAAGG
This sequence comes from Streptomyces sp. NPDC050508, assembly GCF_040655155.1. Classification (NCBI taxonomy): domain Bacteria; kingdom Bacillati; phylum Actinomycetota; class Actinomycetes; order Kitasatosporales; family Streptomycetaceae; genus Streptomyces; species Streptomyces sp. NPDC050508. Next base: position 248,452 of record NZ_JBFAJJ010000003.1, read on the forward strand.
TCAACGGCCGACCGATCCTCTTCAAGGGCGTCAACCGCCACGAGTGGCACCCGGAGAAGGGCCGCGCCCTCGACCTGGAGACCATGAGGGAGGACGTGCTGCTGATGAAGCGGCACAACATCAACGCCGTCCGCACCTCGCACTACCCACCGCACCCCGACTTCCTGGACCTGTGCGACGAGTACGGCCTGTGGGTCATCGACGAGTGCGACCTCGAAACCCACGGTTTCACCGAACAGGCCTGGCGCGACAACCCCGTTGACGACGACCGCTGGACACCGGCCCTCCTCGACCGCGCCGCGCGCATGGTCGAGCGCGACAAGAACCACCCGTCGATCGTCATCTGGTCGCTCGGCAACGAGGCGGGTACCGGTCGCGGACTGACAGCCATGTCCGAGTGGATCCACGGCCGCGACGACTCACGCCTCGTGCACTACGAGGGCGACATCAACTGCCGTGACACGGACGTCTATTCACGGATGTACGCCGACCACGCCGAGGTCGAGCGCATCGGCCGGGACCTCGACGGCGGCACCCACAAACGCCGCCAACTCCCCTTCATTCTCTGCGAGTACGCCCACGCCATGGGCAACGGCCCCGGCGGGCTCGCCGACTACCAGCGCCTCTTCGAGTCGTACGACCGGCTCCAGGGCGGTTTCGTCTGGGAGTGGATCGACCACGGCATCAAGGACGAGCGGTACGGCTTCGCGTACGGCGGCGACTTCGGTGAGGAGCTGCACGACGGGAACTTCGTCTGCGACGGGCTGATCTTCCCGGACCGCACTCCCTCCCCCGGCCTGATCGAGTACAAGAAGGTGATCGAGCCGGTCCGGATCACGGGCGACGGCACGGACGGCACCGTACGGATCACCAACGCGTACGACTTCGCGGACCTGTCCGCCCTGGCCTTCGCGTGGTCGTACCAAGTGGACGGCGAGACGGTCGAGTCGGGCACCCTCACCGTGCCGTCGCTCGCGCCGGGCGAGTCGGCCGACGTGAAGCTGCCGGAACCGCCCGTGGGGTCCGGCGGCGCCGAATCGCAGTGGACCGTACGGGCGTTGCTGGCGGCGGACACCGCATGGGGTGCCGCCGGGCATGTCGTCGGCTGGGGCCAGTTCCCGGTCGTGGCACGCCCGTTGCCGTCCGTCTTTGCCGTCGCCGGGCCCGTGCTCGGGGAGCGGCGGATCACCCTCGGCCCTGCCACCTTCGACGCCCGTACCGGTGAGGTGAAGACGATCGGCGCGGTCGACGTCGCCGGTCTCCGCCTGGACGTGTGGCGGGCGCCCACCGACAACGACGACGGCGCGTCCTGGCAGACGGACGTCCGCTTCGGTCTGCTCTGGCGCAAGTTCGGCCTGCATCGCATGCGACACCGCCTGGACGGCGTGGAGTTGAGCGAGGACGCGCTGACCGTACGCACCCGGGTGGCGCCCGCCGCCTGGGAGATCGGGCTCGCCACGGTGTACCGCTGGACCTCGGACGGCAACCGGCTGAAGCTGACGGTGTCCGTGGGTCCAGAGGGCGACTGGTCCGCGCTGCCCCTGCCCCGGCTCGGCATCCGCTTCGGGCTCGACGCGAGCGCCGATCGCGTGAAGTGGTTCGGCGGCGGTCCCGGCGAGGGGTATCCGGACACCAAGTCGGCTTCCCTGCTGGGCCGTTGGGAGTCCAGGGTCGACGACCTCCAAACCCCCTACGTCCGCCCGCAGGAGAACGGCGCCCGCCCTGACGTCCGTTGGGCGGAGATCGGCGGGCTGCGGATCGACGGCGACCCGGAGTTCTGGTTCACCGCCCGCCGCTGGACGACGGAGCAGCTGGACGCGGCCACCCACCGCACCGATCTCCTCCCCAGCGACACAGTGTGGGTGAACCTCGACCACGGTCAGCAGGGCATCGGCTCGCAGTCCTGCGGCCCGGGCCCACTCCCGCAGTACTTCCTGAACGCCCAACCCACCGAGTTCTCCTTCGTGTTCTCGGAAACCGTGTACTCGGAAACCCCGGAGACCAGTTGACCGGCACAGTCATGAAATCGTCCGCGGCCGACCGGCTCTTCACCCGGTCGGCCGCGGTCGCGTCCTGCGTCGGGTTCATCCTCATCGGCACGCTCCAGTCCCTCTACGGCCCCGCGATCCCGGGCCTGCGCCACGAGTTCGGCCTGTCCCCCTCGGCCGCCGCCCTCGGACTGAGCCTGCACTTCACGGGCGGGGTCGCGGGCGTCCTGGCCTTCAACGCGATCCACTCCCGGATCAGCAACAGGGCTCTGCTGGCGTGGAGTTACGGCCTGATGGCGGTGGGTGCGGCCGGTTTCGCACTCGCGCCGAACTGGCCCCTCACCCTCGCCGCCGCGTTCCTCGGAGGTCTCGGCTTCGGCGGGATCGACTACGGCCTCAACCAGCTCTTCGCCGTCGGCTTCGGCGACCGTTCCACCGCCATGCTGAACGTGCTCAACGCGCACTTCGGCATCGGCGCGGTGCTCGGCCCGGCGCTCGTGGCCTGGCTCGGCCCGGACGACTACCCGTACGCCTTCGGGGCGTGCGCAGTACTGGCGACCGTGCTGATACTGGCGGGCTCAAGTGGCGTACGTACACGTGTATCTGACGTTTCATCAGCGCAGACGCCACGCAGTTCCCTGGGCCTGTCCCGTGTGCTCGTCGGCTTCCTGGTCCTCTACATCCTCAACGTGGCGGTCGAGGCGGGCGTCGGAGGCTGGGAGCCCACGCATCTGGAGACCGTGGGCTACACCGCGACCGTGGCCGCGTCGGCGACCTCGGTGTACTGGCTGATGATGACGGCGGGCCGGTTCCTCGTCGTGCCGATCACGATGCGCCACGCCCCCGAGCGCATCCTCGCGGTGTGCGCGGCCGGTATGACGGTGTGTCTGCTGTTGACGCTGATTAAAGGAGTGGCACCGGTGGCGTACGCCGGTGTTGGCTTGTTCATCGCGCCGGTCTTTCCGACGGGCTTTGCGTGGCTCAACGAGGCCCTCCCCCAGGCCAAGCGCGCCGGGGCGTGGGTGATCGCGGCCTCGAATGTCGGCGGGGTGGCGGCTCCGCCGCTGCTCGGTGTCGGGATCGAGGCCTCCGGGATCCACGCGGTGCCCTGGCTGTTGACCGTGTTGTCGGGCGGGTCGCTGCTGGCGACGCTCCGGCTGATCCGACTGACGAGGAGGTCCGCATCATGAACGCTCGGTTCCGGCTCACCCGAAGGCTGATCCAGTGAGCGCCAGCAGCATCGAGGTGCGTGGTCTGTCCCGCACCTTCCACACGACCGTCCGGCGGCCGGGCTTCGTCGGCGGTCTGCGCTCTCTCGTCAACCCGGAGCGCGTGCCCAAGCACGCCGTCTCCGACGTCACCTTCGACGTCGCCCCGGGCGAACTCCTCGCCCTGCTCGGCCCGAACGGCGCCGGCAAGTCCACCACCATCAAGATCCTCACCGGCATCCTCAGGCCCACCTCCGGCGAGGCCCGGGTGGCGGGCGTGGTGCCGTACGAGGAGCGGGAACGCAACGCCCGTAACATCGGGGCGGTGTTCGGGCAGCGGACCCAGCTCTGGTGGGACCTGCCGGTGCGCGAGTCGTTCTCGATCCTGCGGGACATCTACGAAGTGCCGAAGGCCCAACACGCGGCCCGACTGCGGGAGTTCGACGACATCCTCGAACTGTCCGCCTTCTGGGACACCCGGGTCCGCCATCTCTCGCTGGGCCAGCGGGTTCGCTGCGACCTGGCCGCCGCCCTGCTGCACGATCCGCCGGTCGTCTTCCTCGACGAGCCGACCATCGGCATGGACGTGGTCGTGAAGGAGCAGGTGCGGGAGTTCCTGCGGCACCAGGTGGAGGAGCGCGGCCGTACGGTCCTGCTGACCACGCACGACATGACGGAGGTCGCCCGGCTCGCCGAGCGGGTCGTCCTCATCAACCACGGCCGGCTGGTCCTGGACGGCACCCTCGACGAGATCCGCCGCAGGTTCGGCTCGACCTGGCAGATCCGCGCGACCCTCGCCGACGCGCACGCCGAGGTCGTGGCCCTGCCCGGCATCGCACTCGTACGGCGGGACGGCCCGCAGGTGGTCTTCGGCCCGGACGGAGCGGAGGGGCCGACCGTCCACCAGGCGCTGAAGCAGGTCATCGAGCGGTACGAGGTGACCGAAGTCGCCATGGACGAGGCCGAGTTGGAGGACGTGATGCGGGCCGCCTACGTCCAGGCCGGGCCACCGGCCGAGGAGGCCTGACATGGCCGCCCTGCACGCCTGGCGCGCCGCCCGCGTCACCCCGCTCGGCGAACTGCTCGCCCCGCCCCGCATCACGGGCGCCCTGCTCCGCCTGACGGTGCAGGTCGTACTGGTGGCGTCCCTGTGGCGCGGTCTGTACTCCCAGACCGGCGCCACCGCCGGACTCACCCGCGACCAGGCGGTGACGTACGCCGTACTGGCCGTACTCGCCTCCCGACTACGGGAGTTGGACCAGCAGGCGGGCCGGGACACGGTCCTCCAGCACATGCACTTCGGCACGATCATCTACTGGTATCTGCGCCCGCTGCCGCCCCAGCGCTACTACGCGCTACGGGCGTTCGGCGAGCAGATGTACGGGCTGGCCTGGGCGCTGACGGGCTACGTCGTCTGCCTCGCGGCCGGAGTCGTGGAGCCACCCAAGTCACCTGCCGTGGCAGGGGTGTTCGCGCTGAGCATGCTGCTGGGCCAGCTCGTCCTGTACTACGTCATGCTGCTCATCGACCAGCTCTGCTTCTGGACGCTCCGCAACGGGGCCGCGATGCTCATCCTGATCTTCGCGCAGAACCTGCTGTCCGGGGTGTACGCGCCGCTGTGGTTCTTCCCGGGCTGGTTCATCACGATGAGCCGGTTCCTGCCGTTCCAGGCCACGCTCAGTGTGCCGCTCTCTATCTACGTGGGCCGCGTGCCGTTGTCCGACGCGGGCGCCCAACTCGCCCTGCAGGCCGTGTGGGTGGCTGTCCTGTCCCTGTTCACCCGGTTCCTGTGGCGGCGCGCCGCCCGCCGGGTCGTGGCGCAAGGAGGTTGATGTCCGTGAAAGCCGTTCGGATCGTGTGGCGTATCACGCGCCTCAACTTCCGTGCCCAGCTGGAATATCGCTCCGAGTTCCTGCTGATGATCGCGATCGGCGCGATCTGGCAGGTGTCGGTGATCGTGTTCGCGACCGTACTGCTCACCCGGTTCTCCGGGATGGGCGGCTGGGACAGCTCGGACGTGCTGCTGATCCCGGCGACGCGGATGATGGCGCACGGTCTGATGGTGCTGTTCCTGGGCCGTATGCACAGCATCGGCCGGTACATCCAGGAAGGCCGGATCGACATCTATCTGGTGCGCCCGATGCCGGTCCACCGCCAGGCCCAACTGGAGTACTTCCCCACCAACGCGATCGGCGACCTGACGGTGGCGGCGGGCCTCATGGTCGGCGCGCTCAGCCGCAGCCACCTGGACTGGACGGCGGGCCGCATCGCGTACCTCATCGCCGCGCTCCTGGGCGGCATGCTCCTCGAAGCGGCCCTCTTCACGACGGTGGCGGGTGCCTCCCTCCGCTACCCGTCCGCGGGTTACTGGAGCCGCTGGGTGGAGGACCTCCTCGGCACCTTCGGCAACTACCCGCTCAACGTCCTGCCCCGCGCGGTGGGCGGCTTCCTCACCTACGGCCTTCCGCTCGCGTTCGTCGCCTTCCTCCCGGCCGCCGTGCTGACCGGGCACGGCCACCACATCGGGGTGCCGTACTGGCTGGCGGCATGCTCACCGCTCGTGGGCGTGCTGGCGTATCTCGGGTCGCGGCTGCTGTGGCGGTGGAGTCTGAGCCACTACACGGGGGTGAACGGGTGACCGCCACGGCGGTCCCGTCCGACTTACGGGCCCGTCTCGCGGTCTGCCTGGTCTTCGTCATCCTCGGCTGCACACAAGGCAGTTGGATGGCGCGCATCCCCGCGATCCGCGACCGGGTCGGACTGGACACCGCGCAATGGGGCGTGGTGTCCAGCGCGTCGGCCGCAGGGGATCTGGTCGCGCTGACCCTGATCACCGTGCTGATCGGGCGGGTGAGCACCCGGCTGCTCTGCCTGGCCGCGACCGGGCTGGTCCTGCTCAACGCACCTGTGCTGGCGGGTGCTTCGGCGGTTCCGGCGCTGGTGCTCGGCCTCGCGGTGTGGGGGCTGTCGGCCACTTTCCTGAACACGCCTGTGAACGCCCTCGCCGTCGCGGTGGAACGCGCGCACGGCCGCCCGCTGATGTCCCACTTCCACGCCTGCTTCAGCTGCGGGGTGCTGGCGGGCGGGGCCCTCGGCACGCTGGCCGCGGCGACGGGGGTACCGCCGGGGGTCCAACTGGCGGTGAGCAGCACAGTACTTGGGGCGCTGTTGCTGATGCTGGGCGGCCGACTGCCGCACGAGGAGGTCCGGACCGAACGGCGGCGGCCGCTCCGGGACCGTTTCACACCGCAGTTGGTGCTGCTGGCCGCCGTGGCGTTCCTGGCGTCCTTCGTCGAAGGCGCGGCGTCACAGTGGAGTTCGGTGTTCACGGCCGACTATCTGGACGCGGGGGCGGCCTGGGGCGCGGCGACGTACACCTGCTTCACCGTGGCGATCCTGGTCGGGCGGCTGGTGGGCGACCGGTTCGTGGCGAGGTGGGGCCGCCGTGTCTTCGTCCAGGTGTCGCTGCTGACCGTCGTACTGGGAGCGGGAGTTGGGCTCGTGCACCCCGGACTGCCGTTCGCGCTGGCCGGCTTCACGGTCGTAGGGCTGGGTCTGGCGTGTGTGCTTCCGGCGGTGTTCGCGCTGGCCGGGCGGCAGCCCGGGGTGCCGCCCGGTGAGGGAGTGTCGGTGATCACGATCGGTCAGTGGCCGGGATTTCTGCTGGCGGGACCGGCCGTGGGGCTGCTCGCGGGGGCGACGGGTCTGCGGGTGGCGCTGGCGACGCTGGCCGTCGCGGGGCTGGGGGCGGCCGTACTGACGAGGAGGGTGTCGATGGCGTGACCCAGGTCACGTCAGGGCCTTGCAGCAGATCGATGCGCTTTCCCGTCGAGGAGGGGTGACAGGAAGGGAGGAGCGTGTGGATCTGGCAGCCAAGTGGGCAGCGGGCACAGGGCTCGGCGGTGCCGGGTCGGTGGAGGAGGACTTCCACCGGTTCGCCGCCGCCCGGTCGGCCGCGTTGTTCCGGGGCGCGCTCGTCCTGACGGGCAGCCGCGACGCGGCGGAGGATCTGGTCCAGGAGACCCTGGAGCGGGCCTGCCGCAAGTGGCGCGCCATCAGCGTCAAGGACGCCCCGGACGCGTACGTACGGCGGATCATGGTCAATCTCGCCAACGACCGTTGGCGAAGATTCCGCCGTACGACCGAGCACCCGGTCGACGGCGACCCGGCCGCGCCGGGCGACGAGTACGGACGGATCGACAGCAGGGACCAGTTGGTCCGTGCGCTTCAGCAACTGCCCATGCGGATGCGGACGGTGGTGGTGCTGCGGTACTTCCACGATCTGTCCGACGCCGAGATAGCGGCCGACCTGAAGATCTCGCCGAGCACCGTCCGTTCCCAGCTGGCCCGCGGAATCGACCGGCTCAGAAGCCAGTTCCCCGCACTCTCCGACCCTTCATCACAGCAGCTCACGGAAGGAACCCGATGAGTTCGTACGACCCGCGGTCCTCCGGCTGCACACCTTTCGAAGAGGAACTGATCAACGCCATGAACAACTTCGCGCACTCCTCCGACTCGCCGGCCTTCGACACGGCCGGCATGGTCCACCGCAACCGCCGCAGGCGGGCCACCCTCATCGCCGGATTCGCCGCGGCCCTGATCCTGGCGGGCGGCGGCACGGCGCTGGCCTCCATGTCCGGCGATGCCTCGCAGCCGGCGGCGAAGCCCGCCGCCGTCGACCACAGCAAGGCCACCTTCCTGTTGGGCGGCCTCACGAAGACGCCCATCCCGGTCGACCTCACGGGCCAGGACCTGGCCACGGCCAAGGCGCAGTTCCTCAAGGCGCAGCTCAAGACCGGCACGATCGTCAAGACGAAGAGCCCCGGCTGCAAGCCGGCCTCGGTCGTCGAGCTCACTCCCCACAGCCCGAAGATCGTGACCAAGGGCGACACGATCAACGTGAAGCTCTGCGCGGGCTGATCGACCCCGTCACCGGATGAGGACCCGGTCCTGGGCGTGCGCGCGCGAGCCGCTCAGGGCAGGTGGTGGAGGTAGAGGCGACCTGGCCGCGGAACTGCTCCGGGGTCACCTCGGTTCATTCCTCGATCGGCCAGCGGATCTCCAGGTTCGTGATCTCCTGGGTCGCGTCCGCGTGAACCGCCGCCGCCGACAGGTCGACCACCGTCTGGGTGAAGAGGTGATGGGCCCGCGGGTCCACCAAGTCCGTCAGTGCCGCTGGCCCACCGTAGCTCCCACGCAGCAGCCATCCCGGCCCGTCGCACCCGACGATCCGCGTCGGCTGAAGCACCCGCTGCCCGTCCTTCACGACGAAGATCCGCGCACGGACCTCGGATCCGAGACTGCTCTCGGCCTCCTCCGCCGTACCGCCCTGATCCCGGATCCCCTGGATGATCTTCGGGCGGGTCTGCCTCCAGGCCGGCCCCACAGGAACCCTGAACACCTGAAGGCTGAGGGCGTGATCGCCGAGAGAGACGATCACCCCGACGGCACGCCCGCCGGCCATCAGCGGATGCATGCGCGCACCCTCCAGCCGCGGCACCCTCAGCACGCCGTAGTCGAACCGCTCCACTCCGGAGGGCGCCGGCGTCTCGGTCGCATCCCAGGGCCCGAACTCGCCGTCCCTCACCTGAGGACAGGTCATCTCGCCGGAATCGATCACCTCGGACCAGAGGTCTTCCGCCTCGGACAACAGAACGTCGAGAGTGCCCGCCGACGCATCGGGGCGCCAAACGTACTCCACGAGCCGGGCAACAATCTGATCCCAGCTTTTAGTCGCGTCCTCGACGCCCAGCTCAATCGCGCGGAAGTCTCCCGCGATCAACCCTGCCAGTAGCGTGTCGCCCGACTCCGCGATCCGCTCGACGAACGCCGGGTCCTCAGCTGCGGCAACACCAAGGGCCATGACGAGGAGCACGCCCGGAGTCAGTCGATCCCAGACACCGAACTCCGCAGAGGCACGGCTCTCTGAGGACAGGACCCCGTCCCGACCGTATTGCTCGACGATTCCCTCAGCACCCGCTCTGGCCTGATTCATCGGCCACCCTCTGCTATGGGAATTCCGGAACCTCTCGCCGGTGATTCACCGAAATCGCACTCTCCTGGATTTCGATTTCACCAGATCCGACTTGCCCAACGAGCCATTCACGCAATTCGCCATACTCGACCGCAGGTGGAACATCGACGGCCATATAGTTTGGAAGACTATGCGCCAATTCCCAACTGCATCCAGCATCTCGGAGTCGGGATTCGACATCCCCTCTCCCCTCTTGCTTCAGGAAGATGATCCGAATCGTCGAATGTCCTGACTCTTGCGTGAACTCCTCGAAGACGAGCTCACGGCGATCGTTGTCAGGGCGAACTTGAATGAGGTCACCAAAAGAAACTCCACGAGCAAAGAACGGCGTGTTGACAATCCGAATCTCTAGCCTGACGCTCGTCTTCTCCCCCCATAGCCGCTCCACGGAGACCGGAGGCCAGTTCGCGCTCTCCGAATCGAGGTCAAACGCAACTTTGAACAGCTTGGCGCCGCTCGCAGAAGTGGGACGCTCATTCGACTCGCCCATGGCTACTCCTCCGGAAGGAAATCTCGAAGCTCATCATCCCACTGCTCTACCGTCTTCGCCGACTTGTCTCTGTTGCAAGCCCTACAAGCTACGCAACCATTATGAGTGGCCCCGCACCCGCCTTGCACCTTCGGTATCTCATGGTCGATCTGAGCATCGTCTGGTAGACCCTTGATCGCATTGCCGGTGGCATCGCGCGAAGCCCTGCGTTCTACAGTCCTACCGCAGTAATCACACTTGAGAGTTCCGCCATTCTTAGCCTCGTTAGCATCGTAAACGGTCTGCCGTCCATTGTCCGTGAAATCCATCCCGGCACGATCGTCTGGCGAAGTTCCGCAGTTATGAACTAGGACTGGCGTGGCCCCCGCCAGCACATAGTAGGTGTGGAGGGTCCCGACAGTGAGGTCGTACGTGGTGCTGTGCTGATGGAAGTTCCGCACCCCGCGAATGACGACCGTCGTACCGTCTGGCTGGCGGAGCTTGGTGCCGACGGTGAGGTAGCGGGCGTCGGTCCAGCGGTGGTGGGTGGCGTCCCAGAAGGGGTGGTGCCAGGTGGTGGTGAGGGTCTGGGCGTCGGTCTTCTTGAGCTGCGGCGGACCCCGGACCGGCGCCGTGTCCAGGGTCAGAGTCGTGAAGTCCTTGTCCGTCGTGGTGACGATGACGTTCTGGACCTTCTCTGGGGCCGTGACGCCCGTCTGCGGGTCCGTCGCCAGGACCGTGTCGCCGACCTTGACCTTGCTGATCGGTTTGGATGAGCCGTCTGCGAGGCGGACTTCCGTGCTGGGTACGAAGCTGTGGGTTGCGCAGCTGGCTGCTTCGGCCCCGGCTCCTTCCGTCTTCTCCGCTTCCAGGACCATGTGCTCGGCCTTGACGGCGTCGTCGGCGATCTTCGCGGCTTCCTCCGCGTCCTTGACCGCGGTGTACGCATGGTCAAGGGCTCGCCAGACCTTGAACGCCTCGACACCTACCTTGATGGCCTTGAAAACCTTGCCCCAGGGCACCGCTGTCAGGGCCGTGTTGACGCAGCCCATGACGTCGCCCTTGGTGAAGCAGTTGTAGGCGTCGGTGAGGCCGATGACGTCCGCGACCAGGCTGAGCAGGCGGTGTTTGAACCCTGAAACCTGTCTCTTCGCCGCGGCGGCCGCGGCGTTCGCTGTCGCTTTCTGGCGCTCCAGGGCGCGTTCTTCGTCGTGGACACGTTGCGAGCTGTCGGCGACGTCCGCCTTGTACTTCTTGGCGTACGACTTGGTGTTGGTGGGTGTGCTGCCCGAGCCCGGGTGGTCGTGCAGCGCCGGTGAGTTGGGGTCCCTGTCGGTGGGTGTGCGGTTGAGGCAGGCGGGGCAGTTGCGGGTCGGGCAGTCGGCCTCCGCACAGCCGCCGCTGGGGTCGGACGTGGTGACCGGGGTGTCGTCCGCGTAGTCGTAGGCGTTCCAGGACTGCGGGGAGCCGGTGTCCAGGACAGGGTCGGGGCTGAGGAAGCGGCCGATGGACGGGTCGTACTCGCGGGCGCCGAGGTTGGTCAGGCCCGTGTTGTCGTCCTGGGTGCCGCCGACGTAGCCCTGCTGGCCGATCCAGGTCCCGGTCTGGTCGCGTGTTTCGCCGAAGGGTTTGTACTGGCGGCGGGTGACCTGCTGTGTCTGGGAGTCGATCTCCATAGTGCCGGTGCCCTGGCGGTCGGGGACCAGGTAGGTGAACTTGCCGTCGGAGGAGTGGGTGGCCACGGTTTCGCCGGCGATGGAGATGTAGCGCACGCCGTCGGCGCTGGTGGCCCCGGCCTTGAGGGTGATCTCCTCGTCGCCCGTGTAGAGGGTGGTTCCGTCGGGGCTGTGCCGGAGCAGCAGGCTGCCGTCGGCGTCGTACAGGTACTTGGTGTCCCCGCTTGATCCCGTCGAGGACAGCTCCGACAGGTTGTCCTCGTCGTCGTACGTGAGGGTGTCGGTGCCCGCGCGGGTGGTGCGGGTCAGGACGTTGCCGTCCTGGTCGTAGGTGTAGGCGTTGGTGGTGTTGGCCGTCGAGTTGCCGGGCACCACCGTGTTCACCTGGGACACCGCGTGGGCCGGACCCTTGCCCGCCGCGAACGGGGTGTACGAGGCCGTCGCGTCGTGGGTGGCGTCGCCCGTCGTGTCGTGGTCGACCTGCGAGGAACGGGCTCCCGTCGCGTCGTAGGACCATGACTGCCAGTACGGCGACGGACCGCCCACCGTTGTCGAGGCGCCGGACGCGGGGGTCGCCGCGCAGTCGTCGGTGGCCGTCCACGCGTCCTTCAGGTGCTGCGCCCAGTCGTAGTCGAAGCACTGGGTGTCGGTCGAGCCGGTCTCCAGCTTGTCGGTGATCTTCGTGACGTTGCCGGACGGCTGGTAGGAGTAACTGGTCTTGTCGGCTATCGCGGCACCCGACTTGGTGATGGTGGTCGAGTCGGTCAGCCGGTGGGTCTGGTCGTCGTAGTTCAGGGTCTGCTGGGCGAAGTTGCCCGAGGTGCCGTAGGTGAGCTGGTAGGGCTCGTCGAACTCCGTGTAGCTGAGCTTGTCGACGTAGTCCCAGGTGTCGCCGGCGACCGTGATGGGGCGGTCGAAGGCGTCGTAGGTGTAACCGACCGTCTCCTGCGGCAGCTTGACCGTGGTCGGTACGGCGTCGGTGTACGAGGAGATCGTGCCGGTGAGGTTGTAGCGGTTCTGAGTGGTGTACGTCCCCTGCAGCGCGCCCTCGGTCGCCGGGATCACCAACTGGGTTGCCTGCGGCCAGCCGTGACTGTCGTATCCGGCCACCTTCTCCGTGTAGGCGGAGCCGCCGGTGCCGCCCACGTAACGGATCGAGGCGGTGGGCTCGCCCTTCTTCAGCGTGTCGTACGTCCAGGCAGCCAGTTCGTTGCCGGTGGACTGCGCGGCGCCGCCGGTGGTTTCGAACTCGGCCTTCTTACGGCCCATTTCGTCGTACGTGTCGCTGATGGTCTTGCCGCGGGCGTCGGTCGTGGTCATCAACTGGCCGGCGTTGTCGTACGTGGAGCTGGAGGAGCCGGTGTCGGGGTCGGTCTGGGAGGTGCGACGGCCCAGGAGGTCGTAGCCGCTGGACCAGGTGTGGCCCTGGCCGTCGTCCTCGCCGGTCTGGTGGCCGGATGTGTCGTAGGAGTAGGTGACGGTGTCGGCCGCACCGGTGGCTGTGGTGCCGTGGTAGCGCAGCAGCTTGACCACTTGGTCGCGGGCGTCGGTGTACGTGGTGGTGGGTGTGGCGCCGAAGGGCGTGGTCCCCGCGGACGGAGTGACGTCGACGCGGTCGGAGCCGGGGTAGGCGGTGGTGGTGCGCCAGGTCTCGGACGCGAAGTGGTAGGCGATCGAGGCTGTGACCCGGCCCGCGCCGTCGTAGAACGTGCCGGTCTGGGACGGGGTCTGGTTGTCGGGCGCGTCGACCGGCGTGCCGGAGGGGGCACCGCTGTTGTAGTACGCGTCGGAGGAGCTGACCGCCCAGCCGTGCGAGTCGTAGACGGTGTCGGTGATCGTACGGCCGCCGTCGACCGTCGCCGTCTGCGTCTCGCGCGGGCGCAGCATCGCGTCGTAGATCGAGATGGAGGTGCGGTAGGCGTTGTCGTCGGTGAGGGTCTGGGTGGTGACCGTGGACGGCACCGACGGCGAGAGGTTGTAGCTGTACTTGATGTTGGGGTTGTTGTCGGTGGGGAAGCCCGGGCTCCACACCGCGGTCAGGCGGCCCAGCGGGTCGTAGGCGCTGGTGGTGGAGTATCCGGCCGCGTCTGTGGTCTTCAGGTCCAGGCCGCGGGCCGGGTCGAGCGTGGTCGTGGTGGCGAAGCCCGCGGTCTGGCCCGTGACCTTCGGCCGGGTGACCGTGATGGCGGTCGGGGACGCGCCGGCGGTCGGGGTGTAGGCCGTGGTCGTGACGCGGCCGTCGGCGTCGGTCTCGGTGAGTTCGCGGCCGTAGGAGTCGTAGGTGTTCTTCAGTGCCGTGATGTAGTGCGGGGTGCCGTCGTCGGCGACCGAGTCGGCCTTCTGGACCATCGTGACGTCGCCCTTGGCGGGCGTGGCGGTGTTGTCCGTGGAGCCGTCGAAGAAGGTGAGGTCGTCGCTGATCAGGTCGTGCGGGTACTTCGGCGTGGCGGAGCAGGAGACCGCGACCTCCTGGACGCGGCGCGGGATCGGCAGCAGGTTGCCGGAGGCGTCCGTCGCGTACCAGGTGCGGCTGCACTTGTCGTCGCTCGACGTCGCGATGTCGCCCTGGTCGTCGACGCTCTTGGGCAGACCGGTGGCGTCGTCGATCGAGTAGTCGACCTCCGTCGTGCGCTTGGTTCCGTCCGCCTTGGTGGTGACGGTGCGGGCCCGCTGGATGTTGGTGCGGTGGGCGAGCAGCGGGTCCAGGGTCGCCTTCGTACGGGACTGGGTGGCCGTCGCCGCCGAGGTCCAGGGGTCGGTGACGCTGTCCGAGAGGAGCGCGCCGCCGTCGCCGTTGTAGGACTGCGCTTCGTAGGTCTGGCCGGCCAGCCAGTCGGAGTCCTTCTGCGGGTCGTCGTTCGCGGTGTCGTTGAGCGTGACACTGCGGGTACCGCTTGAAGTCTTGTCGCCGTCCATGCCCCGGAAGTACGTCTCCCGGGACAGCGTGATCTGCGCGGGTGCCGTGCCGGTCCGGGTCTCGACCGTGCCGTAGCCGCGCCACTGGTTCCAGGTGCGGTACTTGGCCTGGGTCAGCGGGTCGTCGTTGTAGTGCCAGGCCGGGTCGCCGACGTACTTGTACGACGTCTGGACGGGGAGCCCGCCGGCCGTGGGGTCCTGCGTCGTCACGGAGTTGACGAGGAACTTGTTGAACCAGTCCAGCTGCGGTGAGGTCTGGCCCGGTGCTGTCCAGTACTGCGGGTAGCAGCGGTAGGTGTTGTCGTCCTGGCTGGACGGCAGCACCGGGGTGCCCGTGCGGTGGCACTGGGGCGCGGTGTAGTTGACGGTGGTCACTTCGCCGGATTCGGTGGTAACCGTGGTCATCCGGTAGCGGGTGATCGGCTGGTAACCGTCGAGGCCGTCCACGCGGTTGGCCAGCGCCTGTCCGGCGAACTTCACCGGCGGCAGGTCGAGGCTTCCGCCGTCCTTGCCGGTGTGCACGATCTGGCTCAGCCACAGTGACGGGGTGGTGGTGTCCCCGGTGGGCGGGAAGGTGTGGGTCAGCGTCCAGGCGTCGACGTTCTGGTAGGCGGTGCCGACCAGGGTCTGGGTGCGGATGCCCGTCAGACGCTTGGTGCTGAAGAACGACAGGCCGTGGTTGTTGCAGGTGCCCGTTGAGGCACAGGTCTGGTCGACGGGGACGTCCGGCCAGTGCGAGGCGTTGGCGGTCGTCATCTTCGTCGTGGCGCAGTCGAAGCCGGAGTCGGCCAGGCAGCGCTCGGAAGTGTCGAAGAAGACCTGGGCTGCGGCCGGGGCAGTGGTGTCGTAGACCTTGCCGGCCAGTTGCCCGTACTGGATCTTGGAGAGGTAGCCGTCGCGGGCGTACGTGGTCGGGGTGGTGGCGTTGTCCCGGCCGTAATAGCCGGTCTCGGGTGTGTACCAGTAGCTGATGGCGTTGCCGTGCGGGTCGACGGTGTAGTCGAGGTTCCAGCGGTAGCCCTGCTGGCACCAGGAGTCGGCGAAGGTGGCCGCGTGACACGGCTCGGTGGCGTCGTTGCCGTAGACGGGCGCGGTGAAGACCGAGTTGGTGGTCGCGTTGCCCGTCGCCCAGCCGGGCAGCCGGTTCTTGCCGAAGTAGTACTGCGTGCCGTCGGCGGTGGTGACGACGAAGTATTCGTTGTCGTTGTCGCCGTTGACCGTGTCGGTCTTGACCTCGATCTTCTCGCCGTTGTCGCCCTGCGGGTGCCAGGTACCCGACTTGTCGTCGTGGACAAGGGTGTTGGACGAGCCGTTCAGCGACAGAGTGAGCGAGTCGACGTCGTCGGACCAGCATTCGTCCGAGGTCTTGGGGGTGCTGTTCGCCGTGTCGTCGGAGCAGGAGGCGTAGCTGCGCTCGACGAAGCCGGGTGAGTAGTCCCAGCCGTCGCCGATCCAGGAGGACTGGGCGTTCGTCGAGGAGGTGCGCCCGTCGACGCTCTGCGAGCTGTAGCCGAGGGACACGTTCGGGGCCAGGCCGCCGGGCACATCGGGCACCGAGATGGGGTACGAGTAGCTGAAGGCACCGGCCGAGTCGCCGGCCGACCACTGGCCGGACGGGGCCAGGGCGGTGGCCGCATAGCTGCCGCCGCCGCCCGTAGCGGCAGCCTCCGCCGCGAGCACCATCGGCTGCGCCGTAGTCGTGGCGGCCAGCGCGATCTCGGCCGAGACCGTCTGGGTCTTTGCGTCGTTGGTCGAGGCCAGCGGGGTCTGCTTGCGGCAGGCGGTGGCTTGCGGGGTGGTCAGAGCACAGGCCGGTAGTTGGACGAGGCGCAGCCGGCCTGCCCAGTCACCGCCGTAGGCGTCCTTGAACGCCGAGTAGTTCAGGCCCACTTGGGCGATGCCACCCGAAGTGGTGCTGTCGGGCCGCACGGTGAGGACGACGCCGTTCAGAGCGAGTTTCTGCGCGGCCGTCTGGCCCGGAAGCGACACGTGGACGCGGGTTCCCGCATCCACCCGGTGTGCGCTCTTCGCCGCGGCAACCGTCACCGGGACGCCGTCAGCCCGCTCGGCGGCGGCGCCGCGTGCGGGGACCGCCACGTCGGCCGCCCCC
The DNA here is from genome assembly GCF_040655155.1 of Streptomyces sp. NPDC050508. NCBI lineage: Bacteria > Bacillati > Actinomycetota > Actinomycetes > Kitasatosporales > Streptomycetaceae > Streptomyces > Streptomyces sp. NPDC050508. Next base: position 264,853 of record NZ_JBFAJJ010000003.1, read on the forward strand.
TTGGCGGGCCAGGTCTTGTGGGCCTGGGCGGCGCTCCAGCGCCCCATCTGCGGCACCTTCGCGACCTTGCCCTTGACCGGCGTGACGGGAACCGACGGTTCCTTCTTCGCCTTCACAAGGTAATTCGCGTGCTGTTCAGCCGCAAGCGCGTCCGCCGGCGCGATAAACCCGACCAGCAGACTGAGCACACCGATTGCGACGATCCACAAAGCGGGCACCCTGCGTATCCGCATGGTCTTTCTGTAAATCCGCCAACGTGAATTGCGACGCACTCCGGACCCCCCATTCCAGCACGGCTGTCGAGGGCCTATTGGATCAGACCAAAGAGTCTCCTCACAGCCCCTTCACATGTTCAAAAGGTATAGAGATCGCCACGTATCACCCTCCTTTCGACCAAAATTCGACGCCAAATGCACCAACTACCCCATGAACATGAGCGATTACCCAACAAGAACCTCAACCGGCCCATGCGGCAGCAAAGTTGCACACTTCATCTACACCGCTGGCGATCTTCACCGCGGCGAATTCCTTCCTCACACTGTTGTCGCCTTGCTCTGATTGCGGGTAGCCTCCCTCGCGCCCATAGGTGCTTTTCACTCGGACTCAAACTGGGGGGCAGATGTCCGACCGTTTCCGCCGAATTTCCACCGGCGATCCATTCAAAAGGAGCCCGCGAATACCGGGCAGATTCCTGGTTCTCGCCACGGTCAGCGCGCTCTGCCTGGCACCGCTCGCCGCTCAACCCGCCACCGCGGATTCCGGACCGGGCTCCGTCGCGGATGTCAACACCGGCCGACCGGACCTGACGCCGGCGCCGGCGGATGACACGAAGTCACCGGATCCGACCGGGTCCCTGCGCCCGACCTATGACGACGGCGGGCTGACGACGGCCGAGGAGTCGGCGCTGTCCAGCGCGCAGAAGCAAGCCGCGGCGAGCGGCGAGCCGGTCCGGGTCGACGCCCTGACCACCGAGACGGCCACCACGACGGCGAACCCGTCGGGCACCGTCACCTACGACTCCAGCGTGCTGCCCGTACGGGTCCGTGAGGCGCACCGCTGGGTCCCGGTCGACGCCACCCTGACGCGCAATGCGGACGGCACCTGGAGTCCTACGGCCGCGGCCGAACCGCTCGCCTTCTCCGACGGTGGCACCAGCCCCCTTGCCACCATGACCGAGGGCAAGGCATCCCTCGCCGTGTCCTGGCCCCGCACTCTGCCCACCCCGCACGCCTCCGGCGCCAGCCTGACCTACCCGAGCGTGCTGCCCGGCGTAGACCTCCGCGTCACCGCCGACACCCAGGGCGGCTGGTCACAGGTCCTCGTCGTCAAGAACGCCCAGGCCGCAGCCGACCCAGCCCTCGCCCAACTCGCCCTCACCACAAGGGCGAAAGGCGTCACCGTCGCTGACGACGGGCACGGCAACCTCTCCGCGACCACACCGGACGGCAAGGTGCTCTTCAGCGCCCCGCAGCCGGCGATGTGGGACTCCAGCGGCACCGGCGCGGCACACACCGCCCCGGAATCCGGCCCTGCCCCGAAGGCCCGGGTGGCCCGTGTCCAGGGACACCTGCACGGCAAGACCCTGTCTCTCGTGCCTGACGCCAAGCTGCTCACCGACGCACACACCCGGTTCCCGGTCTTCATCGACCCGACCTGGAACCCGCACTACGCCACTGGCTCCAAGCAGCACTACGTAGAGACCCAGCAGGGGTGTCCCACAGCGAAGAACTACGACTCCACCCAGTACGGCGACCCGGGCGTCGGCTACAACAGTTGGTCCGGCTGCATCGGCGGCGAGCGCTCCTACTTCCAGCTCGCCGTGCCCTCAAGCGTCGACGGTGCGCACATCGTCTCGGCCACCGTGAACGTCAAGGAGAACTACTCCGCCAGCTGCAGTCTCTCCTCGGACGTCTATCTCTACTGGTCCGGCGCAATCAGCTCCTCGACCACCTGGAACACCAAGCCGACGCTGACCGGCAAACTGGCCACCAAGAGCTTCGGCCCGGCCTGCACCAGCGAACCCTCCGGCGGCTTCTCGGTGACCGACACCATCAAAAAGGGTGCCAAGGTGCCCTGGAAGAGCTGGACGTTCGCCCTCGTCAACAGCCAGAACGGCAGCGGCGACGGCAACTACTTCAAACGCTTCGACAACAACCCCTCGATGTCCATCACCTACAACCACGTGCCCAACAAACCCGGCACGCTGGCCACCAAGGTCGGCTCCACCTCGCTCGGCTGCGGCACCGCCACGCCCTACCCGATCGTCGGCAAGACCCTGGCCACCACCCCGCCCACCCTCAACGCCACCATCAGCGACACCGACAAGGACGCCCTGGCCGCCACCTACTCGTACTGGGTCGGCAGCGGCACGGCCACCACAACGGCCAGCGCCACCGTCGCCAGCGGCGCCAACGCACCCAAACAGCTGCCCTCGACGTTCATGAGCGGCCTCGCCGACGGCAGCCTGGTCAGCTGGAAGGTCACCTCCTCCGACGGCGAGGACACCTCCGCCGTCTCGGCCACCTGCCACTTCACCGTCGACCTGCACAGCCCTGCCCAGCCCACGGTCAAATCCGCGGACAGCCTGTACCCGGAGGACGCACCGGGCATCACCGCCGCCGGCACGGCAGGCAAGTTCACTCTCTCCGTGAACCCTGGCACGAACGGCAACAACGCCACCAAGTTCTTCTACGGCCTGGACGCCGCGCCGCCCACGTCCAACACTCCAGCCGCGCAGACCGTGACGGCCAGCAACAACGCCGCCACGATCACGGTGACACCCGTGGCACCGGGCACTCACACGCTCTACGTCAACGCCATCGACTCGGCCGGCAACGTCTCCTCCCAGCAACAGTACGAGTTCACCGCGATCGGGCACGCCGCGAAGACCTACGCCAGCCTGCAGGCGGCCTTCGACAACACCGCCACCACCGACGACAGCAACCGCACCACCGCCGACGTCGACGGAGCGGGCGGTTCTCTGTCCCTGCAGGACCTCAAGGCGGCCGGCTGGCAGCCGACGGGCAAAATCACGGTGGACGGCGCAACCTTCACCCTGCCCAACTTCGGTGCGGGCACCGGCGACAACGTGCTGGCCGCCAACCAGACCGTCCAGATGAACGGCACGAGCGGCCAGGCCCTCGTCCTCCTCGGCTTCTCGACCTACGGGTCCGTCGGCTCCCAGCACCAGGACGGCGACACGACCAGCCCCGTCGTGCCCGACAACACCAACACGTCCGCCACCAAATGCAGCCTGGGCAACGGCACCTACGAAGACTGCGTCACGCCGACGGGATCCATCACCTATGGAGACGGCACCTCGCAGCCCTACTACCTGACCATGCCCGACTGGGTGGACGGCCCCGACTCCCTGGCCGCGGTCACCCTGCCGCACCGCAACATCCCCACCGCCCAGATCACCCACAGCACCAACATCTACGCCTTCGCGGTGCCCCTGAAGGCCGGCGCCACCGTCAATTCGGTGACACTGCCCGACCTGGCCGACGCCGCGCGCAAGTACGTGCCGGGAATGCACATCATCGGCATGTCCGTCCGCGACACCACCACCGCGGCCAACAGCGCCACCTGGACCGGTAGTTGGAGTGCACCCACCGAAGAGCGGTTCCAGTTCTCGTCCATGGGCGCCTTCAGCAACCAGACCTTCCGGATTGTCACCCAGACCAGCGCCGGCGGCGACAACGTGCGGCTGCGCCTCTCCGATGCCCTGGGTACCAGCCCGCTGACCCTCGACCATGTCACCGTCGCCCGGTACAGCAGCGGCGCGACGACGACAGCCACTCCGGTCGACGTCACCTTCGGTGGCAGTAAATCGGTGGTGATCCCTGAGGGCGGCGAACTCTACAGTGACCCCATCCCTATGACGGTCGCGCAGGGCACCTCTCTCACAACCAGCATCCACCTGGTCAACCAGGTGGACTACCTGGTCATGCACCCCTGGGCCTCGCCGGACACGCTGGGCTACATCAGCCCCGTCGGCAGCGGCGACCACACCACCGACACAGCCAGCACGGCGTTCAACGCCACGGGCTCGGTGGCGGGCCGCTTCTCCGACATCCTGACCGGAGTGGACATCACCAGCACGGACAACCGGCCGACCGTCTCCGTCATGGGCGACGGACTCGTCAACAGCAGCACCACAGGCACCACTGCCGGTTATCAGACCCAGCGGTACAACAACGACCTCTCCTACCGCCTGCGCACCAACACCGACGGCGTACCGGTCTACGGCGTTGTGAACTCCGGCATCGAGAGCAACTTCCTCAGCACGGACGAGGGCGCCGGCGGCCGCTCAGCACTCACCCGCCTCGACCGCGACGTCCTGTCCATCCCCAATGTGCGTACCGTCGTGGTCACCCAAGGCTTGGAGGACATCGTCGCCGGCCACGACGACGTCGACGTCGACAGCGCCCTCGGTCTCCTGCGCGACCAGCTCAAGGGCTGGGGCATCAAGGTCATCTTCACCACGCTGACTCCCTGCGACGGCTACAGCGCCTGCACGGCAGCGGTCGACCAGAACCGCATCGACACCAACACCTGGATCACCGACCAAGCCGACTTCACCTCACCGACGGTGAGTTACGTGGACGCCGAAGCGGTCGTGGCGGTCACCGACACGGCGAGCACTGCGGACCCGCAAGCGCTGAAGCTGGGCAACGACGCGGCTCCGGCGGACTTCGACGCCGGCGACCACGTCAACCTGACCGCGGACGGCTACAGCGCCATCAGCAACGCCTTCGACCTGGCTTCGTTGGGGCCGGACACGTAACACCGATCTCGCTGCCCGCCCGAACCACAACCACCCGCCCTCCCACTGCCGTTGCCGTGGGAGGGCGGCCCACGTCAGTCCGAGTGCGCCACGGCCACCCCGCCGGCCGGCGCACGCCCCAACTCCCTTATCCCCGGTATCGGTGAGGCGACCAGCCACAGCACCGAGACCGCACCCCCGACCCCGGCGACCACCAGCGTCACCCTCAGGCCCCCCAGCGTGGCCAGTTCACCGCCGACCAACGCGCCCAGCGGACGCACCCCGTAGTTGACGGTGCTGTACGCGCCGGCCACGCGGCTGCGCAGGCCGTTGGGGACCACCGATGCCTGGAGGGAGTTGAGGTTGACGTCGAAGAGCATGACGCCGAAGGCGGAGAGGAACTCGGCGGCGCCCAGGATGCCGAGGCGGGCCCAGACCGGACCGGTGGCCGCCGCGACCAGGGCGATGGGGGCGGGGAAGAGAACTGCTCCGACAGCGACGCTGCGGCCGACGCCGATCCGGCGGGCGATGCCCGGGGACGCCACCGCGCCCAGCAGGCCGCCCGTCGCGCCCACCCCGAACGCCAACCCGATGGCGCCGGGCGACAGTTGGAGGACCCGGTCGGCGAACAGCACGAGCAGGCCGGTGCCCGTGAGGAACGTGAAGAAGTTGAGGGTCGTCGCGCAGAGGAGCCCCGCCCGCATGACGGGCTCGTGGATCACGAAGGCCAGCCCCTCCCTCGCGCGCCGCAACAACGAAGGTCCCGTCGACACCGTAGGAGCCGGCTCGTCGACTCGCGTGCGGCCGACCAGGATCGCCGACGCCATGAACGACAGCGCGTCGGCGATCACCGCGACCGGTGCCGTCAACGCCTGGACCAGGCCGCCGCCGATCGCGGGGCCGGCGATGAAGGACGCCGATCTGCTCGCGCTGAGCTTGCTGTTCGCCTCTACGTACGAGTCCGGCGGTACGAGGTGGGCGAAGAAGGACGAGTAGGCCGTGTTGAACACGACCGCCGCCGTACCGGTCAGCAGGGCCACCGTGTACAGCTGGCCGAGCGTCACCGTGTCGAGCACGTAGGCGATCGGGAGGGTGAGCAGTACTGCGGCTCGGAACAGGTCCGCGAGCAGCATGAGTTGTCGTTTGCCTGGGCGGTGGTCGACCCAGGCACCCAGGAACAGGCCGAGCAGGTTCGGGGTCCAGACGAGGGCGGTCAACCAGGCGACCTGGTTCGCGGAGGCGTGCAGAGCGCCAACTGCCATGAGAGGCAAAGCCAGTTCGGAGATACGGTCGCCGAACTGCGAGACGGACTGGCCACACCAGAACCGCACGAAGCGGCGGTCACGCCACAGGCCGCCTGACGCGGGCCGAGGCGTCCATCGGCCCTTCATTCCGGTATGTCCGTCTCGCTGTCCTCGTTCTCGGTCTCACTCGCGGAGCCCTCCGGCAGGGCGTACATCAGCAGGCGGACGCCCCGGCCGTCCGGCGGCCGTCGGTCCGGTCGGCGGACGACGTACGGCGCGATCAGTTCCTCGAACGCGTCCTTCAGCGCGGCCAGTTCCTCCGCCGTCACCACGATCCGCGTGTTGTTCGCCCCGGCGAGCCCGGTCCACTCCGGTTCCAGTCCGGGTGCCGTGTCCATGAGCCAGCGCAGGGGCAGGTCGGCGTTGCGCGCGAACATCTCACCGGCCAGCAACTGCGCCGCCGACCGGCCCTCCTCGTCCTCCGGCACCTCGACTCGGAAACCCCGTGCCACCGCCGCCCAGCGCCGCTCCCGCCGGTCCGTCCCGCCCTCCGCGTCGCGGACCAGGCCGAAGCCGGCGAGGTGGCGTAGATGCCAGCTGGTGACGGACGGGGTGGCGCCCACGTGCGGTGCGAGCCGGGAGGCGGTGGCGGGGCCGTGGCGCTGTAGGCGTTCGAGGATCGCGAGCCGCACGGGATGCGCCAGCGCGCGCATGACCTTCGGGTCGGATATCTCTGTGTCACCGAAACGGTTGCCGGAATCCATACTCTGAGAGTGTTCTCCCAGAAAGCCTGAGAGTCAACTCTCAGATTCTCTACGCCAGTTGAGGGTGGGACGCCTCAAGCCGGCTGCGGCGTAAGGCGTTTGTGGCCCTTCCTGTCGTAGTACTGGACCATCGCGAAACCGAAGAGCAGGCCGATCGCCGTACCGATTCCGATCATCGTCCACGCGCGCGTGAGGCCCGCGTCGCCTCGGGCGTCGAAGTAGAGGATCGCCCTTACGCCGTCGCTGAGTTGGCGCATGGGCTCGAAGTGGGAGAGGAAGCGGTAGAAGCCGGGGACGGCCTGGAGGGGGACGGTGGCGCCGGAGGACGGCAGGCCCAGGACGATGAACACGAACATGGAGACCAGCTGGCCGATCCCGCCGAACGCGGCGTTGATGGCCTGGACGCCCAGGCCGACGGCGAGGGCCGCGCAGTAGGAGTAGATCCACAGCAGTGGGATGTGGGTCGCGTCCATGCCGAGGATGCTGACGCTCGCGAGCATGATCAGGGAGACGCTGAGGAGGGTGATTCCGGCTGTCATGACCATCTTCAGGAGCAGCGTCTGGGTGCGGTTGATCGGGACGGTCGGGCGGCGGGTGTGCCAAGGGCCGATCTCGTTGTCGGCGTAGCCGAGGCCGGTGTCGACGCCGTTGCTGATGACGTTGCCGCCCATGAAGCCGGCGAGGACGAGCAGCAGGGTGTAGTAGAAGGCGGTCAGGCCGATGCCGCTGTTGTTGCCGATGGGGTGGCCGACCTGGGTGGTGACGGCGACGGGGTCGGCGAGGAGCAGTTTCGTCGTGGAGTCGGGCTTCGCGGAAGCGGAAGCGGTGGCCGCCGTGAGCTGTTTGCCGATGGTCAGGGACGCCTGCTGGGCCGCCGTCGTGGAGATCTTGCTCGCGAGGGAGGAGCCGAGGCTGCCCTTGCCGGGGTTGGTCAGGACGGTGATCGTCGGCCGGGTGGTGGCGTTCGTGGTGGTGAGCGCGGCGACGGAGGTGGTGAAGTCGGCGGGGATGACCAGTGCGCCGTAGACCTTGCCTGCGTCGAGTTCATTCTGGGCCTGGGCCCTGGTGAGCTGTCGCCAGCCTGCCGCGCTGCTGCTGGTGTTGGTCACGATGGAGTGGGCGATCTGGGTGCCCAGGTTCTGCTGCTGGCCGGTGAGCGGCTTGCCGGTGTCGCTGTTGACGAGGGCGATGGGCAGGTCGTGCAGCTCACGGTTCGGGTTGACGATGCCGCCCATGTAGAGGAGGGACAGCAGGAATGCGAGCAGGCCGGTCAGCACGGTGGGGATGAGCCACAGTTTGGGGCGGCCGAGGAGTGCGGTGGCGCGGAGGCCGGTGGGGGCGGGGGTGCCGGAGTCGTCGTCCATGGTGGGCAAGTCTGGTGCCGGAATCCGGCGGTGGCGGTGCGGAAACGCGCCGGGCACCCCTCTTGTTATTAGCTATTGTCCTAGGGACTCCAGTTGTCGCAGGTCAGGGGAGAGGTGACGGGCCGTGGCGCGTGCGGGACTCACCGCCGACCGTGTCGTGGCGGCTGCCGCCGACCTCGCCGACGAGGTCGGCTTCGAGAACGTCAGCCTGTCCGCGCTGGCCCGCGGCTTCGGTGTGAAGGACGCGAGCCTGTACTCGCATGTCCGGAATCTTCAGGACCTGCGGACGCGGGTCGCGTTTCTCGCGGGCGGTGAGTTGATCGACCGGATCGCCGTCGCGGTCGCCGGCCGCGCGGGCCGGGACGCGCTGGCCGCCTTCGCCGACGCCTATCGGGCCTACGCCCTGGAGCACCCGGGCCGGTACGCGGCCACCCAGATCCGCGTCGACCAGGCCCTGGTCGCCGACTCCCCCGCCCTGCGGCGCACCGCCGAGATCACCTACGGCATGCTGCGCGCCTACGGCCTGGAGGAACCCGATCTCACCGACGCCGTACGGCTGTTGCGCAGTACGTTCCACGGCTACTGCGCGCTGGAGTCCAGCGGGGGGTTCGGCGCGCCGCGTGACGTACAGCGGTCGTGGGAGCGTGCGGTCGACGCGCTGCACGTGGCGCTGACGCACTGGCCGCGCGAGGCTCAAGTGGGGTGACGGAGACGCCGGTTCCGGTCCGCGCCCCAGGTGCATCGCTGACCACTTAGACTGGAAGCTTCGCCGACGTCACGTGCCACCCCGGGGGGAGGGAGCGCGCCTTGTCTCAACAGCAGCTGGGACGCGGTCCCTTGAGAGTGCCGGGGCCGCCCGGTCCGGCGACTCCGGGAGGAAGCCCTCCGACGCGCTTCGTGAGCTGGCTCGGCCGGTTCGGATGTGTGGCCGCCGGATACGCGGTGTTCCAGTTCCTGTTCGGCGTGCTGCCCGATTCGATCGCCGGGGAGCCGGCCAAGTACCTGATCTCCGGGCTGAGCGGGTTCGCCACGGTCGGGATGACGTGGCTGGCGGCGGCCCTGCTCCGGGCCAGGTCCGCCGGACACGTGCCGGGCCTCGCGCCTGCTCCCCTGGCGCCGCTCGCCCCCGGGCCGCTGCCGCAGGTGTTCGCGTCGGCGTACGGCGCCCTCGCCGCCCAGGTGGCCGTGGTCGACGACCCGGTCCGCGGCCGGCTCGTCGGATGGCCACACTCCCTCCAGGAGCCGGACGGTCCGGCCCGGCCGACCTCGCTGGCCACGGCGTACGGGCTGCACATCGTGCTGGATCTTGGAGTGCCCGACGGGCGGTTGCACACCGGCGACCTCATCGACACGCTGTGGCGGCTGCGGTTGCAGGGCGGCGGCTGGTCGGCCCGGTCGCAGGGAGACGTAGCCCGGCCGGAGGTCACCGCCGTGGTACTGGGCGCACTGGCCCGGGCGGGGGCGTCCCGGGAGCGGCTGGCGGACGAGGTGGCACGCTGCGAGGCCGGGTTCACCCGTGAACTCGACAGCACGGGGCGGGCGTTGACCCATGTCGTGACCACCGTGATGCGCGGGCTGCTGCGCGCGGCGCCCACCTCGTCGATGCTGCCCGTCCTGCGCGGTGCCCTGATCGACGGGGCGCTCTCCGACCCGCAACGTCAGCATCGCCGCAGCTGGAGCCACCGGCTCTCGCCGCTACCGGGGGTCTGGCGTCCCGCTCAGCCTTTCGCCCTGCACACGGCGCAGGCCGTGGTCGCCCTGGACCGGACGGCCCGGGTCCTGGGCGAGGGGACCGTGGAGCGGTCGGCGCGCGAGGACGGGGTGCGCTGGCTGCTGGCGTGTCCCGGGACGGCGCACGACAGTTGCGTCGATCTGGCGAACCTGCGCGACGAGGTGCGCAGACCACACCCGGACGACGCCTCGCATCAGGAGGTGCTGAACGTACGGCACTTCACGGCGTCATGGATCGTGCGTGCCCTGCTCACGCCCGGCGCACAGGAGATCGCGCGGCAGGACGGGCTGGAGGATGCCTGGCGGGAGCGGTTGAACGGCGCGGCGACCGCCGTGTGGGCGGCGCAGACCGACGGCGTCTGGTCCTGGGGCCGGGACGGCGTCACGCTCACGGAGACCGAAGAGCTGCGGCAGCCCATCTGGATGACCTATCAAGGGCTGTCGGCGCTGCGCGCACATGCCGTATGGATGTATCAGCCGGATACTCGAACGAGGCTGGTGTGAGCCGGAGTTGGGGAGCGAGTGCATGGGTGGTCGGCAGATCCTGGCGGCGCGACGGCTGCTGGCCGAGACGCTGGACGGCGAACTGTCCGATCACGAGACGGTGACCACGGCCCGTGCCGTCATCGCCGAACTGGGCTCCCCCGAGCGGCTGTTGGAGCTGGTCGCCGAACTCGCCTCCGGTGAGGGCGATCCGCAGGGCTGCGCCCGGCTGTCGTACCGTCATGTCCTGGGTTTCGACAAGCTGTTGCTGATCGACGGCGGACCGCGGCACATGCTGCGCGCGCACGTCTGGCATCCCGGTGCGGCGGCGATCGGCAAGGAGGACATCCACAACCACCGTTCCCCGCTTGCCTCTTACGTGGTGCGGGGGCGGCTCGCCATGGAGTTGTACGAGGCGCGGGGCGACGGCGGGATCGCGGCGGACCGGTACGAGGAGTCGCTGTCCGAGCGCAGCGCCGACTGGCAGTTGCGGCCGACGGGACCGGCACGCCTGCGGCTGACGCACACGGGGCAGTACACGGCGGGCAGTGCCTACGCCCTGTCCGCGCACACCCTGCACCGGGCCTGGTGCGACACGGACGTGCCGACCGTGACGTTGTTCCTGGAGACGGGTGCCGGCCGGCGGCGCCACACCGATGTGTTCACGGCGGCGGGCCCGCATCCGGGGGCGGTGGCGAAGGTGCCGCTGGACGTACGGGACTATCTGGACGCGCTGAACGGCCTGGCGGAGTCGCTCAGAAGTTCGTGAGGGCCTGTCGTACGACATCGAGGTTGTACTCGTCGATGTCGATGCCCGCGGCGGTGAGCTCGGACGGTGGCAGCCAGAGGTACGCCTGGTCGGGCTCGGGGAGGGTGATCTCCAGGGTCAGTGGCCTGACCAGGAAGTTGTCCTGCCAGTTCTTGGTCTCGCGGCCCCGGTACTCGCTGACGAACGACGAGTCGCCGATCTTGCGGACGATCTCTCCGAGGAGCCCGGTCTCTTCCTTCAGCTCCCGCAGCGCACCGTCCTCGGGACGCTCGTCCGGCTCCAGTTTCCCGCAGGGAACGCCCCACACGCGCGGCAGGAACCGCTCGGTCGCGCTGCGCCGCACCAGGAGCACGCGCCCGTCGTCGTCCATGACGACGGCAGCCGCCAGTCGCTTGTCGCCGGGGTCCATGGTCATGGTTCCTCGGTCCCTCGCCGGTGATGAGTCCAAGGGGTCTGATACCCAGGAAAGCATCCAACGTACCAAGGATCGCCGTCCTGCGGCTGTGCCCCCGGTCTCACTCGTTACGGTTCGTGACAGTGCGCACGGTCACGACAGGTCGCCCACGGCCTCCCGTTTCCCGGCCGGCCGCCGGAATATTGCGCCCGGCACCACGGCAACCTCCCCCGCATCAGTGGCGACTTGGGGACATGACCAACGCAAGACGCACCACGACGCACCGTCGCCGCACCCGCCGCCGTATCGCCCGCAAGCCGCTCGCGGGCTCGCTCGCCGTCGTGGCCCTGCTGGGCGGTGCGTGGTACGCGACCGCGGCGACGAGCGGCTCCGGGAGCGGCGGATCGACCGCGGCCGGGGCGTCCACGTCCGCCTCCGCGTCCACCGGCGCCGCCGCTTCCCCCGAGGCCGCCACCGACGGTTCTACGTCCGCCTCCGGCACGGCGACCGCGTCCGCCTCGGCGAAGACCACCCCGAAGGCCGCCGCGAAGACCTCGCCCGCCGCCAAGGCCGCGACCGGCACGCTGTCCGTGAGCACCACCACGGTGACACTGGCCGCCAAGTTCCCCTATCTGACCGCCGGTTACAACAACGCCCGGCAGTGGACCCGCACGACCACGGCCGTGGCCCCCAACGGGACCCTGCGCGTGGCCTGGCCCGCCGCCGACGGCGTCCACGTCACCCCGCTGACCGCCGCCGGAACACGCTCGGGCGCCGACACGGTCGTCAAGGGCGCCAAGGAGGTCGGCGGTCTGGTCGCGCACAACGACGGCTTCGCCCTGCTCACCCGGGTGGCCGACACCAACAAGTGGAAGGAGACGGCCGCCGCGATCGTCCGCTACACGAACGGCAAGCAGACCTTCCGCACCAAGCTCACCGGCACCGCCTCGAACGACACCTCCCCCGGTCTCGACGGCCAACTCACCTGGAACGGCAGCAAGTACGGCGCGTACTTCGTCGTGCACGGCGCGGGCGGCTTCGCGGACGGCCATTTCGGCGACAAGTTGGCCTACATCAGCGCCAAGGGCGCCAAGTTGAGCGGTGGTTGGAGCTGGGGCTGCAGCCACAACGAGGGCATCGCGCTGCACGCGGAGACCTCCGGCGCCTTCACCTCGCTCTGCTTCGACGACTGGCGCTCGGGCCTGTTCGTCTCCACCGGGATCGGCGCCCCGGACGTCGCACCGGTCGTGCAGCGCGAACAGTGCTGGGCAGGGTACTGCGGTGGTACCTTCCCCGGCCGCACGGGTGACCTGGTGAAGTCGGCGAGCGGCCGGTACGCCACCGCCTTCGCCTCGCGCGGAGCCGCCTCGGCCAAGAAGAACTCCGCCGACTCCAGCGGACGCGGCTGGACGGTCACCCCGAAGACGAGCACGCACCAGGTCGCCGTCGCCTTCATGGCCAACCGCAACTCCGGTCCCGGCAAGGCGATTTACCTCACGAGCGCGGCCGGCACCGAGAACGTCAACGTGCACATCGCCCCGTACGGCAAGGACCGCCTCCTGGTCTCCTGGGAATCCCTGAAGGGCGCCAAGTGCAACGCCGGCACCTGCACCGGCACCTTCACGGGCACCCACCTGCGGCTCATCGACTGGAACGGCAAGGTCCAGAGCGCGGACAAGGTGGTGACCGCCCGCATCAGCGGCGACATAGCGGCCCTGAAAAACGGCACGCTGACCTGGGCCTACGCCCCGGTCACGCCGACCTACGCGACCGCGCTCAACGGGGCTTCACCGACCACGACGAGTCTGCGGATCGCTCGGCTGACGCCGTGAACCGGAAGCCCACCCGCTTGCCGCCAACCCAGTGAACGGAGACGCCGTGATCCCCGTCGACCTCCACGGACACCAGTTCCGCGAGGGGACGGGGGTCCGGCTCCGCGGTGAGCCGGACCAGGGCGACGAACAGGGTGGGCCCGTCACCGACGACACCTTCGCCGTCCAACAGGCCGTGCAGGGAGGTGAGTTCGGCGTCCAGCCCTTCCTCCGCCGACCATCCCGTGACCCGGACCGACGTCCCCGCAGCCGCGCCCACCACCAGATGGGCCCGCACCTCCACCGCTCCCTCTGCCACCACAAGGCTGACCACCCGGACCCCGGAAGCCGCCGTGTGCCGGGAAGCGACCCACCCCTCCCCCACCCCCAACGGCACGATCCCCGTACGCCCCGGATCCCCGCCCACCATCACACTGTTGTCGTACGACGACGAGGGCGCCGTCACCGTCGAGTAGGCGAGGCGCGTGTAGTACGGGTCGTAGCGGACGTCCTCGCTGCCGTGGTTGTGGAGGCGGACCAGGCCGTCCGAACTGGTGGACTGGAGCAGCCAGTTGGCGGGGGTGATCGGCGTGACCGCGTCCTCCCGCTCCACCGGGCCCGGTTCCTCCGGTGCCGTCCACACCTCGTGGTCCGGTGGGAGGAGCAGGCCGAGGAAGCCCTTGCTGGCCCAGTACGGGGACGCGGGGCCCGAATAGCCTTGCAGGACAGCCTCGTTGGGCCCGTGCCAGCCGAGGGTGAGCAGGCCGTGGGAGTCGACCGCCCCGCGTTCCAGGAAGTACTTCAGTGCGCCCGAGGCCAACCGTCGCGTCTCCCCCGGTGGCAGGGGCGTACGGCCCGTCAGCGCGCCCAGCCACAGCGGAGCCGTCGTCGCGAAGCGGTAGGTCAACGACCGGCCCTGGTGCATGGGGGCGCCGTCGGCGCCGAACAGGCGGGCGTAGTCGGTGAGATGGCGTTCCAGGCGGCCGCCGTAGTGGTCGAGGAGTCGGGTGTCGTCGGCGAGCCAGGCGTGCAGGACCGGGTAGAGGTGCATGGCCCAGCCGTTGTAGTAGTCGAACTTGCGGCCGTCGCCGTCCGTGTACCAGCCGTCGCCGACGTACCAGTCCTCGATGCGCGACAAACCCCGGTCGATGGCCTTCCGGGAGGCGTCGGGCTCGTAGCCGATGTCCTGGAGGAAGCCGCCGACCGTGACGGGGAACAACTCCCAGTTGCAGGGCCAGGGTTCGGCGGTGAGGGCGTCGGCGAGCCAGGCCGCCGCGCGTTGTCGTACGGGCTCGTCGAGGCGGTCCCAGAGGAGGGGGCGGGTCAGGCGCAGGGCGAGGGCGATCGAGGCCGCCTCGACCAGGGGCTGGCTGCGGTCCTCGATCGTCGGCCAGACGCCCGCGACGCCTGCCGCCAAGCCGTCCGCGTAGCGTTCCAGCGCTGTCTCGTCGCGGCGGAAGGCGGCCAGCAACAGGGTGCGGGCGTAGCCCTCCAGGCCGTCGGAGAGTCTGCCGGACCAGCTGGTGTGGGTGCCGGGGAGGTGGTAGAGCGCCCGGTCCTCGGTCGCGTACGGTTCCACGGCGGCGAGGAGGGTGTCGGCTGCCGTCTCCCAGTGGGCGCGGGTGTAGCCGGTGCGGGGGCTCAACACACGGTCGTCGGCAGGGAGTTGCATCGGCTCGCTTTCACACGCGGGGGCATGGCGGGAGAGTGGAACCTGGGGCGCCCCGGTTCCGGTCGGAACGCCCCAGGGGTCTTTCGGGTCTCACCCCACTCGTACCCGGTCCTTCGGCAGCAGATGCCGGGCGACGAGTGTGTCGCGGACCAGGCCCGCGTACACCGTGGCACCGTGCGCGGAGGTGTGCGTGTTGTCCTTCTTCTCGTTGTAGAGATAGATCGCCTTGGAGCCTTCCACTCCCAGCGACTCCACCAGCGCCTTGGTCTGCGCCGTGAGGTCGACGAGCGTTACCCCCTCGGCGGCGGCGACGGAGCGGACGACTCCCGGCAGGTCCACGCCGAGTCCGTTCACCAGCAGTGCTGTGTTGTTGTTCAGTGTGCCGTCGGCATTGAACCAGCGTCGGACGATCGGTGTCACCAGTACCGGGCGTCCGCCCATGTCACGGATACCCGCTACGAGGGTTTCCAAGTTTGCCCGATAGGTCGCCTCGTCGGTCGTCTTGTCGTTGTGGGCGAGTTGGACGAGGACCAGGTCGCCGGGGCGGATCAGCGGCTGAACTGTCCCCCAGAGCAGGGGATTCGCCAGGTAGGTGACCGTACTCTCCCCGGAATCGGCGTAGTTGGCGACGGACACGCCCTTGCGCAGGAACTGCGGGAGCTGTTGGCCCCAGCCGGAATACGGGTCGCCCGGTTGGTCGCAGACCGTGGAGTCGCCGATCAGGATGATCTGGCGGGCGTGGTGAGCGGGCTTGACGCTGATGTCGGCGAGTGCGGGGGCCGTGCCGCCGAGGGTGAGGTCGAGGCCGGGGGTGCCGTCGGGGCCGGTGGGTTCGCCCTCGGGGGTACGGACGTCGACCGTGAAGCTGCGGGTCACCGTTCGGCCGGCCGCCGTCGCCGTCTCGGGGAGCAGGGAGCGCCGGGTCTCGCCGGT
Source organism: Streptomyces sp. NPDC050508 (assembly GCF_040655155.1). NCBI lineage: Bacteria > Bacillati > Actinomycetota > Actinomycetes > Kitasatosporales > Streptomycetaceae > Streptomyces > Streptomyces sp. NPDC050508. The sequence goes on from NZ_JBFAJJ010000003.1 coordinate 280,783, forward strand.
GACGGCCGTACTCGCGGCGGTCGCGGCGCCGAGGCGGACCGTGACGTCGTAGGTGCCTGGCGGGACGTCGAAGTGGCAGGCGGTCGCGGTGCAGTTGGAGATGCCGAGCGGGGGCGTGCGGTCGTGGGCCCGGGCGGGTGCGGTCGACAGGGCGGTGCTCAGGGTCAGTGCGGCCAGCAGGGCGATGTTGAAACGTCTCATTCGCGGCTCCTCCGTCCGACGACAAGGCCTGGCGGTGGACCGTACCGCTCCGAACAAGCGCTTTCTAGATCTGCGGCAGATTTCACGTCCTCACCAACTCCAAGGCAGCGAAAGCCCTTTCGCGAAATCGATTCAACTGCCACCCTCCAAAGCACCCGCACCCCCACCTCCCGAAGGAGGCACCCCCATGTCCGGTTCTGTGAACAGACCGGTTCGCCGCCGCACCTTCGTCCTCGGCGCAGCGGCCACGGCCGGTTCGGCGGCGCTCGCCGGGCCGCTCGCCGAGAGCGCGTCCGCCGCGAGCTTCGGCTACACCGACGACGGCTCGAACTACGTCGTCGACACCGGCGCGAGCCTCGTCTTCAAGGTCAGCAAGACGAACGGCGACCTGACCTCGCTGGTCTACAAGGGCACCGAGTACCAGGGCTACGGCGGCAAGAACTCGCACGTCGAGTCCGGCCTCGGCACCTCCACCGTGACGATCGCGCAGTCCGGTTCGACGATCCTGATCTCCGTCGCGTACGGCACGCTGAAGCACTACTACGCGGCCCGCAGCGGCGAGAACAACGTCTACCTGTGGACCAACAAGGCCGACACCTCGGTCAGCGCGACCCGCTACATCGTGCGCGTGAAGGCCGGCATGTTCCTCAACGACGAGCCGGATTCCTACACTTACGCGCCCACCACCATCGAGTCGGCGGACGTCTTCGAGAAGTCCGACGGCCAGACCCGCTCCAAGCACTACTCGAAGAACCGGGTCATCGACTACGACTACGTCGGCTGGACCACCGGCAGCGTCGGCCTGTGGGTCGTGCGCAGCAACCACGAGAAGGCGTCCGGCGGCCCGTTCTACCGCTCGCTGCTGCGCCACCAGAGCGCGGACGGCGGCGGGTTGTACGAGATCCTGTACTACGGCGAGAACCAGACGGAGGACCAGCGATTCGGTCTCCAGGGGCCGTACGTCATCGCGCTCACGGACGGCGGCGCACCCTCCTCGTCCCTCTACCACGCCAACCTCACCACCTCGTGGGCCGATTCGCTCGGCATCTCCGGCTACACGGCGGCGAGTTCGCGGGGCCGGGTCGCAGGTGTGGGCATCACCGGGCGCGACACGGCGTACGCGTACACGGTCGGGCTCGCCAACTCGGCGGCGCAGTACTGGGGTTCGGCGCGGGCCTCGGACGGCTACTTCTCGATCACGGGAGTGCTGCCGGGGACGTACACGCTGACGGTCTTCAAGGGTGAACTCGCCGTCTACACCGGGTCGGTGGCGGTCACGGCGGGCGGGACGACGACGCTGAACAGCATCGCGATCCCGTCCTCGAACGACCCGTCCAACGCGAGCGCGATCTGGCGGATCGGCAACTGGGACGGTTCGCCGAGCGGGTTCAAGAACGCGGACCTGATGACGTACGCGCATCCCTCGGACGTCCGGGCCGCGTCCTGGACCGGCAACGTCGTGGTCGGCAGCGGGACGGAGACCTCGGGGTTCCCCTGCTATCTGTGGAAGGACGTCAACAGCGGCATCATCGTCTACTTCAAGCTGACGGCCGCCCAGTTGGCCGCCGCGCACACCCTGCGCATCGGGGTGACGACGGCGTACGCGAACGGCCGGCCGCAGGTCGTCGTCAACGACACCTGGACCTCGGCCGTCCCCTCCCCGCCAACCCAGCCGAGCACCCGGTCGCTGACCGTGGGCTCGTACCGGGGCAACAACAACACGTTCACGTACAGCGTTCCGGCGTCCGCCTGGCTGACGGACGCGAGCGCGTACAACACGCTGAAGATCTATGTGGCGAGCGGCTCGGGGACGACGTCGTTCCTGAGTGCGGGCACGTCGATCGACGCGATCGATCTGCTCGCCTAGAGGCGGCAACTCCCGGGCGGGGCACGGCGACTTGAAGGCATGACAGAGCCGAACACGCACCGCCGCTCCCCCGCCCGGCGTCGGGCCGCCGCCGTGGCGACCGGTACCGCGGCCGCCCTCGGGCTGGTCGCGGTGTCGCTGGTGACCCAGGCGCGGGCCGCCACCGTCATCACCGTCGCCAAGGACGGCTCGGGCCGATTCACGACCGTGCAGGCCGCCGTGAACGCGGCCGTCGCCGGTGACACCATCTCCGTCGCGAAGGGCACGTACGCCGAGATCGTCAACGTGCCTGTCGGCAAGACGGGGTTGACCATCCAGGGCGCCACCGGCAACGCCGAGGACGTCGTCATCACCTATGACCGGGCCGCCGGTTACACCGACTCCAGTGGCAACAAGTACGGGACGCTGGGCAGTTCGGTCGCGACCTTCTCGGCGAGTGGCCTCACCGTCACCGGGGTCACCGTCCAGAACACCTTCGACAAGTCCGCCCACCCCGACATCACGGACACGCAGGCCGTCGCGATCACCGCGCAGGGCGACCGGCAGACGTTCACCAACGACCGGTTCATCAGCCGCCAGGACACCGTCCTCAACTGGTCGCCGTCGTCGACCGGCCAGTACCGGCAGTACTTCTACTCGTCGTTCATATCCGGCGACGTGGACTTCGTCTTCGGCAACGCCACCGCCGTCTACGACCGGGTCAACATCCAGCTGCGCAACTCGGGTGCGGCGGCGGGCGGCCTCAACGGCTTCCTCTCCGCGCCCAACACCAGCTCCGCGAAGACGTACGGCATCCTCGTCACCGGCAGCTCGGTGAGCAGCTCGGCGGCGGCCAACACGTACTACCTGGGCCGCCCTTGGCATCCGACGGCGGACGCGGTGGGTCAACTGGTCGTCCGGGAGACCTCGTTGCCCGCCGCCGTGAAGGTCGCCGGGCCCTGGACGGACATGAGCGGGTACTCGTGGAAGAACGCCCGCTTCTTCGAGTACAGGAACACGGGCGCGGGGGCCACGGTGAACTCCAACCGTCCGCAGCTCACCGACTCCCAGGCCGCGAACTACACGGCCCAGAAGTACCTGGCGGGCACGGACGGCTGGAATCCGGTCCGGTAACCGTGCGCTCAACTACCGCGCGTCCACTGCTGGTTGGTAGCCCCGCTGCACGTGTACGTGATGATCGCGGCGGAGTTGGCGGTGGACGCGCCCGACACGTCCAGGCACTCGCCGCTCGTCCTGGCCTTGACGAGGACGTAACTGCCGGACGTGGTCAGGCTCCACTGCTGGGTGGTGGCGCCGGTGCAGTTCTCCTGGGTGACGTTGGTCGAGTTCTCCTGGAGGCACAACGAGCTTCCCCGGCCCATGAGTTCGTAGTAGCCGGTGCCGAGGTCCTTGAACCACCACTTCTGGTTGGTGCCGCTGTTGCAGGTGTACTGGCTGATCGCGATGCCCTGCCACAGCGACTGGTTGGCCACGTCAGCGCACTTGCTGCTGTTCCTGGCGATGAGCGTGTTGTACGTCGCGCTCGTGCCGCTGATCGTGCCGGCGGTCGTGTCGATCGACACCTCCGGGTACCAGGACGCCATGGACATCGAGGTGGTGGTGGGGAAGGTCAACGGCAGCCAGACGTAACGGGAGTCGTTGACGGTGCCGCCGAAGGAGTTGCCCCAGCGGTCGCCCATGTAGAGGTACGAGGTGCCCGAAGTCCCCGTGATCGGGAGGACGTAGGCGGTCTGCGAGTTGTATGCGGTCGAGTCGCCGACGTTGGTGAAGGCCGTCCACGGGCCGGTGATGCTGGTGGCGGTGGCGTACTGCTGCTGGTTGGCGCTCCAGCCGGTGGCGGCCGAAGTCAGCATGAAGTAGACGCCGTTGCGCTTGAACAGGGCCGGTGCCTCGCGGTGTCCGCCCACCCACGGGTTGGCGACCAGGCTGTCGATGGCGGTGTAGTCGGCGGTGAGCTTGTAGATGTGCAGGTCGTAGTTCTCGTTGGCGGCGGAGACCATGTAGGCGGTGCCGTCGGTGTCGACGAAGGTCGTGATGTCCCGGGACATGTTGTCGCCGAGCGGCTGGAAGCTGCCCTGGTAGGTGTAACTGCCGTCCACGGTCGAGGAGACGGCGACGGCGGCCTTGGCCTCGCTGTAGTCGACGCCGTTCTCCTTGTGCATCCACATCACGAACTGGCCGGTGGACGCGTTGTAGATGACCTTCGGCCGCTCGATGTAGGCGGTGCCCAGCTCGGAGGCGCTGGACTGGGTCAGGACGTGGTTGCGGAACTCCCAGTTCTTCAGGTCGGTGGAGCGGTAGGCGTCCACGTACTTGAAGGTGTTGTCGGAGTTTCGGTCCTCGCCGAACCAGTAGTAGTAGCTGCCGACCTTGATCACCCCGCCGCCGTGCGCGTGCACGGCGTTGCCCGAAGTGTCCGTGAACTGCGTGCCGTTGGTGATGGTCTGGGCCGCGGCCTGGGCCGGTCCTGCGGTCACCAGTGCGGCGGCGAGCACGCAGCACAGGGCGACGAGGATTGCGTACACACGTCTCATCTGACGCCTCTCGGAGGTGGGGGGACAGCAAGAAGGAGTGGGGGGTTCGATATTTCGTACGACATCTGTCATTACGAACGCCGAAAAGGTATGGGTGTGTTACGGGAAGGTCAACGGGTCGCGCGTGACAAAGATGGCCGCGAGATTTCTGTTATCGCCGCCGCCGATGCCCGTCTCCAATGACGTGCGCAGCCATTCCCACAAGACAGCAGCCGCCGTAGGCGCCCTCGCGACCGTCGCCCTCCTGGTCGGCGCTCCCCCTGCCTCGGCCGCCGGCGCCCGTGACGCCACCGCCGACGTCCTCGCGGACCGCGATGTCACGCTCACCGGCGACACGGTGGTCACCGTGCCGTCCGGGACGACGACGTACGACGGGGTGTTCCGCGGCCAGGGCACACTGACCGTGCGCGGCGGCGGCACGCTGATCCTCACCAAGGACAGCGACTTCACGCTCCCGGCGGCCCGGCAGCGGCAGAAGGTGACCACCCAGGGCGGCAACCACCCGTACACCACCGTCAGCAATCCGGACCCGCCCGCGATCACGGTCGCGAGCGGCACAACTCTCCAGTACGGCACGGGTGGTGGGACAGGCCTCATCGGCCACTTCCCCTACGGCACGCCCGGCTACCAGCTCAACGAGTTGAACGTGCGCGTCGACGGCACACTGCGCCTCTCCCTGACCCGCACCTTCAACATCGGCACGATCAGCGGCTCGGGCCTGGTCACGCAGCCCCGCAACATGTGGGGCACCCTCGACCTCGCCGGAACTCACCCGTTTTCGGGGGTGATTGACAACGGCACCGGCATGGCGGTCGGCCGCCCCGAGTACCCGGTGGCGCTGCCCAACGCCCGCGCGATCCTCAACCAGGGCTCCTGGATCATCGACACCCCGCTGTACCAGACGATCACCCTGCGCCAGAACTTCTACCAGCGCGAGTACGGCAGCGACGTCAACGTCCACTCCCGGCCCGGCAGCAAGGTCGTCCTCACGGGCCAGTACAGCTACAGCGACCAGGGCGGCGACACGAACCCGTCGCTCAGTGACCCGAACCTCAACTGGCGTGCGATAGCCCACCAGTTGAACAAGCGCGGCACCAACATCGAGGGCGCGAACGTCCAGTGGGGCGACGGCACCACCCACCAGATCTTCATGCCGGGCACCAAGGACACCGTCTACATCAACCTCCACGAGGCGAGCGGAGTCCGCTCCCGGCTGACCTTCGACTACGACGGTCCGGTCACCCTGGGCGCGCCGATCGGCGGCGGCAGGTACCACGACACCCTGGCCGCGCCCGGCGCCGGTGACATCGTCATCGCGGGGACGCGCGGCAACGACGTGACGTTCGCGGCGCCGCAGTACTACGACGGGTCGACGACCGTGGAGAAGGGGGCGGTGCTGCGGTTGGGGTCCGGGAAGCCGGGCGGCGACGGCGGGTTGCTGACCGGCACGGAGGGGCGGCGGATCGTCGACGACGGGACCCTTGCCGTGGAGAACGTTGCACTTCCCTTGAAACTGTCACACTTTGGCGGCAAGGGGTCCCTGGTCCAGTCCGGCGCCGCGACGACGACACTGACGGGCGCGGCGGTGACGTACACCGGGACGACGACGGTCTCCAAGGGCACGCTGGCACTCAGGTCGGGCGCAACTCTCGCCCACAGCAAGGCGATCCGGCTCACCTCGGCGGGCGCGCGGCTGGACGTGGGGACGGCGGGCCTGCGTGTGGCGACCAGCCTGACCGGTGTGGGCGCGGTGAAGGGTTCGGTGACGAACGACAGCGTGGTGACGACCGGGCTCACCGTGACCGGGAACTACACGCAGAGCTCGAAAGGTGAACTGGTCCTGCGCGACAAGCCGTTGAAGGTCGCGGGCAAGGTCGGCCTGGCGGGCGACCTGGACCTGTCGGCCGCCGGGACTCATCCCGCGCGGACCATCACGATCCTGGACCACACGGGGCACGGAACAACGACGGGCGCGTTCAAGGGACTTCGCGAGGGCACCAAGCTGAAGCTCGCCGACACGACGTACCGCATCAGCTACCGGGGCGGCGACGGCAACGACGTCGTCCTGACGGCCGTCACCGCGAGCAGTGCCTCAGCCACCGCCCACTCCAACCCCGAGTCGTCCTCCGACACGACGGTCACCGAGGCCCGCACGGCGAACACCGCCCGCAGCGACGGCTTCGGCTGGTGGCCGTACGCACTCGGACTCGGCCTGCTGGGCGGCCTGTTGGTGCCCGCGACCAAGCGCACACGGGGCGGCGGCAGGCGCGGGGGCGGAAGGCATGCGGCGTAGGTGCCGGTTCGGCAGCGCCTCTAAGGGGCGCGGGGCTGTGTCGATCTGCGGCTCCGCCGCGCGGGCGTGACCAGCCACGACGGCGCCGCAGCAAAACGACGGCACATCGCGGCACAGCCAGCGGAGCGCCTAGCGGCCGCTCGGCGCCTCCGGGAAGCCCAGTTGCGGGGCCAGCGCCCGCGCCTCTGCGGCCCACCCCGCGAGGAAAGCGAGGGTCAATCCCCGCTCCCGGTACCGGAGTTCGGCGGAGACGCTGCGCTCACCGCCGTAGTCCAGTTGTTGCTCCTCGCTCGCGCGGGCGAGCATGAGGGCGGTCAGCCAGTCGTACTTCACGGCGGAGGCACACACCCCGAGGCGGACGAGCCGTTCGTCGACCGGGACGAACAGGTCGAAGACGGAGTCGGGGAGGTAGTTGCCGAGGTCCTCGCCGAGGGCTCCGTCGCCGGCGAAGGCCCAGTCGAAGAGGACGCTGTCCCGGCCGTCCGAGCGGACGTTGGCGGGCCACTGGTCGAGATGGCTGAGGGCGCGTGGCAGCGCCTCCATGATCTGCAGGAACCACTCGCGGTCGTGGTGCAGCCGGACCATGTCCCGGCGCAGTCCGGCGGGGAAGTGGTCGCGGACCAGGGGCTGTTGCCAGGCCGCGTCGTCGTCGAGGAGGTCCTCGCCGAGCGTGTTGCTGCCGACGTACTGGCGCAGGAAGCGGCGCGTGAGCCAGGGTTCGTCGGAGGCGGGCGCGGCTCCCTGCGCGGCGCCGAGGCGGCGGGCGTGTGCGATGTGCCGGGCGAGCGGCCAGGCGGTGCCCGGCTCGCCCCGCACCTGCTCCAGCCACAACGCCACGTCCCCGTCGGCCCGTTCGACGCGGGCGAGCAGCCGGGGCGCGCGGATGCCGTACGGCTGCCAGCTCCGCGCGAGTCCGGAGTCGTAGATGTTCGCCTCGCGCAGCCAGTAGTTCCAGTGGCGGGGGTCGTCCGAGGACGCCCACCGGCCGATGGCGTCCTTGCTGCGGGTGAGGACCTTGAGGACGGCCGTGCGGTCGCCGGCGGTGACGGTCCAGACACCTGCCGTGACGCCGTTCTTCGGGTTGTGGGTGAGCGGTGTCGCGGAGACCGGTCCGGTGGCGCGACCCAGAACCTCGCGTGCTTCGGACTCCGTGATCTTCCACATGGTGAGCAATCCTTTCACCAGCTGGACGGGGAGCGATATGTACGGCCGTATCGACTAGCGTCGGCTGCATGACCAGCAACATCCTCGCCGACGCCCTCGCCGCCGGAACGCTCGTCCTTGACGGCGGTCTGTCCAACCAGCTCGGGGCCGCGGGGCACGACCTGAGTGACGAGCTGTGGTCGGCACGGCTGCTCGCCGACCGGCCCGAGGCGATCACCGAGGCGCACCTCGCGTACTTCGAGGCGGGCGCCGATGTCGCGATCACCTCCAGCTACCAGGCCACCTTCGAGGGCTTCGCGAAGCGCGGGGTCGGCCGTGAGCGGGCGGCCGAACTCCTCGCCCTGAGCGTGGAGTTGGCACGCGAGGCAGCCGTACGGGCCCATGCGAAGGGCGTCACCCGCCCGCTGTGGGTGGCCGCCTCCGTCGGCCCGTACGGGGCGATGCTCGCGGACGGCTCCGAGTACCGGGGGCGCTACGGCCTGACGGTCGACGAGTTGGCCCGCTTCCACCGGCCCCGCCTGGAGGTGCTGGCCGCCGCCCGGCCCGATGTGCTGGCCCTGGAGACGGTTCCCGACGCGGACGAGGCCGACGCGCTGCTGCGGGCGGTGCGCGGACTGGGCGTGCCGGCCTGGCTGTCGTACTCGATCGCCGGCGACCGCACCCGCGCGGGGCAGCCGCTGGAGGCGGCGTTCGCCCTGGCCGCCGACGCGGACGAGATCATCGCGGTCGGCGTCAACTGCAGTGCGCCCGAGGACGTCGACGGTGCGGTCGAGACCGCGGCCCGCGTCACCGGGAAGCCGGTCGTCGTCTATCCCAACAGCGGCGAGACCTGGGACGCCGAGGCCCGCGCGTGGACGGGCCGTGCCACCTTCACCGCCGAGCAGGTCGAGGGCTGGCGGACGTCCGGCGCACGGCTGATCGGCGGCTGTTGCCGGGTGGGGCCGGGGGCGATCACGTCGATCGCCCGGACGCTGACCTCTACGGCCTCCTGACTCGGCGCCTGTTCCCGAGCTCGTTGCACGCGCCCGTCAGCCGTGCTTGGCTCCCCCGATGAACCTTCTGTTGACGGCGAGCGGCCTGCGCAACGAGACACAGCGGGATGCGCTGCGGGACATGCTGGGAAAGCCGTTCGGATCGGCGAACATCGTGTTCGTTCCCACGGCATCCGTCGCCGAGCCCGGGGACCACGGGTGGCTCGTCGAGGACATGAACCGGCTGCACGGCCTCGGCTGGCGGGAGTTCGACGTCCTGGAGCTGAACGGCCTGCCCCGGCAGCTGGTGCTCGACCGGCTCCTCCACGCCGACGTCATCTATGTCGAGGGCGGCAACCACTACCACCTCGCACGCAGCATCACCGGCAACGGCCTGGCCGACGGCTTCCTGGAGGCGCTGGAGAACCGGGTCTACGTGGGGGTCAGCGCCGGATCAATGATCTTCAGCCGTCATCTCACCGCGCACTCCGCCGACGTCATCGGGGACACCGCGGACCTCCAGGTGCTGGGCGCGACGACCGTGGAGCCGCCGTTCGGCCTCTTCGACTGGTATCTCAAGCCCCACCTGTACTCGCCGAATTTCCCCGAGCGGGTCGACGCCTGGGCCGACCGCATCGTCGCGCGGGCGGACTTCCCGATCTACTTCATCGACGACGAGACGGCCGTTCGCGTCAGGGACGGCAAGGTGGATGTCGTTTCTGAAGGCCGGTGGCGATTCCATCCGTGACGCAACACGTGGACGCGACTCGTGGACGCAACGCGTGCGCGACGCTCAGGAGTTGACCGCCGTGATCGAGTCCCGCACCACCACATGCGTGCCCAGCAGCAGGTGCTCGTCCGGGGACTCCGGTGTGCGCCCCAGGGCGGTGCGTACGGCGAGGCGGCCCAGTTCCTCGTAGGGGACATGGACCGTGGTCAGGGCGGGGTACAGGTCGCGGGCGAAGGGGATGTCGTCGTAACCGGCCAGTGAGACGTCGCCGGGGACGGCAAGCCCCGCCTCGTGCAGCGCGGTGAGCGCGCCCGCCGCGACCATGTCGGTGGCGGCGACCACGGCCGTGAACTCCAGTTTCCGGCTCAGGGCGAGGCGCATCAGCCGGTGGCCCGAGTCGCGGGTGAAGTCGCCGTGGAGCAGGAGTTCCGGGTCGGGTTCGAGGCCTCGGGCGCGGTGGGCGGCGAGGTAACCGCGCTCGCGGCCCTGTGCCGTCGCGTGGTCCGGCTTGCCGCCGAGGAACAGGACGCGCTGGTGGCCCTGGGCCAGGACGTGCGCGACGAGAGCGTAGGCGCCGCCCTCGTTGTCGTACTCGATGACCGTGACCGGTGCGCCCGGGCCGAGCGGCGGGCGCCCGCAGAGCACGAGCCGCGAACCGGCCGCGGCCAGCGAGTCGGCGATACGGCGGGTGCGCTCGCGGTACTCGGGGGTGTCGGCGGTGCCGCCGACGAGGATCACGGCGGCGGTGCGCTGGGCGCGCATCGTCTCGATGAAGTCCAGTTCGCGCTGGACGTCGCCCTCGGTGCTGCACACCAGGCAGAGGTGGCCGAGCCGGGTCGCCTCGCGCTCCACGCCGTGCGCCATCAGGGCGAACGACGGTCCCGTGATGTCCTCCAGGACGAAGGCGAGGGTCGGCGTCCCGACGCCCGCCACGGCCTTGGCGCGGGCGTCGGCCACGTAGTCCAGTTCGCGTACGGCCCGCAGCACGCGCGTGCGGGTCGCGGTGCTCACCGGGTACTCGCCGCCGAGGACCCGCGACACCGTGGACGCGGACACCCCGGCGCGGGCCGCCACGTCCCGGATGGTGCTCCCGCTCGCGTCCTGGCTCTTCCTGGTCATGTACCGCCTCGTTCCTCCCCGGCCTGTGGCAACACGTCCGGCAACCGGTTCCCTGCGCGGAGGGTAGCAGTGGGCGATGGGCTGGAGGAGAGGCGTGCGTCGGCCAATTGGCCTACGTCAGCACGGCAGTTGTCGGCGGCCGACGGTGGGCAACCGGTTTCCGTCCTGTATCCGCACGCTCACGACGACCGCCGCACATCCCCGGTCCGCCGCAGCCGCCGTACGACGGACCGCAGTTCGGTGGCGCTCCGCGCGGGCGGCGTGCCCTCGACCGGAACCGGCGCCTCCTTGGCCTCGGCGTCGGCCGTCCACAGGGCGAACTCGGGGTCGCGCGGGCCGTACGCGACGTAGGGCGCGCCCTCCCCGAAGATCCGTACCGGGTGGGAGTCGTCCCAGGTCTGCCAGCCGGGGTCGCCGTCCACGGCGAACCGCACCCAGGCCCCGTGCATGGCGTCGGCGAGTTCTTGGGGTGCGCCCTGGCCCGCGAGTTTGGCGGACTCGGGGATGTCGCCCGTGTCGAAGACGAAGCCGAGTTCGAGGGCGTGGCAGGAGCCGAGGTCGGGGCGGTTGGAGGGCCAGGCGAACTCGTAGAGGTGGGAGGTGCCGGGGCGGGCGTCGGCGAGGCGGTGCAGCGGGTAGCGGAGGAGGTGGTCGGTGACCAGTTGGCCGACGGTCTCGGCGGTGCCGGCGTCGGGGTGCAGGGCGCGGTAGCCGCGCGGGACCTCGACGCCGCAGTGGCAGCGGGCCATCGCACCGGCCAGGGCGACCGCGCCGAGCCGGTCGACGCGCTCGTGGAGGCCGCCGGGGACCAGCCACAGCCGGTACTCGTCGCGGGTCCAGCCCATCATCAGGTCGACGCCCCGGCCCACCTCGCCGTCGACGAGCGCCTCCAGCGGGTCGCGGGGTACGAGGTCGCCGTCGATGACGATGCCGAACGTGGGTCCGCCGAGCACCGGGCTGCTGAGTCTGCCCACGTCGGCCTGGGTGCGCAGCAGCAGTTCGCGGTCGACGGCGGCGAAGGCCTCGGCGGTGGCGGGGATCTTGAGCCGGGTCGCCATCCGGCGCACCATCCGCCGTACCTTGTCGCGGTCGAAAGCTTCCGGGGGCCCGCTCTGCAGGACGGCCCGGCGGACCAGCCCCTGGGCCTGCGGGACGGCGAGCAGGGCGCCGGTGCTGATCGCGCCGGCGGACTGGCCGAAGAGGGTGATCCGGTCGGGGTCGCCGCCGAACGCCGCGATCGACTCGTGCACCCAGCGCAGTGCGGCGAGCTGGTCGCGCAGGCCGGGGTTGGCGGGGGCGTCCGGGAAGAGGCCGTAACCCTCCACGCCCAGGCGGTAGTTGACGGAGACGAGGACGACGCCGTCGCGGGCGAAGGCGCGTCCGTCGTAGACGGGGACGGCCGACGAGCCCCGGGTGAGCGCGCCGCCGTGCAGCCAGACCATGACCGGCAGCCGGGCGCCCGGGCCGGGTTCCGGGGTCCACACGTTGAGGTTGAGGCAGTCGTCGCCGGGCACGACGGGGTCGGACAGCAGTTTGGCGAAGGCCTCGGAGTACGGCGGTTTCGGCGGGGTCGGGCCGAAGGCGAGCGCGTCGCGCACGCCGGTCCAGGGCTCGGGCGGGACGGGCGGGCGGAAGCGGCGGGGGCCGAACGGGGGTGCCGCGTAGGGGATGCCCCGGAAGACCGCGATCCCGTCCTCGTAGCTGCCGCGTACCGCCCCGTACGGGGTGCCTACCACGGGGCCCGTCTGCTCTGCCGTCATCTGCCCACCAGCTCCTCACCAGGCTCGTGAACCACGCTGATCAGAGCATCACATCGCGTCCGGCTATTCCGGGGGACGAACTCCGCTGGACGGGTCATGCCCCGGCAGGCCGTACCCCTTCGGTCCCGGAACCGATCGAAATGTTTCCGCGTGCTGCGCCCGCTCTCACCGATTGACCCCCGCTCCACAGCAGATCTACGGTAGAAGACGCTTTCAGAAAACGTTTCTTACTCCGTACGGGAGGGTCATGCCCAGCGCCCAGCCGCCGAGGGCCGTGTTCGCCATGGATCCGGTGCACCTGCCCCTGCTCTTCCCCTCACCCCTGATGGCACGGCTCCGCCGGACGGCCGCGATCGACCCGGGGCTCGTCGTGCGGGACTTCGCCGCCCCCGAGACCGCCGTGGCCCTGGCCGACGCCGAGGTCCTGATCACCGGGTGGGGCTGCCCGCACCTCGACGCCGACGCCCTGGCGGCGGCACCCCGGCTGCGCACCGTGCTGCATGCGGCGGGCTCGGTCCGTTCGCTGGTCGGCGAGGCCCTGTGGGAACGCGGGGTAACCGTCTCCAGCGCGGTCACCGGCAACGCGCTCCCGGTCGCCGAGTACACCCTCGCGATGATCCTGCTCGCCGGGAAGGACACCTTCGCCCAGCGGGAACGCTTCCGGAACACGCACACGTACCCGACGCCCGCAGAGACCGCGCCGATCGGCAACCTCGGCCGCCGCATCGGCGTCATAGGCGCCTCCCGGGTGGGCCGCCGCCTGCTGGAACTGCTGCGGCCGTACGACTTCGAGGTCCTGCTGCACGACCCCTACGTCAGCGTCACCGAGGCCGCCGCGCTGGGTACCGAACTCCTGCCACTGGACGACCTGTTGAGCCGCAGCGACATCGTCAGTCTGCACGCCCCCGACATCCCCGAGACGCAGCGCATGCTGGACCGCGGGCGGCTCGCCCTCATCCGGGACGGCGGCGTGCTGATCAACACCTCCCGGGGCGCCCTGATCGACCACGACGCCCTCACCGACGAGCTGTTGTCCGGTCGCCTGACCGCGATCCTGGACGTCACCGAGCCCGAGCCGCTGCCCCCCACGTCCCCGCTGTACAAGCTGCCGAACGTCTTCCTCACGCCGCACATCGCGGGCTCGCTCGGCAACGAGCTGGCGCGGCTCGGCGCCATCGTCGTCGACGAGCTGGAGCGCCTGGCCGCGGGCCTGCCCCCCGCCCACGAGGTACGGCACGCGGACCTGGCCCGTGTCGCCTGATCCGCGCTGTCCACAGGCCGTCCTGCCTGGAACAACGATGGGATACGGTTTCCGGACCGGCGCGCGAGCAGGCCCTCGCGCGCCCGGCGGGGACCTGGTCACGGTGAAGGAGTCGCTACGGTGAGTCAGCGCAGGGCGTCCGGCGACGCCGGCCGGGCGACGATCCGGGACGTGGCGGAGCGCGCCGGGGTCTCCGTGGCGAGCGTCTCGCGCGTGCTGTCCGGCAACTACCCGGTGTCGGAGGAGCTGCGCCGCCGGGTGATGAAGGTGGTCGGCGACCTGGACTACGTGACCAACGCGCACGCCCGTTCCCTGGCCGGCGGGGGCACGCCCACGGTCGCCATCCTCATCAACAACATCACCGGCGCGGCATTCGCCCACGTGGCCAAGGGAGTTGAGGGCGCGGCCACGCTGCGCGGCTGGCTCTCCCTGGTCGGCACGACCGGCGACGACCCGGAGCGCGAGCTCGCGCTGGTCAACCTCATGCGCCAACAGGGCGTCGCCGCGGTGGTGTTGCTGGGCGGTGCGTACGACTTCGACGAGTACCAGTTGCGGATGGCCCGTTTCGCCCGCTCTCTGGACGCGGCGGGCTCGCATCTCGTGCTCGTCGGCCGCCCGCCGCTGGAGGGCGACGTCCCGGCGACGACGGTCGACTACGACAACGAGGGCGGCGCCTACGCCATGGCCAGCCACCTCCTCTCGGCCGGTCACCGCCGAGTCCTGGTGCTGCCGGGACACGCCGAACTCACCACGGCCCAGGGCAGGTTGAGGGGGGCGCAACGGGCCTTCGAGGCGTACGGCGTGCCGTTCGACCCGGGGATGGTGCGGCACGGTCCGTACGACTACGAGCACGGGTACGAGGCGGTGGAGGACACCCTGAAGGAGGGCGTGGACTTCACCGCGGTGCTCGCGGGGACGGACGTGGTCGCCGCGGGCGCCATGCAGGCGCTGCGTGCGGCGGGGCTGCGGGTGCCGGAGGACGTGTCGATCGTCGGCTACGACGACATCCCGCTGGCCTCCCAGCTCACGCCCCAACTCACCACCGTGCACGTCCCGTACGAGGAGATGGGCCGGGTCGCCCTGCGCGCGGTGGCCGACCGGCGCGAGGGCGGCGGCACGGGTCGGCGCAGGGGCAGCGACGGCGACCATCTGGTCCTGGGCACGCATGTCGTCGTGCGGAACTCGGTACGGCCGCCGGCCCGGCGGGACTAGTACAGGGACTGGCGCGACCCCCCTGCGGGACTGGCGCAGCACACGGAACCAGGGCGTTACGTAACCGGTTTCTCTTCAAATCCCCTGGCCAGACTGGGTCTGTCCAGGGCGATCGAAACAACTTGCTGCACACCTCTTGCTCCGAACAGGCCATCCTGCCTACCTTCCCAGCAACCGGTTTCTACCTCTTCTCTTCCGAAGGAACACGGTCTGATGAACTTCACCAGCCCCCGGAGAAGGTTCGCTCGTGCAGCCGTCGCGGGCCTCGCACTGACAGGTCTCCTCTGCGCCTGCGGCGGATCCGGCTCGGGAGACTCCAAGTCCTCGGGTCCGGTCACCCTCCCCCTCTGGGGCTGGGCCAACGGGCAGGACGCGGTCGTGAAGGCGTTCAACGCCGCCCACAAGGACGTCAAGCTCAAGTACACCAAGGTCACCGACCAGTTGACGATGCAGAAGCAGCTGACCAACGCGGTCAAGGCCGGCAACGCGCCCTGCCTGGTGCAGAACACGGCGGAGTACGTGACCACCTGGGTCTCGCAGGGCGCGCTCGCCGACATCTCGCAGTACGTCTCCGCCGACAAGGCCAAGTTCAACGCGGGCGCGTGGGCCAGTGCGCAGGTGCAGGGCAAGTCCTATGGCGTGCCGACCAGTTCGGCACCCGCGTTCACGATCTACCGCACCGACATCTTCAAGAAGTACGGCCTGAAGGCGCCGACGACCTGGGCCGAGTTCATCGCCGCGGGGAAGGTGCTCAAGAAGCACGGCGTCAAGATCACCAACTACGCCGGTGAGGACCCCAGCACCCTGGAGGTGCTCGCGATGCAGGCGGGCGCCCACTGGTACGCCATCGACGGCAACTCCTGGAAGGTCGGCTTCCAGGACGCGGGCAGCCTCAAGGCGGCCGAGGTGATCCAGGAGATCGTCGACAACGACCTCGCCTCCAAGCTGTCGTTCGCCGACTACGCGGCCGTCCAGCGCAACTACGACGACGGCGGCACCGCGACCCGGCAGATCTCCACCTGGCAGATGGCGGGCATGGTGCAGAACTTCACCAAGTCCGACGGCAAGTGGGCGCTGTCGCCCTGGCCGACGTTCCAGGGCGAGGCCGCCAAGACGCCCGCCGGCACCAACCAGAGCGGTGGCGTCACCCTGGTGACCAAGCAGTGCACTCACCAACAGCAGGCCACCGAGGCCGCGTTGTGGATGTCCACCAACACCGGTGCGGTGAAGACGATGGCGAGCCCGACCACCGGCAACGGTGTGATGCCGGCGCTGGCCGACAGCAACGCGTACGTCGACGAGGCGATCTCCGACAAGCTGCTCGGCACGAACTACGAGCCCGCGAAGAAGGTCGTCACGGACAGCCTGAACACCGTCACCTCCGACTGGGTGTTCGGCCCCGACTGGACCGCGATGTTCACCGAGTTGCAGACGGGCTGGGCGAAGGTGATGAACAAGCAGGAGAAGGTCACCGATCTGCTGGCGCACATGCAGGAGTGGACGGTCAAGGACCTGAAGTCCCGCGGTATCAGCGTCAAGGGCTGAGGCAGCGCCGATGATTCGCTCCCAGCGCTGGAAGGGTGCCGCGTTCACGGTGCCCTTCCAGCTCGGTTTCGTGTTCATCTACCTGATACCGATCGGGTACGCCGTCTACGAGTCGCTGTTCGTGGAGCACCAGTCCGGTCTCGGTCTGGGCGGCTCCACCGAGAGGTTCTCCGGCCTGGACAACTACCAACAGGGCCTGACCGACTCGGCGTTCATGAACTCGGTGCTGCGCGTGGTGCTGTTCGCCTGCGTGCAGATCCCGGTGATGCTGCTCGTCAGCCTGCTGCTGGCGCTGTTCCTGGACGCGCTGTCGTCGAAGGCGGCGGGCCGGTTCAGGATCTTCCTCCTCGTGCCGTACATGATCCCCGGAGTGGTCGCGGCGATCGTGTGGATCAACCTGTACAGCCCGGACGTGGGCCCGTTGACCCCGCTGGGCAAGGTGTTCGGACTCTCCTGGAACTTCTTCGCGCCCTCGATGGTGTGGCCGTCCATCGGCAACCTGCTGACCTGGCACGGCATCGGCTACAACATGGTGATCATCTACGCGGCGCTCCAGGGCGTGCCCCGCGACCTGTTCGAGGCGGCCCGGCTGGACGGTGCCTCCGAGTTCCGGGTCGCGCTGAGCATCAAGATCCCTTATGTACGGGGGGCGTTGGTGCTGACGGGGATGCTCTCGATCATCCAGATGCTGCAGATCTTCAACGAGCCCGCACTGTTCCGGAACGTCACCCCGCAGACGGTGGACGACAGCTTCACCCCGATCATGGTCATCTACAACCAGGCGTTCAACGCGGGCAACTACCACTACGCGGCGGCACTTTCCGTCCTCCTGGCCCTCATCCTCGGCCTCGCCTCCTTCCTCTTCTACCGGCTCACCGCGAAGGAGGCCGACTGATGACCCTCACCGAAGAACGCCGGAAGGCACATCAGGTCCGCCGCCTCAACAAGCCCGATCCGAGGGCACGTTCACACGGCGGCCAGCGCTTCCTGCTCGTCGGTCTGGTCCTGGCGAGCGCCTACAGCCTGTTCCCGGTGTGGTGGCTGATCGTCGCCGCGACCAAGAACCGCACGGGGCTGTACCAGAGCAACGGCCTGTGGTTCTCCGGCATGCACCTGTGGGAGAACCTGCGGCAGGTCTTCACCTACGAGAACGGCATCTTCCTCCGCTGGACCGCCAACTCCTTCCTCTACGCGGGCGTCGGCTCCCTGGGCGGCACACTCGTCGCCCTCGCGGCGGGCTACGGCCTCGCGCGCTTCGAATTCCCGGGCCGCAGCGCGGTGTTCGCGTGTGTGGTGGGCTCGTTCCTGATCCCGATCGCGCTGCTCACCCTCCCGCTGTACCTGATGTTCTCGAAGCTCGGCCTGGTCGACACCCCCTGGGCGATGCTGATCCCCTGCCTGATCAACCCGTTCAGCGTGTACCTCGCCAAGGTCTACACGGAGGCCACGGTCCCCTTCGAACTCCTGGAGGCGGCACGGCTGGACGGCGCGGGCGAACTCCGGATCTTCTTCAGCATCGTGCTGCGGATGATGACGACCGGCGGCGCCACGGTGTTCCTCCTCGCGTTCGTGAACACCTGGAACGCCTTCTTCCTCCCGCTGACCGTGCTGCGCGGCGAAAGGAACTGGACGCTCAACATCGGCCTCTACAACTGGTCCGGCAAACGGCTGGAGTCGGGCGTCGACCTCACCAGCCTGGTCCTGACCGGCGCACTGCTGTCGATCGTGCCGATGGCCGTGATGATGGTCGCGATGCGCCGCTACTGGCGTACCGGGGTCACCCTGGGAGCCCTCAAGTGACCTTGCTGCACAACCCTGTTGTCCGCGGATTCGCCCCCGACCCGTCCATGGTCAGGGTCGGCGACCGGTACTACGTGGCGAACAGTTCCTTCGAGTGGTTCCCGACGATCCCGATCCACCGCTCGCGGGACCTCGCGCACTGGGAGTACGCGGGTCATGTGCGAGGCGCGGCCCCCGGCGACTCCCTGGCCGGGGTGCCCGACTCGGGCGGCATCTGGGCCCCTTCACTCAGCTGGGACGGCGAGCGCTTCTGGCTGACGTACTCGATCGTCCGCTCGGTCGGCACACCGTACTTCGACCTGGACACCTACGTGACGACGGCGACGGATGTGGCCGGGAAGTGGACGGCCCCACGGCGGGTGACGAGTCACGGTTTCGACCCTGCGCTGTTCCACGACGAGGGCCGACTGTGGCTGCTCAACCTCCAGAACGACTGTCGCCCCGGCGGCCGGCGCTTCGCGGGCATCGTCGCGACCGAGCTGGATCGCGACACGCTCGCCCCGACCGGCCCGACCCACCTGCTCCTCCAGCACGAACGGCTCGTCGAGGGGCCGAAGTTGGTGCGGCGGGGCGGCTGGTACTACCTCCTCCTCGCGGAGGGCGGCACAGGGTTCGAGCACGGGGTGCTGGTGGCGCGCAGCCGTACGATCACCGGTCCGTACGAGTTGGACGACCGCCCCCTGCTCACGTCCCGGGACGACCCGTCGGTGCCGTTGCAGAAGGCGGGACACGGTGAGCTGGTCGAACTGCCGGGTGGCGACTGGGTGTTGAGCCATCTGGCGGCGCGACCGGTCCGGACGCCCGACGGACCGCGCTGCACCCTGGGCCGGGAGACCGCGATCCAGGCCGTGACGTGGGACGCGGAGGGCTGGCCGCGACTGCGGCACGGGGGTTGGCACCCGGCGGTGGAGGTGGCCGTACCGACGCCTCCCGCCGCCCCGAACGCCCAAGTCCCGGATTCCGGCGGTCCGTTGGGCTGGCCGTGGAGCAGTCCGCGTGGGTACCCGGACCCGTCCTGGGCCGACACCGCCACCCGCCCCGGCTGGATCCGGCTGCGCGGGCGGCACGGGCCGGAGTCGCGATGGGCGCACAGTCTGCTCGCGCAGCGGATCACGGAGCACCGTGCGCAGGTCGAAGTCACGGTCGAGGCAAGGCCGTTGACGTTCACGCAGGCGGCGGGGCTGGTGCTCTGGTACGGCGCCGAGGCGTACTTGAGCCTGCACCTGACGTGGGCGGAGCCCGAAGGTGAGGGGCAGCGCGGGCAACAGTGGCAGGACGGCGGTGGCCGTACGGTGCTGAGCCTGGTGGAGCGGGACGAGGACGGCACCCGCCAGGTGGCCGCCGTAGGGGTCGATGTCAGTGCTCCGGTGACGTTGGGGGTGACGGTCGAGGGGGCCGATGCCGGGTTCTGGTATGTGCGGGAGGGGGTGCGGACGGCGGTCGGGCCGGTGCTGGACTTCAGTCGGCTGTCCGACGACTACGGGTCGCGGCTGCGGTTCACCGGTGCGATGGCGGGGATCCATGCGTGGGATCTGGTCGACGCGGGGTTCACCGCCGATTTCGGCCGCTTCCGCCTCGACTGCACGGCCGGCTGACCTGTTCGGGGTTTCGAAAGATCGGGTCGGTGCCATCACGTGAATTCCCTGGTCTTCCCGCCGTGTTGACGCGCACCTATCGTAGGAAGCGCTTTCTGAGCGGTTGGTGGTCGGGCCGTGGAAGCAGCGCTGGTCGAAACTTTCGATGGCCCTCGGGCGGGCTGGAGAGGTGGTTCCCGATGGTCCGTACGGGGAGCGCGAGCATGACGGCAGGGCCGACGCTGGCGGTCGTGGCGCGGGAGGCCGGGGTGTCCGTGCCGACGGCGTCCAAGGTGGTCAACGGCCGGGAGGACGTGGCGCCGGAGACGCGGCGGCGGGTGACGGAGGCGCTGGAGCGGCTCGGGTATGTGCGCAGGCCCCGGTTCGACGCGAGCAAGGCGCCGGGGATGGTCGACCTTGTCGTGCACTCGTTGGAGAGTTCGTGGTCGGGGGCGGTGCTGCACGGGGTGGAGGAGGCGGCGTACGAGGCCGGCTTGGAGGTGGTCGTCTCGGCCGGGCTGACCCGGACCCGGGCCGACCGCCCCGAACGGGGTTGGCTGGACAAGCTGGTTGGCCGGGGTTCGGCCGGAGTCCTGTTCAATCTGGCCGAGTTGACGCCGTCCCAGTACGCCTGGCTCGACCAGCACCGCATCCCGTTCGTCATGATCGACCCGGTGCACGAGCCGCCGCCGGGTGTCGTGTCGGTCGGCGCGGCCAACTGGCAGGGCGGGGTGACGGCGACCGAGCACCTGCTTGCCCTGGGCCACGAACGCATCGCCGTCATCGCCGGCCACCGCCACAAGATGTGCAGCAGCGCCCGCGTCGCCGGCTACCGCTCCGCGCTCGCCGCCGCCGGAGTGCCCGTGCGCCCCGACTACATCCGCCACGGCGGCTTCGACCAGTCCATGGCCCGCACCCGCATGCACGAACTCCTCGACCTGCCCGAGCCGCCCACGGCGGTCTTCGTCTGCTCCGACCGGATGGCTCTCGGCGTCTACGAGGCCCTGGCGGACCGGCAGTTGAGCGTCCCGGACGACATCAGCGTGGTCGGCTTCGACGACCTTCCCGAGTCCCGCTGGGTGACTCCGGCATTGACCACGATCCGGCAACCCCTCTCGGAGATGGCGGCCACCGCTCTGCGGCTGCTGCTCCGGCTGATGGACGGGGACCGGCCGGAGGGGACGCGGACGGAGTTGTCGACGCGGTTGGTGGAGCGGGCGAGCACGGGGGTGCCGGGCGGCAGGTGAGGCCACCGTCTCGGCGTACGGGGCAGCGAGCAGGACGGGGCAGTGGACCGGTCGTCCGCTGCCCCGTCACGACGTGGCGTCGGGTGTCAGACGAACTGGCCTCCCACCGCACGGAGTTGTCTGCGCAGGATCTTGCCGTTCGCGTTGCGCGGCAGCGTGTCCAGCCGGACGACGTCCTGCGGGACCTTGTACCAGGACAGCCGGGACCGGGCCAAGGCGATCAACTCGGCGTCCAGGGCAGGGTCGTTGGCTCCGTTGCCCGACTCCTCCTTGTCGGGGACGGTCACCACGTAGGCGCGCAGGCTCGTGTCCCCGGCGGGACGGCGGACCGAACTGACCGCCGCTTCGAGCACGCGCGGATGGCTCTCAAGCAGCCGTTCGACCTCGCCCGGCACCACGTTCTGGCCGCCGATCACCTCGACGTCGTCCAGTCGGCCGTGCACGTGGAGGACTCCGTCGTCGTCGATCGACGCCAGGTCCCCGGTCGGCCACCAGGTGTCCCTCACTTGATCGGGGCCCAGACTCCCCCGCTCGACTCCCCGGGACGCGAAGTCGGCGTAGACGTGCAGCTCGCCCTGTCGGCCCGCGGGCATCGGATGGCCGTCCGCGTCGACGACGCGCACCGGCCGGCCGGGGACGGCGGGGCCGACCGCCGAAGGGGCCCTGTACGCGGCGGGCCGGCCCATGGAGATCACGCCGATCTCGGTAGCGCCGTAATTGTTGACCAGCCGGTCCCCCAGGATCGGTACCAGTCGCTCGCGCAACCGTAGCGAGAGGACCTCCCCCGCGCTCGACACCTCGCGGAGGCGGCCGAGCGTGTCCGCGTGGCCGGGCTCAAGGAGCATGCGGGCCAGGAAACTCGGCTGCGCGAAGAGGTCCGTGACCTGGTAGCGGTCGATGAGGTCGATCGCCGTGGCCGGGTTCGCCCGGGTGCGCGACAGGACGACGGTCTGCCCCGTGACGAGGGTGGTGAGCACCGAGAAGTGCAGTCCGCCCAGGAAATACATGCGAGACACCGACAGCCCAACTGTCGTACGGCCACCGCCGTTTGGACCGGGAGGGCCGGGAGGTGCGGCGAAGTTGCTGTGCAGGAAGAAGCAGAGTTTCGGGGCGCCCGTCGTGCCGGACGTGAAGACCGCCAACGCCGGAGCGTCCCCGCCCTCGGCGAACCCCGGGTCCGGTTCGCCCGCGACGAGTGTCGCGACCTTCATGGCGGGGGCGAAGCCCGGCAGCTCCAACTGCCCTGCGAGGTCCGGGTCGATGACGGCCAGCGCGGGCTCCACCGTCTCGACGGCCCGCGTCAGATCCTCCCCGCTCATCTGGACGTTGACCGGGACGGCGACGAGACCGGCCTGCCAGGCGCCGAGCACCGACCAGACCATCTCCAGGCTGTCGGGCAGCGCCAGCAGGACCCGGTCACCGCGGCGCAGTCCCGCGGACCGGTACCCCCTCGCGGCCCGTGCCGCGCCGTCGAAGACCTCGGCGTACGTCCAGGCACGGTCGTCGGCCAGGAAGGCGATCCGCTCCAACCACCCTCTGGCGTGGGCGAGTCGGGCCAGATCCTCGGTTACGTTCCCGGGCATGGCTACGGACGCTCCTCTCCGGCGGCGGACGGTGCCGCGGTCCGTTCCGGGATTTTCGGCGCCTCGTCGAGATGGATCCCGAACCAGGTCCCGAGTGCCTCCTTCAGCCCTTCTTCGGTGACGATCCGTTCCCTGGTCCGCTGCCCGCCCTGTTCCCTGATGAGGACCCTGTTCGCGAGAGTGACCCTTCCGTCCTCCCGGGGCTGGACACAGATCAGCCGGTTCCTGAAAGGCGATTCGGGGGCCGTCTGGTACCACCACATGGAAGGCAGGCCGAATTCGATTTTCCGGGGTTTCATTTCCATCCGGTACAGCGGCGAACCGTCACGGAACACATCGATGTCCCCTTCGGATGTCTCCGTGATGAGGTACACACCGTGCGGGTCGTTCTGCGGTGTGCGCAGATCCAGCCGCATGGGCCATCGGCTGTGACTTCCCTGCCCCACGTCCACCAGCCAGGAATGTCCGTCCGGTTCACCGGTCTCCACCCGAAGCGCCAGATGACCGATAGGGCTGTCCAGTACCTCACCGCGGTAGATGCACCCGGCCAGCAGGGTGACCTGGAATCCGAGAGCTTCCAGCAACATCGCGAAAGCAGAATTCAGCTCGAAACAGCCGCCGCCGCGCCGTTCCTGCACGATTTTCTTGACCGCGTCCAGCGAGTACGGGATCGGTTCGCCGAGAAGGAAGAACAGGTTCTCGAACGGAACGGACAGCACATGGCGTTCGTGAAGATGCCGCAGGGCGTCCGCGTCCACCCGCTCCGGCCGCTTGGCGCCTATGCGTTGCAGATAGGCGTCGATGAGTTCGTCGTCCATGGCGCTCTCACTTCTCCAGGCAGAACTCGTTGATGGGATAGCCGACATGGCGGTCCTCGGCGGGCAGATAACCCAACACACGGTCGCCCGGCTTGAGTTCGGTGCTGTTCAACACCGCCCCGCCCGGACCGAGCACCCGCACATGCCAGTCGTCCTGCAGAATCAGATTGACCGCGCGCCCGTCCTCGGACTTCGCGTCGATGGAAATGAGCGGCCGGCTCTCGATCTTGACCCGCCCGACAGTGACGATACGGGTCTGCCCCTTGACGTCGACGGCCATGACCTTGCTGCCGGATTTCAGCTCGCTGAGGTAATGGGTACGCCCGTCACGGGAAAGCGTGTAGGAGTGAATGGCGCCCGCGTTCACCCGGAACGGCCGGGTGGGCATATAGGGAAGCGGATGCGTCTCACTCACACAGAGGATCATTCCCTTGGAGTGCGAGCCGACCAGGATTCCCTCGTCCTCACGGAAGTGGCTGCACGTGTCGACGCAGGCCCGCTCCCCCATGCCCACGTGCTCGGTGGCGACGATGGTGAGCTCGACGAGGTCGAGGGGCTCGGTCACGACAGCGGATGCCTGCTTGAGTGCGGTGGCGTCGCCCACGGCGTTCGGCGCCATCATCACGCCGTCGGAACCGTGTTCGAGCACCCCGAAGATGATCTCCGCCTCCGTCACGTCCCCGGCGACGGTGATCAGACTGCCCTCGGCACCGGCAGCGGCGGCGATGACGATCTCCAGCGGAATCTTCGTGGGATCACGGAACAGCAGCAGGCTCCACTGTTCGGCACGAGCAGACTGACAGGCGTCCTCCAGAGTCTCCGCGTCGACGATCTCCACGAACCGTCCGAACTCGACTCCCGGATACGCCGACGAGAGCTCCGCAGGCGTCTGGTGCTCACGCGGGTCGACGATCACCACGTCGGCCGCACCGAGATCGTCGGGAAGCTCCTTGCCCAGCGGGAAGAAGACCTTCTTCACCGTAGGGGGCAGGTCGTCCAGATCCGCCAGGGTGTCGGAGACGATGCCGTCCAACCGCTGGTGCAGCGCCTCTTCGAGGATTGCCCGCTTGTCGTCGGCACCGCGAATATCAAGCCACGTGAGCTTCATGATTTCCCGTCTCTTTCATGTCTTTCATGTCTTTCATGTCTTTCATGTCTTTCATGTCTTTCATGTCTTTCATGCAGAACTCGACCGGAGCGGGCGGAGGCACATCCCCGTGCACGAGGCGGGCCAACTCACGTGTCGTAGCGGCCGGGTTGTCGGATTCGAAGATGTTCCGGCCCATGGCGATACCGGCCGCTCCGCCCCGAAGTGCGGAATCGACGAATTCCAGCAGTGCTTTCTCGTCGCCGACCCGTGGGCCGCCGGCCACCAGAATCGGTACCGGACAGGAGGCCGTCAGGCGCAGCATGTCCACATCGGATTCGAGGGCGTAGGTCTTGATCAGATCGGCCCCGAGTTCGGCCGCGACCGTCACAGCGGCGGAGACCAGCGCCGGATCACGAGGGTCGGTGACACGCGGCCCTCTCGGATACATCATCGCCATCAGCGGGATGTTCCAGCGGTCGCAGGCTTCTGCCACCACCGCCATATCGGCTATCTGCCGGGCCTCTTCCCGAGAACCGACGTTGACGTGCACGCTCACCGCGTCGGCACCGAGACGCAGCGCCTCTTCGACGGTCGCGACCAGACATTTCGCGTCGGGGTCGGGGGCGTGGGCGGTGCTCGCGCTCAAATGCACGATGAGCGACATCTGCGTGAACCAGGCCGGATCCACCCGGCGGACGCTTCCCTTGTGCAGGACCACGGCGTCCGCGCCATTCGTCGCCAACTGGCCGACCAGGCGATTGAGGCCGAAGCCACCCCCGGCGATCGGCCCGTCCGTCAAAGGATGGTCCAGGGGAACGACCAGCATGCGTCGCGGATTGCGTCGACAGAGCCGAAGCAGCCTCAGTTTGCGGGCGCTCGAAGCGCCGTCGAATATCTGCATCCAGTCCATTCCCATTTCCGTGCCTGGCCGGTTGTCCGGTCTCCGGAAGGGGCTCATCGGGCCGCCCTCCGTGGTCGGCTACGGCTGCCACCCGGGAGAGGTTCACTCCGCGATCCGGACAAGGGAGACCCGGCCGCCGCGGCGATGGGATGGGCCCGGTTCCCTCCTGCGAACAAGACGAACCAGGCCGCGGACACCGGCGACGGCACCGGCGCCCGCGTGTTGCTCGGACCGCCGGCTCAGCCCGACGGCCGAGTTGGTCCCGCCGAGCAGACGCGCGAGGAAGCCTGTTTCGCGTCGCGCGCGCTCAACCGCTGGTGCCCACGCTGTTGTTGGGTGCTCCGTCACCGGCCGTCGGCAGGTCACCGCGTTCCACGGGCGCGGTGGCCGTGCGGGCGGGCGGGAGGATGACCGGGAGTTCGCTCTTGTACGGGCGGCGGAGCGACTGGGCCGCCTTGTGCAGGACCGCGCGGGTCACCTTGCCCTGCTCGGCGTCGACGTGCACGAGATGGCCCTTCTGCGCCAGCACGTACTCGGCTTCCCCTCCGCCGGTGCGGTACCAGGCGTTCCCGTCGCGTACGCAGGTCATGTGCTCGCTGATCACCGCCTGCGTCGCGCAGTTCGCGTCGGTCATCGTGCCCGGCTCCACGCGCAGGTTGATCACGGCACCGGTCTTCGGCGACGTGTACGAGACGGAGAGACCGACGTCCGACACGCCGACCGACTGCTGGGCGAGGGTGAAGCCGGGCGGGTCGATGACGTAGACGAGGTCGGGGTCGAAGCCCAACGACCTTGCGCGGGAGGCGATTTCGGCGGACGTGGCAGGGACGGCCGAGGCCCTGGGGGTGCCGGGATCCGCGCCCGCCTTCTCGGTGCCGCAGCCGGCGAGCAGCAGGGGCAGTGCGGGCAGCAACAGCAGTGGCAGGGCGCGCACGGCACGGGTCATGCACCCATCCTGCCGTACAGGTGTTCCACCGTTTCAGGACTTTTCCCTCGTGCGGTGCGGTTCCGCCGCGTAGCCTCGGTGGGGATGAATGCCATTCCCGTACTCCTGGACCACCTCGTCCTCGCGACCCCCGAACTGGCGGCGACAGTCGCCGACTTCACGCTGCGCACGGGCATCGCACCGGTCGCCGGCGGAGCCCATGTCGGGCTCGGTACCCGCAACTACCTTGTCTCTCTCGGTGGTTCGCGCTACCTGGAGATCCTGGGTCCGGACACCGGGCAGGCCGAGCCGTCCGGGCCCCGCCCGTTCGGTGTCGACGGGCTGTCCGTCGCCCGGACGGTGACCTGGGCGGTGAGCCCGCCCGACCTGGACGCGGCGGTCGCGGCGGCCCGTGCCCAGGGGTACGACCCGGGGCCCGTGCGGGCGATGAGCCGCCGTCGGCCCGACGGCACGCTGCTGGAGTGGCGGCTCACCGACGGGGACACGGCGCACCCCTCCGGTCTGGTGCCGTTCCTCATCGACTGGAGTTCCTCGCCCCACCCGACCGCCTCGGGCCTGCCCGTCGCACCCCTGCTGGACCTGACCGCGACCTGCCCGGCCCCGGACGAGATCCGCCCGCTGCTGTCCGCGGTGGGCGGGGAACTGCCCCTGGCCGAGGGACCGGTGGGCCTCACGTTCACGCTGGACACGCCTCGCGGACCGGTGACCTTCCACTGAGGAGTCCGCTGGGAACGATGTCCGATTCCTTCAAGACCAGCCCCCCGGCCCCCGCCTACCGTGGCCCCATGACTCCACGATTCGACGCGATCGGCCTGGTCGTCTCCGACATGGCCGCCTCTGTCGCCTTCTACCGTCGGCTCGGGTTCGGGCTCCCCGAGGGTGCCGAGAACCAGCCGCACTCCGAGGCCCAACTGCCCGGTGGGCTACGGCTGTTGCTGGACACCGAGGACACGGTCCGCTCGTTCCATCCGGGTTGGCGGTCACCCAGTGGGAGTGGTCGGGCCGGGCTCGCCCTCCTCTGCGACGACCCCGCCGAAGTCGACCAGGTGTATGAGGAGTTGGTCGGCGCCGGGCACCACGGCGAGCTGAAGCCGTGGGACGCCTTCTGGGGCCAGCGGTACGCCGTCGTGCATGATCCCGACGGCAATGGCGTGGACCTCTTCGCTCCACTGAAGCCCGCCTAGCCGACCCCGGCCTGGCCGACCCGGCCGAGCAGCTCCCCCAGCGGCATCCCGGCCAACTCCCTGACGTCCCGGGCGAGATGGGCCTGGTCCGCGAAACCGGACCGGGCCGCGGTCTCCGCGAACGGCACTCCGGCGCGGGCCAGCGCGAGGGCCCGTTGCAGGCGCAGCACCCGGGCGAGTGTCTTGGGACCGTAGCCGAAGGCAGTGAGGGAGCGGCGGTGCAACTGGCGGGCGCCGAGGCCGAGTTCGTCGGCGGTGGCGGCGACGTGGCGACCGGTGTCGAGGGCCGCCACGAGGTGCCGTAGCAGCGGGTCGGGTGGGGGTGTCTGTGCCGCGCGTTCCAGTGCCAGTTCCTCCAACGCGGTCACCGGGTCGGGGGACTTGTCGACGCGGGCGCGCAGGCGTCGTACGGCAGCGGCGGGCCACAGGTCGGTCAAGTCGACGCGGCGGTCGCGGAGTTCGTGGGCTGGGACGCCCAGGAAGGTGGGTGCGGTGCCGGGGAAGAAGCGGACTCCGGCCCAGTGCGCGGGCTCGCCCTCGGGGACGTGGGCGCGGGTGTCGGGGCCGGCGACCAGCAGGCGGCCCTCGTTCCAGAGAAGGTCCATGCAGCCGTCGGGCAGGACCGGTCCGACGGTGGGGCCCTCGACGGTACGGCTCCAGACCACCGCGCCCGGCAGCCGGGACGCCCTCTCCACGTACACAGCGAAAAGGCTACGCCGACCGCGTCCGGTGCCCAGCCGGTGAGGTGCGTGAGCCTCCCCCATAGCCTTAAGGGCATGGGAGGTGCCCCCAATCGATGTGCGGGACATCGCAGACGTGGTCGTCGGTGTGCTGACGGCCGGGGACCGGTATGCCGGGCAGGCGGTCACCGTCTCCGGGCCGCGGCTGCTGACATTCAAGGAGGCGGTCGCTGAGGTCTCCGCGGCGGCGGGGCGTGCGTTGACGTATCGGGCGGTGTCGGCCCGTCAGTGCGGGGAGAGTCTCGCGGGGTTCGGGGTGCCGGCCGAGGAGGTCGAGTTCTTGGTGGAGCTGTTCGAGTCGCTGCTCGACGGGCGGAACTCGTATCTCTCGGACGGGGTTCAGGAGGTGTTGGGGCGGGAGCCGCGGGACTTCAGGGAGTTTGCGCAAGATGCCTCGGCGGCGGGCGTCTGGAAGGCCGGTGCGTAGTTCCCTGCGGGTTCGTTGGGGCTGGTCGCGCCGTTCCCCGCGCCCCTTTCAGGGGCGCTTCACTTCTCCGGTGAGTGAGAGTTCCCGGTTCCCTTGTGGGTGCTCTTCGCGTGGGTGCGGAGTCGGGACGTCACGTCCTCGGGGGGCAGGAAGCGGGACCAGCGTTCCGGGAACTCGGAGGGCATGTCGGGGTCGTCGGGGTCCTCGTCGTCCTGGGTGCGGGCCGCGGCCATGCGGGCGACGTACTCGGCGGCCTGTTCCTCGTGCCGGCGCTCGTTGGCGGCGCGGGCCGCGGCCGTCGCGGCGGCCGGCCAGACCCGGTCGATGGCCGCGTTGACGGCGGCCCCGACGAGTACGGCGAACGCGGACACGCCGATCCACAGCAGTACGGCGACGGGCGCGGCGAGGGAGCCGTAGATGGTGGGGCCCTCGACCGTGCCGGTGAGGTAGATGCGCAGCAGGTAGCTGCCGAGGACCCACATGGCGAGGGCGACCAGGGAGCCGGGTACGTCCTCGATCCACGGGGAGCGGACGGGGACGGACACGTGGTAGAGGGTCGTCAGGAAGACGACGGACAGGACGAGGACGACGGGCCAGTACAGGACCTGTACGACCGTCGCCGACCACGGCACCACGTTCACCACGGCGTCCGGTCCGGCCACCATGAGGGGCAGCGCGACGGAGCCGATCAGCAGGGCCGCGATGAACAGGGCGAAGGACACTATCCGGGTCTTGACGATGCCGCGTACGCCGTCCAGGCCGTACATCACGGTGATGGTGTCGATGAAGACGTTCACCGCGCGGGAGCCCGACCAGAGGGCGAAGAGGAAGCCGATGGAGATGACGTCGGGTCGGCCGCCCTTCATCACGTCGTGCAGGATCGGCTGGGCGATGTCGTGCACGCCCTTGTCGGACAGGACGGTGCGGGACGCCTCCAGGATGTTGTTCTCCAGGCCGGCGATGCTGTCGGCGCCGGTCCAGCTGTCGACGTAGCCGAGCAGGCCGATGAGGCTCAGCAGGAGCGGCGGCACGGACAGCAGCGTGAAGAACGCGGCCTCGGCCGCGAGGCCCAGGATGCGGTACTCCATGCAGGAGTTGACGGTGTCCTTGACCAGCAGCCAGGCGGTCCTGCGCTTGGAGACGTTCCGGTAGAGGGCACGTGCCCGGTGGAACCGGCTGGAGGGCCGCTCGGGGGTTTCACTTGCTGACTGCACGCCCTAAAGGTATCCGCCGTGCCGGGATGCACTCATCCCCCGGGGGCCTCGGCCGGGCGGGGCGCCCGCGACGGGAGTCGTGTCATGCTCGCGCTGGCTGAATTGTTCAGTCCGGAAATCGGATCCGTATTCGATTATTTCAGGCATGTTTCGGAGAGTGTCCCGGTGGAGCCTTCGGCCGTCAATTACAGTTGACCCGCCCATCGGTCGGCGCTGACGAAAAAGCGCCATTGACCGAAACAGCCTTGACCCGTTCCAGAATGTCCAGAAATAATCCGGACTGCATTCGTTGCGCGCGTTGGGACGACGTCAGCGCACACGACTCGGGGGAATCAATCGGCCCAGGACCAGGGCCTCGTCCAAATGGAAACTCTGTACACAATGCGGAACTCCACTCTCACGAATTCCCATTCACCACACCCGTTTCGCGTGCTTTTTATTTTGCTCCTGCCGTGAACAACGGGCGCGACTCCACCGTATTTGTCTTTGTCAATTCAAAGACGCGATCAGTATCAAGGAGCCACGTGGTGGGAAAACCCGGCACCGGCACCGAGACCGTTCTCGCAGAGGTCCTGGCCGGTGTCGTACGCAAGGAAGTCATACCGCTCGACAGTCACTTCTTCGACGATCTGGGCGCCAACTCGCTGGTGATGGCGCACTTCTGCGCACGGGTCAGGAAACGTGACGACCTGCCGTCGGTGTCGATGCGGGACGTCTACGGCTATCCGACGATCCGCAGTCTGGCGGCGGCACTCGCCGACACGTCCGAGCCTTCCGCGCCGGCCGAGGCCGAGGCCCCGCCGCCCGGCAGCACGGCACGCTATCTGCTGTGCGGGGCGCTGCAGTTCATCATTTTCGCCACGTACTGCGCGCTCGCCGGAATGGTCACGGGCCGCGGCTACGAATGGGTTTCCGGCGGGAACGGAGTGGCTCAGGTCTATCTGCGTTCCGCGATATTCGGTGGCTCGGTGTTCGTCGGCGTGTGCACGGTGCCGGTGGTGGCCAAGTGGGTACTCGTGGGCCGCTGGAAGGAGACCGAGTTCCCGGTCTGGAGCCTCGCCTACGTCCGTTTCTGGACAGTCAAGGCGCTGCTGCACGCCAACCCGATGATCCTGTTCGCCGGCAACCCGCTCTACGTCCTGTACCTGCGCGCCCTCGGCGCCCGGATCGGCAAGGGCGTCACGATCCTGTCCCACTCCGTACCGGTCTGCACCGACCTGCTGACCATCGGAGACGGAACGGTCATCCGCAAGGACTCCTTCTACCTCTGCTACCAGGCACACGCCGGCCGCATCCGCACGGGCCGCGTCACGCTCGGCAGCGAGGTGTACATCGGCGAGAAGACGGTCCTCGACATCGGCACGACCATGGGGGACGGGGCCCAACTCGGCCACTCCTCCGCCCTGTACGACGGCGCACACGTCCCGACGGGCGGGCGCGCGCACGGTTCGCCTGCCCAGCCCACGGACGTCCACTACGTCCGGATCCCGCACGCGGACTGCTCCACGGCGCGCCGCTTCGGCTACGGCCTGGTCGCGTTCCTGCAGATGCTGCTGGTCTACGTCCCGCTCGCGATCGGCGGCACCTACATGCTGCTGACCGTGGTCCCGGCCCTCGACCACCTGCTGGACCCGAACACCAAGGACCTCAACTCGGGCCGTTTCTACGTCGAGGCGCTGGCCCTGTCGCTCGTGGCGTTCGTCGCGTTCGTCGTCCTCGGCTTCGCCGGGGTGTCGCTGCTGCCGAGGCTCCTGCGTCCGCTGCTGCGCCCGGACCGGGTGTATCCGCTGTACGGCTTCCACTACTCGGTGCAGCGCGCGGTGGCCCGCATGACCAACCTGAAGTTCTTCAAGTGGCTGTGCGGCGACAGCTCGTACATCGTCGGCTATCTGAAGGCCATCGGCTACGACCTCGGCGAGGTGGAGCAGACCGGCTCCAACTTCGGTACGGAGGTGCAGCACGAGACGCCGTACCTGGCCACCGTGGGAAGCGGCACGATGGTCGCGGACGGTCTGTCGATCGTCAACGCGGACTTCTCCAGTACGTCGTTCCGTGTCTCGCGCGCCTCGATCGGGCCGCGCAACTTCCTGGGCAACAACATCGCCTACCCGTCGGGGGGACGCACCGGCGACAACTGTCTGCTCGCCACGAAGGTGATGGTGCCGCTCGACGGTGAAGTCCGGGAGGGCGTGGGCCTGTTGGGCTCGCCGTGCTTCGAGATCCCGCGCTCGGTGGAGCGCGACAGCCGCTTCGACCATCTGCGCGAGGGCGACGAGCTGAAGCGCCGCCTCGCCGCGAAGAACCGGTCCAACCTGCGCTCGATGGGCCTGTACCTGTTCGTGCGCTGGCTGCACTGGTTCCTGCTCACGGTGCTCGGCTTCGCGGCCGTCGACCTGTACGGGGGCGAGGGCATCGGCGGGGGGCTCCTGATCGGCGCGTCCCTGATGCTCGGGCTCGGCTTCACCGCCGGGTACTACGTGCTGGTGGAGCGCCTGGTCGGCGGGTTCCGGCCGCTGGAGCCGAAGTTGTGCTCGATCTACGACCCGTACTTCTGGTGGCACGAGCGGCTGTGGAAGGTGCCGGACACCTATCTGAACGTGTTCAACGGGACGCCGTTCAAGAACGTGATCTGGCGGCTGCTGGGCGTGCGGATCGGCCGGCGGGTCTTCGACGACGGCGCCTACATCACCGAGCGCACCCTGGCCGCGATCGGCGACGACTGCACGCTGTCGGCGCACACCAAGGTGCAGTCCCACTCGCAGGAGGACGGCACGTTCAAGTCCGAACTCATCACCATCGGCGCGGGCTGCACCCTCGGGGTGGGGGCGCTCGTGCACTACGGCGTGTCGATGGGCGACGGGGCCGTACTCGCCGCCGACTCGTTCCTGATGAAGGGCGAGGAGATGCCGGCGTTGTCCCGGTGGGGCGGGAATCCGGCGGTGGCCCAGCGCGGCGCCGTCCAGCACATGTCTCCCTGACGGCGCACGCCGTAGGGGGAAGGAAACAGGGGGGAAGAGAAAGATGGAGATCATTCCGCGGTGGACGCTCGCTCCGGTGCCCGGTGTGGCGGAGTACGAAGTGTCCCTGCCCGACGGGCTGTTGATCGAGCCCGCCGCATTGAAGACCGCTCACGCGAAGGTGCTCGGGGCGCTCTCCGGTGAACCTGTCGAGGAGGACCCCGCGGTGCGGGTGAGTGTCGGCGACGGCACCCTGCGACTGCGGTACCGCACGGACGTCCTCGACGCCGAGGCCGCCGCCCGGGTCGCCGGCTACCACGTCACCGCGCTCACCGAGCAGGATCGGCCGATCCTGCTCTCCGAGGCCGAACTCCGGTTCCAGCTGGACGAGTTGGCAGGCCCGGACCGCGAGCTGCCCGACCGGCGGGTGCACGAGCTGTTCGAGGAACGGGTGTCGGCGCATCCGGACGCCGTCGCCGCCGTGCAGGGCGACCGGCAGTGGACCTACCGGGAGCTCAACTCCCGCGCGAACCAGCTGAGTCGGGCTCTCCTGTCCCGGGGACTGACCCGTGAGGGTGTCGTCGCCGTGGTGCTGGAGCGGAACCTCGACTGGATGGCCGCCGTGCTCGCCGTGTTCAAGGCGGGCGGGGTCTACCTGCCCGTCGAGCCGCACTTCCCGGCCGACCGCGTCGCGCGGGTGCTCGACCGCGCCGGGTGCGAGGTGGTGCTGACCGAACACGGCAGCGACGGCGCGCTGAACCCGTCCGACCACACGCTCTACGTCGACGACGCGTACGCCGAGGGCCACTCGGACGGCGATCTCGGTATCGCGGTCTCCCCCGGTCAACTCGCCTACATCTACTTCACGTCGGGCTCCACGGGTGAGCCCAAGGGCGCCATGTGCGAGCACGCGGGTTTCCTCAACCACGTGTACGCCAAGCTCGACGACCTGGGGATCGGGGCCGGGCAGGTGGTCGCGCAGACCGCGCCCCAGTGCTTCGACATCTCCCTGTGGCAGCTGGTCTGCGCGCCGCTCGTGGGCGGGCGGACGCTGCTGGTGGAGCAGGACGTAATCCTGGACGTGGCGCGGTTCGTCGACACGATCGAGGCGGGGCGCGTCGACGTGCTCCAGGTCGTGCCGTCGTATCTGGAGGCCGTCCTGGCCGAGTTGGAGCGCCGGCCGCGTGAACTCCCGGACCTGCGGTGTGTGTCGGTCACCGGGGAGGCCGTGAAGAAGGAGCTCGTGGAGCGCTGGTTCGCGGCCCGGCCCGGGGTGCGGCTCGTCAACGCCTATGGCCTGACGGAGACTTCGGACGACACCAACCACGAGGTCATGGACCGGGCACCGGACGGGGCTCGCGTCCCGCTCGGGCGGCCGGTCTCCAATGTGCGGGTGTACGTCGTCGACGAGGATCTGGTGCCCGTGCCGCTGGGGGCGCCCGGCGAGATCGTGTTCTCCGGTGTGTGCGTCGGCCGGGGGTACGTCAACGATCCCGAGCGCACGCGGGCGGCGTTCACCGAGGACCCGTACCGGCCCGGTGAGCGGCTGTACCGCAGCGGTGACCACGGGCGCTGGCGTCCCGACGGCAAGCTGGAGTTCCTGGGACGCCGGGACAGCCAGGTGAAGATCCGCGGCTTCCGCATCGAGATCGGCGAGATCGAGAACGCGCTGCTTCGGGTGGACGGAGTGCGGGACGGTGCGGTGGTCGTCGTCCGCGGGACGCAGCTGGTGGCGTTCTGCACCGGCCCGCGGCCCGTCGGGGCCGACGCCGTGCGGGCCCGGCTCGCCGAGTCGCTGCCCGCGTACATGGTGCCGTCGGTCGTGCACTGGCGGGCGTCGCTGCCGTTGACCGCCAACGGCAAGACCGACCGCAGGACGCTCACCGCGCTCGCCGGTGACCTGGAGGCGGTCGGCGACGGGCCGGGTACGCCCGCCGAGCGCCGGGTGGCGGCCGCCTGGGCCGCGGTGCTCGGCATCCCGGCGGACCGGATCGGCCGCCAGGACCACTTCTTCGACCGCGGCGGCACCTCGCTGGCCGCCGTGAAGCTGGCGGTCGCCCTCGACCGGGCGGTCAGCCTCAAGGACGTCACCCGTCACCCGGTCCTCGCGGACCTGGCCGGACTGCTGGACCCGCCGGTCTCCTCCTGAGCCCAGCCGCACCCCCGGTCGAACGCTCAACTGCATCACCGAAAGGAACACCGAGATGTCGCTCTCATCCGCGACCCTTCTCCACGCCGTCACCCTGAGTCCGGACGGTCCACCGCTGCTGCAGGCCGACGCCGGCTCGGACCCGGTCGGCTGGGCCGCCGGGCACCGTGCGGCGCTGCGGGCCGTCGTCGCCGAGCACGGCTGCGTCCTGGTCCGTGGTCTCGGCCTCGCCGACCCGGCCGGCGCCGAGACCGTCTTCCGGCGGCTCACGGACTCCCTGATGCCCGACCGGGAACCGTTCGCGCCGCGCCGCACCTACGCGGAGGGCGTGTACTCCGCCACCAAGTGGCCCACCGACCAGCCGATGTGCCTGCACCACGAGTCGAGCTACGCCCTGGAGTTCCCCGGCCTGCTGCTCTTCGCCTGCCTCGACGCGCCGACGGAGGGCGGTGCGACCCCGGTCGCCGACGCCGAGGCCGTACTGACGTCGTTGCCCGCCCCGCTGGTGGAGCGGTTCGAGCGGGAGGGCTGGCTGCTGACCCGGACGTACCACGAGGAGATCGGGGCGTCGGTCGCCGAGGCCTTCGGCACCGAGGACCGTTCCGTCGTGGAGCGCTACTGCCGTACGCAGGGCATCGAGTTCGCCTGGCAGTCCGACGGTTCGCTGCACACCCGGCAGCACCGCGCCGCCGTGCTGCGGCACCCGGTCACCGGCCGCCGCTGCTGGTTCAACCAGATCGCGTTCCTGAACGAGTGGACGATGGAGCCCGAGGTGCGCGAGTACCTGATCGACGTCTACGGCGCCGACGCGCTGCCCTTCAACACCCGCTTCGGGAACGGCGATCCGGTCGACGCCGACATCGTGATGTCCGTCAACGAGGCCTACGACGCACACGTCAGGCGCGAGCCGTGGCGTTCCGGGGATCTGCTGCTGGTGGACAACGTCCGTACCGCGCACGGCCGGGACCCGTTCGAGGGCCCGCGCGAGGTGCTCGCCGGACTCGGCGACCCGGTGCGGCTGACGGACTGCGCTCCGACGGGAGGGGTGAGGGCGGCATGAGCGACTTCGGCACACCGTCGTTCACGGTCATCAGCGGCGAGCAGGTCCAACAGGCCCTGACCGGGCGGGAGTCCGAGATCGGCGCGCTCGTGGAGGCCACCTACCGGCTGCACGGCGCGGGCGAGTCGGTGAACCCGCCGTCGTTCTTCCTGCGCTTCCCGGACCGCCCGTCGTCCCGCATCATCGGGCTGCCCGCCTCACTGGGCGGGCCACTGCGGGTGGACGGCCTGAAGTGGATCTCCAGCTTCCCGGGGAACACCGGGTCGGGGCTGCCCAGGGCCTCGGCGGTGCTGATCCTCAACGACCCCGAGACCGGCTATCCGTATGCCTGCCTGGAGAGTTCGGTGATCAGCGCCACCCGTACGGCGAGTTCGGCGGCCCTCGCGGCCGACCGGCTCAGCCAGGGACGCGAACGGCCGCTGCGGGTCGGGTTCTTCGGCACCGGCCTGATCGCCCGCTACATCCACACCCATCTCCGCGCCACCGGCTGGGAGTTCGAGGAGACGGGCGTGTACGACCTGTCCGCGGAGAGCGCGGAGGGGTTCCGGGGGTATCTGGAGCGGTCGGGAGCGCAGGGGCGGATCACGGTGCACGACAAGGCCGAAGGTCTCGTCCGCTCCAGCGACCTGCTGGTCTTCGCGACGATCGCCGGCACGCCGCATGTGCACGATCCGGCGTGGTTCGACCACCATCCGCTGGTCCTGCACGTGTCGTTGCGGGACCTCGATCCGGCGATCCTGCTCGCGTCCGCCAACTTCGTGGACGACGTGGAGCACTGCCTGAAGGCCGACACCTCCCCGCATCTCGCCGAACAGGCCACCGGCGGGCGGGAGTTCATCGACGGCACGCTGGACGACGTGCTGACCGGGCGGGTGACCGTACCGACGGACCGGACGGTGGTGTTCTCGCCCTTCGGCCTCGGGGTGCTCGACCTCGCGGTCGGCAGGTTCGTCCATGACGAAGTGGCTCGACGGGGCGAACTGCGCGTCGTCGACGGGTTCTTCCACGAGCTGCGCCGGTACGGCTGACGGCGATCGTGGCGCACCACTAGGGGGAAATCATGACCGTCATATCCGATCCCGCGGAGTTCAACGAGGACGAGCTCTACGTCGATCTGCGGGCCTCACTGGGGTTGCCGCTCTATCTGAAGTGTGAGGGGTTCAACTTCGCCGGCTCGATCAAACTCAAGGCCGCCACCGAGATGGTGGACGCCGCCGAACGGGACGGCATCCTGCGGCCCGGCTCGGTGCTCGTCGAGTCGTCGTCCGGCAACCTGGGGGTGGCACTGAGCATGATCGCGGCGAGCCGCGGTTACGGCTTCCTCTGCATCACCGACAGACGGTGCAACCTGCCCACGGTGCAGCTGATGGAGGCGCTCGGCAGCCGGGTCCACATCATCGACCAGCCGGACGGACACGGCGGCTTCCTGGGCGCCCGGATCGCGTACGTGCGGGCGCTGTGCGCCTCCGACGAGCGGTACGTGTGGCTCAACCAGTACACCAACCAGGGGAATTGGCGGGCGCACTACCGCACCACGGCACCCGCCATCGCCCGCCGGTTCCCGCAGCTGGACGTGCTGTTCGTCGGGGCCGGCACCACCGGCACCCTGATGGGCTGCGCGCGCTGGTTCTGGCAGTGGCGGCGCCCGGTGCGGATCGTCGCCGTGGACGCCGTCGGCTCGGTCACCTTCGGCGGGGAGGCGCGGCCCCGGATGATCCCGGGGCTGGGCACCAGCGTGGGGTCGGCCTTCCTCGACGAGTCGTACGTCGACGACGTCGTCCACGTCGAGGAGACGGACACCGTGCAGACCTGCCACCGGCTGGCCGCGCGGGGCTTCCTGTTCGGGGGGTCCACCGGCACGGTCGTCAGCGGGGCCGGCCAGTGGCTGGCCCGGAACGGGTGGCCGGACAGGCGACACGGCCCGACCGCGGTGGCCATCGCCCCTGACCTGGGCGAACGCTATCTGGACACCGTGTACCGCGCGGGATGGCTGGAGGAGGAGACACCGGAGAGAGAGATGCTGACGGCCATGTCCCAGTCGGCCTGACGTGCACGGCGGTGGCTGTGTCAGTGTGGAGATCCAGACCACCGCCGTCCGCACGGGTAGGTTCCAGCCATGGCACGCACCACCCACACCGTGACGAACCAGACTCCCCCACTGGTCGGATACGACGTCTTCACCGCCGACCGTGTCCTCACGGCGGCGGTGGAGCGGCACACGGCACCCGAACTGCTCGGCGAGGTACGGGCCGACCTGTCCGCACTGGGCCGCTCCGCCGGTTCGGCCCAGCTGCAGGAGTGGGGTGCGCAGGCCAACGACAACCCCCCGGGCCTGCGCACCCACGACCGCTACGGCCACCGGATCGACGAGGTCGAGTTCCATCCGGCCTGGCACCGGCTGCTCGGCAAGGGTGTGGCGGCCGGGCTGACCGCCGCCTGGAACCGCCCGGCCGGCCATGTCCGCCGGGCCGCCGGACTCCTGGTCTGGACCCAGGTCGAGGCGGGCAACGTCTGCCCGCTGTCGATGACCCACGCGGCGGTGCCCGCCCTGCGCGCCGATCCGGCGCTCGCCGCCGAGTGGGAGCCCCGGCTGACGTCCATGGTCTACGACCGTGAGCTGCGGCCAGCCCACCTCAAGGCCGGGGTGGTCTTCGGGATGGGCATGACGGAGAAGCAGGGCGGCAGCGACGTCCGCGCGAACACGACGGCCGCGCGACCGCTCGCCGAGGACGGGACGTACGAGCTGACCGGCCACAAGTGGTTCTGCTCGGCACCCATGTCCGACGGTTTCCTCGTGCTGGCGCAGGCACCCGGCGGGCTCACCTGTTTCCTGGTCCCCCGAGTGCTGGCGGACGGCACCCGCAACGTGTTCCTCCTCCAGCGGCTCAAGGACAAGCTGGGCAACCGGTCGAACGCCTCCGCCGAGGTCGAGTTCGACGGGACCTGGGCGCGCCGGGTCGGCGACGAGGGGGACGGCGTACGGACCATCATCGGGATGGTCGCGGCGACCCGGCTCGACTGTGTGCTGGGCTCGGCCGGGCTGATACGGCAGGCGGTCGCGCAGGCCGTCCATCACACCGCCCACCGCGAGGCGTTCGGCGGCACGCTCATGGACAAGCCGTTGATGCGCAATGTGCTGGCCGATCTCGCCCTGGAGTCGGAGGCGGCCACCACGCTCGCGCTGCGACTCGCGGCCGCCTACGACGACGGTGGTGAACAGGAGCTGGCCTTCCTGCGGTTGGCGGTCCCGGCCGCCAAGTACTGGGTGACCAAGCGCTGTTCACCGGTCGCGGTCGAGGCGGCCGAGTGCCTCGGCGGCAACGGGTACGTGGAGGAGTCCGGACTGCCGCGCCTGGTACGGGAGTCACCGCTCAACTCGATCTGGGAGGGCGCCGGGAACATCCAGGCCCTCGACGTACTGCGCGCGCTGCAACGCGAACCGCAGGCACTGAACGCCTTCCTGATCGAGGTCGGCCGGGTGCGCGGCGCCGATCACCGGCTGGACGGGGCCATGAAGAACCTGCTCGTCGAACTCGCCGACCTGGAGGGCATCGAGGGCCGCGCCCGGCGCCTGGTCGAGCGGATGGCGCTCGTCCTCCAGGGGGCGCTGCTCGTGCAGCACGCGCCACCGGAGGTCGCCGACGCGTTCTGCGCCTCCCGGCTGGGCGGCGACTGGGGTGCGGCCTTCGGCACCCTCCCGCCGACCCTGGACCTCACGTCGATCGTGGAACGCGCCCGGCCGACGGCCTGAGCAGCACCGGTACATCGCGAGGGTGGTGCTGCGCCGACACGGCACCACCCTCGCAGCGTGGGACAAGTTTCAGACACCGTACGGCTGTTCACCAGGGTTGCAGAGGGTTGCAACTTGATGGCCACTGTGTCCGGACTGTCTCCCTCCGTCACCGCGGAGCGGCACTATG
Organism: Streptomyces sp. NPDC050508; assembly: GCF_040655155.1. Classification (NCBI taxonomy): domain Bacteria; kingdom Bacillati; phylum Actinomycetota; class Actinomycetes; order Kitasatosporales; family Streptomycetaceae; genus Streptomyces; species Streptomyces sp. NPDC050508. Next base: position 321,050 of record NZ_JBFAJJ010000003.1, read on the forward strand.
AGAACAACAGTCGATACGGGACCGGAGAGAAGGACCCATGGCGAACCCGCCGGCCGGCCTGTCGCAGCGCGCCACCGTCGACGCCGCGCGGACGGCACGGATGTTGAACGACGCCCGGCACACCACGCTCTCCGGACAGCGCGCCCGCACCGCACCGCGCCCGGTGATCGAGGAGTCCTGGGAGCGCGCGTTACGCGGCGGGACCCACCCCGACCACGATCTGCGGACCGGGCTGCTCTCCCGCGAGGAGGTGGAACGGCGGCGCGGCACCAGCCCGTTGCGGCACGTCCTGCCGGTGCTGCGGGAGGGCCTGGTGTCGGTCGCGGACGCCGCGCACCACATCGTGCTGATCGCGGACGACGAGGGCCGGGCACTGTGGCGGGAGGGCAGCGCGGCCGTGCTGCGCAAGGCCGACGAGGTCGGCATCGAGGTCGGCACGGACTGGCGCGAGGACGTCGTCGGCACCAACGGCGTGGGCACCCCGGCGGTCGTACGACGGCCCGTGCAGGTCTTCGCCGGTGAGCATCTCTCTCGCGCGCTGACCGCGTTCACCTGTGCGGGCGCCCCGATCACCGACCCCAGGGACGGCCGGCTGATCGGTGTCGTCGATGTCAGCGGCCCGCTGGAGACCATGCATCCGGCCACCCTCGCCTGGGTCGACTCGGTGGCCAAGCTCGCCGAGGCCCGGCTGCGGGAGCTGCACCTGACCTCGCTGGAGCGGCTGCGCGCGGTGGCGGCGCCGATCCTGCCCCGGATCGGCGGCCGGGCCCTGGTGGTGGACCGGGACGGCTGGACGGCCGCGGTCACCGGAATGCCGTACGTGAGGCGGGTCGCGTTGCCCAAGTCGCCTTCCGGGGGCCGCCGTTGGCTGCCCTCGCTCGGGCTGTGCTCGCTGGAGCCGCTGGCCGGGGGCTGGTTGATCCGTGCCGGGGACGAACCGGTGACGGGCGCCGCCACCCGGATCGTCCTCGACCTCGCGCTGCCGCGCCGCTGGTCGGTGACCGTCTCCGGCAGCGCCGGCTCCTGGACCCACGAACTGAGCCCCCGGCACGCCGAGTTGCTCTACCTCCTGGCCCTGCACCGCACCGGCCGCAGCGCCGCGGCCCTGGCAGAGGACATGTTCGGCGACCCGGGCCGCACGGTGACGGTCCGCGCGGAGATGTCGCGGGTACGGCGCTATCTCGGGGCGTTCCTGGAGCACCGTCCGTACCGCTTCCGCGAGGACGCGGAGGTCGAGGCGCTGCTGCCGGACGACCCGCGCGAGCTGCTGCCGCACTCCACGGCGCCGGGGGTGGCCGGGGGGCGGACGTCGGTCCGGGTGCCGTAGCGGACAGGTGGCGCAAAAGACACGTCCGGCAGCATCTTCCGCATATTTGCAGGGTCTTACCCATGGGGCGGCCACGACTGCCGTAGCATCCCCCTACGGGCCACCCCACCTGCTCCCTGGTCAACGCACGGATCACCAGGCGCAGTTGGCTCGCCTCGGGAGGACACTATGAGTGCACGTGGGCGACACCGCCGGCGCAAGCGGGGCAGGGCGCTGCGCGCCGTGCTGACCGGGGCCGCCCTCGGCCTCACCGCCGCGGCGACGATGATCAGCGCCTCGCAGGCGACGGTCGGTTCCGATCCCGGGGCGCTGAAGCCGCTCACCGCGGCCTCCGATCTGGGCGCGTTGCGGTTGCGGGAGACTCTGGAGCCACAGCAGTCCCTGGACCGGCTCGCCTCGGCGATGGGCCGCCCGGTGGGCGTCGACACCGTCCTGAAGAGCGCCGATCACACCCTGCGCGACGCCGCGGACTGCACGGCCGACGAGAAGACGGCGCTGCCCGTCGCACCGGCGGCCACGCGCGCGTACTGCTGGGACAGCGGCGACGCGGCCGACCCCGCCTGGACACCCCGCGCGGTGACCACCTCGGGCGACGCCGACGAGGACGGCTGGTGGGGTTCGAACCGGGTGATCCTCTCCGGCTGGACCGCGAACACCCGCGGCCTGGCCAAGGTCGCCTTCGTGAACGCCGCCGACCCCGCCCACCTGACCTACACCTGGGCCCTCCTCGCCGTACCGACGGACGGCGGACGCGACTACCGCGGGCTCGTCTCGAAGGTCTCCGGCATGGTCTGGTACGAGGACAAACTCCTGGTCACCACCACGAGCGGGACCCGCGACGCCCTCTACGTGTACGACATGAACCGCATCCAGCGCGCCACCGTGACGGCCGGTGCGGTCGGCCGGGTGCGTGACGGCTGGTCGGCGGCAGGGTACCGGTACGTACTGCCCGCGGTCGGGTCGTACCGGCTGACCGGCGGCACGTCGGCCGTACGGCCCGTGGGCCTCTCCCTGGACCGCAGCACGGTCCCGGACAGTCTGGTCGCGAGCGGAGCGAAGCGCCTGTGGCGCTACCCCTTCAGCCTGGATCCCACGCGGCCGGGGCTGCTCGCCACCGACTCGGCGGGGCGCGCGGTGCCCGAGGAGGCGTACGCGACGAAGGTCAGCGGTACCGGGGGCGTGCTCGCGAACCGGTCCGCCTGGTACCTGGGCGGCGCGGCCGGGTCGGAGAGCGAGCGCGGCTCGATGTGGCGCCAGAACACCGGCGGCGCGAAGGCCACCGAGTGCGGGGCCGACGAGACGCACCGGTGCTGGAGCACGCAGTCCGATTCCCTCTCCTACTGGCAGGAGACGGGCGAGGTCTGGTCGGTGTCCGGCCGGATGCTGTTCGCGCTGCCGCTGAACTCGATCGACAGCTCGCTCAATTGATCAGCTGATCGACAGATCCCCCGGCCGGATGATTCCCTGACGGGCATGACGAACATCCCGGTGACCACCTGGTCCCTGGAGCAGACCGACCCGAGCGACCTCCTTCCGGCCATCGCGCCGGACGGGGACGTGCGGATCGTCCGCTCCGAGGTGCCCTCCCCCGAGTTCAGCCGCTTTCTGTACGCGTCCGTGGGCGGGGACATCCTCTGGATCGACCGGCTGCACTGGACGTTCGCGCAGTGGCAGGAGCACCTCGACCGGCCGGGCGTGGAGACCTGGGTCGTGTACGACCGGGGCACGCCGGGCGGGTACGTGGAGCTGGAGCCGCAGGACGACGGGGTCGTCGAGATCGTCTACTTCGGCCTGGTCCCCGCCTTCCGCGGCCGGCGCCTCGGCGGCCACCTGCTCGCGTACGGTGCCGCCCGCGCCTGGGACCTCGCCGACCGCTGGCCCGGACGGGCGCCCACGAAGCGGGTCTGGCTGCATACCTGCAGCCTGGACGGCGTGCATGCAATGGACAACTATCAGCGCCGGGGCTTCAAGCTCTTCGACACGCAGGTCGAGGAGGTGACGCAGGCGCCCACCCCGGGCCCCTGGCCGGGGGCCTACCCTGCCTGACCTGCGCCGACAAGACAGCGTGCGTACCTTGTGACCGACGACACCCTCGTCTCACATAGTGGGACCAGGGTGTCCGCATGGCGGACGAAGCTGGACTGTGTCCAGAACGCCATGACACGCTTCCGTCATGTCCGGAACTGGAATTGCCTTGGTGAGTCGGCGGCACGTCGACCTCGGCCGCATGTCCAGCGCCATCTGTCCGGCCGTCTAGCCGAGCCGCAGCACCGCCGGATCTCCCCGTATCTGCCTCATACTGCGCAAAGACGCGCGCGTATGCCCGCATGCGCCCGTACGCGCAGGTCAGAGCCGATCACCCGCCTGTCCCGGAGGACGTAGAACCATGGCCGCCACCCCTGAGAACCCTGCAGCCGCAGCGCCCCGCCGCAAGGTGAGCCGTCACCGCGGTGAGGGTCAGTGGGCAGCCGGACACTTCACCCCGCTCAACGGCAACGAGCAGTTCAAGAAGGACGACGACGGTCTCAATGTGCGGACACGCATTGAGACGATCTACTCCAAGCGCGGGTTCGACTCGATCGACCCGAACGATCTGCGCGGCCGTATGCGCTGGTGGGGGCTGTACACCCAGCGCAAGCCCGGGATCGACGGCGGCAAGACCGCGATCCTGGAGCCGGAGGAGCTGGACGACAAGTACTTCATGCTGCGCGTCCGGATCGACGGCGGCCGGCTCACCACGGACCAGCTGCGGGTGATCGGCGAGATCTCGCAGGAGTTCGCGCGCGGCACGGCCGACCTCACCGACCGGCAGAACGTGCAGTACCACTGGATCCGCATCGAGGACGTGCCCGAGATCTGGAACCGCCTGGAGGCGGTCGGTCTCTCCACCACCGAGGCCTGCGGTGACACGCCCCGCGTGATCCTCGGCTCGCCCGTCGCGGGCATCGCCGAGGACGAGATCATCGACGGCACCCCGGCGATCGACGAGATCCACCGCCGGATCATCGGCAACAAGGACTTCTCGAACCTGCCCCGCAAGTTCAAGTCCGCGATCTCCGGCTCGCCGCTGCTGGACGTGGCGCACGAGATCAACGACATCGCCTTCGTCGGCGTGAACCACCCCGAGCACGGCCCCGGCTTCGACGTCTGGGTCGGCGGCGGCCTCTCCACCAACCCGAAGATCGGCCAACGCCTCGGCGCCTGGGTCCCGTTGGACGAGGTCCCGGACGTCTACGAGGGCGTCATCTCGATCTTCCGCGACCACGGCTACCGGCGGCTGCGCACCCGCGCCCGCCTGAAGTTCCTGGTCGCCGACTGGGGCATCGAGAAGTTCCGCCAGATCCTCGAAGACGACTACCTCAAGCGGAAGCTGATCGACGGCCCGGCCCCCGACCAGCCGGTCGCCCGCTGGCGCGACCACGTCGGCGTCCACCGCCAGCAGGACGGCCTGTTCTACGTCGGTTTCGCCCCGCGCGTCGGCCGCGTCGACGGCACCACGCTCACGAAGATCGCCGAACTGGCCCAGGCGCACGGCTCGGGCCGGCTGCGCACCACGGTCGAGCAGAAGATGATCGTGCTCGATGTCGAGGAGGGGCAGGTCGAGTCCCTGGTGGAGGGTCTCGAAGCGCTCGGCCTCACCGCCAAGCCCTCCCCCTTCCGGCGCGGCACCATGGCCTGCACCGGCATCGAGTACTGCAAGCTCGCCATCGTCGAGACCAAGCAGCGCGGCATCACGCTCATCGACGAACTGGAGCGCCGCATCCCGGAGTTCGACGAGCCGATCACCATCAACATCAACGGCTGCCCGAACGCCTGCGCCCGTATCCAGGTCGCGGACATCGGCCTCAAGGGCCAGTTGGTCCTCAACGACCAGGGCGAGCAGGTCGAGGGCTTCCAGGTGCACCTCGGCGGCGCGCTCGGACTGGAGGCCGGCTTCGGCCGCAAGGTCCGTGGCCTGAAGGTCACTTCGGAGGAACTGCCCGACTACGTCGAGCGGGTCCTCACCCGGTTCCAGCAGGAGCGCGAGGACGGCGAGCGCTTCGCCGTCTGGGCGACCCGCGCCTCCGAGGAGGCCCTCTCATGAGTGAGCGGGCCGCCCCCTTCTACTGCCCCTACTGCGGTGACGAGGACCTGCGTCCCAATGAGCAGGGCCATGGCGCATGGGAATGCGCGGCATGCAATCGGGCCTTTCAGCTGAAGTTCCTCGGGCTCCTCGCCCGGGGTCTCCAGCAGACCGAAGCAGGGGATGACGGGATATGACGACGACTCAGAAAGCGCGCCCCACCGACGACTTGAAAGCCCTCGCCGAGCAGGCGGGCCGTGACCTGGAGGACGCCTCCGCGCTGGAGATCCTCCAGTGGGCGGCTCGGACCTTCGGCAAGCAGTTCTGCGTGACCTCCTCGATGGAGGACGCGGTGGTGGCCCACCTCGCCTCCCGCGCGATGCCCGGCGTCGACGTGGTGTTCCTCGACACCGGCTACCACTTCCCCGAGACCATCGGCACCCGTGACGCGGTCGAGGCCGTGATGGACGTCAACGTCATCACGCTCACCCCGCGCCAGACCGTCGCCGAGCAGGACGCCGAGTACGGCCCCCGACTGCACGACCGCGACCCGGACCTGTGCTGCAAGCTCCGCAAGGTGCAGCCCCTGGAGCAGGGCCTCACCAAGTACGCGGCCTGGGCGACCGGGCTGCGCCGCGACGAATCCCCGACCCGGGCGAACACCCCCGTCGTCGGCTGGGACGAGAAGCGCCAGAAGGTCAAGGTCTCCCCCATCGCCCGCTGGACCCAGGACGACGTGGACGCGTACGTCGCCGAACACGGCGTGCTGACCAACCCGTTGCTGATGGACGGCTACGCGTCCGTCGGCTGCGCGCCCTGCACCCGCCGGGTCCTGGCGGGCGAGGACGCACGCGCCGGCCGCTGGGCGGGGCGCGGGAAGACCGAGTGCGGGCTGCACGAGTGACCATCACCGAGAAGGAGTTGCACGTGACGACCGGAGCCACCGTCTGGCTCACCGGACTGCCGAGTGCCGGCAAGACCACCATCGCGTACGAGCTGGCCGGCCGGCTGCGCGAGAAGGGCCAGCTCGTCGAGGTGCTCGACGGCGACGAGATCCGCGAGTTCATCTCGGCGGGCCTCGGCTTCAGCCGCGAGGACCGGCACACCAACGTGCAGCGCATCGGCTTCCTCGCCGAACTGCTCGCCCGTAACGGTGTCCTGGCGCTCGTCCCGGTCATCGCGCCGTACGCCGACAGCCGCGAGGCCGTCCGCAAGCGGCACCAGGAGAGCGGCGCCGCCTACGTCGAGGTGCATGTGGCGACCCCGGTCGACGTGTGCTCCGTACGCGATGTGAAGGGTCTCTACGCCAAGCAGGCCGCCGGTGAACTGACCGGGCTCACCGGGGTCGACGACCCGTACGAGGAGCCCGAGTCGCCCGACCTGCGGATCGAGTCGCAGCACCAGACCGTGCAGGAGTCGGCGGCGGCTGTCCACGCGCTGCTCACCGAGAGGGGACTGGCATGACGACGACCGTTGCCAAGGCCGACGAGGGTACGGACACGCCGTACGCCCTCTCGCACCTGGACGCTCTTGAGTCCGAGGCGGTGCACATCTTCCGTGAGGTGGCGGGTGAGTTCGAGCGGCCGGTGATTCTGTTCTCCGGCGGCAAGGACTCCATCGTCATGCTGCACCTCGCGCTGAAGGCGTTCGCTCCCGCGCCGGTGCCCTTCACGCTGCTGCATGTGGACACGGGACACAACTTCCCCGAAGTCCTTGAGTACCGGGACCGTGTGGTCGCCGCACATGGGCTCCGCCTCCATGTGGCCTCCGTACAGGACTACATCGACCGTGGTGTGCTGCGCGAACGTCCCGACGGGACCCGCAACCCGCTCCAGACCCTGCCACTCACCGAGAAGATCCAGAGCGAGAAGTTCGACGCGGTCTTCGGCGGCGGACGTAGGGACGAGGAGAAGGCCCGCGCCAAGGAGCGGGTGTTCAGTCTTCGCGACGAGTTCTCGCAGTGGGACCCGCGACGGCAGCGGCCCGAGCTGTGGAACCTGTACAACGGGCGGCACGCGGCCGGTGAACACGTCCGGGTGTTCCCGCTGTCCAACTGGACCGAGCTGGACGTCTGGCAGTACATCGCCCGCGAGGGCATCGTGCTGCCCGAGATCTACTTCGCGCACGAGCGTGAGGTGTTCGCGCGTGACGGCATGTGGCTGACCGCCGGTGAGTGGGGCGGGCCGAAGGAGACCGAGACGGTCGAGAAGCGGCTCATCCGGTACCGGACCGTGGGCGACATGTCCTGCACCGGGGCTGTCGACTCCGACGCGGTGACGCTGGAGCAGGTCATCACCGAGATCGCCGCCTCCCGGCTGACCGAGCGGGGCGCGACGCGTGCCGACGACAAGATGTCCGAGGCCGCGATGGAAGACCGCAAGCGCGAGGGGTACTTCTAACCATGAGCACCATCACGACCGAGGAACTCATCTCCACCACGCTGCTGCGGTTCGCCACGGCGGGCTCCGTCGACGACGGCAAGTCCACGCTCGTAGGACGGCTGTTGCACGACTCCAAGTCGGTGCTGACCGACCAACTCGAAGCCGTGCAGCGGGTGTCGGCCGACCGCGGCCAGGACGGTCCCGACCTCGCGCTGCTCACCGACGGCCTGCGGGCCGAGCGGGAGCAGGGCATCACGATCGACGTGGCGTACCGCTACTTCGCCACGCCGCGGCGCCGGTTCATCCTCGCCGACACGCCCGGTCACGTGCAGTACACCCGCAACATGGTGACGGGTGCCTCCACGGCCGAGCTGACGGTGATCCTCGTCGACGCCCGCAACGGTGTCGTCGAGCAGACCCGGCGCCATGCCGCGATCGCCGCGCTGCTGCGTGTCCCGCACGTGGTGCTCGCGGTCAACAAGATGGACCTCGTCGAGTACAAGGAGACCGTGTTCGCCGCCATCGCCGAGGAGTTCACGGCGTACGCGAGCGAGCTGGGCGTCCCGGAGATCACCGCGATCCCCATCTCGGCGCTGGCCGGCGACAACGTGGTGGACCCGTCCGCGAACATGGACTGGTACGGCGGGCCGACCTTCCTGGAGCACCTGGAGTCGGTGCCGGTCAGCCACGACCTGGCGCACTGCCACGCGCGGCTGCCCGTGCAGTACGTGATCCGGCCGCAGAACGCCGAACACCCCGACTACCGGGGGTACGCGGGTCAGATCGCGGCCGGTACGTTCCGCGTCGGCGACGCCGTGACGATCCTGCCGTCCGGGCGTGCCACGAAGATCTCCGGCATCGACCTGCTCGGCAAGCCGGTCAGGACCGCCTGGACCACGCAGTCGGTGACCGTCCTCCTGGAGGACGACATCGACGTCTCCCGCGGCGACCTCATCGTGCCCAGCAAGGACGCCCCGGCGACCACGCAGGACATCGAGGCGACCGTCTGCCATGTCGCCGACGCGCCGCTGACCGTGGGCCACCGGGTGCTCCTCAAGCACGGCACCCGCACGGTCAAGGCGATCGTCAAGGACATCCCGTCCCGGCTCACGCTCGACGACCTGTCCCTGCACCCGCATCCGGGACAGCTCGTCGCCAACGACATCGGCCGGGTGAAGATCCGCACCGCGGAGCCGCTGCCGGTCGACTCGTACGCCGACTCGCGCCGTACGGGCTCGTTCATCCTGATCGACCCGGCGGACGGCACCACGCTCACCGCCGGCATGGTCGGCGAGTCGTTCGCGGCGCCGGAGCCGGTCAAGGACGCGTCGGACGAGGACGGTTGGGACTTCTGACATGACGTCCATGGACTTCTACTCCACGTTCGCGAAGGAGGGCGGCCGCGTCGGCAGCGGCGCCCTCGGCAGCGGGCAGGGCGGAGTGGCGCGATGTGCGGGCTGACGTACGCGCACTGCCTGCGCGCCCCGTCCCCCCACCCGCCGTCCCGGACGCGACGAAAACGAAGACCTGCCGACCTCCCGGCCACGACCTGAGACCGTGACCGCCGGGCCAACGAGAGGAACACCTCCCGTGCCTGCCAACCGCTCGACATACCTGCGTCGCGGCATAGCCGTGATCGCCGCGCTCCCGCTGCTCACCCTCGCCGCCTGCGGTTACGGGTCGGACTCGAAGAGCACCAACACGAAGGAAAAGGTCGCCGCCGGGTCCTCGAAGATCGAGGGTCTCGACACCGTGAAGATCGGCTACTTCGGCAACCTGACCCACGGAACCGCGCTGGTCGGCCGTGAACAGGGCTTCTTCCAGAAGGCGTTGGGCGCGACCAAGGCGTCCTACGCGACCTTCAACGCCGGCCCGTCCGAGATCGAGGCGCTCAACTCGAACTCCATCGACATCGGCTGGATCGGCCCCTCCCCGGCGATCAACGGCTACACCAAGTCCGACGGCAAGAGCCTGAAGATCATCGGCGGTTCGGCGTCGGGCGGCGTGAAGTTGGTCGTCAACCCGAAGAAGATCAAGTCGCTCGCGGACGTCAAGGGCAAGAAGATCGCGACGCCTCAGCTGGGCAACACGCAGGACGTGGCGTTCCTCAACTGGATCGCGGACCAGGGCTGGAAGGTCGACGCGCAGAGCGGCAAGGGCGATGTGACCGTCGTCCGTACCGACAACAAGATCACCCCGGACGCCTTCAAGGCCGGTTCCATCGACGGCGCCTGGGTGCCGGAGCCGACCGCGTCGAAGCTGGTGGCCGAGGGCGGCAAGGTGCTGCTCGACGAGTCGACGCTGTGGCCCGACAAGAAGTTCGTGATCACGAACATCATCGTGTCGCAGAAGTTCCTCAAGGCGCACCCGAAGGTCGTCGAGGCCGTCCTGAAGGGCTCGGTCGCGGCCAACAAGTGGATCAACGCCAACCCGACGGAGGCGAAGGCCGCGGCGAACAAGCAGCTGGAGGCCGACTCCGGCAAGGCGCTGCCCGCCAACGTCCTGGACCCGGCGTGGAGTTCGATCCAGTTCACCAACGACCCGCTGGCCGCCACCCTCAACTCCGAGGCGCAGCACGCGGTGAAGGCCGGTCTGCTGGAGAAGCCCGATCTGAAGGGCATCTACGACCTCACGCTCCTCAACAAGGTCCTCAAGGCGGACGGCGACAGCACGGTCGACGCCGCCGGCCTCGGCACGAGCTGATCGAGGGAACCCGATGACTTCCCAGGAGGTGACGACCATGGCCACGACGTTCGCCAAGGAGACCACCGCGTCGGTCGAGTACGCGGCACGCCTTGAGCATGTCTCGAAGTCCTTCGCGACACCGGGTGGGCAGCAGCTCGTCCTGGACGACATCACCATCGATGTCGCGCCGGGCGAGTTCGTCACCCTCCTGGGGGCCTCGGGCTGCGGCAAGTCCACCCTGCTGAACCTGGTGGCGGGCCTCGACAAGCCCACCGCCGGGTCCATCACGACGGACGGCCGCCCCGCGCTGATGTTCCAGGAGCACGCCCTGTTCCCGTGGCTGACCGCGGGCAAGAACATCGAACTCGCCCTGAAACTCAGGGGAGTTCCGAAGGACGAGCGGCGCGGCAGGACCGAGGAGCTGCTCGAACTGGTCCGGCTGCAGGGCTCGTACGGCAAGCGCGTGCACGAACTGTCCGGCGGTATGCGCCAGCGTGTCGCCATGGCCCGTGCGCTCGCCCAGGAGAGCCGGATCCTGCTGATGGACGAGCCGTTCGCGGCGCTGGACGCCATCACGCGGGACGTCCTGCACGACGAACTGACCCGTATCTGGGGCGAGACGGGACTCTCCGTCCTGTTCGTCACGCACAACGTGCGGGAGGCGGTACGGCTCGCCCAGCGGGTCATCCTGCTGTCCTCGCGACCCGGCCGGATTGCCCGCGAGTGGACGGTCGGCATTCCGCAGCCGCGCCGCATCGAGGACGCGCCCGTGGCCGAACTGTCCCTTGAGATCACCGATGTACTGCGTGGGGAGATCCGCCGTCATGGCCAGCACTGAGACGACGACCGTCCAGGACGGCGGGAGCGTCGAGGCCGGCCTCGACGCTCTGGAGAATCAGGTCGCGGGCCGTCCGACCTTCCGGCAGACGTTCGTCAACAAGATCTTCCCGCCGATCGTCGCCCTCGCGGTCGTCATGGTGATCTGGTTCATCCTGACCCCGATCGTCGACGACCCGAGCAAGCTGCCCTCGCCGGGCGCCGTGGGAGCCGAGTTCAAGAACGCCTGGCTGCAGGGCAACCTGCTCGGCTACATCTGGACCAGCGTCTCGCGCGGTCTGCTGGGCTTCTTCTTCGCGCTGCTGATCGGCACCCCGCTGGGCCTGGTGGTGGCGCGGGTGAAGTTCATCCGCGCGGCGATCGGCCCGATCCTGTCCGGACTCCAGTCGCTGCCGTCGGTGGCCTGGGTGCCGCCGGCCGTGATCTGGCTGGGCCTGAACAACTCGATGATGTACACGGTGATCCTGCTCGGCGCGGTCCCCTCGATCGCCAACGGCCTGGTGTCCGGCGTCGACCAGGTGCCGCCGCTGTTCCTGCGGGCGGGCCGCACGATGGGCGCGACCGGCGTCAAGGGCATCTGGCACGTCACCCTGCCGGCGGCGCTCCCCGGCTATGTGGCGGGTCTGAAGCAGGGCTGGGCGTTCTCGTGGCGCTCCCTGATGGCGGCGGAGATCATCGCGAGCTTCCCCGATCTCGGCGTGGGTCTGGGCCAGTTGCTGGAGAACGGCCGTACCGCCAGCGACATGGCGATGGTGTTCGAGGCGATCGTCCTGATCCTGTTCGTCGGTATCGCCATCGACCTGCTGCTCTTCAGCCCGGTGGAGCGCTGGGTGCTGCGCAGCCGGGGTCTGCTGGTGAAGAGCTGAGCTGATCCCATGCACCAGAGGCCGGTCCTCCTCGTCATCGCCCACGGCAGCCGCGATCCGCGGCACGCCGCGACCGTCCACGCCCTCGTGCGGCGGGTACGGTCGCGGCGGCCCGGGCTGCGCGTGGAGGTCGGCTTCCTGGACTTCAACATCCCTTCCGTACACGGGGTCTTGGCGTCGCTGGCGGCGGAGGGCGTGCGGGACGTCGTGGCGCTCCCGCTGCTCCTGACCCGCGCGTTCCACGCGAAGGCGGACATCCCCGCGGTCCTCGCCGCCGCACCGCCGCAGCTGCGGATCAGGCAGGCAGAGGTCCTTGGCCCGTCGCCACTGTTGGTGCGGGCCCTCGAACGGCGGCTCTACGAGGCCGGGTTGACGTCCGCCGACAAGTCCTCGACCGGGGTCGTCCTGGCCTCGGCGGGGTCCACCGACCCGGAGGCGATCGCGGTGATCGCCGACCTCGCCCGGCAGTGGTGGGACACCGGTTGGTGCGCGGTGCGCCCCGCGTTCGCGTCGGCGGCCCTGCCCCGCACCGAGGACGCGGTCCGCGAACTGCGGGCCCTGGGCTGCGCACGCGTCGCGGTCGCGCCGTATGTCCTCGCGCCCGGTTTCCTCCCCGACCGCATCGCGCGGGGCGCGGCCGAAGCGGACGTCCTCGCCGATGTGCTGGGCCCCGCACCGGAGGTGGCGCGGGTTCTCCTGGAGCGCTACGACGCAGCCCTGACCCCGGCCCTCGTGACCGTCGGCGCCTGAGACCTTCACGGTTCCCACCTGCCCCGATTCCCGAAAAAGGGTCTCCCTCGGGCCCTGGATCTGCTGGGATGGTTCCTCGCGGAGCTAGCGGGGGAGCAGTACACGTGGCGGGTCGGGACTTCGGGCATCACTTGGGGCTGCCCCGAGCGCTGTCCGGGCTGCCGCTGAGCCCGCTCGTCGCGTCCTACGGCAAGCTCCTCGCCGCCCAACACGGGCTCGGCCTACGGCACTTGGGCGAGGTGCTGATGCCGCCGGGCGCCGGTGGGCTCGGTGTCCTCGACGGGGTGTACGTGCCGTCCGGCGCGCGCGGTCGCCGTCGTGTGGACCTTCCGTTCCTGGAGGACCTCGCCCGCGCCCCGACCCCGACCGCCGCACTCGCCGGCCTGCTGGCCGAGGTGCACCGCAGTGATCCGCAGGCGGTGCGCAGGGTCCTGCTCTACCAACTGATCGGCCTGCTCCAGGACCGGCCGGTGGCGGAACGTCCGCACCTGGCCGCCCAGTTGGGGGTGCACGCCGACGAACTCGCCGGGCTCGTGGCGGCGGCACGACTGCGGCCCGCCCTCGACAAGCGCCGACGGCACGCCGCCGAGTCCGTCGCCGGAGCCTGGGAACAGCACCGACTGCATCGGGTCCGCACCCTGCTGGAACGGCTGCCGGAGGGCGCCGACGACCCGGCTCTACGGTCGCTGCGGGCCGAGTCGGCCGCGCGGTTCGCCGTGGTCGACGGGGCGTTGCTCGCGGCGCGGCGGGCCGAGGACGACCGGGACGCGGAAACCGCCGGTGAGGAGTATCTGCGCGCCCTGCGTGAAGTCGCGGACGACCGGCGGGCGTTGCGCGGGCTGGTGCGGGTGCGTCGGCCGCGGGCCGCTGAGCGGGCGCCGCTGCGTGCCGAACTCGGTCTGGATCACGTCGAGTTGACGTGGGACGAGGACGACGCGGGCCGCGACTGGCGCCTGCTGTGCCTGCACCGCGACGAGCAGGGCGCGCCGACCGTGCGTGAGGTGTCGGCGCGCGATGAGGCGCTCGTGCTCGGGAGCCCGGTCCGCTACGCCGCCCTCCCCCTGCGCGACGGGCTCGTGGACGGCCCGCCGCTCGTGTCGCACCAGTTGCTCGTCACCCCCGAGGTGGGCGGGCTCTCGGTGACGGACGGGCCGGAGCGGATCGAGGGTTCCTGGGAGCGGCCACCGGGTGCCACGGACGTCACGGTCGAGCGCACCGGTCCTGACGGCACGGTCGAGCAACTGAGCTGCCGCCAGGACGGGTTCACCGCGAAGGGCCTGCCGACCGGCAGCCACGGCATCCGCGTCGTCTGCCACTACCGAGCCCCCGACGGACAGCCGGTCACCTCCCCCGGCGTCCGCGCCACCCGCACCGTCCACCCCTGGCCCTCCCCCGTCCGCACCCTCACCGCACAACCCGAGGGCGACGCCGTCCGGTTCGCCTGGACGGGGGCCGAGGACGCGGACGTACGGCTGGTGGAGTGGCCCGGCGAGGCCCCGGCCCCCGGCGTCGAACTGCGCACGCGGGAGCTGCCGGCCGGGCTCGGCTGGCCCGAGCGGGACGGGGCCCGGCGTCCGCCGCCCGGCCTGCACGTCCGGGTCGCCGCCGTCGCCGTGCTCGGTGAGCGGGCACTGGCGGGTCCCACGGTGGAGGTCGAGGTGCTCCGTCCGGTGACCGGGCTCGCGGCCCGGCGGCTGCCTGGCGGGGAGGCGGAGGTCACGGTGGACTGGCCCGACGACACCGGTCATCTCAGGGTGAGTTGGGACACCGGTGAGCGCAGTGTCACCGCGCACGCCTACCGGCGCGGCGGGCTGCGCCTGTCCGTGGGACCGCAGGCCGTACGGATCCGGGCCGCCGCCGCTCCCCAGGTGCCCGGAGCGGTCGTCGTGGCGCCGGACGCGGCCGAGGCGCTGCTGCCGCCCGACACGGCCATCGGCTATCAACTGGTGCGCGCGCCACGCCGGTTGCTCGGGCGGGGCCGTACCCTGCTGCGGGTCACCCTGTCCGCGCCGGAGGGCGGCGACGGCCGCGACGCCCCCGAGTTCGTGTGTGTCGCCCGCAGCGGCACGCTCCGGCCGCGCAGCGCGGCCGACGGCACCACTCTGCTGCGGATCCCCGGCACCGACCTGCTGCGCCTCGGCACGGTGGAGCAGGAGTTGCCGGCCGCGCCCTGCCCGGCGCCGTACACCTTGCGCGGCTTTCTGCTGGGCGAGCACGCGGCCTCGGTACGACTCGAAGAACCGTCCCCCGCGACCCTGGTGGTGCGCTGAGCCATGACGACCGTCATCTGCCCCTACTGCTTCGCCCGCAACTCGGCGGCCAGACTGCCCTACCGGTGCCTGATGACCCGGAGCGGAGTCCGCGGGGACACACCCTGCGGGCCCCAACGGGACGGCGCCTGGGCCGGGTTCGTGGGTCCTGGCGTCAATCCGGCGGCCCTGATGCGGGGGCCGGTGTTCGCCCCGGCGCGCGGGATGACCGCGCTGGCGTCCGGGCTGCGCGGCGGCTCCGGGAGCAGCGTGCCCTGCCCGGACTGCGGGGTGACCACCACGGTCCGGGTCTGCGCGTCCTGCCACAGCGACCTGCCCAGTGACTACTGCGACCAGGACAGCCGCATCATCGCGCTGGTCGGCGCGAAGGCCTCCGGCAAGAGCACCTATGTGTCCGTGCTGGTCAACGAGTTGAACCAGCGCGTCGGGCAGGCCTATCACGCCTCGCTGGCGGCGATGGGGCAGTCAACGCAGCAGCGGGACAGGGAGATGGCGGAGGACCTGTACGAGCGGCTGCGGCTGCCCGACGCGACCCGCCCGGCGGCGCTCGGCTTCAACGACCCGCTCCTGTACCGGCTCAGCGTGCCCCGCCGCAGGCGCCTCGGCAACGGCACCCGGCACACCACGCTGGTCTTCTTCGACGCGGCGGGCGAGGACCTCGCGGGCGCCGAGGCGATGGACCGGTACACCCGCTACCTCAGTGCGGCCGACGGCATCGTCCTGCTGGTCGATCCGCTGCAACTCGGCTCCGTGCGCGACCGGTTGCCGCTCCAGGACGGTCCGCCGCTGCCCACCGTGGAGACACCTCCGCAGCAGATCGCCGCCGACCTCGCGGCCCAGCTGCGCGCCCACGGCAAGGGCGGCGCGCGAGGCCGGGTGACCACACCGATAGCGGTGGCGGTGACGAAGACGGACATGCTGAAGCCGCTGCTCGATCCGCACTCGCCGGTGCTGCGCAACGCCCCGCATCCGGAGGGCATGTTCGACGAGGACGACCGGCTCGCCGTGCACGAGGAGATCCGGTCGCTGATGGCGGACTGGGACTCGGGCGCGCTGATGCGCCAACTGGAGCTGGACTTCGCACAGTTGTCGATGTTCGGGCTCTCGGCGCTGGGTGCGCCGCCGCCCGCCGACGCGCCCGCCGACGTACCGAAGTCGGGGCCGCAGCCAGTACGGGTGGAGGATCCGCTGCTGTGGCTGCTGGCGCTGCGCGGGGTGCTGCCGGTCCGTACCGCCGGGAAGGGACGAGCCAAGTGACCCTGGCCCAGCTGCACTACACCTCGGCGCCGCCCGGCCCCGACGGCTCCGGCTTCCGGTTCACGGCGGTGAGTCCGGGTGTGCCGCAGGGGTTGTTGCGGGAGGCCGAGCAGCTCATCGGGTACGAGCCGCCGCGCGACTGCCCGGCCCGGCCCGACGCCGAACAGCTCAAGGGCTTCCCGAAGGCCTTCAGTTTCAGCGAACTCGCCGACGGCGGACGGCTGTTGAGCCGGTCCGTGTACATCGGCGCCGACTACAGCGGGCGTTGGGGCAACTTCCACGCGCACGCCGTCCATCTGCCGTCCGGTACCCGGCTGCCGGACGGTGCGTTGCCCATCACCGCGTGGGAGTCGCCGCGTTGGGCGGATGCGACTCCCCCGGACGGCAGGCCGGAGCCGGTCGACCGTATCGAGCCGTCCGGGCTGCTCCGCAAGGAGGCGCTGGTCGCGTTCGCGATGTCCCGGGCGGGGTGGCTCGCGCCGTTCTTCGCCGATCTGCGGGCGGTCGCGGCGGACCCGGGTGCCGGGCAGATCGTGGTGGTGGAGCACGACAGTGCCGACGTGGCGCAGTGGATCGCGCTCGCCTGCGCGGTCCTGCCCCGTGAGCAGGCGCACCGGCTCACCTTCACGACGTACACCCGCCGCCCGCAGCAGGCCCGTCAGCAGATCGTCGGCGCGCTGCCGTCCTCCGAGTCGGTGGCCCACGACCACCGCTACCGCGTGCACGACTGCACCGGGCGGCAGCCGTCCGGCCCGGTCACGGACACCTGGGCCGAGGTGTGCGCCCGGATCTGGCGGGCGGGCCGCACCGACCTGTTCCGCAACGCCCCCGAAGACCTGGGGCAGTTGGCGGTGACGGCGCTGACCGCGGGCATCGACCTGCGCGCCGACGCCCGTGCGACGGCGGCCCGTTGGGCGGCCGAGCACGCGAGCGCACTGTCGGACGAGACACTGACGGCGCTGGTCGCCGGGCTGTGCGCCCGACCGCCGGCCAGCTCGGGGTGGGCGGGCGACGAACGGTCCTCGTCGGCCGGGGGCCCCGGAGGTTCGGCGCACGACGGACCCGCCTCGCTGCCCGCCTCGGGCTCGGCGGACGACGAACAGGCCGCGCTCGCCGCCCTGTTGGCCCGGTTGGACGGGCAGGTACCGGCCGTCGTGTCGGCACCGCTCGCCGCGTGGGTGCTGGCGTCGGCGGTGCTCGGCAAGGGCCCGGTGCCCACGCTGCGGGCCGGGTCGCTGACCCCGCGCGCCCATGACGACCTGGCCCGCGATCTCGCCCCCGCCCTGCGGGCCGGCCTCGCGGACCCGGCGGAGCAGCCCGCCGGACGGCCGCTCGCCCTGCTGCGGGTCGCCGACCTGCTCGACATCGACTGCCAGGACCAACTCCCCGAGCTTGCCGGGCGGTTGGCCCGGACGTTGGTGAGCGAACCGTCGACCGACCCGACGGGCACCCGCAAGCCGGACGGCGACCTGCACCGGTCACGGGACCTCCCCGCGCCCGGTCAGCCCACGCCAGAAGCCCGGCAGGGCGACGCCCGTCCCGCCGTGGGCTGCCCGCCCGCGCTGCTCGACGCGGTGCACGCTCATCCCGGGTTGCGGGTGGCCCTGTTCGGGTCGCTCAACGCGCTCGCCGCCGCCGAACCGACGGCCGTATCAAGGGCGTTGACGGGCTCCGGGCTTCCCGTCGGCCTCCAGCCCGGCTTCCCGCATCTGCGGATGTGTGTCACACCCGCCGGGTCGCGTGACCGGCTCGCGCGGTTCCACGAGGTGCTCCGCACCGCGGGCGTCTCCCCGCACGCAGACCCTGCCGTACTGCGCACCGCACTTCGTCTCACCTGGCCCGGCGAGCTGCCGACCGGCCTGGAGGCGAGCCTGCTGCTGAACGAACTGGGGTCCGACACGCATCGCGCGGCCGGCACCCGGGACTTGTTGATCGAGGCCGCCCTCGCCGCGCCCCCGGACGACCGTGACGTACCGGCGCTCGCCGTCGACCTGCTGCGCTGCTTCAGCACGGACCTGCGGCAGGAGCAGCGGGCAGCCCTGCTTCTCCTTGAGTTCACGGGGCTGTTGGGCACCGACGGCGAGGGAGAGGAGTGGGTCGGCCGGGTGCTGAGCCTGAAGAACGGTGCCGCCGAACCGGTGCCGGACACGGTTGTCGAGCGTGCCTTCCAGGTCCTCGCGTGGCGGCTCCTCGACGGGGTGGTGCCGGAGAACGAGCTGTACGCGCTGGCCCGTTCGGGCGAGCCGCGCCTGCTCGCGGCGTACGAGCGGGCGGGCCGTTCGGACCGGGTGGGCGACCGGCTGCGGACCGTGCCGGGGTATGTCGCCGCCCGGTTCTGCGACTGGAGCGCGTTCCCGGGGACGCATCCGGCCTGGGACGAGACCCGGAACGCCCTGCTGACCAAGGTGCTGCGGCCGATCGTGCGGATGCTGCCCGCCGAGGACCAGACGGAGGTCGAGGCGGCGCTCGGCCGCGCGGGCCGCGGCAAGCTCGACGCGTACCGCGCCTGGAACCGCCCCGGCGCCCTGGGGCGTCTCGCGGGACGGCTGTCCGGGCGCGGGCGGCGCGCCGACCAGCCCGGAGTGTGGCCCGGGGACGTGGAACCACCGACCGAGGGAGGCCGCCGATGAGCGCCCTGGCGCCGGTACTGATCCTGGCCGTCTGGACCGCCGTCATCGCCGTCGGCCTGTGCCTGGGCCGGGTGCTGTGGGTGTTCCTCCGGTTCGGCGCCCGGGCCGTCTGGCGAGGTCTCGGACCGTGGCAGCCGGGCCGCGCCGACCAGCGGGTCCCGCGGGTCGCCCCGGGCGCCGAACCGGCCCATCTCAGCTACTACTGGCGGCAGTTGTGGGTGGACGCCTGGTCGGCCGCCGGCTTCGGGATACGGGTCGTGTGGAAGGAGTTCTCCGATCCATGGGTGCACCGGACCGTGCGGAACCTGTTCCGCGGACGGCACCCGTCGGGCCGCCCGGGCCGGGCGCCGATCAACCGGTTCGGATACGTCGTCCTCGTCGCGCCCGGCACCTACCTCGGCGCCCTGCTCGGCGCGGTCCTCGCCACCGTCCTGCTCGGCGTGTCCCTGGCGTTCTTCGGACTGCTGGTCGGCCTGGTGTGGCTGGGCTGCGCGACGGCGGTGCCAGTACTGCGCGGGGTGGAGCGCGGCTGGGCGCTGGCCCGGGGCATCCGCGTCAAGTGCCCCTATCCCGGCTGCTATCGCCCGGTGCCGCTGGCCGTGCACCGCTGCCCCGGCTGCCGGGCCTCGCACGGTTCACTGCGGCCCGGACGGTACGGCGTGCTGTGGCACACCTGCGTGTGCGGGCACCGGCTGCCCACGACCCGGCTCGCGGGGCGCGGCAAGCTCACCGCCCTGTGCCCGCACTGCGAGCGGGTGCTGCCCGAGGCCGTCGGCACCACCCGCGTCGTGCACACCCCCCTCGTCGGCGGCACCTCTTCCGGCAAGACGATGCTGATGGCCGCCATCGTCGAGGGCCTGCACGCCTGGGACCGGAACGGCGACCTGAGCGTCGAGTACGCCTCGGCGGACGACCGGCACGCCTTCAACGACCTCAACCAGGAGCTGAACAGCACCGGTTGGGCCCACGCCACGACCGGCGGCCAGCCGCGCGCCCTGATGCTGACGGTGACCCGTGGCCGTCGGCGCCGGCTGCTCTATCTCTACGACCCGATGGGCGAGTCGGTGAGTGATGCCGAACGGGTGCGCGCCCAGCAGTACTTGAAGCACGCGGACGGCATCGTCCTGGTCGCCGACGTGCTGGCCGACTCCGCGGTGCGCCGGCGGCTCGGCCCCGAGGACACCGAGCGGGCCGGAGCGGCTCGTCCCTCCGCGCAGGGCCCGTGGGAGACGTACCAGAAACTCACCGGCGAGCTCAACGCGCTGACCGGCCGGCGCAAGCGGCTGCCCGTGGCCGCGGTCGTCACCAAGCGGGACGTCCTCGACCAGCTGCTCAAGCTGCCGAAGCCCGGAGCGCGGGTCGATGCCTGGCTGGAGCTGGAGGAGATCGGTCTCGGCCGGCTCGTCCGGGCCCTGGGGCACGACTTCAAGGCGGCCCGCTACTGGGCGGTGAGCGCCCGGGCCGCCACCGGCACCGCACCGCTGGAGGGCGAGCAACTCCGGGCCGCGGAGCCGGTGTTGTGGTTGCTCGCGGCCTCGGGCATGAAGACCGCCGCACTCAGCGCGCCCGGCCCCGAACCCGAGAAGAGGTACACCCCGGCATGACGAAGGTGACCCCACCGATCGGACACGGACGACGGCTGATGGCCGGCCTGTTCGTCACCTCCCTGGTGCTCACGGCGGCCACCCTGGCCTACTTGGCCTATCTGTTCCTCCCTCGATCGTTCTGACCTGTTCCTCCCCAACTCCCAGAAAGGACACGGAGTGAGCGACATTCCCGGCGGGCCCATGGCGAACCGGCCGGTCCACTTCATCTGGCTGCTCGACTGCTCGTACTCGATGCAGGGCGAGAAGATCGCCCGGCTCAACTACGCGATCAGAGAAGCGATTCCGGAGATGCGGTCGGTGGCGCACGACAACCCGGCGGCCCAACTGCTGCTGCGGACCGTCACGTTCTCCACCACGGCCCAGTGGCACCACCAGACCCCGGTCCCGGTCGACGACTTCACCTGGCAGGACGTCGAGGTGGACGGCATGACCAACCTCGGCGAGGCCCTGCACCTGGTCTCGCGCGAGCTGCAGAGCCCGCCGATGCCGCAGCGCGCCCTGAAGCCGGTACTGGCGCTGGCGTCGGACGGAGTACCGACGGACGACTGGCGGGCGGGCCTGAAGGCGATCGACGCGACACCGTGGGGCCGCAAGGCGGTACGGGTCGCCATCGCGATCGGCGCCGACGCGGACCGCAGTGTGCTGCAGGAGTTCCTGGGCAACCCGGAACTGCAACCGCTGGACGCCAACAGCCCCAAACAGCTTGCGGCGGCGATCCGTTGGGCGTCGACGGCGGCGGTCAAGGCGGCCTCGCAGCCGGTCGCGGGCGACTCCTCGGGGCTGACCCTCGCCAAGCAGCCGTACGCGCCGCCGGTCATCGACGACGACGATGACGACGACGTGTGGTGACGCTCGGGGTGCGACGTTGGGAGACGCTGGCCGAGAGTGTGCGGGGCGTCGGCAAGAAGCTCAACCAGGACTGGTTCGCGTGCGAGGGCACCGGTTCCGGCGACGACCCGCTGCTGCTGGCGGTGGCCGACGGCCACGGCTCGGCCGCCCACGCCCGCAGCGAGATCGGCGCGCGCTTCGCCGTGGACCGGTTCCTGGGCCGGGCGGAGATGTTCGCCCGGGCGGCCCGCGACTGCCATGAACGGGGCCGCCTGACCCGGCTGATGACCTACGCCCGGGACGACTTCCCGCGCGCCCTCGTGCAGGACTGGCGGGAGGAGGCCCTCGGCCACTGGGACCGGCACCGCCCGGCCGCCGACACCGGCGCGCCGGAACCCCGCCAGGGCGAGAAACTGCTGCTGTACGGCACGACGCTGATCGGCGCCGTCCTCACGCCGTGGCTGTTCGTGGCCTGGCAGATCGGCGACGGGGACCTCGCGGTGGTCGAGCACGATGGCACGCTGAGCCGGCCGCTGGCCCCCGCCGAGGAGGATCTCGGCGACGAGACGGAGTCGCTGTGCGGCCGGGAGGCCTGGAGCGCGGTGCGGATGCACTGGGCGCCGGTGTTCGACGAGGCCCGCAGCCCGCGCCTGGTGGTGCTGTCCACGGACGGACTGTCGAAGAGCTTCGCCTCGGCCGACGGCTACCGGCAGTTCGTGGCGGGCCTGGACGGCCGGCTGACGACGGAGGGCAGCGAGGGAGTACGTGCCGTGCTCCCGGAGTGGCTGCGGCAGGCCTCGCAGTACTCGGGCGACGACACGACCCTGGCGGCCGCGCTGCGCCACGCGTCGACGCCGTCGGAGGCGGTGCGGGACGTCCCCGCGCCCATGCATACGGAACGGAAGACGGAGACATAGATGAGCGGCATGCTCGACAGCGGTACGCGGCTGACCGCGCAGAACGGCGAAGAGATCCAGATCGTCGACATGCTGGGCGCGGGCGGCCAGGGCGAGGTGTACCGGGCCAAGACCCCGGGCGGGGACAAGGCCCTCAAGTGGTACTACCCGACCTGCGCGACCGCCGAACAGGAGGCGATCGTACGGGAGTTGGTGGACCGGGACTTCGACGACGACCGGTTCCTGTGGCCCGAGGCGTATGTGCCCGCGTACCGGGGTTCGTTCGGGTATCTCATGGGGCTGCGCCCGGACCACTTCAAGGGGCTGCCCGCGCTGTTCCGGCGCCAACTGCGCACCACACCGCGCGCGTTGCTGACGGCGTGCCTGTACACGGTGGAGGCGTACCAGGCGCTGCACTCACGGGGCATCGCCTACCGGGACATCTCCTGGGGCAACATCTTCTTCGACCCGGACACCGGTGACGTGCTGGTCTGCGACAACGACAACGCGGTGGTGGAGGGGGACGTCAGCGGCATCTCCGGGACGATGGAGTTCATGGCCCCGGAACTGGTGCGCGCCGAGCCGGGCGCCCGCCCCGGCACCCAGTCCGACCTGCACTCGCTCGCCGTGCTGCTGTTCATGTTCCTGATGAACCATCACCCGCTCAAGGGGAAACGCGAGTTGGGCATCCACTGCCTCGACGAGGCGGCGGAGCGCAAGCTGTACGGCAGGAGTCCGCTGTTCGTCTTCGACCCGGCCGACGACTCCAACGCGCCGGACCCGATGGAGCACGCGACCGTGCTGGCGACCTGGAACGCGGCGGCCGGGAAGTTGCAGGACCTGTTCCGGCGCGGGTTCACGGTCGGGCTGCACGATCCGGCGGCCCGGGTCCGCGAGTCGGAGTGGCGGGACGCGCTGCGGGCGGTACTGGACTCGGTCGTGGAGTGCGCCTCGTGCGGGCGGCAGAACATGACGGAGCCGGGCGAGAACCCGCCGGCCCGCGCCTGCTGGGGCTGCGCAACCCAACTCGCCCTCCCGCCCCGCCTGGTGGTTACCACTCCCCCGCCGCGCGCCGAGCACCACATCCGGCTGCGCCGGGCGGCCCGGGTGCAGGCCCACCACCTCCAGCCGGAGCCGACCCGGCACGACTGCTCGGACGCGAGCCTGGTCGCGGAACTGGTCGAACACCCCTCGAAACCGGGCCGGTTCGGCATCGCCAACCGCTCGCAGCAGTCCTGGACGGGGACACGCTCCGACGGCGACTCCCAGCAGATCGGCCCCGGCCAGACGGTGCCGCTCCGGTCGGGCCTCGAACTGGACCTCGGGGGCGGGGCACGGGCGGTGGTCAGGGCCAAGTGAGGCCGAGGTCGTGTCCGCAAAGTCCCGTCGTCCGCCCGAAGGGCGGGCCCCGCGGCGTCCGGTGCGTGCTCTCGGCGTGCCGGGCGGGAGCCCTCGTACTGGGCGTACTTGGGCTTTCGCCCGGTGCGGCGAGAGTGCGTGCCGGGCGTCGCGGGGCAGGCGGGACTTTGCGGACACGGCCTAGGGGCGCCGCGTTGGCCTCCGGCGCCCCTGTCTTCTCCGCGTTTCTACGGCCTCACAGGCCGAGCGCGTGCTTCAGCTGCTCGACGAGGGCGATTCCGCCGCTGCCCGCCCCGACGCCGATGGTGATGGTCTCCAGCGCGGCCCGGATACGGCCCCGGTTGGCGGCCCGCCCCTCCTCGCCCGCCTGGACCAACTCGCCCTGGATGACCTGCGCCTGAGGGACGAGCGCCGGGTTCTCGCCGCGCATCCGGTCGACGAGTTGTTCGGCGAGCCCGAGGACGGCCGCGGGGTCCGTTCCGTAGTTGTTCTCGACGCGGCCGTTGTCGCCGATGTGGCTGTTGGTGATGTTGCCGCCGTTGAAGTTGAACGTGCTCATGTCCTGCTCCCCGTTCGTGTTCAGGGCTGTGGTGCCCCGCTCTGACCCGAAGGCCCTTGGCCCTGTGGCCCGTTGTTGGTGACGTGGCCCTGGTTGCCCACGGCGCTGTTGTGGATGTCCCCGGAGATGTTGTAGGTCTGCGTGCTGATGTTGGCCTGTGCCTTGTCGAAGGAACTCGTGTCGACGTGGTGGTCCTTGAGGAACTTCTCGGTGGCGACGAGCACACCGCCCTGAAGCCTGAAGAGGAAGTCCTGCGAGTCGATGCGTTCCGCGTAGCCCGCCTCGCCCCAGTCCCCGATCCGTTCGCGCAGGCTGTCGGTCGCGCCGACGTCGAGGACGATGTGGTGGTCCAGGATCTCCCGCCGTCGCTCCGCCATGAACTTCTCGCGGTTCCGCCGGACTCCGCGCCGCCGCAGCAACCGTCCGACGGCGCCCCTGAGTTCGGGCCAGGTACGCGAGTTGGCGTACCGGACAAGGCTCCACCACCGCTTGGCGGGGGTCACGGGCAGACGGTCCACCAGGTAGAAACGCCCGCCCAGCGGAGGAATCGCATAGGCGGCGACTTCCCAGGTCAGGCTGGGCCCGCTGAGGATCGCCCGCAGGTACATGGAGACGATGATCCGCCCGCCGTCACCGACCCTCTCCAGGCACAGATGGGTTCTCATGCCCGCCCCCGGGGTCTGCACGCCCGCCTGCACCAGTCGGCTGGGGATCTTCGGGAGCGGGCGCTCGGTACGGTCGGGCAGCAGCTCGGGAAGCAGGTAGGCGTTGCTGCCGAGGACGTAGAGCCGGTTCTTGGTCCGCAGACCGTCCAGCCCGGAGAGGCCCTCCATCTCCTTGGCCACATAGGTGTGGAGATCGACGGCGTCGAAGGGACGGATGGTGAGCTTGCCGCCCTGCGGCGCGTCGGCCGGTTTGCTGACGTCGATCGGCTGCCAGACGACTTCCTTGATCTTTCTGCCGCTGCCGACGAACGGGTTGGTGCGAGCGGCCGCGTCGGCGTACGGCAGGACGTTGGCGCGCTTGATCGAGTGCTCCTGCAGCCAGGCCTCGGTCTCCGTCTCCACGGGCGGGGCCAGCTTCTCGACCTTGTCGGGGTTGCGGAACACCTCCTGCGCCGCCTCGCGGGCCTGGGACTCCGCGCGGTGGACCAGCCACCAAGAGGCGCAGAGAACGCCGACGGGGCCGTAGACGCCGACCAGGGCGACCGATCCGAGCCCGTCCGCGAGTCCCCAGACCGCCACCAGCAGCGAGGTGCCGAACGCGACGCTGAGCCAGCGGAGTTGGCGGTCCAGGGTCTCGCGGCGCAGCAGGGCGGCGCGGGCGTGCCTGGCGAGGGCGACGAGGTTGATGCCGAGCGTGAGGCCCAGGGCGTTGAACCGGTCCCCGGTGAGTTCGTGGTCGACCTCGCGGGCGAACTCCTCGTCGAGATGGACCGACGCGCACAGCCGCCGGGTCACCCCGTCCTTGCGGTACTGCGGCAACGACGGTAGGACTCTGCCCGCCACTGTGACCTGCCCTTCCGTCCGAACTCGCGCACTTTACCCTAGGGACAACAAGCCTATTTTGTCCCGGAGTTCGGCGAGTCGGCGAGGTGCCGGCCGGAGGGCGTGCGGGGGGCGTCCGGTTTCCGGCACTCCCCTGTGATGTCGGACCCCGGACGACCCGTCCGCAGCGCCGCCCCCCGGTCGGCGTGAGCCTTTACGGAGGGCGGCTTTCTGTACTGCGTCTCTTCCGGCGATCTTGTCACTCCGCCACCGCGTCCGGTCAGCCCGCGGAGTCGAAGGACAGCCCTCCGGTACGGGTCCGCTTCAGCTCGAAGAAGTCGGGGTGCGTGGCCAACACCCGGAAACTGTCGAAGAGTTCGGCCGCCTTCGCGCCGCGCGGAATCGCCCGCAGCACGGGGCCGAACCACACCGTTCCGTCGACATGCAGGGTCGGCGTCCCCACATAGCCGCCCGACTCCTCCTCTACGCCCGCCTCATGACTGCGGCGCACGGCGTCGTCGTACGACGGATCGTGGGCGGCGTCGGCCAGTTCGGCGGGGAGTCCGAGTTCGGCGAGGGACTCGGCGATCACCGCGTCGAAGTCGTCGAGGCCCCGCTCGTGGATGCGGATGCCGAAGGCCGTGTACAGGTCCCGCAGGACCTTGTCGCCCTGCTGCTCGGCGGCGGCCACGGCGACACGCACCGGGCCGATCGACTTGTCGACCAACTCCCGGTACCAGTCGGGGAGTTCGTTGCCGATGTTGTGGAGGTAGAGGCTCATCGCGTGGAAGCGGAGGTCGAGCGGGCGCTCGCGCTCGACCTCCAGCAGCCAGCGGGAGGTGATCCAGGCGAAGGGGCAGGCGGGGTCGAAGTAGAAGTCGACGCGGACCGGGTTGTCGTGGCTCATACAGAGAACGCTAGCCGTCGATTGGGCCGAATACTCGACCCAATCGGTCAATCCCCTACTGGTCCACTTTGCTCATGGCCTTCTGCCGCGGGTCCCGTCCGCTGGACCCGAGGGCGCGGTCGAAGACGGGCGCGTCAGCCGGTACGGGCACCGGGTCGGCGAAGCCGTCGTACTGGCGGTAGAGCTCGCCGTGCTGCTCGACCACGTCGAGGACGAGGCGGGCGGCGCCGTCCGAGACGCGGTACTCCTGGCCGGTGGCCGTGGCGACGTCCCAGCCGTGCACCGCCAGCTCCTTGATGATCATCGGGGCGATCTCGTCGGCCGGCATCTTCGCCATGCCGAGGTCGATCTCGCCCTCCCAAACCGCCGGGTCGGCCCAGGCGGCGACGGCCCGGTCCAGCTGGGCGGCGTACGCCTCCGCCCAGTCCGGATCGGCGGTGAAGTCGCGGGCGGTCAGCTCCTCGGAGAGCTGCTTGCGCAGGGCGCGGTGCTCCATGCCGTGCGAGGTGTAGAGGACCCAGTGGTTGACCATCGCACGGACGTCCCAGTCGGGGCAGTGCGTCGGGTCGTCCAGCTGTGCCGCCGTGACGCCACGCGCGACACGGGCCGCCTCGGCGGCGCATTCGATCATGTACGGGTGCAGGTCGTGGTTGCTCATGCACCCCACGCTAGGGAGCGCGCCGTCAGGACTCTTGAACAAACGCGACAGCCTCGTCGGCGAGCCGGACCAGCTCGTCGAACGGCAGCGAACCGGCCGCCCGATGCTCGCGCGCGAACCTGTTCGCCAGCCGTTGCAGCAGGTCGTTGAGCGGTGTCGGCACGCCGTGCAGCCGCCCCAGCAGCGCGATCTCGCCGTTGAGATAGTCGGCCTCGATGGTGCCGGTGCCCCGGTTCAACGACTGCCAGGAGGAGCCGCCGCCGCGCGGGGCGCCGTCGATCTCCACGAGCTGGATCTTGTCGCCGCGCGCCTCCTTCTCCTCCTCGGCGCTCGCGTACGCGATACCGGCCGCGTCGAGCACGGCCGCGCCCTCGACCCGCACCCGCCGGTAAAGGGCCAGGCCCGCCTCGCCGCCGAGCGGCCCCGCGACCGCCTCGATCGCGTTGGCGAGGTTGCCGAGCAACTTGGCGTACTGCCAGCGGGTCACGTCCGGCACGACCGGCGCCTCGAACCTCGACTTCTCCAGGTCGGCGGCGATCAGCTTCGCGGTCTCGTCCATGCCGTGCGGGTAGCGGCCCAGGTGCAGGATGCCGGTGAGCGGGGCGCCCTCGGCGGCGACCACACCCGGTTCGACGAAGGTCGCGGGCAGCCAGACGCAGACGCCGTACACCCGCCGGAACCTGCGCAGCGCCAGCCGCCCGCTCTCCACCCCGTTCTGCGCGCAGACGACCGGCAACCGCTCGGCCGCCGTACCACCACCGGCGACCGGCGCGGCCCCCCAGACCGCCAGCGCCGCCTCACTGTCCTGTGTCTTGACGGCCAGCACGAGCACGTCGTCAGCCCGCAACTCACCCAGTTCGGCGGGCCCTTCGACGACCGGCAGCCGATACGTCGACTCCCCCTCCGGCACCTTGAGCCGCAACCCGCCCTCGGCCAGCGCCGCCTGTTGCGCACCCCGTGCGACCAGTACGACCTCGCACCCCGCCCCGGCCAGCCGACCACCGATGGCCCCGCCGACCGCCCCTGCTCCGATGATGATGTAGCGCATGGGACGAGCCTCGCACAGCGCTGATCTCCCCCTCCACGGCGGGAGGTCGCTCAACTGCCGGTCAGCTCCACGAGCTTGAGGACCGTGTTCCAGTTGCGGCTCGTCGCGATCAGCCCCTTGGTCCGCCGCGGCCGGGACAGCTCCACGGCGAGCTTGGAGCGGCCGAGGCCGTCGGGGGCGTAGAGGTACAGTGCGCGGTCGCCGAGACGGAACTCCTCGGGGAGGAACGCGGCCCGGTCCAAGTCCGCGAAGCGGTCCTCCGCGACCGGTGCAGAGCAGTACGTGACGTGGAGCTGCTTGCCCTCCAACTCGGCGGCCGGGAAGGGGCAGTTGTCGGCGATCGCCGCCAGATAGGCGTGGTCGCGGACGATGACGTCGACCGTGAAGTCGAACCGCTTCTCGATCGCCTGCGCGAGTTCCGCCGCGAGGGACTCCTCGTTCCCATGACCGCTCGCGAACACGGCCTGGCCGCTCTGCAGATAGGTGCGGACGCCGTCGTGGCCGAGGCCTTCCATGAGCGTGCGCAGCTCGGCCATCGGGAGCTTCTTGTTGCCGCCCACGTTGATTCCGCGCAGGAGCGCCGCATACGTCGTCGTCATCCGCACACCATAAAGCGGCCTTCGTGCCCCGTGGGGGTGGGCACGACGGCCGTTCCATGTGGTGTGCGGGTGTGCGGAAACTCTGGCGGATGAGGTGGCTCCGGATCAACACCTACAGGCACACCTACCGACACCTGTGACTTGTTCAACAAGGTTTCGTAATAACAAAGCGGACCCCGGCCGACGCATCGGACACCCTGATCATCACCCCCGAGCCGGCCGGATAGATGTAGGGGGCCGTCGTCCTCCCCAGTGGTGAGGGCCCGGGGTCCGTGCGGAGGAGCCGGTCGTCCGATACCTCACCGGTCAGCACGAGGGGACGTTCTTATTCCGCGCATACCTTCGAACCATGAGGTGGCGGCAGGGGGCTGTCACCGTGCACAAGGGGGCAAGCCCGTCATGGGGAACGGAGATTCGCGGGTACGGGGGCTCGCCGCCCGGGCCGGCGGCTGGAGCGCCCGGCATCGGTGGGCCGCGGTCGGCATCTGGATGCTGTTCGTGGTGCTGGCGATGGGAATCGGTTCGGCGGCGGGCCGTGTCGATGTCGACGAGAGCGACCAGCTCAGGGGCGAGACGCACACCGCCGCCACGATCATCGACGACGCCGGGATCAAGGAACCGGCCGGTGAGACCATCCTGATCCAGTCGAAGGACGCGTCGGTCACGTCCACCGACAGCGAGTTCCGTACCGCGGTCACCGCCGTCGTCACGGCCGTCGAGGGGACCGGCAAGGTCACCGACGTCACCTCGCCGTACGACACGAGGACGATCTCGAAGGACGGCCGCAGCGCGCTCGTCCAGTTCGACATGCGGGGCGACGCGGACACCGCCGGTGACCGGGTGGAGCCGGTGCTGAAGGCCGTCGCCGGGGTGCAGAAGGACCATGGCTCGCTGCGGATCGAGGAGATCGGCGGCGCCAGCATGGCGAAGCAGTACAAGGACGCGTTCGGCAACGACTTCAAGCGGGCCGAGTACTCCGCCGTACCCGTCGCCTTCGGCATCCTGCTGATCGCCTTCGGCGCGCTGGTGGCGGCGCTGCTGCCGGTAGCTCTGGCCATGACCGCGATCGTGGCGACGATGGGTCTGATGGGCCTCGTCAGCCACATCCAGCCGATGAGCGACACCGCCAACTCCGTGATGCTGCTTGTGGGGTTGGCCGTCGGCGTCGACTACTGCCTGTTCTATCTGCGCCGCGAACGCGAGGAGCGCGAGGCCGGCCGCGACGCCGGGGCCGCGCTGCGGATCGCCGCCGCGACCAGTGGCCGCGCCATCATCGTCTCCGGCGTCACGGTGTGCGTGGCGATGGCGGGCATGCTGTTCACCGGGCTCGCCGAGTTCGAGGCGATGGGCCTGGCCTCGCTGATGGTCGTCGCGGTCGCCATGGTCGGCTCGGTGACCGTACTGCCCGCGCTTCTCTCGCTGTTGGGCGAGCGCGTCGAGAAGGGCCGTATCCCGTTCCTGCGTCGGCGCGGTCGCCGGGGCAACGGGGAGAGCCGGTTCTGGACCGCCGTCCTACGACGCGTGCTCGCCAAGCCGCTCGTCTCCGTCCTCGTCGCGGCCGGCGCGCTGCTCGCCATCGCCGCTCCCGCGGTCGGCATGAAGACCGAGAACCTCACCCTGGACCAGGAGTTCGGCAACTCCCTGTCCATCGTGGGCACTTACAACCGCGTCAACGACGCCTTCCCCGGCGGCTCCGATCCGGCCGAGGTGGTCGTCAGGGCGAAGGACATCAACGCACCTGAGGTCAAGCAGGCGTTGGCCGACTTCAAGGCCCAGGCGGTCAGTTCGGGTGCCTCGCGCGGCCCGGTCGACATCAAGCTGCACGACGCGCAGAACGTCGCCTTCGTCTACGTCCCGCTCGTCGGCGGCTCCGACCAGGACAAGGCGGCGAAGAGCCTGGAGAAACTGCGCGACGAGGTACGGCCGGCCACCCTCGGCAAGGTCGACGGCGTCCAGGCGCCGATCACCGGACAGGTCGCCGGTTCGAAGGACTTCAACGACCAGTTGATCGGGTCGGTCGTACCGGTCTTCGCGTTCGTCGTGGTCTTCGCCTTCCTGCTGATGCTGCTCTCGTTCCGCTCACTGACGGTCGCGATCACCTCGATCGCCCTCAACCTCCTTTCCGTGGGCGCCGCCTACGGCATCCTCGTCGCCGTGTTCCAACACGGCTGGGGCGCCTCGCTGGTGGGCGCGGAGGGCGTCGGCGCCATCGTCACCTGGCTGCCGCTGTTCCTCTTCGTCATCCTGTTCGGCCTGTCGATGGACTACCACGTGTTCGTCGTCTCCCGCATCCGCGAGGCGCGCCTGCGCGGCCGTACGACACAGGACGCGATCCAGCACGGCGTGGTCACCACAGCCGGCGTCGTCACCAGCGCCGCCGTCATCATGGTCGCCGTCTTCGCGATCTTCGGCACGCTGTCCATGCAGTCCATGAAGCAGATGGGCGTCGGCCTCGCGGCGGCGGTCCTCATCGACGCCACCGTCATCCGAGGCGTCCTGCTCCCCGCGGTGATGGCCCTGCTCGGCGAGCGCAACTGGTACTTCCCGAAGTGGCTCCACCGCCTCCCCGACCTCACCCACGACGAGTCCCCGGAGGAGGCCACGTCCACCGTGGCGGGCGAGGGTGAGCCCCTGCGGGTGTAACTCCCCCTGACTGAGGGCCTGTTGGTATCCCGGGGGAACCAACAGGCCCTCACCCATGTCCTACGGCTGCTCTACGACGCCAGCGCCTCGTGCAGCCGTAGCCAGTGGTCCGGCGGCACCTCGCCCACGAGGACGTGGCGGTCGAGCCGCGCCGCACGGAACGCGGCGTCCAGGCGGCGTCTCGGGTGTGCCCGGCGCAGCGAGGCGTGCAGCGAGCCGCCCACCCCCGAGAAGCCCAGCTCGACCAGGTGCCGCCAGTCGTGCAGCGCCGCCGGTTCGAGCAGCGGGGTCCGGCGGCGCTCGATCCGTACGATCCCGGCGTCGACGCGCGGCACGGGACTGAACCGGCGCCGGTCGACCCGCCCGACCAGCCGCCACTCGTACCGGGGCCAGCTGCGCACTGTCAGCAGGGTCCAACTCCCGTAGTCCCCGGTGCGTTTGCGGGCGTACTCCAGCTGGGTGAGCAGGGTGGCGTCGGTGAGGGCGGGGGCGCGCAGACACCAGTCGACGATGTCGGCGGTACGGGAGAAGGGCACGTTCCCGGCGACGGCGAACGGGGTGCGTGGGGGCCGGGTGTCCATGAAGTCCCCGGCGACCACGCGCACTTGGGGTGTGGTGGAGAAGCGGGTGCGGAGCTTCGGTACGAGGCGGGGGTCGATCTCGTGGGCGTGCAGTTCGTGGCAGTGGGGCGCGAGCTTCTCGGTCAACGCGCCTTTTCCTGCGCCCACTTCGAGGAGAAGGGGCACCTGTCGTCCGTGCGGGACGGCGAGGCGGGCGACGTATGCGGTGGTGGCGCGGTCGGCGAGGAAGTTCTGCGAGAGCGCGCGGGAAACGTGGGTGGGGCGGGCCATGGCCTGCGGTCCTTGTCATCCGTGAAGGGCATACGGGCAGACGAAGGCCCTGACCGGAAGAACAGGGAGAGGAGTCAGCGGGCGTGCATGCCCGGGCCGGTCAGGGCACCGGGGCTGCGGCGGATGCGGATCGCATACGTGCAGCTCCGGCCGAGACCGGAGTTGATGATCGCGTTCGCGGCTGACATGTGGGGAACGCTAGGGGGTTCGGGTGGGGTGGGGCAACGGGGTTTTCGTGGTGGGGAGCGCCATCCGGGGAGGGGGGTGCGGTTGTTCGGCGGGTGCGGGCCTGTGGGGGCTGGTCGCGCCCACGCGGCGGAGCCGCATATCGATACAGCCCCGCGCCCCTAAAAGAAGGGCGTCACCCTCATCAGCGTTGATATCTCGCCAGGACCAAGTTGCCGTCCTTCTCCAGGCGTTGGCGTAGGTCGGTCAAGGTGATCGCGCCGCTGTAGTACTCCTGGAACGCCGGGGTTGCCACCTTGTCCTTCCACTCCGGGTAGCCGCGTACGGATTGCGCGGGCGCCGAGTTGAGGTCCCCGGCGAGTGCGGTGCCGGTTGCCCAGTCGTCCTTGGTGGTGTGCAGGGCCGGGTCCTTGAGGGCCTGGGTGCCGGTGGGGAGCATCCAGTCGCCCAGGGCCAGCCGGACCATGTTCTTGGGCTGGAGGAGGAAGTCGATGAACTCGGCGGCCTCCTTCTTGTGCGGGCTGTCCTCGGCGACGGACAGGGTCTGCGGGCTGACGCCCTGGGTGAGCCCGTCGGCGCCGGCCGGGGCGGGCAGCACCTGCCAGTCGAAGCCCTTGGGCGCCTGCTGCACGATCTGCTGGCGGTAGGAGAAGCCGAGCGGGATCATCGCGTATTTGCCGCCGAAGAACCCGGGCAGGGTGTCCGAACCGCCGCTCCCGAGGGTCGTGGGCGAGGCGCTGTGGTCCACGTCCACCTGGTCGTGGATCGTGCGCGGCACGACCTGGTCGGCCGCGTCGAAGCGGACGGTCACCTTGCCGTCGGCGCCCCGGTGGAACAGCTCGCCGCCCGCCGACAGCGACAGGTTGAGCGTGGCGGACACGGGCTCCTTGAGCGGCCAGGCCACGCCGTACTTCCCGTCCCCGCTCAGCCGCCGGGTGATGTCCCTGAACTCCGCCCAGCTCCAAGGGTGTTCGGGGGTCGGGATGCGTACGTCCGCCTTCTTCAGCCAGGTGGCGTTGGCGATGAGTACCCGTGGCTCCTGGAGGAACGGTACGCCGTAGATCCCGTCCCCGAAGGTCGCCGTATCCCAACTCCGTTGCGGGATCTCGGACTTGAGCCGCGAGGGCAGCAGGTCCCTCAGATCCGCGAGGTAGCCGCCGTAGGCGAAGTCCGCGAGGTCGTCGGAGGCGTCGTGGATGATGTCCGGTGCCTCGCCGCCCTCGAAGGAGGTGAGCAGCTGGTCGTGGACGCTGTCCCAACTGCCCTGTACGTACTCGACCTTGACGTCCGGGTGGGTGGCGTTCCACTCCTTGACCAGTTCCTTGTTGGCGGTGACGGACTCGTCCTGCCAGGCCAGGGACTGGAAGCGGAGGGTGATCCTGCCGTGCGCCGAGCTGTTTCCGCCGCCGCCCGTGCAGCCGGCCAGGAGCAGGATCAGGGCGGCGAGGGCGAGGATCCATCGGGGGCGCATCAGCTCTTCACCGCCCCGGTGAGCATG
The DNA here is from genome assembly GCF_040655155.1 of Streptomyces sp. NPDC050508. Classification (NCBI taxonomy): domain Bacteria; kingdom Bacillati; phylum Actinomycetota; class Actinomycetes; order Kitasatosporales; family Streptomycetaceae; genus Streptomyces; species Streptomyces sp. NPDC050508. The sequence goes on from NZ_JBFAJJ010000003.1 coordinate 355,242, forward strand.
CCGCCCGTGATCCGCCGTTGGATCAGCGCGAAGACGACGAGTGAGGGCAGGGTCGCGAGGAACGCGGCGGCGGCCAGCGGGCCGAGGTCGGCGACGCCCTCCGCGCCGATGAAGTGGGTAAGGACGACCGGGAGGGTTTGTTTCTCCGGGGTCTTGAGGAGCACCAGCGCGAAGAAGAACTCGTTCCACGCGGTGACGAACGCGAACAGCGCCGTCGCCACGATCCCCGGCGCGAGCAGGGGCGCCGTCACCGACACGAGCGTGCGGAGCCTCCCTGCGCCGTCGACCGCCGCCGCTTCCTCCAACTCGGTTGGTACTGCCCGTACATAGCCGACGAGCATCCACAGCGCGAACGGCAGCGACCACACCACGTACACCAGCACCAGCCCGGCCAGGGAGTCGATCAGCCGCAGGTTCTTCAGCACCAGGAACAGCGGGATGATCACCAGCACGAACGGGAACGCCTGGCTGACCACCACCCACCCGGTCGCGGCCCGCGCGAGCACCGTACGGCGCCGGGCCATGACCCACGCCATCGGTGTCGCGATCACCACGGCGATCAGTGCGGCTCCGAGCGCCGCGAGCAGGGAGTTCAACGCGGCGCGCAGCAGCGGCTGTTCGTCGAAGGCCTGGCGGAAGTTGGCGAGGGTGGGGTGCCTCGGGATCCAGGTGGGGTGCAGACTGCCCAGCTCCTGCGGCGACTTGAAGGCCGTGGAGATCAACCAGAGGAGGGGGAAGACGAGGAAGACGAGGTACGCGAGCAGGGCGACGTACTGTCCGGCTCGGGCTCCGGTGCTTGTCCGCATCCCTGATGTGTTGCCGGTCCTCATGAGTCGTCTCCTCCCCTCAGGCGGCCGACAAGGAAGACGGCGAGGAGCACCGAGATCACCGCGACCATCACGCATCCCATCGCCGCCGCGTAGCCGAACTGCCCGTAGCGGAAGGCCTCTTCGTAGGCGAAGAGCATGGGCAGCCGGGTGCGTCCGCCGGGTCCGCCGTTGGTCAGGACGTAGACCAGGGCGAACGAGTTGAAGTTCCAGATCAGGTTGAGCGCCGTGATCGCCAGCGCGACCGGTCTGAGGGCGGGCCAGGTGACCGTGCGGAAGCGGCGCCAGGCGCTGGCGCCGTCGACCGCCGCCGCCTCGTGCAGTTCGCGCGGGGTGTTCTGCAGCCCGGCGAGCAGGGCGACCGTGGTCTGGGGCATTCCGGCCCAGACGCCGACGACGATCACGGCGGGCAGCGCGGTCGTCAGGCTGCTGAGCCAGTCCCGGCCGTGCCCGAGACCGAGGTTGCGCAGGGTCTCGTTGAGGATGCCCGCGTCCGGGTTGTAGACGATGCGCCACATGATGCCTACGACGACCTCGGGCATCGCCCACGGGACGATCGCCAGCGCCCGGGCCAGCCAGCGCAGCCGCAGGTCCTGGTTGAGCAGCAGGGCGAGGCCGAGGGCGAGCAGGAACTGCGGCACGGTCACCCCGACCGCCCACACCAGCCCGATGCGGAACGACTCCCAGAACAGCGTGTCGTGCAGCAGATCACGGAAGTTGAGACCGCCGATCCACTGGGTGGGCACGGTGCGGCCCGACTGGGAGTCGGTGAAGGCCAGCAGGATGCCGTAGAGGAGGGGTCCGACGCTGAGCACGAGGATCGGGATCAGGGCGGGTAACACCAGGAACCAGGCCGCGTGGTCGGGGGCGCGCCGCTGCCCGCCCCGGCTCGGCGCGCGGTTCGATGGCCTCCTCACCTCCGTCACCGATGTCATAAAATCAGCCCCTTTGCGCGACCCGGTCGGGCCCCGTCATGGTCGTGAACACGTCGTACCTCGTCAAGGCACCTCGCACGCCGTCCCACCTGTGCGAATGCGACACTGGCCGTCGGATGGCGGGAACCCGACGCCGTACGCACACGCACAGGGATCACTCGGAGGCGGACGATGGACGAGGCACGGGCCCGGGACGTACTGGCCGCGGCGGACGTACTGCCCGGCCCGGCGCGGGACGCGCGGCTCCTCGCCCTCGGCGAGAACGCGGTGTTCGCCGCCGGTGACCTGGTCGTCAAAGTGGGCCGGGACACCGAACTCCTCGACCGCGCCCGGCGCGAGCTGGACGTCGCGGTGTGGCTCGCCGAGTCGGGCGTCCCCGCGGTGCGGGCCGCGGACCCGAAGGCACGGCTGGTCGAGGGACATCCGGTGACCGTGTGGCACCGGCTGGCCGATTCCGTACGCCCGGCCGACGCCCGGGATTTGGCCGAACTGCTACGGGTCGTCCACGCGCTCCCCGCTCCCCCCTTCGACCTCCCGCCCCGCGAGCTGCTGGGCGGTGTGGAACGCTGGCTGCGGCTCGCGGGCGATGCGATCGACCCTGCGGACGCGGCGTATCTGCGGGAGCGCCGGGACGGTTTCGCGGCTGCCGCCGCCGCGCTCACGCCGCGTCTGGCGCCCGGCCCGATCCATGGCGACGCGCTGCCCCGCAATGTGCACGTCGGGCCGGACGGGCCGGTCCTGGTCGATCTGGAGACCTTCTCCTCCGACCTGCGCGAGCACGATCTGGTGGTGATGGCTCTGTCTCGCGACCGGTATGCCTTCCCGGCACGGGCGTACGACTCGTTCACCGAGGCGTATGGCTGGGATGTGCGGGAGTGGGACGGCTGCGGGGTGCTCCGCGGTGCTCGGGAGACTGCCAGCTGCGCCTGGGTCGCCCAGCATGCGCCGAGCAACCCTGAGGCGCTGGGTGAGTTCGAGCGCCGGGTGGGGTCCTTGCGGGACGGGGACGAGACGGTGCGGTGGTTTCCGTTCTGAGCGCCTATTGATTGGGGCCAGTCGGTATTCGGGCGACTGACGGTGCTCTGTGGCTGGTCGCGCAGTTCCCCGCGCCCCTTACGGGGCGCTCGCCGACTCAGACGGTCTCGTCCTCCAGCTCGCGCAGTGGCCACGTGCCGTCGATCACCGCGTCCTGGTCGCCCTTGCGGCGGAGGAAGCTCTGGAAGTCCGCGGCCCATTCCGCGTACCACTCGATCTGGCGGCGGTGCAGTTCCGCCGGGCCGAGGGCCGCGACCTTGGGGTGGCGGTCGGCTATCGCGCCGGCCAGCCGGGCGGCGGCGAGGGCGTCGGCCGAGGCGTCGTGCGCGGAGTCGAGGACCACGCCGTACTCCTGGCAGACCGCTTCGAGGTTGCGCTTGCCGCGGCGGTAGCGGTCGACGGAGCGGTCGATCGTGTACGGGTCGATGACCGGGGCCGGGTCTGTGCCGCCCAGGCGGTCGCGCAGGGACGGCAGTCCGTGCCGGCGCAGCTCGGCGGAGAGCAGGGTGAGGTCGAAGGCCGCGTTGTAGGCGACGACGGGGACGCCTGTCTTCCAGTACGTCACGAGGACGTCCGCGATCGACTCGGTGACCTGGTCGGCCGGGCGGCCCTCGGCGGTGGCCCGCTCGTTCGTGATGCCGTGCACGGCGACGGCGTCCGCCGGGATCTCCACGCCCGGGTCCGCCAGCCACTCCCGGCGGCCCATCGACCGTCCGCCCTTGACCTCGATGACCGCGCCCGTGACGATGCGCGCCTCGCGCGGATCGGTCCCCGTCGTCTCCAGGTCGAAGCCGATGAGCAGCTCCTGGTGCCAGGCCATGACGGCCCCCCTTCTCGGTGGTGCTTTCCCCCAGTGGTCTCCACGATCGCATGAGCCACTGACAATCCGAGGACCGCGTTCCGCTTGGCCCGCTCAGCGGCTAACCGGCCCGGTGACAGGTCAGGACACCGGTCGCGAATCCGCCCACATCTGCTCGAACTCATCGCGATAGGTGGGGAAAAGTGCGCTGTCATCCATTTCGTCCGACTTGACGAGTCGGCTGCCGTTCCGCAGCACCAGCACCGGCGCTTCCATGCCGCGGGTGCGGCGCAGATAGGACTGCACGACGGCTATGCCGTCCGAGCCGTCGCCGTCGACGAGGTACGCGGTGAAGCGGGGCGTCTCGTCGAAGACCTGGATCTCGAAGGCCGCCGGATCGCGCAGTTTGGAGCGCACCCGGCGCATGTGCAGGATGTTCATCTCGACGGCGCGGCTCAACTCGCCCCGCTTGATGCCGAGTTCACGCTCGCGCCGCTTCACCGCACTGGAGGCGGGGTTGAGGAACAGCAGGCGTACCCGGCAGCCCGACTCGGCGAGGCGGACCAGCCGGCGGCCGGAGAAGTTCTGCACGAGGAGGTTGAGGCCGATGCCGATGGCGTCGACCCGGCGGGCCCCGCCGAAGATGTCCTCGGCCGGGAACTGCCGCATCAGCCGCACCCGGTCGGGGTGTACGGCGACCACGTCCGCGAACCGGTCGCCGATCAGCTCCTCGACCGCGTCCACGGGCAGCCGGCGCGCCGAGGGCACGTCGCTGCCGGCGCCGAGGGTCTCCAGGAGTTTCGCGGAGGCCCGCTCGGCCTGGTTGAGGACGGCCTCGGACAGGGCGCGGTTGCGGGAGACGACGTTGCGGGTCACTTCCAGTTCGTCCAGGGCGAGTTCGACGTCCCGGCGCTCGTCGAAGTACGGCTCGAAGCACGGCCAGTGCTGCACCATCAGCTCGCGCAGCTGCGGCAGGGTGAGGAAACTGATGACGTTGTCGTCGGCCGGGTCGAGCAAGTAGCCCTTGCGGCGGCTGACTTCGCGTACGGCGACCGCGCGCTGCACCCACTCCTGCCCGGCCGGTCCGGCTGCGGCGACCACCCACTCGTCGCCGTGGACGGGTTCGTAGATGGGACGCAGAACGGCGGCCACGACAGCTCGCAGCCGCTGTTCGACGAGGTTCAGCCAGATGTAGGCGCGGCCGGCTCGCTGGGCGCGCGTACGCACCTCGCGCCAGGCGTCGGCGTCCCAGTCCAGCTCCGGACCGATGGAACCAGCCGCGTCCATCGGACGTGCCAGGGACACCGCGCCGGGCGGGACTTCTGCGGAGTTCCCCTCGTGACCCTCGTCACCAGGGGGCAGCTCCAGCCCTCCCGAGCCCACCCGTGCACCGCCTTCCGCTCCCCCGAGCTCTCCCCAGTCTCAACGATCAAGGAAGGGTACTCCGGGACCGGTCGGCGGTGCAGCCGGATGGACAGGGTCGTTTCTCAACTTCCGCCGTTCACATTGCCGTTCTGGTTGGCGAGCGCGGGCGGAGTGAGCGGATTCATAGCGGTGACGTCACGCGGGGCGATGGAGAATCCCTGCCAGTGGACCGGCATCGGCTGCTGGTCCTCGTCGCGGGCGATGTGGTGGAAGCCGACGTTCACCCAGACCACAGGGTGGGTGAGGGTCTGTCCGTCGACCCACTTGTCGACCTGCTTCGGGTGCCCCGCACCGCAGTTGGGCAGGTTGTCGCTGGCGAACTGCTCGCACTTGTTGTACTCGGTGAAGTAGACGTCGTGCGTGGTGAAGCTGCGGCCCGGGTACTTGGTGGAGACGCCGGGGACTATCTCGTAGGACCGGGCGTGGTCGTCCTTGTTCTTGCCGGTCGCGCTGACGACACGCCACCAGCGCATGTTCTTGGCGTCGCCCGCGAGTTCCTTGGTGACCTTGGTCAACGTGGTCTTGTTGGTGGGCGTGTTGGCGCCGCGCGGGGTGACCACGGAGTCGTACTGCTCGATCCGGCCCTTGGAGGAGCCGTCGAGGGCGAAGTCCAACTTCCAGAAGACGTCGTGCTGGTGGCTCGTCGCGTACGCCTTGGCGCCCTTGCCGAGCGGCCAGCCGCGGCCGTCGCCCGCGTCGTAGTCGTAGGGCGAAAGGCTGCCGGTGGCACCGACGTTCATGTTGATGGTGCCGTCGTCCTGGAAGCGCCACTCGGTGATGTACTCGTACCAGCCGACCTGGTTGACCGTGTAGACGAGGAAGTCCTTGCCCTGGGTCTGGAAGACCTTGTTGGCGCTGTCGCCCTGCATGCGGAAGGCGTGGCCGCGCGAACGGGTCGTCGTGCAGAGGCCCTTGACGTTCGGGTGGTCCGGGTCGATGGCGTCGGGGACCTTGACGGTCTTGATGGTGCCGCCGGGGCACTCGCCGGGCGCCATGTTCATCAGGCCCGTGCCGAAGCCGTACTGGGTGAGGTCGCTGTACTCGTTCTTGCCGTCGTCGTACGGGACATGGATCTGGGCGAGCTTCGCGTCGGCGAGCACCTTGATGGGGGTGGCCTGGCCGGGCGGCTGGTAGGAGATGTTCTCCAGGACGAGGCCGGCCTCGCGCTCGTAGTGCCAGCACATCCGCCAGGTGGTGCCGGTGGAGAGCTTCTGCTCGATGGTGTAGGCGGCGCTGCAGCTGGGTGCGGCGGCGGCCGGGGCGGTTGTCGGCTGGGCGACGGCCGGGCCCGCGCCCGCGGTGGCGCCGGCGGCCAGGGCGGCCACCGCGAGGCCCACGGCCCCGCGCCTGCGGGCACGGTTGACTCTGTTCACGCGCATGAAGAAGTGACTCCCTTACAGGAGAAGCAAGTTGGGACAGTGGACGAAGGACTGCGCGGTCGACTCAGCCGGTGAGCTTGCCGACCTTGCGGGCGCTCAGATCGATGACGAAGTCGCGGGCGTCGATCCACGGCCCGTTCTTCACCTTCGGGAACAGCCGCACGCACCGGTGCTCGCCGCACTGGTCGAGGACGCCCGACTGGGCACCCGGAGTGGCCTTGTAGATCATGGCGGTCAGCAACAGCTGGTCGGGCGAGGTGAGTTCGTTGCCGGTGGCGTCCTTGTAGTCCGCCTTCAGACCCGCGCCGAGCGGGTCCTTGAGCAGCAGCTCGGCCGCTTCGACGTCCTCGGCATGGCTGGCCGGCGGCTGCACTCCGTGCTGGGTGCCGGTCTGCTCGACCTTGCCGGTGTCGAGGTTGACGGTCTTGGTGACGACCGTGTCGTCCTTGTAGTCGTAGAACGTCACGTCGGCGCGGCGCGGCGCGTTCGGGTTGTCCAGCTCGCTCGTCTCGGGGTCGGCGAGTTCGACGTCGAGGCGCTGCGGGCCGCGCTTCCCTTCCACGTTCTCACTGGAGTTGAGCAGTTGTTGGTTCACGGCGATCTGCTCGACGCGCTTCATCTCGTCGTCGGTGAGCGGGTCGCGGCCCTTGCCCTTCTCCCCCTCGGCCGGGACCTGTTGTACGACACCGGGTGCCGCGCCCTGCCCGTCCGCGGCCTGCTGGGCGGACCCGGCCGCCTTGCCGGTGCCGCCCGACTCATCGGCCCCCGCCGTGCCCGGCAGGGTGATGCCGACCATCACGGCGGTCCCCGCCACCGCTATGGCCGCACCGGCCACCACCTTGCCCAGGTGGCGGTGCACTGTCTTCCGCACTTCTCCCCCTACTCCCCCTGGATCCTTCCCCCTGGATCGCTGGGAGTGGTGTCTGTCCCACTTGGCTCGGCATACGGCATACGTCGTATGCACTGGTCATTTGGTAAGAGGGACGTAAGTCATAGGTGGTTCCCTCACTTTCGGGGAGACTCAGGACCAAGGCGCCCCGGCAGCGGGGCCCGGCTGAGAGAGTCGTGACCATGCAGGTCTGGCCTGGAGAGGCATATCCACTCGGTGCCACGTACGACGGCGCCGGCACCAACTTCGCGGTCTTCACCGAAGCCGCGGACCGAGTAGAGCTGTGTCTGCTGCACGACGACGGCTCGGAGACGGCGGTCGAGCTGCGGGAGAGCGACGCGTTCGTGCGGCACGCGTACGTGCCCGGCATCATGCCCGGACAGCGCTACGGCTTCCGCGCGCACGGCCCGTACGCCCCCGAGCGCGGCCAGCGGTGCAACTCCGCGAAACTGCTGCTCGACCCGTACGCGAAGGCGGTCAGCGGATCGATCGCCTGGGGCGAGGAGGTGTACGGCTATCACTTCGACGCCCCCGACAAGCGCAACGACCTGGACTCGGCGCCGCACACCATGTCGTCGGTCGTGGTCAACCCGTACTTCGACTGGGGCGACGACCGGCTGCCCCGGCACGGTTACCACGAGACGGTGCTCTACGAGGCCCATGTGAAGGGCCTGACGATGCAACACCCGGGGCTGCCGGACGAGTTGCGCGGCACGTACGCGGCGCTCGCGCATCCGGCGGTGATCGAGCACCTGGTGGAGCTGGGGGTGACCGCCCTGGAGCTGATGCCGGTGCACCAGTTCGTGAACGACCACCGGCTGGTCGACATGGGCCTGAACAACTACTGGGGCTACAACACGATCGGTTTCTTCGCCCCGCACAACGCGTACGCCTCCTGGGGCGACCGCGGCCAGCAGGTCCTGGAGTTCAAGTCGGCGGTGCGGGCGCTGCACGAGGCCGACATCGAGGTCATCCTGGACGTCGTCTACAACCACACCGCCGAGGGCAACCACCTGGGCCCGACGCTGTCCTTCAGGGGCCTCGACAACCCCTCCTACTACCGTCTCGCCGAAGACCCCCGCTACTACACGGACACCACGGGGACGGGCAATTCACTGCTCATGCGGTCCCCGCACGTGCTCCAGCTGATCATGGACTCGCTGCGCTACTGGGTCACCGAGATGCACGTCGACGGCTTCCGCTTCGACCTCGCGGCCACGCTGGCCCGGCAGTTCCACGAGGTGGACCGGCTGTCGTCGTTCTTCGACCTGGTCCAGCAGGACCCGGTGGTCTCCCAGGTGAAGCTGATCGCGGAGCCCTGGGACGTCGGCGAGGGCGGCTACCAGGTGGGCAACTTCCCGCCGCTGTGGACCGAGTGGAACGGCAAGTACCGCGACACCGTGCGGGACCTGTGGCGGGGCGAGCCGCGCGCGCTCGCGGAGTTCGCGTCCCGGCTGACCGGCTCCTCCGACCTCTACCAGGACGACGGCCGTCGCCCCCTGGCCTCCATCAACTTCGTGACCTGCCACGACGGGTTCACGCTGAACGACCTGGTGTCGTACAACGACAAGCGCAACCAGGCCAACGGCGAGGACAACCGCGACGGTGAGAGCCACAACCGGTCCTGGAACTGCGGTGCCGAGGGCGACACCGACGACCCCGCCGTCCTGGAGCTGCGCGCGCGCCAGATGCGGAACTTCGTCGCCACCCTGATGCTGTCCCAGGGCGTGCCGATGATCAGCCACGGGGATGAGTTCGCGCGCACCCAGAAGGGCAACAACAACGCCTACTGCCAGGACAGCGAGCTGGCCTGGGTGAAGTGGCCCGAGGACGACGCCGAGTTGTCGGGGCTGCCGGCCTTCACGCGCGCGTTGGTGTGGCTGCGCAAGGAGCATCCCGTGTTCCGGCGCCGGCGCTTCTTCCACGGGCGGCCCGTGGAGGGCACCCACGACGAGCTGTCGGACATCGCCTGGTTCACCCCGGAGGGCAAGGAGATGACGCAACGGGACTGGGACTCCGCGCAGGCCTCCGCGCTGTCGGTGTTCCTGAACGGCAACGCCATCTCGGAGCCCGGCCCGCGCGGGGAGCACATCGCGGACGACTCCTTCCTGATGATGTTCAACGCCTCTCCGGAGACGCTGGAATTCGTCGTGCCGGTCAATCACGGCCGCCAGTGGGAGGTGGTCGTGGACACGGGCCGCGCGGAGGGGGTGCCGTCCGGCACGGGCGCGAAGGTGAAGGCCGGGGACCGGCTGACTTTGGTGGACCGCAGCATGACGGTGCTGCAACGGCCCACCTAGGAGCACGCGCGGTCGGCCGATCAGCGGACCGGATGCGGGGGCGATGACACGAAAGACGGCCGGGCGGGTACGTAGGTCTGCATGACACCTGAGCGACCCGACCCGGCAGTCCCCACGGCCACCTACCGGCTGCAGCTGCAGCCCGAGTTCCCGTTCGCGGCGGCCGCGGCGGCCGTGCCGTACCTGGCGTCGCTCGGCGTCTCGCATCTGCACCTGTCCCCCGTCCTGGAGTCCGTCCCGGGTTCGACGCACGGCTACGACGTCGTGGACCACGCGCGCGTACGGGGCGAACTCGGCGGCGAGGACGGCCTGCGGGCCCTCGCGCGGACCGCGCGGGAGCACGGACTCGGCCTGGTCGTGGACATCGTGCCGAACCACATGGCCATGGCCCCGCGCCACAACCACGCCCTGTGGGAGGTGCTCCGGGAGGGCCCCAAGTCGCCGTACGCGCGCTGGTTCGACATCGACTGGGAGGCGCAGGGCGGACAGCTGCTGCTGCCGGTGCTGGGCGGTCCGGTCGGCGCGGAGATCGACCACCTTGAGGTCGACGGCGACGTCCTGCGCTACTACGACCATGTGTTCCCGCTGCGTGCGGGCACCGCGGAGCTGCCGCTGCCGCAGCTCCTGGACGCGCAGTGGTACCGCCCCTCGTGGTGGCGGCTGGCCCGTACCGAGCTCAACTACCGCCGCTTCTTCAGCATCTCGGAGCTGATCGGGGTGCGCGTCGAGGACCCTGAGGTCTTCGACGCCACGCACGGCAAGATCCTTCAGTTGCTGCGCGAGGGCGTGCTGGACGGGCTGCGCGTCGACCATCCCGACGGCCTCGCCGACCCCGACGGCTACCTCCAGCGGCTGCACGAGGCGACCGGTGGCCGCTGGACGGTCGTGGAGAAGATCCTCGCGGACGGGGAGCACCTGCCGGCGTCCTGGCCCGTCGCGGGCACCACCGGCTACGACGCCCTCCGGCATGTCGACGGGCTGTTCACGGACCCGGCGGGCGCCGGTGAACTCCTCGGCCAGTACCGGAGGTTCGCGGCCCCGCAGACGGACCGCGGCGGGCACTGGGAGGCGACGGCGCGGCGGGCGGCGTACAAGGTGCTCACGCACGAACTGGCCACCGAGACGGACCGGTTGACCCGGGTCGCGAGCCATGTGTGCGCCACGTCCCCGGATCCGGCGCTGCGCGACCGGGCCCCCTGGGCGTTGCGGACCGCGCTGCGGGAGTTCCTGGTCCGCATGGAGGTCTACCGGCCGTACACCTCTGGCGACACCGCAGCCGTCGTCACCGAGGAGGCGGCGGCCGAGGCCCGGCAGGCGTTCGTCGTCCCGGAGGAGGCGGGCGCCGTCGACGTCGTTCGGGATCTGCTGCTGGGGCGGTACGGGGACGGGCCCGAGCAGGTCGAGTTCCGGACCCGGTTCGCGCAGACCGCTTCCGCGCTGCGGGCCAAGTCCGTGGAGGACACGGCCTTCTACCGCTATGTGCCGTTGCTGTCGGCGACCGAGGTGGGCGGGAACCCGGGCAGCCCCGCCGTGGCCCCGGAGGACTTCCACGCGTACTGCGCGCGCGTGCAGCGCGACTGGCCCGCGGCGGGCACCGTGCTGTCGACCCACGACACGAAGCGCAGCGCCGATGTGCGGGCCGCGCTGGCGGTGCTCACCGAGGTGCCGGAGCGCTGGGCGGACGTGCTGGCCGAGGTGACGCGCACCAGCGACGGCGTGCCGGACGCGCAGCTGGCGTGGGCGGCCTGGCAGACGGTGTTCGGCCTGGGCCCGGCGGATGCGCGGCGCGTCCAGGAGGCCCTGTTGAAGCATGTGCGCGAGGCGGGCCTGTACACGAGCTGGACGGAGCAGGAGCCGCCGTACGAGGAGGCGGTGGCGGCGTTCGTCGCGGCGGGCCCGTGCGGGGCGCCCGGAGAGCACGTGGCCGCCTTGCGCGCGGCTTTGGAGCCGCACATCCGGGCGAACGTGCTGGGCGCCGCCCTGCTCCACCTGACGATGCCGGGCGTGCCGGACCTCTATCAGGGCACGGAGGCCGAGTACCTCGCCCTGGTCGACCCCGACAACCGGCGGCCCGTACCGTTCCCGCCCCCGGAGCCGGGCGACAAGGGCGCGCTGACGGCCGCCGCGCTGCGGCTGCGGGCCCGGCGGCCCGAGGTCTTCGGCGACACGGCGACATACGCCCCGCTGGCCGCGGAAGGCCTTGCGGCGGCGCACTGTGTGGCGTTCGCGCGCTCGGGGAGCGTGGTCACGGCCGTGACCCGGCTGTCGTCGCGGATCGCGGAGGCGGGCGGCTGGCGCGACACACTGCTGCCGCTGCCGCCGGGCCGATGGGCCGATGTGCTCGCTCCGGAGCGGGAGTTCACGGGCCACGCACGCGTGGAGGCCCTTTTCGGACGGTTGCCGGTGGTGCTGTTGGAGCGGGTGGAGGGGCTGGGCGGGAGCTAGCTGCAGGGCGCTGCTCGCGAACCCCTACCCGATGCGCACCGGAAGCGTCGCAGGTGAGCGGCGGACGAGGTCCGCGGGGGCCGGTCGGGCGCCCGGTGCGCGGTGGAGGCCCGGCAGGGCGGTCAGCAGGGCCCGTAGGCCGTGTTCGGCCGTGAGGCGGGCGAGCAGGGCGTCGGGGCGGGTGTGGCGGCCGGTGCCGTGGGCGAGCGGGCCGGGGGCGGTGCGGAACGCGTCGTAGCGATCGGCGTCCGTGAACCGTTCCGGGTCGCGGCCGGCGGCGCCGAGCAGGCACGCGACGGTGGCTCCGGCGGGTATCGGGCCGACGGGTTCGACGGCCCGGCGCAGCACGACGTGCAGCGGCGGATCGCGGCGCAGGGACTCCGCCCAGGCGCCGGCCGTGAGCTCGGGGCGGGTGCGGAGCACGTCCAACTGCCGTGGATGGTCGAGGACGTTGGCGAGGAACGACGCGAACGCCCGCGCGGTGGTCTCGCCCGCCGCGCCGAGCAGCGTGCCCACCAGCCTCGTGACGGTCTCGTCCGGCAGCGGGCCGTCGTCGGCCCGTGCGGTGCACAGGACGGACAGCAGGTCGCCACCCGGGTGGGCGCGGCGCCGGGCCATCAACGGCCGCAGGAAGGCGCCCAGTTCGGGACGGCCGCCCCGGGAGCGGCCCGGTCCCGTGCGGCACCAGCGATGCACGCGCGCGGTCTCCTCGTACGGCAGCCCGAGCGCGGCCACGGCCGTGGCGGTGGGCAGCCAGTCGCAGAACTCGGCCACGAGGTCGGCCTCGTCGCGGGCGGCCAGCCGACGGGCGAGGACGTAGGCGCCGCGCTCGACGGCGGCGGTCAGGGCGGCCAGCGCGGGCCCGCGCAGCGCCCGGTCGACGAGCCGGGCCGCCTCGGGTGCGGCCGGGAGCCCTCCGCCCGGCACGGCGACCAGCCGCGGGTCGGCGAGCGCGGCGCGGACGTCGTCGTAACGGCTGAGGAGCCAGGCGCCGAACGGCTCGTCGTACACGAGCGGGTAGTGGGCACGGAGGGTGCGGTACAGCGGATACGGGTCCTGTACGACCGTCCGCAGGCTCGGCGGCGCCGGTGGACGGGTCGGGGCGCCCGCGGTCCGGGGGACGGTCACGCCCGTGAGACACAGCACCGCCGTCCGCTCCCCGTGGTCGTCGCTCCGCCACGCACCGTGGAGGAGGCGCGCGGCCGGTCGTCCGCGCCATGCGCACACGCGGCTGCCCCCAGCCGACCACCGCACCGCGCGGGCCGCAGCCCTCGTACGGCCGTTCGGGTGAAGCAGTCGTCCCTCCGGTCGCACGGCGTACGCGGACGCGCCGCACGCCGTAGGACCGTCCCGGCCACCGGCTCGCACCCGCGTACGGACCCGGGGCGCGTACCGGACGGCAGGCGTGCGGTGACGAGCCGCGACGGCGGTGTTCCCGGTGCGGGGGTACGCGCGCGTGCCCGAAGGGGACGGCACCGGCGGTGAACGCCCGTGCCCGCGAACCCCCCTGGCGATCCCCGGCCCCCTGCTGGCACCACCTCGCCTACCGGCTGCCGGTAAATGCCCCTGGGCGCCCCCGGTAGCCTCCCCCATGGTCTTCTTGACAGTTCACAGAGGCCGTGGGGTACTGCGGTTGCGAAGCCGGGGCGGACAAGTCGGGGGTGAGTCTCCTGCCGGAGTTGCGATACCCCAGTGTGACCGAACTGGTCTCGTCCGCAAGGGCGTTGGCCGCGCACCGGCCGGCCCTGTGCACCCTGAGGCAGGTGGGTGTCTCCCGCGCGGGCAGACCACTCCATCTGCTGTCCGTGGGGCACGCCCAGCGCGCCGTACTGGTGGTCGCGGGCGCCCACGCCAATGAGCCGACCGGTGGCTCCACACTCCTCGCACTCGCCGAACGGGTCGTCGGCGAACGGGAGTTGCGGTCGGACACCTCCTGGCACTTCCTGCTCTGCGCGGACCCGGACGGGGCGAGCCTGCACGTCACCCCGGCGCCGCGCAGCCTGTTCGACTACCACCTCGGTTTCTACCGCCCGGCCGGCCCCGAACAGCCGGAGTGGTCGCCGTCGGTGCTGCCGCCCGACCGGCTGCCGCCCGAGACCCGCACCCTGACCCGGGTGATCGACGAAGTGCGGCCCTACCTCCAGGTGACCCTGCACGGCACCGATCTGGGCGGCAGCTGGGTCCAGTTGACGAAGGACATACCGGGGCTCGCCGAGCCGTTCGCCAAGTCGGCGGCCGAGCTGCGCATCCCGGTGGAGACGGGCGCCTCGGACGCGGCGGGCTGGCCCGCTTCGGGACCCGGGGTGCATGTGATGCCGGCGCCCGGCTCGGACGTGGCGTACCCGAGCATGCCGGACGACGCGCGGCACAGCACCTGGTACCACGCGCACCGCTACGGCGGTCTGACCGCGGTCGTGGAGGTGCCGATGTGGGCGAGCGACCTGGTGGACGACCCCGCGCCGCATCCCGCCCCGGCGGCGGCGATACGACGGCTGGCGCGCCGCCTGCTGCGGGACGCGTGGGAGGTGGAGCGGGTGCTCGCCGAGGCGCTGCCGCGCCTCCAGGGCGTCGACGGGCCGCTGCTGCGGGCCGCGAAGTGGGCCCTGGAGCTGGTGCCCGGCCTGGCCGCGGACTGGACGCACACCCCGCCGGCCGACACGACGATGGCGTACGTGGGCAGCGTGGACGCGTTCGGGCGCCGGCTGCCGTTACGGGCCGCGGCGATGCTGCTGCGGGTCCTGCGGGAGACCGACGACCGTGCGGCGCCCGTGCTCGAACACCTCGTCGCGAACTGGAGCGACGCCTTCGAGGCACGCTTCCGCGCCCGCTGGGTGCCGCTGGAACACCAGGTCGAGCATCAGGCCCGCACGGTCGTGGCGGCGGCGCTGCACGCGCGCGAGCAGGCGGGCGGAGTCGGGGACGTCTCCCGCGCGCGTGCCCGACGCCCGGCCTGAACCCGCCCGTTCCTCAGCTGTCGAGCGCGAAGACCGATCCCGTCCGGGCTGCCATGACGCATACGTTCGGGAAGGTCTTCGAGTAGTCGACCTGGCGCCCCTTCCACTCCCCGCGCGCGTGGGCGGTCACCGGGGCGTAGATCATCGGGCAGAACACGCTCTTGGCCGGGATGGCGTCGATGTCACCGGCCGCCGCGCCCAGTTCGGCACAGGCGTCGGCCGCGTGGGCGTGGCCCTGGGGCGGGTCGCAGAGGAGCAGGGTGCCCCGGGTGTCGCTGGACCGGCTGTCGCCGCGGGTGACGGTGAGGTAGAGCCAGTCGCCCTGGACGCCGTGCCGGGGTGCGGCCTGGGCGGGTGCCTGGCCGGCGGCGAGGAGTACTACGACGGCGAGCAGGGCGCCACGGAGCGCGGTCGCTTTCGAGGTGTGGCGCTCGGAGATGTTCGTCTTCGGGGTGTGCGTCATTCCCGATGCATCGGCACCGCGGTCTCCGTACCCCAGCCCGGCTCACCCGAACGGGAGCGCACCGGCGCGTACCGCCGGGCCAGTTCGAACGCGCTGAGCACGACGCGCGACTGGTACTCGACCTGGCGCGCGACCGGGATCCAGCGCGCCCCGCACCCGTCGCGGTAGTCGGCGCACCACTCGTCGATCAGCCGGTCCAACTCCGGGAGCGCACCGGCCTGATCGTGCCCGGAGGCGACCACGACCTGGTAGAGCAGCCCGGCCGTGCGCAGGGCCAGCCGCCGCCCCGCGATGCGCAGGGCCGCCAGATGGGCGGAGTTGAGCGGCGGCAGCGGGCGGGCGCCGCCGGTGTCGACATCGGGGTCCCACGCGTCGGCGAGACCCGGACACACCAGTAAATAGTCGTCGACCGGCGCGAGCAGCCGTGCGGCGTCGGGCACGACGAGGGTTCGGGGGCGGGTCCCGGCGGTGTTCCGCGCGGGCGGTGCCACCGGGTCGGCAGCGGGCCGCGGCCAGGCGTCCTTCAGCCCGACGCCCGTCCCCGTCTCGGTTCCGCTCTGCACGAACGGCCGTATCCGCGCGAGGAGTTGTTCCAGGATGCGGGTGTCGTGGCGCAGGGTGTGGCTCACGGTGCGGAGGAACGCGTCGGCGTCGGCGGGCGGGGTGTCGTCCTCGACGCCGGCGACGCCCCACATCGGCGCTTCCACGACCGCGGTGACCGTGCCGTGCCGGTGCGGGTGGTACCAGGTCGACTCGACGGCGGCCTCGGTGATGGCGGCGGCGAGGTCGCCCCGGCGTGGCGGTGGGATGCGGTAGACGGCGGGGCCGAGGCTCGGCCAGTACAGGGTGTCGTACGGCCCGAGTTCGCGCGGGATGCCGAGGCGGGCCGCGGTGTGCGCGACGCGTCGGGCGAGGCCCGGGAGGTCGCGGGTCAGTTCCACGAAGCCGCCGCCGACGTCGACGCCGTGCAGGGAGCACTGGAGGAACGGCCGCAGTTCGTCCTGGACCTCCAACAGGGCGCGCGTTTCCGGGAGTCGGGCCCCGGCCGCGCCGTCCGGCAGCCACTCGGGCTGTTCCAGGAAGCCGGGGCGGAAGAAGTTCCGGAAGTACCGGCCGAGGGTGTAAGGGCCGGGCAGCCAGCCCTCGTTGCGGCGCGAGCCGTCGGGGTCGAGGCACAGCAGCAGGTTCCAGGTGGCGTCGGCGCCCTCGCTCAACCGGGGGTCGGCGAGGACCCGTTCGGCCAGCCGCAGCGCCGTCGCGCCGCCCACGGGCTCGTTGGCGTGCGGTCCGGCGACCACGAGGGCCTGGCAGCTGCCGTGGCCCACGGAGAGCAGCCACAGGGGCGTACCGGCGCGGGAGGTCCCGACGCGGCGCAGCCGGGCGTCCTGGGGGCGGCGGGCGACGAGTGCGGCGGCCTGGGCGCCCAACTCGTCCACGGACGGGTAGCGGAGGAGTGGCGGCAGGGCGCACCTCCACAAAAGTGGTGCCGTCGGTTCACCTGGTGTGCATGGTGTACGCACAGTCAGTCACGGCGCGAGGGGTACGTCAACACCGCCGTACGCAAAGGGATTTGGCACCCGCCCAAGGTCACCACATCGGGTAATGCCCAGGCCAGAGGTGAGGCAGGGCTACGTTCGGGCTCAGCTGCCGGCGATCCGGAACGCCATCCGTCCGAAGCCGATCTGATCGCCCTCGCGGACGACGGCCGCGCCGATCACCCGTCGGCCGTTGACCGTCGTGCCGTTGGTCGAACCGAGGTCGCGCAGGACCCACATGCCGCCCTGGCGGCTGAGTTCGGCGTGCACCCGGGACACCGTCTCGTGGGTCAGGCGCAGCCCGTTGGCGGGGTCGCGGCCGATGCGCAGTGGATGTCCGTTGCCCGGGTGGGGCAGCAGCAGCTTGGGGAGCCGCTCGGCCTGCCAGGCCCTGCGCAGCCGTACGGTGAAGCCGGAGACGGCCTCCACGGTGCCGAACAGCACGCGGGAGAGGCGGCTCTCGGTGGGCAGGTCGGCGGTGAGCACCGCGAGTTCCTCGGAGCGGCGGGCGGCGAGTGCCAGCTCCATGCGCCGGATGAACGTTTCGTGCGAGAGGCGCCCCATGGCGACGCCGTCATGGAGAACCTTGAGCGCCTTGTCGCGCTCCGCGTCGGACAGCCGCGCGGGGTACGTGTGGAACTCGAAGGACGACGTCACGCTCGTGATTGTCGGGCAGTGAACCCCGGGTGTCCAGAAGACGCGGAAACGGCCCGCACGCGCGCGAAGATGACGACACCTGCGCCAAAGGGGTGGATTCAAAAGCGGATTGATCTCGTTTGAAGCACGATGGACGGGCTACATCCCGGTGAGCAGACGAAGGGGAACCGTCCGTGCAGTTCGAGGTGTGGGCACCAGAGGCAGAGCGTGTGACGCTCCATTGCGAGGGCGCCACGCGCGCGTTGGAGCGCGATCCCGGGCGGGTGGGGTGGTGGAGCGGCGAGGCGGAGGCGCGGGACGGCACGCGGTACGGGTTCGCGGTGGACGACGGTCCGCCGCTGCCCGACCCGCGCTCGCGCCGGCAACCGGACGGCCCGGACGGCCTGAGCGCGGTCGTCGACCACGAGCGGTACGCGTGGCGTGCCGCGTGGTCCGGGCACCCGCTGCCCGGCGCGGTCCTCTACGAGCTGCACGTCGGCACGTACACACCCGAGGGCACCCTGGACGCAGCCGCCGACCGGCTCGGCCACCTCGTCGAACTGGGCGTCACGCACGTAGAGTTGATGCCCCTGTGTCCGTTCCCCGGCCGGCACGGCTGGGGATACGAGGGCGTCTCCCTCTGGGCCGTGCACGAGCCCTACGGCGGCCCCGAAGGGCTCAAGCGGTTCGTCGACCGGGCCCACGAACTGGGCCTGGGCGTCGTGCTCGACGTGGTGCACAACCACCTGGGCCCGTCCGGGAACTACCTGCCCGCGTTCGGCCCCTACTTCACGGACACGCATCACACCCCCTGGGGCAGCGCCGTGAACCTGGACGCGCCCGGCTCGGACGAGGTGCGCGCGTTCCTGCTGGGCAGCGCGCTGGCGTGGCTGCGCGACTACCGGATCGACGGGCTGCGGCTGGACGCGGTGCACGCGCTGAAGGACACGCGCGCGTGCCACTTCCTGGAGGAACTGTCGGCCGCCGTCGACACGTTGGCCGCCGAGACGGGCCGGCCCCGCTTCCTGATCGCCGAGTCCGACCTGAACGACCCGCGCGTGGTGACCTCCCGCGGGGAGGGCGGTCTGGGGCTGCACGCGCAGTGGAACGACGACTTCCACCACGCCCTGCACACCGCCCTGACCGGTGAATCGCAGGGCTACTACGCGGACTTCGCGCGGGCCCCCCTCACGGCGGTCGCCAAGACACTGACCGGCGGCTACTTCCACGACGGCACCTATTCGAGCTTCCGGGACCGGCACCACGGCCGCCCCCTGGACCGCAACCGCGTGGCCGCCCACCGGCTGCTCGGCTACAGCCAGACCCACGACCAGATCGGCAACCGCGCCCAGGGGGACCGTCTCTCGGCGTCCCTCTCCCCCGGGCTGCTGGCCTGCGCCGCCGCACTGACCCTGACCGGACCCTTCACGCCGATGCTGTTCATGGGCGAGGAGTGGGCGGCCGGCACGCCCTGGCAGTTCTTCACCGACCACACCGACACGGACCTCGCGGAGGCCGTACGGCGGGGCAGGCGGCGGGAGTTCGCGGCACACGGCTGGGCCGAGGAGGACGTACCCGATCCGCAGGACCCGGCGACCCGCGACCGCTCCTGCCTCGACTGGTCCGAGCCTCAGAACGAGCCCCACGCGCGCGTGCTGGCCTGGTACCGCCGGCTCATCGCGCTCCGGCACGAGCAGCCCGACCTCACGGACCCCGACCTCAGCGACACCAAGGTGGCCTACGACGAGGAGGCCCGCTGGCTCGCGCTCCGCCGCGGAGACGTACGCGTCGCCGTGAACCTCGGCAAGGCACCGGCCGCCATTCCCCTGGGCACCCGCCCGGCAGAGGTCCTGGCCGCGTGGGAGCCCGTGGAGGCGCCGGGGGCGGAGGGGTTGCTCCGGCTGCACGGGGAGTCGTGCGTGGTGCTGCTGCAGGCGTAAACGCTTGCGCAAGCGTTTACGCCTCACCACCGCAGACGCCCTACAGCTCCGCGTCCCCGCCCCCGTCCCGCAGCTCCGTCACCCGCTCCAGCAGGATCGCCTCCCAGGTGCGCCGCAGTTGGGTTCTGAGGAGCGGCAGGGGGCCGGTGTCGCGGCCTCCGAGGTGGTCGGCGAGGCGGACGACGGTGTCGCAGCGGGCGAGCCAGAGGCCGCGCAGACAGGGGCGGGCGCCGTACCCGGCGAGGGTGGCGGCGCGTACGGCGGCGGGGGAACCGACGGCCAGGGCGAGCCCGGCGATGTCCTCGGCGGGGTCGCCGAGGACCGCGTCGGTCCAGTCCAGGACGCCGCGGACCCGGCCGTCGGAACTCACCACAAGGTGTTCGCCCTTCAGGTCGTGGTGGACGAGGACCGCGGTGCCGGGCTGGGCGGCGAGCTGGATCGCGCCGGGCTGGGTGAGCTGGTCGAGGCGTGCGGCGTCGAACTCGTCGGCGGCGGCGAGCCGTTCGGCGGCCCGCTCCGCGGCGCGGCGCAGCGCCTCCAGGGAACGCGGGGCGGTGCGCGGGACACCGAGCGTCTCGGTCTGCCGGGCGGGCACCTCGCGCAACCCGGTGAGCAGCCCGGCCAGGTCGGCCTCGCCCACTGCGGAGACGTCCTGGTCCTCGCCGGACCGGCCGGGCACCTTGGTGTCCAGCGTGTACGTGAGCCCGGGCGCCCACTCGCCGTGCGCGACGCTCGTCGGAACCGCGACAGGGAGGTACGGCCGTACGAGGTCGCGCAGGCGCAGTTCACGGCGCTGGCGCTGGGCGGCCCCGCGGTCCGGGGCGAGGCGCAGCACATGGCGGGTGCCGACCCACCACGTGCCGTGCTCGCCGCCCTCGGCGACGGGCCGGATCTCGGGTCCTGAGCTGTCGGCCGCACCGTCCTTGAGCAGGGAACGGACCAGTCGTCGGACGGTGTCCGCGGTGGGTGTCGGTGCCTGGGTCATGGTCGCGCCGTCGCCGTTCGGGGTGTCGGGGGCACCTGGTCTTCGTCAGTCCACCAGTGCCATCTCGCGGGCCGTGTTGTTGAGCCGCCGACCGCCGTCCTCGGTCACCGTGACGATGTCCTCGATGCGCACCCCGAAGCGGCCGGGCAGGTAGATGCCGGGCTCCACGGAGAAGCACATCCCGGGCACGAGGGGCTGTTCCTCGCCCTCGATCATGTACGGCGGCTCGTGCGTGGTGACGCCGATGCCGTGGCCGGTGCGGTGGATGAAGTACGGGCCGTATCCGGCGTCGTCGATGACCGCGCGGGCGGCGCGGTCGACCTCCTGGCAGGCGACTCCGGGGCGCACGGCGCGGAAACCGGCCTCCTGGGCCTCGCGGACGAGGTCGTGGACACGCTGTTCCTCGTCGCCGGGTTCGCCGACGTGGACGGTGCGCGAGGTGTCGGAGCCGTAGCCGTCCTTGAGGCCTCCGAAGTCGAGGACGATCATGTCGCCCTGCTGGATGACACGGTCGCCGACCTCGTGGTGCGGGTTGGCTCCGTTGGGGCCCGAGGCGACGATGGTGAAGTCGACCTGGGAGTGCCCGAACTGCCGTAGCAGATCGGCCAGATCGGCGCCGACGTCGGACTCGCGGCGGCCGGCGAAGGGAACCTTCCGGATCTCCTCGTACGTCGCGTCGGCGGCTTCTCCGGCGGCGGCCATGAGTTGGAGTTCCGCCGCGTCCTTCACGGCGCGCATCATCGGCAGTGCGTCGGTGAGGGAGGCGTAGGTGGTGTCGGGCAGCGTCTTCTGGAGTCCCAGGAGGTGCATGGACCAGGCGTTGTCGCTGATGCCGAAGCGACCCGTCGCGTCGAGGAGGGCGGCGGTGGCGGCGTAGGGGTCCTTGCCGTCGGTCCAGTCGCGCAGGGTGAGGGCGCCGGCGCCGGGCGCCTTGGCCGCGTCCGGGGCCTCCAGGGTGGGGACGACGAGGACCGGGGAGCGTCCGGCGGCCAGGACGAGCACGGTGAGCCGTTCGGTGATCGCGGTGGGCGCGTAGCCGGTGAGCCACACCAGGTCCGGTCCCGGAGCGACCAGCAGCCCCGCGAGACCGGCGTCGGCGGCGGCCCGCGCGGCGCGGTCCATGCGGGCCCGGTAGTCGGCGGCGGTGAAGGGCGCGGGCGGGCTACCGGTCATTCAGGCCTCCGAGAACGGGCGAAAGGTGGCTACGGGCAGCATCCTGCCCGCACCCGGAGGCCCACGCGAGCCGATCGGCGGGTCTTTCGGCCCCGGACGCGGTCACGGTGTCAGCTCTCCAGGGCCATCCGGACCCCCAGGAGCAGCAGCACACCTCCGGAAACCTGCTCCAGGCGCCGGCGCACACCGGTCCGGGACAGCACGTTCTTGAGCCGGCCGACGAACCACACGTAGAGGCCGTAGTAGCCGACTTCGTAGACGGCCCACAGCGCGGCGAGCCCGATCTCCCCCACTGCCTTAAGGGCGTGGGAGGTGCCCCCAGGGGAGATGCGGGGCGCCTTCGGGCACGAACTGCGGGAGGAAGGACATCGCGAAGATCGCCGCCTTGGGGTTGGCGAGGTTCAGGAACAGTCCGCCTCGGTAGGAGGCCCAGGCGCTGCGGTCGGCGACCTCCCAGCCGTCGTTCTCCTCGCCGTCCTTGGTGCGGCGCGCGTGGCCCAGTGTCTGGATGCCGAAGCCGACGAGGACGATCGCGCCGACGATGCGCGTGACGTCGTAGGCCACCTCGGAGGCGGCCAGCAGGGCGGTCAGGCCGAAGGCGGCGACGAGGGCCTGTCCGGCGGATCAGGTCGCAGGAGAGCAACGGCACCTGATCAGCGCCGGTGAGCGGGGCCTGGTGCGTGCAGCTGCAAGGCGGAGGAGGGCGTCAACGCGATGGGGGTCCCCCCGCGCGAGGTTGTTCGAGCGTGGGGAAGTTGGCAACCGACGACAACGCGGCAGATGTGCGTGCCAGGCCCCGCGTCTGCGGCATGATCCGCCGGACAGGTCCTGGGCCCCAGACGAAGACGCCGGTCTCGTTGCCGAGCACGGTGAGGAAGCCGGAGCGCCTGCTGCGCAGCGACCGCTTGATGATCAGCACGGTGCTCGGGCCGGGCGAGGCGGCGATGAGCGTGCAGGCGCCGAGGAAGGCGAGGAGGGTGCTCAGCATGGGGTCATCGTGGCCCCTGCCGGGGAGACGGGACCAGTGCTTTTCATGAGGCGTGCGACTCATGGCCAGGTCTGCGTCAGACGACGAAGCCGGGGACGACGGTGAACTGCTGGTAGCCGCCGCTGTGGTGGCGCACCGTGACGGTGACCTCGTCCCCGGGGTGGGCGCGGGCGACGGCACGCGCGAGGTCGGCCGCCGAGTCGATGCGGGCGCCGCCGAACGTGAGCAGGACGTCGCCGCGGATCAGGCCCGCCGTGTAGCCGGGGCCGGGGAGGTGGACGCCGACGATCAACGCGCCCGCCTTCTCGGCGTCCACGGCCTCCACACCGAGGGTCGCGGTGGCGGGTGTCGGCGAGGGTGTCGGTGTCGGGCTCGCGGAGGACGGCGGCGTGCCGGACGGGCCGGTCGTCCGTGCCGGTTGCCGGGCCGCCTGGCGCTGCATTTCGGCGAGCTTGCTCATGCCGATCACCGTGGCGCCGACCGTGCCGAGTCCGACCCCGGACAGGACCAGGACGGTCCCGACGAACAGGCTGAACAGCAGGGTCATGAGCCGTCGGCCGCGGCGCCGCGCGGCATGCGGGCGCCGGGCGGCAGCGGGCTTGACGCCGGCACCGGGTTCCTGACCGGGCATCGGCTTGGGACGCAACGCAGTCTGTTCCATGGATCGCCTCCGGCTGATGCTCTACCCGGCGCACCGGCACGCGACGTGCCACGAACGAGTGAGACTGACCGACGGTCAGGAGCGGGAAGCCATGCGCGTCGCACGCGCGCGTGGCGCCTCACTCCCGTTCCCGCTCCACCAGGCGCCCCACCAACCGCGCCGCCGCTCCTCGCGGCGCGCCCCCGTGCACCAGTTCCGTCCGGTGCACGACACGTGGTTCGGTGAGCGGGACGGCGACCGCGCCCGGTACCCCGGTGGCCGCCGAGCGGGGCAGCAGGGTCAGGCCGTGGCCCGCGGCGGCGAGGGCGATGAGGACGCGGATGTCGGTGCCGTCGTAGCGGAGGGCGGGGCGGAAGGCGCCGCCGCCGTTCGCGGCGCGGAGTCGTGCGAGGGGCACGCCCGCGTCGGGGGCGTCCAGCCAGCGGGCGGCGGCCAGGTCGCCGAGGCGCAGGGCCGGGCGGCCGGCCAGGGGATGGGTGTCGGGGAGCAGGACGCAGACGGCTTCCTCGGCGACGGCGTGGGTGGTCAGCGGGGCCACGTCGGGCAGCCGCAGCGGGTCGTTGGGCGCCGCGATCCCGTCGACCAGGCCCAGGTCCGCGGTGCCGGTGGCGACCTCGACCGGCACCGCGTCACGGGCGAGCACACGAAGCGTCACACCCGCGCGCGGGAGGGCGGCCAGGACGCGTGGCCCGAGCGCGGTCGACGTGGCGGCGAGGGTCAGCCCGCGTTCGGGGGCGGCGGCCATCCTGACGACGTCGGCGCGAGCGGCGTCCAGGCGCAGCAGCAGCGGGCCCGCGTGTTCCAGGAGCCGGTCGCCCGCCGCCGTGGGGGTGACGGGGCGGCGGGTGAGCAGCGGGGCGCCGAGGTCCTGTTCCAGGGCGGCGATGTGCTGGGACACCGCGGACTGGGTGTAGCCCAGCTCGCGTGCGGCCTCCGAGAAGGAGGCGAGCCGGGCCACGGTGACGTACGTACGCAGGAGATGCGGGTCCATGCCGGACAGGATGCCGCATCACATCAGCGCTGCTTATCGCGAGTGCAGAAATCATCGTTGGACGTGAACCTCGGGCCGCGCCCAGGATGTGGGGCATGACGAACTCCGCAGCTCGGACCGCCCGCGTCGCCCTGGTCGGTGACCGCTCCCCCAACGTCGTCTCGCACTCCCGGCTCCCCGCCATCCTCGACGCCCTCGCCGAACACGACCGGCTCGTCCTGGACGCCTACTGGATCCCGTCCGAGGACGCCGAAGTGACGGACGCGGTGCGCGGGTTCGACGCCGTGTGGGTGCTGCCGGGCAGCCCCTACCGCAGTGAGGCGGGTGTCCTGTCCGCGATCCGCACCGCGCGCGTGGAGGGCATTCCGTTCCTCGGCACCTGCGGTGGTTTCCAGCACGCGCTTCTGGAGTACGCCCGTGACGTGTGCGGGCTGACGCGGGTCGCGCACGCCGAGAACGACCCCGAAGCCGAGGACTTCCTCATCGAGCCGCTGGCCTGTTCGCTCGTCGGCCACGAGGCCGCGGTGACGATCGAACCGGGCTCGCTCGCCGAGTCCGTGATCGGCTCGGAGCGCACGGTCGAGCGCTACTTCTGCTCCTACGGCCCGACCCGCCACCTCGACACGCTGCGCGCACACGGGCTGCGCTTCTCCGGGCACGACGAGGACGGTCATGTCCGGATCGCCGAACTCCCCGGCCACCCCTTCTTCCTGGCCACCCTCTTCCAGCCGGAGCTGTCCGGCGACGGCTCGCGCCCGCATCCGGTGGTCCGGGCGCTGGCGTGGGCCGCGGTCGAGCACGCCTCGCGGGAGCAGGCGGCGGCCGTCTGACCTCCCGGCTCGACAGGCCCCGCGCTCCGCCGTCCGAGCCCGTTGTCAGTGGCCGCTGTTACGTTCTGTGACATGACCGATCACGCCCTGCGGCTGCTCCGACTCCACGCCCACCTGGCCGAACTGGCCGCGTTCCCCTTCGACTTCGACCTGGACCGGGCCGACCACGTCGAGCCGGTCCGGCTGGCCTCGGACGGTCCGCTGCGTCCGGTCGCGGGCGACGGCGCGGGCGGTACGTACTTCGTGTGCGCGGACGGGTCCGTGCTGTACGCCGACTCCGAGGGCTCGGCCGGGATCATCGGCTCCGGTGTCGACGAGGCCTTGGAGATCGTGATCGGACTGCCGGGCTGGCGCGACCACCTGGACCTGTCCCCGGCCGACGGCCCGGAGAAGATCCTGGCCCGGGTCGCGGAGACGGAGGAGGAGTTCCGCGAGGACTACGGAATCGACGAGGCGAGGCCCGAACTGCGCGCCGCCCTGGGCCTGTCCGAGCGTTCCCCGGTCGAGCTGATCGGCATGCTGTACACCGCCCTGCTGCGCACAGAGCCCGACTTCCTGCTCCTCAACGCCGAGGAGGGCTGCGCCTACGACCTCCTGGACCGGCATCCGCGTCCCCCGCTGTGGGAGCCGGTGCTCGCCCAGGGGCGGGCGGATCTCGCGGCACTGCGGGCGGGCGACCGTACGGTGTGGGACACGATGGCCGAGGACCCCGTACGGCGCCGACTCGTGCTGCGGGCCGCGCAGTTCGACCGCGCGGACGGCGATCTGGAGCTGCTGCGGTATCTGCTGCGGCACGAGGCCGCGTCGTCGATGACGGACGAACTCCGGCTCGCCGCCGTGCTGGTGGGGCTGCGCGGGCACACGGGCGATCTGCCGCTGCTGCACGAGGTGCGGGAGACGGACTTCGACACCGCGTGCGGGCTCAGCGAGATGCCGGGGCCCGACGCGGACGAAACCGCCCTGCGGGAGTGGGCGCTCGGCCTGGACGACTGCCTCTTCGGCTCGGACCCTTCCGACGAGCCGTCGGACACCTGGACCGAACTGGCCGCCGCCCAGGGCCTGACCGAGCTGGCCCGGGTCGCCCTGATCCGCAGGCTCGACGAGATCGTCATGGACCAGGGCCTGCTGCGGCGACCGAATACTCCGAAGGCGCTCGACACCTCTCACCTGTCCTCGCTCGCCCACGAGTTGGAGCAGCTGGGCGATCTCACCCAGGCGCTGCGCGCCCGGCGCCTCCACGCCGCCCTTCAGGACACGGCGTGGGACCGCGTCTCGGCGCGGCTGACCCAGGCCCGGCTGGAGCGCCAGACAGGCCAACTCGCGCAGGCGGGCGAGACGTTGACGGCTCTTCGGGAGATCCTGGCCGCCCCCGCCGACAACTCACTGCGGCACTGGCAGGGCGTGAACCTCGGCCGGTTCATCGCCGAGGAGCACTACGCCCTGGCGCGCGACCTGGCCGACGCGGACCTCCCCGAGGAGGCCCGCGCGACCCTGGCCGCCGCCGACGAGATACGCGACGAGCTCTCGGGGGCCGCCGCGACGGCCGTACGGGAACTCGCCGCGGACGTGTCGGACCGGGTCCGGGACCTCCGGTGAGGGACGTCAGCTGAACGGCAGAGCCGGCACCCGGTCCGGGACGAAGCCGTGCGAGCGCCGGGCCAGGTACTCGGCCTTGTAGCGGTCGACCTCGCGGTGCCAGTTCAGGATGCCCGCCATCCAGTGCTGAAGGTCCGTCACATAGCCCTTCATGATCTCGCGCGCTTCGTCCGAGAGGTCGAAGTCGTCGTAGACGATGGGCAGTTCGTGTTCGGCGACGTGTTCGAACTGGCGCATGCGCTGGGTGATCAGGTCGTGGACGACGCCGAGTGCGGTCGGGTAGTCGATGCCGAAGAAGTTCTGGACGACGAGGATGGCGTTGTGGATCTCTCCCTCGTACTCGATCTCCTTCTGGTAGGAGAAGACGTCGTTGAGGAGGCAGGCGTAGTCGATGGCCGCGTTCTCCAGGGCGCGGACGGGGCCGGTGCGATAGACCTCGGGCGGGACCTTCGGGCCGTGGCCCATGCGGCACAGGCTGAGGGTGAGGTCGGAGCCGAAGGTGGCGCGGCGCATCTCCAGGTAGTCGACCGGGTCGGGGATCCGGTGCTGGATCTGGTTGGCCAGCTCCCAGACCCAGCTCTCGGTCATCGTGTTGATCGCGTCCTTCAGGGTGCGCCGGTCGTCCAGGGGCATCTCGGCGGTGGTGAGGGCCCAGAGGTCGATGAGTCCGCGTTCCATGCCGTTGACCGGCACGAGGGCCGTCGCTCCCTCGATGGGCATGCAGTCCGACAGGCGTGCCGTGGTGACGCGGGCGGCGGCCAGGTCGCCGCGGATGCCGTAGACGAGGGGGTAGTAGTCGTCGCCGTACGTGCCCCAGGCGAGCCAGCGCGAGCTGAGGTCGAGGGCCGCCTCGGTGGCGTCCGGGTCGATGCCCGCCGAGCAGAGCGGGAGGTCGGCGGCGGCGAGTTTCTCCTCGTCCCAGACGCCCTCCTGCAGCATGCCCACCGCGTGCATCCAGTCGACGAGGCGGTGGCGGGCGCCGTCCAGGTGCGGGCTGAGTTCGACCTGGAACGGCATGTGGAAGTCGGGGAGTTGAGAGGGTCCGACCTTCTGGAAGGGCACGTGTGTGTAGGCGCGCAGCCGTTCGGCGCCGGCCGAGGCGAGGAGGGCGCCGATGTCGGCGGCGGAGGTGCCGATGCCGGTCGGTCCGTTCAGCGGCGAGTTGTCGAGGGCGCCTTCGTTCATGTAGCGGCTGGAGCGCAGGTGCCATTCGTGGCCGCCGGACTGCCAGTCCTGGAGGCCTTGGGTGTAGGCGGCGACCGCGCGGACCTCGTCGGGGGTGAGACCTTTCTCCAGGGCCACGGCGGGCACTTCGGTGAACGCGGTGTGCTCGAACTGGTGGAGCCGGGAGGTCAGGACGTCGTTGACGGTGTCGGCGGCCTCCTGGGTGGTGCAGCCGAAGAAGGTCTCCAGGACGAGCACGCCGTTGCTCAACTCGCCCTCGTCCTCGACCTCCCGTTGGTAGGAGAACAGGTCGTTGCGCAGGTGGACGCCGTCGGAGAAGGTCTCCATCAGCACCCGCAGCGGCCTCGACTCCGCGACGGCCGCGGGCACTTCGGCGGTCGCGTACTCCACAAGTCCCGCCGACCAGGGCGCACCGCCCACCTTGCGGCGCATCTCGATGTACTCGACGGGGTTGGCGACCCGCCCCTCGTTGATGTTGGACAGCTCCCACAGGGACTCGTTGAGCAGGTGTTCGGTGGCGACGGCGAAGCGGCGGCGCCAGTCCACGGACATCGACGGCACGGTGCGCGCCCACAGGTCGGCGAGCCCCGCCTCGACCGGATTCTCCGGCTCCGGTACGGGAGTTGCCAGGTCGAGCGGCATGAACAGCGGCAGCCGGTCCAGGTAGGACTTGCCGCCGGCGCGGTCCTGGCTGCGCTTGAAGGTCTCCAGGAAGTGGTCGTCGAAGAAGAAGACCCACACGTACCAGTCGGTGATCAGCGACAGGGCGGGCCCGTCGCAGTCGGGGTGGGTGTAGGCGCAGAGCAGGCCGTAGTCGTGCGCGTCGAGGTCGGCCTGCTCCCAGATCCCGGAGCCCTCCAGCATGCCCATCTCGCGGGCCCACGTGGACGAGTGGGCGCGGGCCTCGTCCAGATGCGGGTTGAGGCGCGCGGGATACGGCATGTAGAAGTGCGGGAGTTCGAACGGCTGGGTCATGGCCGGGCCCTACCCGTCGCCCTCAACACCCATCCCGGGCAGGGGACATGATCACACCATCGCGTGAATCGACGGCGAACCCCTGAGTTTCCCCCGCATCTTGTGACGTTCGCGCTCCTGGGCTACGGCTGGGCGCGGCCCGGCGTGCGCACCGCGCGGCCCACCCGGGTGCGCAGGGCCACGAACTCCGGGAGTCCCCGCGTCCCTATCTGGTCGCGGGGACCGGGGAGTTCGACCGGCAGGTCCAGGGCGATCTTCGCGCCGGGGCCCGGTGTCAGGACGACGACGCGGTCGCCGACGTAAACGCTTTCGTCGATGTCGTGGGTGACGAAGACGATGGTCGTGCGGTCCGTGCGGTGCATCTCCAGGAGGAGGTCCTCCAGGTCCTCGCGGGTCTGGGCGTCGAGGGAACCGAAGGGTTCGTCCATCAGCAGCAGGGAGGGGCGGCAGACCAGGGCGCGGGCGATGGCCACGCGTTGCTGCATACCGCCGGAGAGCTGCCAGGGGTGGCGGCGGGCGGCGCCGGTCAGGCCGACGCGGTCCAGGATGCGTTCCGCCTCGGTGCGTCGCTCGGCTCGGCGCAGGCCCTGGCGGCGCAGCGGCAGGGCGACGTTGTCGCGGACGGTGAGCCAGGGCAGCAGTGAGCGGCCGTAGTCCTGGAAGACGACGGCCAGGCGGTCGGGTACGCCGGTGACCGGTGTGTCGTCGATCGTGATCGTGCCCTCGCGCGCAGGCAGCAGACCCGCGACGGTGCGCAGCAGCGTGGACTTGCCGCAGCCCGACGGGCCCACCACGCACAGGAGTTGACCGTCGGGCACGGTGAGGGTGATGTCGCGCAGGACCGGTTGGTCGCCGTAGTGCTGGCTCAAGGAGTCGAGGCGGAGCATCGGGGTCGGTCACCTGGCCCAGGGTTCGGTGTAGAGGGCGTCCTCGCCCGCGGCGACCCGGACGTGCAGCAGGTGCGGGCCGTCCTCGTCGGGCAGGTGGAGGGTGCGGTCCAGGACTTCGGGGAGTACGGCGGGGTCGTCGACGTAGGTCGCCGGGCAGCCGAAGGACTCGGCGAGGGTGACGAAGTCGACGCCCTCGATGTCCGTCCCCGGTACCGGGGCGATGCCGATCCGGCGGCCCAGGGCGCGGACGGCGGCGTAACCGCCGTTGTCGAGGACGACGTAGGTGACCGGCGCCCGGTGCCGGGCCGCCGTCCACAGGGCCTGCACCGAGTAGAGCGCGGAGCCGTCGCCGATCACGCAGACCACTCGGCGGCGGTCGGCGAGCGCGCGGCCGACGGCGAGCGGCAGGCCCCAGCCGAGCGCGCCGCTGCCCGTGGTGAGGAAGCCGCCGGGGCTGTCGACGGGCACGCGCGCGTGGAGCGCGTCCCGGTGGCTGGGTGCCTCCTCGACGAGGACCCGGTCCCCGGGCAGCCGGGCCCGGAGCTCGTCGAGGACCAGCTCCGCGGTGAGACCCGCGCCGGGTTCCAGCGGTGCGGGTGCCGGTCGGGGCGGGGGCGGTTCGCGGTCCGACCGGCCGAGCAGCGCGGCGAGTTGGGCGAGGGCGGGCTTGAGGGTGGTGACGATGCTGGTGCCGGTGGGCAGCCAGGCCGCCTGCGCCGGGTCGCAGTCCAGGTGGTGGAGTTCGGTACCCGGGTGGAGGAGTGGTCCGCCGTCGTCCACGTGGTAGGTGAAGACGGGCGCGCCGAGGGCCACGACCACGTCGTACGGCCGTAGCCGCGCGGCCAGTTGGCCCGCGACCGGTGGCAGGAAGCCCTGGAAGAGGGGGTGGGACTCGGGGAAGCCGGAGCGGCCGGAGAGGGGGCTGATCCAGACGGCCGCGCGGGTCCGTTCGGCGAGGGCGAGGACCTCGGGGAGGGCCTCCTCGTCGTCCACGCCGGGGCCGACGACCAGGGCAGGGCGGGCGCAGTCGTCCAGGCGGGCCGCGAGGGCGGACAGGGTGTGCGGGTCCGCGGTGAAGCCGGTGTGCACGGTGCGCGAGGCGACGGGCTGGGCCGGCTGGTCCCAGTCGTCCTCGGGGACGGAGACGAACACCGGTCCGCGTGGGGGCGTCATCGCGATGCGGTGGGCCTCGGCGAGTACGGCGGGCACGTCGGCGGCGCGTTCCGGCTGGTGGGCGAACTTGACGTAGGGGCGCGGGAATTCGGCCGGCCGGTCGGCGCCGAGGAACGGGCGGAGCTGGAGCAGGGAACGCGCCTGCTGGCCGGCCAGGATCACCAGCGGGACGCGGTCGCGGTAGGCGTTGAACACGGCGCCCAGCGCGTGGCCCACACCGCCGGCCGAGTGCAGGCTGACGAAGGCGGCACGGCGGGTGCCGAGCGCGTGGCCCGCGGCCATCGCGACGACCGTGGACTCCTGGAGGCCGAGCACGTAGGTGAAGTCGTCGGGCCAGTCGCGGAACATGCGCAGTTCGGTGGAGCCCGGGTTGCCGAAGACCGTGGTCATCCCGGTGTCGCGGAGGAACTGGACGACGGCGTCCAGGACCGTTCCCTTCATGTGGTCGACCTTCCGTTGCGGCTTCCCTTGCTGCTTCCCCTGCCGGTGAGCCGTTTCTCGACCGCCAGCAGACCGGTGTTGAGCAGATACCCCAGGGCGCCGAGCAGGACCAGTACCGCCCACACGGTCAGCAGGTCGGAGCGCGACTGGGCGTCGGTGAGCGCGAAGCCGATGCCGTTCGCGGTGCCCGGCAGCAGTTCCGAGAAGACCATGAGGATGAGGCAGAGCGAGAGGCTGAGCCGCAGGCCCGCGAAGATGCGGGGCAGGGCCGAGGGCAGCAGCAGGAACCACAGACGTTCGGGCGCGGTCAGGCGCAGTACGGCGGCGACGTCGAGCCGGAGCGGGTCGGTGTCGCGGGCGCCCTCCGCGGTGTTGATCAGTACCGGCCAGACGGCGCTGAACACGATCGACGCGAGCTGCATCGGCGTACCGAAGTCGAAGACGACCACGAAGACCGGGACCAGGGCGGGCGGCGGGACGGCCCGCGCGAACTGCAGGACCGGGTTGCACAGGGCGTAGGCCCGGCGCGAACGGCCGACCAGGACACCGAGGGCGATGCCGGCGACGGCGGCGAGCGCGAAGCCGGCGGACATCCGGCCGAGGCTGGGCAGGATGGTGTCGACGGCGGCCGGGGTGAGGAACAGGTGCCCGACGGGGCCCGAGAACCACAGGACGTAGGCGTGGTGGGCGATACGGGCGGGCGGCGGGAAGTAGACGCTGCCGTGCACACGGGCGGCCAACTGCCAGGCGGCGAGGGCGAGTACGAGGACCAGCCAGCGCAGAAGGGCACCGCGGGCGAGGACCACTGCGCTCCGGGTCAGGTGTGCGGCTCGCCCCGCCGTGCCGCGGATCAAGGGCTTGCTTCGGCCCGCGGGGCGGGGCACGGAGTTCGGCGCCTTGCTCATGTCGGCAACCCGCCCTCGGCCCGATCGCCACCGCTGCCTGCCGGGCGCCCGGCATCAGAACCGTCCCCCGACCCGGTGGCCTCCCCCGCCCTCTCCCGGCGTTCCGGTGTCCACGGAAACACCCGTCGCTCCACCCACACCAGCACCCCGTTGATGACCAGCCCCAGCACTCCCGCCCACACCACCCCCGCCAGCACGTCCCGGGTACCGTCCGTGGCCAGTTGGGCCTGGGCGATGAAGATGCCGAGGCCCTGGCCGAAGCCGGAGAGGAGTTCGGTGGCCACGGCGAGGACGAGGGCGATGGACGCCGAGATGCGGACGCCTGCGGCGATGAACGGGGCCGTGCCCGGGAGTTCGACGCGCAGGAGCACCGAGAGACGGCCGAAGCCGAAGGCGCGCAGGGTGTCCTTGGCGAGGGGGTCGGTCTCGCCCAGCCCGTAGACGGTGTTGAAGAGGATGGGCCAGACCGACGCGTACGTGATGAGCGCGACCTCGGTCTCGGTGCCGGAGCCGAGCAGGAGGGAGACGAGGGGGATCAACGCGACGGACGGGAGCGGGCGCAGGAACTCGATCACGGCGCGTACGGCGTCGTCGACCACCGGCACGCTGCCGAGCAGCAGGCCCACTGGAACCGCGATCGCGCAGGCGAGTCCGAGGCCGAGCGCCCAGGCGCGCAGGGTGACGCCGACGCCGTCCAGGAAGGCGCGGTCGCCCGCCAACTCGACGGCGCGGGCGAGGACTTCGGAGGCGGGCGGCAGGTAGCTGCGTCGCACGACGCCTGCCCGGCCGACCGCCTCGCAGATGCCGAAGGCCAGCAGTACGCCGAGGCCGCCGAGGGCGAGTTCCTGGCGCCGGTTCACTTGACGAGCAGCGTGGCCGGGTCGATCGCCTTCTTCAACAGCCCCTGTTTCTGCATGAGTTCGACGAGTCGGCGCAGTTGGGCTGGATCGGTGGCGACCGGATAGGCGGGCAGGTCGATGGTCTTGGCCTGGGCCGCGGTCACCTTGGTGTACTTGGGGAGTTCGGCGCGTACGGCGGAGGGGTCCTGGGCCGCGATCTTCGAGGCGGCCTCGATCGCGCGCCGGAACGCCGCGGCGGCCTTGGCGTGCTTGTCGGCGAAGGCGCGGGTGGTGACGTAGCCGCTGATCGGCAGGGACTGGACGGGTGCGGACGCTCCGTCGATCAGCACGCGTGCCTTCAACTCGCCCTGGATCGCGCTGTCGAAGGGCTCGACCGCGTGTACGGCGTCGACCTGGCCCTTCTGCAGGGCAGGGCCCATCTGCGGGAAGGCGATCTGCCGGTAGACGGGGTGACCGGCGCCCTGCTGGTCGAGGATCGCGTTCAGGGTGAGCGACTGGATGTTGTTGAGGATGTTGACGGCGACCGTCCTGCCCTTGAGGTCGGCGGCGCTCTTGATCGGCGAGTCCTTCGGGACCAGTACGTCCATCATGTGCGGTGCCGTGCGGACACCCTCGGCGAGGATGCGGAGGTCGAGGGTGCCCTTCTCGTCGGCCTGGAGGAAGGTGACGTAGTTCGCGCTCGCGATCACGTCGACCTGCCCCTTGGACAGCGCGGGCAGGGCCTGGATGCTCTGCTGGACGGGCTGGATGGTGACGTCCAGCCCCTCCTTCTCGAACAGTCCGCGGTCCCGGGCGATATAGAGCGCAGCCGCGTCCGTCAACGGGAGCGCGGCTACGGTGACCTTCTGACTCCCGCCGCCGGAGGACCCGGAGCCCCCGCCTCCGCCGCAGGCGGCGAGCACCAGCGCCAGCACGGTCGCGCCTGCCGTCAACTTCCCTGTTCCCACTCGTAATTGACGTGACGTCGTCATACGAGCAAGAAGTACCAGCGTTTTGACATGATCACCACAGGGAGGCCAGAGAAAACT
Source organism: Streptomyces sp. NPDC050508 (assembly GCF_040655155.1). Classification (NCBI taxonomy): domain Bacteria; kingdom Bacillati; phylum Actinomycetota; class Actinomycetes; order Kitasatosporales; family Streptomycetaceae; genus Streptomyces; species Streptomyces sp. NPDC050508. Next base: position 389,485 of record NZ_JBFAJJ010000003.1, read on the forward strand.
TCACTCCCCGGAAAAAGGCGAAACGAGTTCCCCTGCGGCCCACGCGAGCGCGTCGGGCAGCGCCTCCGTGGCCACCGGCAGCCACAGGGAGGCGGACGTGAGCCCGGCGTCGGCCAGCCGGCCCAGCTCGTCCCGCACGCTCTCGGCACTCGCGTCGGCTCCGCCCAGCGGCCGGCCCGGCACCTTCACCGCGGGGGCGAACCCGGGCGGCACGAGGAACAGACCCGCCGTCAACTCCAGCGTCGCCGGATCGCGGCCCACCTCGTCATCGAGCGCGTCGAGCCGCGCCCGTACGCCGGTGAGCGCCTCGGCGTCGACCCCGGAGCCGTGCCACGCGTCACCGAACCGCAGGGCCCGGCGCAGTGCCGCGTCGCTCCCCCCGCCGATCCACACCTGCGGACCGCCCTCCGTGCGCGGCAGCACTCCGAGGCGCGGCGATCCCTCACCCCGCCACAACTGCCGTACGACAGCGAGCTGTTCGTCGGTCCGGCGGCCCCGGCCCGCGAAGGGGACGCCGACGGCCGCGTACTCCTCGGTGTCCCAGCCGGTGCCGACGCCCAGGGTGAAACGGCCTCCGGAGAGCCGGTCGAGCGTGGCGGTCTGGTGGGCCACGACGACCGGGTTGTACAGCGGCAGCACCAGCACGCTGGTGACCAGCCCGATCCGCCGTGTCGCCCCGGCCACCGCCGCCAGCAGGACCAGCGGGTCCGGGGTCACACCTGTCGCACCGGCCACCGCGTGACCGCTCGCGAAGACATGGTCGAACCCCAACTCCTCGGCCCTGACGGCGATTTGGAGAACAGCGTCCAGCTCGTCCTCCCGGTCCGGCCACAGCCGGTGCGGTGCTACCCCGATACGCATCTCGGTCGTACTCCCCTCGTGCGACAAGAACGTCAGTGGCCGAGCCAACTACACGACGGGCGCCGAAGACACCCCCCGCACCTGGATCAGCGCACGGGTGCCGCCCGTGCGCCAGCGCTGTCCCTCCGCGGCGACCAACGCGGCCTCGGTGCGGGCGTCGAGGCCGGTGATCACGTCGGACTTGAGGGTGCGCAGGGCGGCGACCGGGCCCGGGAAGTAGGCGGTGACATCCGCGAAGGGAGTGGTCGGGGCCCAGAGGCAATCGCCCACCAGGCGCCGGTAGTTGAGATCGCCCTTCACGATGGTCAGGGTGGCTGCGGCGAACTCCGCACGAAGGTCGGCGGGCATGTCGGCGTAGGGCAGCGGGCCGCAGGAGAAGGGGTGGGCGCGCACAGTCAGGCGGCCGTCCGCCATGGCCGACCAGAGGCGGCGGCCGTACGTCGCCGCCGCACCCGGCGCCCCGGTCAGCCGGTGCAGGGCGTCGACGACGTCGGCGGTGGTGGCGTCGGAGACGTAGTACGGGTGCGGCTTGATGTGCAGGACCGCGCGGTCGACGCGTCCCTGGTCGAGGAGGTGGGCGATCAGCAGCAGGTCGGGGATGAGTTCGCGGCCCGCGTTGTCGGCGACGAGGCAGAGCGTGCCGGTGCCGGAGAGGAGTGACCACAGCCGCTCGCTGTCGTCGGCGACCAGGGCCGGGACGGGTGCCTGTGCGGCCGACTCGGCTCCGGCCGCGGAGAGGCGGAAGCCGAGGTCCGCGCGGTTGCCCCACAGGGAGCCGTGCAGCAGGGCCTGGGCGCGTTCCTCGGACGGTCTGCCGTCCAGCGCGTCGAGTGCGGCCAGTTCCTCGTCGGTCTCGGGGGCGTCGAGTTCGGCGCGTTTGAAGGGGCGGAACGGGTCAATGCCCTGCCAGACGCCGGGGCCGAAGTAGCCGACGGCGTCCAGGAGTTGGCGGTAGAAGTAGCTCTCGGACCAGAGCCAGGGCACGTCGTACCAGGAGTGTCCGGCGTACTCGTCGGTGCCCCAGGCCGCCCACTGTGCGTGGTCGGGCGCGTCGGTGGGGAGGGGTTCGATCGTGCCCTCGGTGCAGTTCTTCAGCAGGGCGTCGAGGGCGCGGTGCTGTTCAGGGCCGTACGGGAAGGCGTCGCGTACCTGGTCGATGATCGCGGGGTGCCGTTCGGCCAGCACGCTGCGGGGGAACGAGCCGGGCTCGTTGCCGAGGATCACGGGCGCGGCGGGGGTGTCGGGCATGCGCCTCACCGTACCGGGCGGGTCAGTCGGCCCCGATCTCCCGCTCCAGTCGCGCGGCGAGGCTGAGATAGCGGGCGCGGCGGGGGACGGGGACCACGCCCCGGATCACCAGGTGCCACATCTCGGCCGTTCTGCGGGGCTGCAGCGCCACCGGTTCGAGGGTGCGGCCCAGGACGCGGATGCCGACGAAGAGGCCGATGAGGGTGCGGGCGACGGCGTCCACGTCGATATCGGGGTGCGCGTCGGCTTCCGCGACGGCGCCGGTGAGTTTGCGGGCGGCGATGTCCAGCCACTCCGTGAAGGGGTGCGGCATCGAGGGGCGTAGCTCGATCTCCCCGGCGGCGAGGCGGAGTCCGGCCCGCGGGATGGGGCCCTCGACGGCCTGGCGGGTCATGCCGAAGGTGACACGTATCAGTGTCTCCAATGAGGAGTAGCCCCGGCTGTCCATGTCCTTCGAGATCTGGCGCGAGGCCCTGGCCTGCATCTCCAGGATGGTGTGGGCCAGGTCTTCCTTGGCCGCGAAGTGGAAGTACAGGGCGCCCTTGGTGACTTGGGCGTGGTCGACGATGTCGCTGAGGCTGGTGGACTCATAGCCCTGCCGGTCGAACAGCTCGGCGGCGGCCGTGATGATTGTTGTGCGGGTCTGTTCGGCCCGTAGCTGCCTCACCATCGACTGAAACACTCCCGTGAAGGAAAAAACAACGGCCCGTGCCGTTTTTTCTTACCCCCTGTACACAGTAGCTCACCGTCCGACGGCGTCGACCTTGCACCCGAAGACCCCCAACTCCCCTCACGTTCCCATCACTTGCGTCTCTGTGTCACCCCTGACCCGACTCTTGACCACTTTCGGTAGCTACAGCACGTGTCAGCGACCGTTCTCGGCCAAACGAACGACCGGCCGCCCCGACGAGACACACGCAGGGGCGCATCTCTACGTACGGGTCGGCCGGTCTGTTTCTGTGCGTTCCTTGTGCTGTCAGAAGGTGAGCTTCCAGTTGTTGAGGGTTCCGGTGTCCTGCGCGGCCGTGTCCTGGACGCGCAGTTTCCAGGTGCCGTTCGCGGTCTCGGTGGAGGCGTCCACCGCGTAGGTGGTCTTCACGTCGTCGGCGGAGTCCGAGGTGCTCGCGGACTCCAGGCGGTACGTGGAGCCGTCCGGCGCGACCAGGTCGAGGACGAGGTCGCCGCGGAAGGTGTGGGTGATGTCGACGCCGACCTGGAGGGTGGCGGGCGCGTTGCCGCTGCGGCCGGTGACGGCGAGCGAGGACTCGACGGCCGAGCCCGCGTCGGGGACGGCCACGGCGGTGGCGCTGGAGAAGGTCGTGCCCGTCGTCGTACCACCGCTGCTGGTGCTCACGGCCTGGACGGTCTTGGCCGCGTCGGCGAGACCGGCTCCGCAGCCGCCGGAGCAACTGCCGGGCAGGGCGCGGGCGTTGGCCTTGACGGCCGACTCGATCTGGGCCGGGGTGAGCGAGGAGTTCGCGGACTTCATGAGAGCGACCAGGCCCGCGATGTGCGGGGTGGCCATGCTGGTGCCCTGGTAGTAGGCGTACGACTCGGTGGACGGCGTCTTGGTGCCGGAGTTCAGCGTGGAGTAGATGCCGTTGGCGGTGCCGGTGCTGGTCTGGCCGCCGGGGGCCGAGATGTCCACGCCGGAGCCGTAGTTGGAGTAGGACGCCTTGGCGCCCGCGCGGTTGGTGGCGGCGACCGAGATCACGTTGGCGCAGTTGCCCGGGGAGTGGTTCGCGACGTTGTCGTTGTCGTTGCCGGCGGCCACGACGACCGTGGTGCCGCGGTTCACTGCGGCGGTGATCGCGCTCTGGGTGGCCGAGGTGCAGGCGCCGTCGCCGCCCAGGCTCATGTTGATGACCTTGGCGATGTTGCCGTTGGCGGGGACGCCGGAGACGGTGCCGCCGGACGCCCAGGTGATGGCGTCGATGATGTCGGAGTCGTAGCCGCCGCATTTGCCGAGCACGCGCAGCGGGGAGATCTTCGCGCCGTAGGCGATGCCCGCGATGCCCTTGCTGTTGTTGGTGGCGGCGGCGATGGTGCCGGCCACATGCGTGCCGTGCCAGGAGGAGTTGCTCGCCCCGATGCCCGAGCCGCACTCGTTGGCAGCGTAGTAGTCGCCGGGGTCGGCCGGGTTGCTGTCGCGGCCGTCGCCGTCGACGGAGACGGCTGTGTCGGTGATGAAGTCGTAGCCGGCGACGATGTTCGCGGCGAGGTCGGAGTGGGTGACGTAGCCGGTGTCGATGACCGCGACGGTGACGCCGCTGCCGGTCGAAGTCGGCCACGCGGCGGGCACGTTCATGCCGGCCGTGGACTCGAAGAGGTCCCACTGCTTGCCGTACTCGGTGTCGTTCGGGTCGGCCTGCGGGGTGTTCAGCCGGTCCGGTACGACGTAGGAGACCTGCGGGTCGGCTCTGAACTCGGCGATGACGTCGGCGACTTCGGTGGTGCTACGCGCGTCACCCAGACCGACGAGGGCGGCGCCGGTGCCGAGGCGGCGCTGGAAGCCGACGTCCTCGCCGGTCTCCTTGCCCTTGGCGGTGGCGTCGGCCGCGGCGGCCTTGTTCGAACTGGCTTCCGCTGCACCGGACTTGTAGCCGACGATGAGGCGCTCGGCGAGGGTGCCGGGGGCGGCCTCGGTCTGTCCGGAGAGGGCCGGGGCGGCGGCCTGGGTGGGGGGTTCCTGGGCGACGGCGACCGAGGTGGCGGCCGTGGCGAGGAGGGCCGCGGAGACCGCGGCGGCGGATATCAGGGCTCGTCCGGTGGGAAATGCCGTGGGAGTGCGCAAGGGCTTGCCTTTCGTGGCCGTACTCCAAGCAGCGCGGAGCAGCGGTCGATTCGCTTCGTCGTCGAAGCGGCGGGGGGTCATCGAGAAAGCGGCACGTGGGCCGACCAGGCGCTGGAAGCCGACCGACCAGGGGTGGCCTGTGGGTCAGCTGTGACCAAACGATAGGCAAAGAAAAGGTCATGCGGATACGGGGAAAACCCTCGATCCGGCCGGAAACCGACCCTAGACATCGGCCGGTTGACCGGATGTGCCCCGGTTCACGGCGGCGGACCGGGCTGAACGCGCGGGGCCGCGTTCCCGTATTGCACGAACAGACCGTTCCCGCCCCGGCCGAGGAGACGTTCCGGATGTCCCGGATGACCGCACATCGCACTGCCATGGCGGCCGCCGCCATGGCCCCGCTGCTGCTCACCGTCTGGGCGGCGGGTCCGGCGCAGGCGCACGGGGCGCCGACCTATCCGGTCAGCCGGGTCTACGCCTGCTCGCCCCAGGGCGGCAGCGCGGCCGGGTCGACGGCGTGCAAGGCGGCCGTGGCGGCGAACGGGGGGCCCTTCACCTTCTGGGACAACATCCGGGTCCCCGACGTCAACGGGCGGGACCGGCAGTCGATCCCCGACGGGAAGCTGTGCAGCGGTGGCCTGGCCGACTACAAGGGGCTGAACCTCGCGCGCACCGACTGGCCGTCGACGCGGCTGACTCCGGGGGCGAAGCTGACGATGACGTACGCGTCGACGATCGCTCACACCGGCACGTTCAAGTTGTATCTGACGAAGGCCGGTTACGACCCGTCGAAGCCGCTCACCTGGTCCGAGCTGCCGACGACGCCGTTCGCCGAGGTGAAGGACCCGCCGCTGACCGGCGGCGCGTACCGCATCAAGGCGACTCTGCCGACGGGCCGGACCGGGCGCCAACTGATCTACACCATCTGGCAGAACAGCAGCACCGAGGACACGTACTACTCGTGCTCGGACGTGGTGTTCCCCGGTGGCGGCAGCGCTGCGTCGACTCCCTCTTCGGGGTCGGCCGGTTCGAAGGACAAGGCGGCGAGTCCGTCGTCGTCGGCCGCCAAGTCCCCTACGGCCGCGAGCCCTTCGGCCCAGGAATCCACTACGGCGCAGAAGTCCACGGCCTCCCCCGCCGAGGAGAGCACCACGCCGGGCAGCAGCCCGGTGGCGTCCGACACCGACGCCGGTTCGGGCGGCCCGTCGGCGCCCATGGTGGCGGGCGGCGCCGCCGCGGTGCTGGTGCTCACCGGGGGCGCCGCCCTGGCCCTGCGACTGCGTCGACGCTGAACTCGACGCGCACAGGCCCTACTTGCTCCTTGGTCGGTGCTCCTTAGTTGGTGTAGACCGCGGCGCCGCCGTCGGTCACCGGGGCGTACTTCGCGGTGAAGTAGCCCGCGCTGAAGCACAGGGACGAGCCGGAGGTCTTGGTGAAGGCCTGGCTGGTGAAGTTGATGCTGGTGTCGCTGTTGGCGGACGTGCCGCTCAGGCTGGGCGCCTGGTAGACGCAGGTGATGCTGCCCAGCAGGGTGGTCAGCTTGACCGTGGTCTGGATGGTGGAGCCGCTGGCCGGGGTGACGGTCAGGGTGCCGTCCGAGACGGCCGCGGTGGTGTACGGCAGGTTGTCGACCGTGATGCTGGTGACACCGGTGACGCCGAGGACGTTGCTCGTGCAGCTGCTGCTGTCGAAGGTCTGCCCGGAGACGGACTCGGTGGCGGTGCCCGGCGCGGTCGGGTTGTCGGTGACGGTCGCGGTGAACGTCGACGAGGTGCACTTGATGCCGCTGGTGCCGGTCGCGCTGGAGTACAGGGTGGCGGTGGTGCCGGTGGCCAGGGGCGCGGTCAGCACATCGCCGACGGCGACGGCACTGCCGCCGAGGCTGCCGGTGGTGAGCACGGTGTCGGCCGCCGACGCAGGGGCGATGAAGGGGAGGGTGAGCGCGGCGACGGAGCCGACGAGGGTGAGGACGGTGCGAGTGCGCATGCGGGTGTACCTCTTCTTTCGAAGTGGAGGGTCGAACCAGGGGGTTCTTGGGGGGTGGGGTAACTGGGGGTTGAGGAGCGCGAGTTCGCCGTTGCCGGCCCGTCACGCCTTCTCCGTACGTGACGGGCCGGCAACGGCAGCCGGCCGGTGACCGGCCGGAGACCCACGGGGGTTGGGGGTCTCCGGCCGGGCCGGGCGGTGGGGCGGACGGCACGACCAGGGGGAAGCGGCCGTGCCGGGCCGCGGGGTTCGGACTCTGGGGGGCGGTGAAGTGCCCCTGCGGAATGGGAAGTCCGGGAACGCGGCTCGTGCCGCGTGCCGGATCCGGCGCCACGGATCCGGCAAACAAGGGAGAGTTGTAGACCTGAGTGTCAGTCAACGTCAAGGCATGCAGGGCAAGTTGATGTACAACTCGGGGCTTTGCGGGAAGTACGGGAAGGCCTTGCCTCACAGGTGGCGCATGACCAACACTCTTTTTTCACAACTCCCTTGACCCTCCAATGTAACCCCCGGTAACTTCCTCGACGGCTACTGCTGCGTAACCTGAAAGCCCTTGCACCCGCCGGGAGTTGTGAGGAGGGATGCGCCGCACCCGCTGTCCGCGCCAGGACAACGCGCCACTTCGATACCGACTCGCGTTGAACCAGAGCAGCACATGGGAGCAGACATGGCTTCACCCTCGGACGCCAACTCGTCCAACGGAAACACCCCTGATCAGCCGGAAAGCGGTTCCACACCCGAGACCGCCGAGGGGCCCGAAAGACGCGGACAGGTCCGACTGCGCCGTGCCGCGATCATGGCGGTGCCGGCCACGCTGGTCGCCGCGACCCTCGCGGTGCTCACCGCGCAGGGCGCCCTGGGGGTGCAGTTCTCCATCTCGGGCATGCCGTTCACGGTCACCGCCAAGTCGCTCGACGGCACCGGCTTCGAGCAGTTCGGCGACCTCGACAACATGATCCCGAACAGCCCGAACGCGGGTGACACCGGCGGGCAGGTGCTGATCATGACCTCCGCCATCAAGACCGCCACCCTCGACAGCCTCTGCCAGAGCGTCGACCTGGGCGGCATCAACCTGTTGATCAAGGCGGGCAGCGGCTCGACGAAGGTGACGGCGAACAACCTGACCACGGACTCGACCGAGCTGTCGGGTGACGCCGCCTTCACCAACATGGAGATCGGCAACGACGCCAGCACACTCACCAAGGCGGGTGTCCAGGGCAAGAAGGGCGTCTTCAGCCAGCAGTCCGACACCGTGCACATCGACAACCTCCGCCAGACCAACTACGCCACCACGGCGGGTGTGTTCAAGCTGCCGGGCCTCAAGCTCAGCTTCAGCGACTCGGGTTGCTGATGTCGGAGAACCTGCCACAGCAGGGGAAAGGGCCCGCCTTCCGGCGCTGGCGGGCCCGCCGTCCGTTCTGGGGCGGGCTGTTGCTCGCCCTGGGCGGGGCGGAGATCCTGCTCACGGAGAAGGTGTCGCTGAAGGTCGCGATGCACATCGGGATGCAGGGCATGACCGGCTACCTGCTCCCCGTGATGATGCTGCTGTGCGGACTGCTGATCCTCTTCAGCCCGGGCCAGCGGCTCTTCTACTCGATCGTCGGGATCCTCTGCTCCCTGGGCAGCTGGCTCACCTCGAACCTCGGCGGCTTCTTCATCGGGCTGCTGCTGGGCATCGTGGGCAGCTGCATGACGTTCGGCTGGCTGCCGGACCAGGAGCCGAGGTCGGAACGCAAGCGTCGTAAGCGCGAGGCGAAGACGGCCACGAAGACAGAACTCCAGCAGCAGGCCTGACCCGTCACCTCGGCCCCGGCAACAGCCGGGGCTCGACGCGTTCCTCGACCGCCGAGTCTCCGTCGCGCGTGACGACGTAGGCCCCCTTGCCGGGCAACTCACTGACGGCCTCGACCAGTTGAGTACCGCGATAGACGAGACCGACCCCGTCGTCCGTGCAGTGGGTGACGGGGAGGGTCCCGTCCGCGACCATCCGGTGCACCAGCGGACGCCGGCCCGGATCACTGTCGTAGTGCACCCCGTTGCCGTACGGCAGAAATCCCAACGCGTCGGTCACCGGCCGGAGTTCGGGGCCGAAGGAGTCGGTGGGGCCACCCTGGAACCAGCACAGGGACCCCGCGCTGACGCCGCTCAGCACGACGCCGGACTCCCAGGCCCTGCGCATGATCCGGTCGAGGCCGTGGACGCGCCACACGGCGAGCAGGTTGGCCACCGAGCCGCCCATCACCCAGACGACGTCCTGGTCGAGGACGGCACCCTCGACGTCCTCCAGGTTGGGCATGGGGAAGAGGTGCAGCGGCGTCAGGTCGAAGCCCGCGACCCGCGCCGCCTCCGTCATACGGAACGTGAAGTGTTCGGCGTCCCCGACGGCCGTGCCGACGTACATGACGCGCGGACGGCGGCCGTGGGCACCCGAGAGGTCGACCGCGTGATGCACCAGGGCGTCGAAGAGCACCCTGGTCCGGCCACCCACGCGGTGGCCGCCGGACGTGGCGACGATGGTGGGTTCACGAGCGGTCATGACCGTGACCCTAACCAGCTCCGGTAACCGCCGCCGACGCTGATCAGTGGGCGGTCGCCGGCGGCTCCGTCGGGGAGTCGGCGCGGCGAGCGGGTGCGGTGCGTGTGGTTGCGAGGCGCGGGAGACGTCGGCGTCCGCCACCGCCGGCTACGCGACGGGTCCCCGCGCCTTCACCCTGGTCCGGCCACCCACACGGTCATACCCGTACCTGTAACCACCGCCGACTCGGTTCAGTGGGCGGTCGTCGGCGACTCCGTCGCGGTGGTCGTCGGGGAGTCGGTCACCGTGTGCACAGTTGTCGGCTCCGCAGGGAGCGGCTCTGTCGCGTTGCTCTCCTCCTTCATCGCCTTCGCCTCGCTCTTGAGGATGCGCATGGACTTGCCCAGCCCGCGCGCGGCGTCCGGGAGCTTCTTCGAGCCGAACAGCAGGATGACCATGATCGCCACGACCAGCAGGTGCCATGGTTCCAGTCCGTTGCGGAGCATGATCTCGCCCTTTCGTCCCTGACAACAGTTGCTATGTTGCGCAACTGTACAACCCACGGGTGACCCGCAGACCCCTCAGGGCCAGGGCATACAGACCGAGCACGGCGGCCAGCAACAGGTAGTAGGGAAGCGCCAGCCCCGTCATGCCGAGCGCAGCGCCCAGCGGGCTCGGCGGCAGCAGCACTCCCACGGCGGCGAGCACGGCCGCCGCCCGGCCGACCGGACCCGGTGCCCCGCCGCCGGTCCGCAGGAGCAGCATCACCAGGGCCTGGGTGAGCAGGTTCTCGGTGAACCAGGCCGAGTGGAACAGCACCTCGTCGTCCACGGCGTCGGGACCGCGCAGCGCGAGCGCGAGCACGGCGAAGGTGGCGAGGTCGGCGACCGCGTTGAGCACGCCGAACCCGGCGATGAACCTCAGGAAGGCCCGCGGTCGCAGCACGGTCGGGCGGCGCAGCACCTCGGCACCGGGCCGGTCGTGGGCGAAGGCCAGTTGGGCCGCGTCGAAGCAGAGGTTCTGGGCGAGCACCTGGGCCGGGAGCATCGGCAGGAAGGGCAGCAGCAGACCGGCGGCGAGCATCGCGATGACGTTGCCGAGGTTCGAGGAGAACGTGATCCGCAGATACGAGGCGATGTTCGCGCTGCTGTGCCGCCCGGCCGTGACGGCGAACCGGATCGCGGCGAGATCCTTCCCGGCGAGCACGACGTCGGCGGCCTCCCGGGCCACGTCGACGGCGGCCCGCGGCGCGATCCCGACGTCGGCGGCGTGCAGTGCGGGTACGTCGTTGAGGCCGTCCCCGAGGAAGCCGACGGTGTGTCCGGCCGCGCGCAGGGCGGCGACCGCGTCGGCCTTGTCCTGGGGCGTGCAGCGCGCGGCGACCCGCACCTCCCCCGGCTCCAGCCCCAATTCCCGGCACACCCGCGCCGCCGTCGCCGGATGGTCGCCCGTGAGGATCCGCACGCCGACACCCAGGTCGGCAAGGGCCCGCAGGGCTTCCCGGGCGTCCGGGTTCAGGGCGTCGTGGAAGGTCACCAACCCCCGGAAGGTCAGGCCGCGTTCGTCGGCGGGGGTGTACTCACGCGCGCGTGCGGGGCGTTCGGCGGTGGCGACCGCCAGGAGGCGCAGGCCGGTCTCCGCCTCCCGCTCGGCCAGGGCCAGCAGGCGGTCGCGGTCGGCCCGGTCGAGCGCACACCGCTCCAGTAGGTCCTCCACCGCGCCCTTGACGATCAGGGTGTGCGTGCCGAGGGCCTCGCCGCGCACGACCGCCGTCGCGAGCCGCCGTACCGGATCGAAGGGCACGGCCCCGACCCCGTCGTACTCCTCCCCCACCGGACCCGCCGCGTCCAGCAGTGCCTCGTCGAGGGCGTCGGGCACGGGTGCCTCGGCGAGTTGGAGGGTCCACCAGGCGGCTGTGGCGGCCAGGTTCAGGACGTCGGGATCGTCGCGGCCGTCGGGGCCGAGAGCGCGTTCCACGACCGGCCGGTCCTGGGTGAGCGTGCCGGTCTTGTCGAGGCAGAGGACGTCCACGGCGCCCAGGTCGTGCAGCGCGGGGAGCCGTCTGACGACGACGCCGTGCGTACGGGCGAGCCGTGCGGCCCCGCGCGCGAGGCAGGTCGTCACGATCACCGGGAGCATCTCGGGCGTCAGCCCGACGGCCACCGCGACGGCGAACGGCAGCGTCTCCAGGCCCCGGCCGCGCAGCGCCGCGTTGGCCATGAGGACCAGCGGGGGCGTCAGCAGCATGAACCGGATCAGCACCCAGGAGATGCCGTGCACGGAGCGGTCGAACGCGCTCGCCTCGCGCCGCACCGGCCCGCCGTGCGCGGCGGCGAACCGGGTCCGTGCGCCCGTCTCCAGCACGACCGCCGTGGCGCTGCCGGAGACGACACCGCTGCCCTGGAAACACAGGTGCGGCTGCGCGAACGGGCCCTCGTCCCCGACACCCGGCAGTTCTACGACGGCCTTGGCGACCGGCGCGGACTCGCCGGTGAGCGCGGCCTGGTGCACGGTCAGCCCGCTCGCGCGCAGCAGTCGTACGTCCGCGGGGACGAGGTCGCCGGGACCGAGCCGCACCACATCGCCCGGCACCAGCTCCGCGACCGGTATCTCCCTGGCCCGCACCGGCGCCGCCTCGTCCGCGCGCCGCAGCACGCACGCCGTCGAGCCGACGAGCTCGCGCAGGTCGTACAGGGAGCGGTCGGCCCGGTGCTCCCCGCTCGTGCGCAGCACGCAGCTCACCGCGACCAGGGCGAGGATCACCGCGGCGGTGCCCCAGGAGGCGACGAGCGCCGAGACCAGGCCGAGGCAGAGCAGTACGGCGGTGAAGGGGTCGCGCAGACTGCGCAGGAACAGACGGTGCCAGGAGGTCGTACGGCGCTCGGGAACCGTGTTCTCGCCGGTCACCGCGAGCCGGGCCGCGGCCTCCGGGTCGGTCAGTCCGCGCGGGCCCGTGTCGAGGCGCCGTAGCACCTGCAACGCGGTGTGCCGGTGCGCGGCGGCTTCAGAGGCCACGGAGGCGGGGAGCGGGCACGGCGTCGGCGTGGGTCGCGCGGTCGGTGCGGCGGGCGACCGCGAGCCGGACCACGTCGACCACGTCGGGGTCGTCGACGAAGTACACCTGCCGGCGGCCCTCGCGGCGGGACCGGACGAGGCCCGCGAGCTTGAGTTTGGTGAGGTGCTGGCTGACCGCGGGCAGCGCACCGCCGACCCGCTCCGCGAGCCCGGTGACATCGCTCTCGCCCTGGGCCAGCGCCCACACGATGTGCAGCCGCGCGGGCGAGGCCAGCAGTCCGAAGGCCGCGGCAGCTTCCGCGAGCACGTCGGCGGACGGATCGTCGAAGCCGCTGCCGGCTGTCTGCACCGTCGTCGCCTCCCGTCGCGGGCCGTTCCTTTCGTACGAACCGCACCAGTCTAGGCGGCCGGAACTTCTCCCCGGTCCGGGGAGTTTCCACGGTGCTGCAGCCACGGATTCGTATACGCACGACTACTACGCATGGAGTTCGCATGGCCCTGTGGGACCGCTTCAAGGAGTCCGCGTCCACGATGCAGACCCAGCTCGTGGCGAAGAAGAACGACCTGAAGAGCGGGGCGTTCCGCGACGCGAGCATGGCGATGTGCGCCCTCGTGGCGGCTGCCGACGGCACCGTCGACCCGTCGGAGCGGCAGCGCGTCGCCCAGCTCATCGCGAGCAACGAGGTGCTGCAGAACTTCGACGCGATGGACCTCCAGCGCCGTTTCGACGAGAACCTGAACAAGCTGACGGCCGACTTCGCCTTCGGCAAGGTCAGCGTGTTGCAGGAGATCGCCAAGGCGAAGAAGAAGCCCGCCGAGGCGCGTGCGGTGATCCAGATCGGCATCGTGATCGGCGGCGCGGACGGCGACTTCGACAAGACCGAGCAGGCCGTGGTCCGCGAGGCCTGCTTCACGCTCGACCTGCCGCCGCACGAGTTCGACCTCTGAAATCTCGTATCACTCCTCAACTCCCTTCTGATTCTGGGAGGTTGGTGTCGACGTGGGTCGACACCAACACAGGAGCCGCACCGTGCCCGAGCACAGCCGCATCGACACCGAGACCGCGCACTCCGCGCGGATCTACGACTACATCCTGGGCGGCACGGACTACTACCCGGCGGACCAGGAGGCCGGCGACGCGATGATCCGGGAGTGGCCGGCCATGCCCGTGCACATGCGGGCCAACCGTGACTTCATGAACCGCGCGGTGCGGTATCTGGCCCAAGAGGCGGGGATACGGCAGTTCCTCGACGTCGGTACGGGCATCCCGACCTCGCCCAACATCCACGAGATCGCGCAGGCGGCGGCTCCGGACTCGCGGGTCGTGTACGTCGACAACGACCCGCTCGTTCTCGCCCTCTCCCAGGGCCTGTTGGACAGCACGCCCCAGGGCCGGACGGCGTACGTCGAGGCGGACATGCTGGACCCGGCGGCCATTCTGCGCACCCCGGAGTTCCGCGAGACGCTCGACCTCGGTGCGCCGGTCGCGCTGACCGTGATCGCGATCGTGCACTTCGTGCTGGACGCGGACGACGCCGTGGGCATCGTGCGCCGGCTCCTCGAACCCCTGCCCTCCGGCAGCTACTTGGCGATGTCGATCGGTACGGCGGAGTTCGCGCCGGACGAGGTGGGCCGGGTCGCCCGTGAGTACGCGGCGCGTGGGATGCCGATGCGACTGCGTACGTATCCGGAGGCCGAGGAGTTCTTCGAGGGGCTCGAACTCGTCGGGCCGGGTATCGTCCAGGTCCACAAGTGGCGTCCGGACGGGACGGACGCCGAACCGATCAGGGACGAGGACATCGCGATGTACGGGGCGGTGGCCCGCAAGCCGTAACCACCCGTCCGTCCACCCGTAACCTCCTCGTCCACTTCCTCAACTTCCGTACGACGTCGAGATGATCACAATGCGGCAGCAACAACTCACTCCATGTCGCTGCTCACTTGACTACCAGCGGTCACACACGATTGGCTCCGAGCCAGCGGGAGTCTCCCGGTCGGCGCACCGCATACGGCACCGGGCGCACTCTCCCCGTCCTCCAGCTCGGCCGCACAGCGAGGTGCCGCACTCCCCATGAACACTCCCCCCTCACCTCACGCCCCCTTCCGTCTCATACGCGGTACCGCGCCGACCGTCGCCGTCGCGGTGTGTCTGCTGCTCTCCGGCTGCTCCGGAACCGGTGGCGGCAAGTCCGGCACGGACGCGGCCGGTGCCGCGGGCGGCGCGCGGCTCAAGATCGCGCTGGTCACCCACGCGAGCAAGGGCGACGCCTTCTGGCTGTTGGTGCAGAAGGGTGCCGAGGCCGCCGCGGACAAGGACAACGTCGACCTGACGTACGCGAGCGACCCCGACGCCACCGGTCAGGCCGAGCTCGTGCGGGACTCGATCCGGGACGGGGTCGACGGCATCGCGGTGACGCTCGCCAAACCGGACGCGATGAAGGCGCCGATCGCGCAGGCCAAGGCCTCGGACATCCCCGTGGTCGGCCTCAACTCCGGTATCGACTCCTGGCAGTCGGAGGGCGTCCTGGAGTTCTTCGGGCAGGACGAGAGCGTCGCGGGCCGCGCCGTCGGCCAGAAACTGGACGACCTCAAGGCAAAGCACGCCCTGTGCGTGATCCACGAGCGGGGCAATGTCGCCCTGGAGGCGCGCTGCGCGGGCGTGAAGAAGACGTTCACCGGCGCGACCGACATGCTCTATGTGGACGGCACCGACATGGACGCCGTGTCCGCGGGGGTCACGGACCGGCTGAAGCAGGACCCCAGCATCGACGAAGTGGTCATGCTGGGCGCCCAGTTCGCGCTGGCCGCGGTCAAGTCCGTGAAGGCGGCGGGCAGCAAGGCCAAGGTCGCGACCTTCGACCTCAACCAGGACCTGGTCAAGGCCGTGCAGAGCGGCGACATACAGTTCGCTGTCGATCAACAGCCGTATCTGCAGGGCTATCTGGCCGTGGACTCGTTGTGGCTGTACAAGACCAACGGCAACATCAGTGGCGGCGGGGCGGCTCCCGTGCTCACCGGCCCGGCGTTCGTGACGAAGACGAACGTCGGCGCGGTCGCGAAGTTCGCGGCCAACGGAACGCGCTGACCGGACACTTCGTACGAGGATGTAGCGAGGACGACCACGATGTCTCCACGGACAGGTGCCCGGCGCCGCGTCGGTTCCATACGTCTTTCCCTGATCCTGCTCGCCCTGGTCCCCAGCGTCACGCTGGCCGCCATGTGGGGTGTGACGACGACCCAGATGTTCACGGAGGGCCTGCGGCTGCGCTCGCAGACGGAGTTGAGCAGGTCGACCGGCGCCATGGGCACCGAGGCCGCGCTCGCGCTCCAGAAGGAGCGCAGTCTGTCGGCGGCGTGGATGGCGAATCCGCACGGCTCCCAGGCCGCGTTGGAGAGCCAGCGCGCGGCGACGGACAAGGCGGTGGCCCAACTCGTGCGCCAGTCCGGCGCGATCAAGAAGGCGCCGTCCCGGATCAGGGACCGGATGTACTCGGTCGTCGCGTCGGTGGACAGCCTGGAGTACTACCGGAGCCAGGTGGACAAGCCCACCGACATCACGGCCCAGCAGGTGCTGGACCAGTACACCTCGATCATCGACGACCAGATCCAGGCGTTCCAGCAACTGTCCCAGGTCGACGACGGCGACCTCACCTCGCAGGCGGAGCCGCTCGTCGCGCTGGAGCACGGCGCGGAGTTGGTCTCCCAGGAGGACGCGCAGCTGACGCTGGCCTGGCACTCCGGGCGGCTCGACAACGCGTCGTGGGAGCAGTTCGCCGAGCTGGTGCACGCGCGGCGCTGGCTGGTCCAGGACCAGATCTCCACCGGGTTCCAGGGTGCCGCCAAGACGCGGATCGAGCACATTCTGCAGAGCGTCGAGTGGAGCACCCTGGAGTCCACGGAGGACGCGGTGCTCACGGCCGGTACGGCGGGCAAGGCGGACGTGGACAACGGCTCGGCCGGCCGGATCGCCCTGCCCGACGGGCAGAAGCAGTGGAACGCGGCACTGACCCAAGTCGGCGACGAGTACACGGCGTTGATCAGGCAGCAGACGGCCGGACTTCTCGACCGCAGCTCCGACAAGGCACACAGCCTGCTCGTCACGGCCGCCTCGCTGAGCGCGGGCGGACTCGCCGCCCTGCTGCTGTGCGTCGGCATGTCCTGGCGGATCACCCGCTCCCTGTCCCGTCGCCTGCGCGGCCTGAAGATGGCCACTCTGGGCCTGGCCGAGGACCGACTGCCCGACGTGGTCGCCCGGCTGAACCGGGGCGAGAAGATCGACGTCGAGTCGGCGACCCCGCCACTGGACTACGGCGACGACGAACTCGGCCAGGTGGCCCAGGCGTTCAACACCGCACAGCGCACGGCCGTACACACCGCGGTCGAACTCGCCGACACCCGGCGCGGGTTCCAGAAGGTCATCCTCGGCATCGCCCGGCAGAGCCAGAACCTGGTCAACCTCCAGCTCACCAAGCTCGACCAGCTGGAGCGCCGGCACGACGACCCCGAGGTCCTGCGCGGTCTGTACGAACTGGACTCCACGGCAAGCCAGTTGCGCCGCTACGAGGAGAACCTCGTCGTCATCAGCGGTGAGCAGCCGCGTCGCAGCTGGACCGAGCCGGTCGCGCTGATCGACATCCTGCGCAGTGCCGTGGGCGAGGTCGCCGAGTACCAGCGGGTGGAGGTGCACACCGAGGAGGAGGTGTGCCTGGCGCCGCCCGCGGTCGCGGACGTGATCCACCTGCTGGCCGAGCTGATCGACAACGCGACCGTGTACTCCCCCTCGCCCAGCCCGGTCGGGGTACGGGCGGGGATGGTCGCCAAGGGGCTCGCCGTCGAGGTCGAGGACCGCGGGCTCGGCATGTCGGACGAGGACTACGCCTCGCTCAACGAACAGCTGGCGGTGGCCCCGCAGTTCGACGTGGTCGCCCTCGCCGACGACCTCCGGCTCGGCATGTTCGTGATCGCCCGGCTCGCCACCCGGCACGGCATCGCGGTGACGCTGCGCTCCTCGCCGTACGGCGGCACGACCGCGATCGTGCTGATCCCGCACGAGATCGTCGTACCCGAGCCGACCGACGAGTCCGCGCCGGATGCCTCCCCGGCCGTAGACGCCTCGGATGCCGACGATGTCGCGGGCGGCACCGGGGCCCTCGCGGCGAAGAAGGCCGCGGCCCTGGCCGAGCGGGCGGGCAGGGTGCCGAGTCCCGTGGCCGAGAGCCTGCCCGGCATTCCCCCGGCCCGCTCGCCCGAGCCCGAACCGGACACCGCCGATCTCGGCGGGCTCACCCCGTTGCCGCGGCGGGTGCCGCAGACCAGTCTGGCCAGCGAGTTGCGGGAGGAGGCCGGGCAGGTCGAGGAGGACACGGAGCTGGAAGACTTCACCGCGGAGCGTGCGGCCTCCTCGCTGGCCGGGTTCCAGCGTGGCACGTTCCAGGCGCGTGACGAGGACGCGCAACCGCAGTACGACCGGGAGGAAGCAGCCGCCTCCTCGACTCCGCCCGCCGATCGCTCATGAAGGACTCCGCCATGACACGTCCTGTCCCCGCCACGCACACCCAACTCGACCAGTTGCTCACCGGACTCGTGGACCGGGTGGCCGAGGTGAACCAGGCCGTCGTGCTGTCCGAGGACGGCCTGGTCGTCAGCAAGTCCACCGGGTTCCTGCGCGACGACGCCGAGCGGCTCGCGGCCACCGCGTCCGGGCTGATGAGCCTCAGCAAGGGAGTCAGCATGGACTTCCGGGGCGGTCCGGTACGCCAGGCGCTGATCGAGATGGCGAACAGCTATCTGATCCTCACCTCGGCGGGCCCCGGCGCCCATCTGGTCGTCCTGACCGGTCCGGGCGCGGACGTCGGGGTCGTGGCGTACCAGATGAACATGCTGGTGAAGAAGATAGGCGAGCATCTCAGCGCCGCGCCGCGGGCCAACGTCGGCCCCGCGGCCGGCTCCGGCGAGTGAGGTGAGCGGTGGCGACGCGGCGGGGCGGCTCGTAAGGCCGTTCACGCTGACCGGTGGCAGAACCCGGCCCAGCCGCGCCGATTTCACCCTCATCACCACGGTGACCGCGGTCGAACCGGTGCCCGCGCGGGCGCCCCGGCCGCAGCCGGAGCAGTCGCGCATCCTGCGGCTGTGCGCCGAGCCGCTGGCGGTGGCGGAGGTCGCCGCTCTTGTCGACCTTCCGGTGAGCGTGGTAGTGATCATGCTCTGTGACCTGCTGGAGGCGGGTCTGATCACGGCCCGGCCGCCGCACCCGGTCTCCCGTACCAGCCCGGACCTGGACCTGCTGCAGAAAGTGAGGGAGGGCCTTGGCCGGCTCTGACACCATCGCCCCGGCACCCGCGCCGCCCGAGACGGTCAAGATCCTGATCGCGGGGGGCTTCGGCGTCGGCAAGACCACCATGGTCGGTTCGGTGAGCGAGATCGCGCCGCTGCGCACCGAGGAACCGCTGACCGTGGCGGGCCTCGCCGTCGACGACCTCGACGGCATCGAGGAGAAGCGGGCCACCACCGTGGCCCTGGACTTCGGCCGGATCACCATCGGCCAGGACCTGGTGCTGTACCTGTTCGGCACCCCGGGCCAGCAGCGCTTCTGGTTCATGTGGAACGACCTGGCGCTCGGCGCGCTCGGCGCGGTGGTCCTGATCGACGTCCGCCGCCCGAAGTCCAGTTTCGCCGCCGTCGACTTCTTCGAACGCCGGGGCATCCCCTTCGTGGTGGGCGTGAACGGCTTCTACGGCGAACACCCGTATCCCGCGGAGGCGGTGCGCGAGGCGCTGGCCCTCCCGGAGGACGTCCGGGTGCTGCTGTGCGACGCGCGGGAGCGCGACTCGTGCCGGAACGTACTGATCGCGCTGCTCGACCAGTTGATCGCCGCCGCCATCGAGGACGGCGGGGGCGGCAAGCTCACTCGTCCGCCCCGCTGAGCGGCTCGTCCGACGAGGCGATGACCCGGGCCGTGAGGTCCGGGTCGGGCATGTCCCGGTCGAAGGGGAACATGGGCCGCCGGATGCGGTGATGCCCGAGCCTGCCGAGGTCCTGGTCGACTCCGCCCGGGGTGAGGGCCATCTTCCAGTCGGCGGCCATGGCGAAGAGTTCGGGTTCGAGATAGCCGATCTTGACGAGCACGAGAGCGGCGGAGCGCGGGTCCAGCTCCAGGTCGGTGAAGTCGTGTTCGTGGTGGTACGGCTTCCGCAACCGGGTCAGGACGACGTACACGCTGCCGACTCTGAGGACGACCTCGGTCTCCGCGTCCCGGTCGCCGTGCCGCACCGAGTGCACGACACCGGTGAGGGTGAGCGGGCCCGCGTGCCGGTCGTCGACCTCGGCGCCCGCCGTGACGGTGACGGTGGCACCGACGCCGGCTCGCTCCGCTGTGGCTACGGCGGACGGTCCGGGGAGCGACGCGTAGATGACCGTCGGGCCGTCGTCGTCCTTGAACTCCGGGCGTTCCAGAACCTGTTGGAGTCCCCAGGTGACGTCGCCCGCGCCGCCCGCGGTCGGGTTGTCGCCGGTGTCGCTGATGAAGTACGGGCGGGCGGGGGAGGTTAGAGCTTCGTCGAGGCAGTCGGCCAGGGTGCCGGTGGGGGCGACGAACTCGAAGTCGTGCCTTGCATCCCAGAAGCCGCGGGCCAACTGCTCGGCGCCGGTGGTTACTTGGGCGGCGGACGGACCCGTGACGACGACTGCGGCTCGGTTGCGGGGCTCGTCCGCCCAGGCGTAGCCGACCCAGATCGCCGCGTCGGTGACTCCTGCTTTCGCCTCGACCTCTTCTACGGCCGCGTACACGCTCTTCGCTGGTTCGATGCGGGTGGAGGTCTGTTCGCCTGCCAGCAGTACCGGGACCGGGATCCAGGCCTTGACCGGGCGGGGGGCGCGGCTCTGTAGGAGGTCTACGAGGTTGCGGGCGGCGCGCTCTTTTGTGTCCATGGCGTCCTCGTGCGGGGCCATGCGGTAGCAGGTGATCAGGTCGCTCTGGTGGACGAGTTCGCGGGAGACGTTGCCGTGCAGGTCCATGGAGGTCGACACGAGGGTGTTCGGGCCGACGGTTTCCCGGATGCGGGTCAGTAGGAGGGCTTCGGCGTCGTCCATGCCCTCTACTGTCATCGCGCCGTGGATGTCGTACCAGAGGCCGTCTATGGGGCCCAACTGGCTTAGACGTGCGATGAGTTCGTCGGTCAGGTCGGCGTATGCGGCTGCCGTTACCGTGCCGCCGGGGAGTGCCTTGCCGACAAGGGCTCCGCGCCAGTCTGCGGCTTCCCTCAGCGGGGTGCCGGGGGCGAGGAAGGGGTAGCGGGTCAACACGTCGGCGGCGCGCTGGGGGTGGAAGGCGGGGGCTTCTGTGCGGGCCGGGGAGAAGGTTGAGGATTCGATGCCCAGGCCTGCGATGGCGATGACGGGACGAGAAGAAGGCAATGGGGGCTCCAGGTTGTGGGTCGAGTGCGGGTGCGTGGGGGCTGGTCGCGCAGTTCCCCGCGCCCCTAAAAGCAGCTCATCGCGTCGCCGGTTTGTCAGTGACCGTCTGGAGTGCTTGCGCCAATGCCCTCTGTAGCGCGAACTGGCCTGCGCCCACCAGACCCGCGTCCGCGCCCAGGCTCGCGCGCTCGATCGCCAGGTGCTCGGTGACCAGGGGGTGGCAGCCCTCGTACAGCTGGCTGCGGACTGCCGCTACGAAGGGTTCCAGGGTGGAGAGGATGCCGCCCAGATAGACGGCGTCGGGGTTGAAGAAGTTGACGTTGGCGGCGAGGACCTGGCCGAGGTAGCGGCCGGCCTGGCGGACCGCTCGGGTTGCCTCGGGGTGGGCGTCGGTGGCCAGGCGTACGACGTCCTCGGTGGACGTCACGTCGAGGCCGCGCTCGCGCAGGATGCGTACCAGGGCGGCACCGGAGGCGACGGTCTCCAGGCAGCCGGTGTTGCCGCAGGAGCAGGGGATGTCGTGGGCGGCCTCGACCCGGACGTGGGTGATCTCGCCGGCGGCGCCGGTGCCGCCGCGGTAGAGGCGGCCGTCGGCGATGACGCCGGCGCCGATCGCCGTGCCCGTCTTGACCATGATCGACTGACGTCGTCCTGCGGGCTGCACGGTGTGTTCGCCGACGGCCATGCAGTTGGCGTCGTTCTCGATGGCCGCCGGGACACCGAACCGGTCCTCCAGCCAGGCCCGGACGGGGAAGCGGTTCCAGCCGGGCATGCGGGACGGGAGGGTGACGACGCCGTTCGCGACGTCGACCGGGCCCGGCAGTGAGAGGCCGACCCCGCGCAGCAGTTCAAGCCCGCGTCGCTCGGCGAGACCCTGGAGCGTGTCGGCCAGTCCGGGCAGCGCGGCCTCCGGGCCCTCGGCCGTCGGGAAGGGCACGGTCGACACGTCGGTGAGGCCGCCGCCGGGCAGCACGACGCCCACGTGCGCGTGCTTGCCGCCGAGCTCGGCCGCCACCGCGAATCCGTCGCTGCCGCCCAGCCGCAGCACCTTGCGCGGCCGGCCGCCGGTGGAGGAGCGGGTGCCGTGCTCGGCGACCAGTCCCAGGGACACCAGCTGGCCCACGGCGAGGGAGATCGTCGAGGGCGCGGCGCCGAGCAGTTCGGCGAGTTCGGTGCGGGTGGCGGCCTGCCCGGAGGCGAGGAGTTCGAGGACGTGCTCGGCCAGTGAGGAGACGCCCGAGGTGCCCTTGCGGCGGTGCGCACTTTTTTCAGGCATAGAGGAAGTTACTTCCGGATCGGCGATCGAGGCGACGAGCGTAAGCCACCCGAACGGGCTCCCGGCTTTTTTCAGAACAGCAGAAACAGGCTTTTTACAGCGGCACGACTGTTTCTTCGACACCAGGGGTCGTTGACTGTCCTCACTCCCGCCTCCGCCCCTCTTTTTCCGAGGAGAACCATGTCCCCTGTTCGCCAGAGACTCCTCGCAGGTGCCTCCCTGACCACGGCCTCGCTGCTGCTCGCGGGCTGTTCCGGGTCGAGCGGTACGTCGTCGTCCGGGTCCCACGACTCGATCAACTACGCGCTCCCCGCGAACTTCACCCCGAACTGGATCCTGCCGATCGGCACCGCGGCCCACCTCAACAGCAACAACGTCGCCATCGCGAGCTCGCTGTGGGAGCCGCTCATCGCCTACGACGGCTCGACCGGCAGCATGGGCTGGAACAAGAAGGGCTCGGTGGCGACCGCCGCCGCCTTCGCGGCCGACAACAAGAGCGTCACGATCACCCTCGGCGACCGGCACTGGAGCGACGGGAAGCCGATCACCTCCGCCGACGTGAAGTTCTGGTTCGACGTCATCAAGGCGAACAAGGCGCAGTGGGCGGGCTACAACCCGGGCAAGGCACCGGACAACTGGACTTCTTTCAAGACCGTGGACGCCAGTCACTTCACGATCACCTTCGACAAGGCCTACAACCCGCAGTGGATGCTGGCCAACGAGTTGAGCCTGATCAACCCGCTCCCCCAGCACGCCTGGGACAAGACCGGGGACGCCAAGAAGGACTGGACGTACCTCAACAACGCGGCGAAGAACATCAGCGGTTACGCCACGAACGCCCTGTGGAAGACGGTCAGCGGCCCGTACACCGTGAAGTCCTTCTCCACGGCCGGCAAGGTCGTCCTGAGCGCCAACTCGAAGTACGACGGCGGCGAGAAGCCCGCCATCCCCACCGTGAACCTCCTCCCCTTCACGACAGCGGACGCCGAGAAGAACGCGCTGCGGTCCGGGAGCGTCGACTACGGCTACATCGAGGCGACCGACCTCGACCAGAAGGCGAGCTTCACCGCACAGGGCTACACGGTGAAGCCGTGGTCGGGCTGGGCGATCACCTACATGCCGTACAACTTCAACAACCCTGCCATGGGTGCCGTGTTCAAGCAGCTGTACGCCCGGCAGGCCGTGCAGAAGTCCATCGACCAGAGCGCGTTGGCGAAGGTCATCTTCAACGGTACGGCGGTGCCCGGATACGGGCCGATTCCGCAGGCGCAGAGTTCGTCGTTCCTGTCGGCCACGCAGAAGAGCAACCCGTACCCGTTCTCGGCCTCGGCCGCCAAGTCCCTGCTCAGCAGCCACGGTTGGAGTGAACAGGGCGGGGTCATGACCTGCACCAGCCCCGGTAGTGGCGCCTCGCAGTGCGGTGAGGGGGTCGCCAAGGGGACGAAGTTCCAGATGCAGGTGCTCTCGCAGTCCGGTTCGACGGTGACGGACAACATGATGAGCGCGATCCAGTCCTCGCTGGCGAAGACCGGGATCAAGTTCTCCATCAAGACCGCGCCGGTCAACTCCGTTCTGTCGCAGACCCCGCAGTGCACGGCCTCGCAGTCGATCTGCAAGTGGCAGCTGTCCTTCTTCGGTACGGCGGGCAGTTGGTACTTCCCTGCCTTCCCGACCGGCGACTCCCTGTTCCAGTCCAAGGGCGGCGCGAACTTCGGCAACTACTCCAACGCCGAGGTCGACAAGCTCATCTCCGCGTCCACGACGTCGAGTTCGACCCAGGCCATCCAGGACTACAGCGCGGCCCTCGCCAAGGATCTGCCGGTGATCTGGCTGCCCGAGCCGGACTACCAGATCTCCGTGATCAAGAACGGCCTCGGCGGCTTCTCGCAGGACCCGCTCGCCAACTTCCACCCGGCACAGTGGAAGTGGACCAGCTGAGGCATGGACACCCTCCTGTACCTCACCCGGCGCATCGCCCAGGCGCTGGTCGTGATCCTCATCGTGACGGTCGTGGTGTTCGGCCTGCTGCACGCGCTGCCCGGGGGGCCCGCGCGCGGGATCCTCGGCCCGCAGGCCACGCCCCAGCAGATCACGCTGTTCAACCACGACCAGGGGCTCGACCGGCCGCTGCCCGTCCAATACCTGTACTACCTGCGGCAGTTGCTGCACGGTGACCTCGGCACGTCGTACACCCTGAACGAGGCAGTGTCCCAGCTCATCGAGCAACGGCTGCCGAAGACACTGGTGTTGACCGTGTTGTCCGCGGTTCTCGGGCTGGTGCTCGCCATTCCGTTGGGCATGTGGCAGGCCGTGCGGCGGAACAAGCCGGCCGACTATGTCATCACCACGTTGAGCTTCGTCGCGTACTCGACTCCCGTGTACTTCCTGGGACTTGTGCTGGTGCTGGTCTTCACGCAGATGCTGCGGTGGTTTCCCTCGCAGGCGCCGCAGGGGGACACGGTGGGTCAAGTGTTCGCGGATCCTGTGGCGTTGGTGCTGCCGGTGGTAACGGGGGCGGCTTCCATGGTCGCCGTGTTCAGTCGGTATATGCGGGCTGCGACGTTGGAGAACCTGTCCGAGGACTACGTGCGGACGGCTCGGGCGGGGGGTTCTCGGCAGCGGGCGATTCTCTTCAAGCACGTTTTCCGGAACTCGCTTACGCCGGTGATCGCGATGTTGGGGTATTACGTGCCGGTGCTGTTCGGTGGGGCGTTGGTTGTTGAGCAGCTGTTCAACTACCCCGGGATGGGGCTGCTGTTCTGGAGTGCGGCTCAGTCTTCGGATTACCCGGTGCTCCTCGGGTGCGTGCTCGTCATTTCCGTCGCGACTGTGGTGGGGACGTTGCTTGCGGATGTCGTTCAGAGGGTTGTTGATCCTCGGGTCAAAGGGGGCCGCGCGTGAGTGTTCAGAGTGCACGCCGGTGGGGGCTGGTCGCGCAGTTCCCCGCGCCCCTAAATGCGCGCTTCGCGCGCAACAAGCTTGCCGTGGCCGGTCTCGTAGTCATTGTCCTCTTTTTTCTGTTCTGCTTTGTGGGGCCGCTCCTTTACTCCACCGATCAGATCCATACCGACCTCACTCAGGTGAATCTCCATCCCAGCGGGGCGCATTGGCTTGGTACCGATGCTGTCGGGCATGACGAGCTGGGGCGGCTCATGTACGGCGGGAAGGTGTCGTTGCTCGTCGGGCTTGCCGCTGGGGTGCTTGCCACCGTGATCGGGACCTTGTGGGGGGCTGTCGCCGGGTATGCGGGCGGCTGGCTCGATGCCGTGATGATGCGGGTCGTGGACGCGGGGATCGCCATCCCGGCGCTGTTCATCCTGCTTGTCGTGTCTGCCATCACCACGCCCGGTGTGCCTGGGCTGATCGTGATTCTGGGGCTGGTGTCCTGGCTCGTGCCGTCGCGGTTGGTGCGGGCGGAGACGTTGACCTTGAAGAGCCGTGACTATGTGCTGACCCTGCGCGCCATCGGCGGTTCGCACAGCCGGGCCATCACCCGGCACATCCTGCCCAACTCGGTGTCGACGATCGTCGTCGCGGCCACCTTCCAGGTCGCCGACGCGATTCTGCTCGTCGCCTATGTGTCCTATCTGGGGCTGGGAGTTCAGCCGCCGTCGACCGACTGGGGCGGCATGCTCTCGGCCGGGCTGACGGCCGCGTACTCGGGACGCTGGTGGCTGATCGTGCCACCGGGCCTCGCGATCATCCTCGTCGTCTGCGCGTTCAACGCGGTGGGCGACGGGCTTCGTGACGCCTTCGACGTGAAGGGACGGGGATGAACAGCATCCTGGAGATAGAGAATCTGGGCGTCACCTTCTCCACCGAGAGCGGTGATGTGCCCGCCGTGCGTGGGGTGTCCCTGCGGGTGGCAGCGGGGGAGACTCTTGCCCTCGTCGGTGAGTCCGGGTCCGGGAAATCGACCGTGGCCCTTGCCGCGCTCGGGTTGTTGCCCGGCAACGCCCGTGCCTCCGGGGGCGTTTCGGTCGGCGGTACGGATGTCGTGGGGGCCGGTGAGGCCGAACTCGCGCGGCTGCGGGGGCGTACGGCTTCGATGGTGTTCCAGGAGCCGGCCACCGCCCTTGATCCGCTGACCCGAATCGGCAAGCAGATAGCGGAAGTTGTGCGGAATCATCGGGATGTGTCGCGGCAGGAGGCTGCTGCCGAGGCAGTTGGGTTGCTGCGCCGGGTCGGGATTCCCGAGCCTGAGCGGCGGGCTTCCGCCTTTCCGTTCCAGTTGTCCGGTGGGCAGCGGCAGCGGGTTGTCATCGCCATGGCCATCGCCAACTCGCCCGGGCTGCTCGTCGCGGACGAGCCGACCACCGCGCTCGATGTCACCGTGCAGGCCGAAATCCTCGATCTGCTACGGGCGTTGGCCGTCGACTCCGGGACCGGGGTACTGCTGGTCACGCACAACATGGGGGTCGTCGCCGACTTCGCCGACCGGGTCGCCGTGATGCTGGAGGGGGAGGTCGTGGAAACGGGGGCGGTGGAGGAAGTGCTGTTGCGGCCGACTCATGAGTACACGCGGCGGCTGTTGGCTGCTGTGCCTCGGCTGGCCGTGACCGGGAGTGGGAGTGTCGTGGGCAAGGAGGCCGAGGGGGCTTCCGTGGTCGAACTGCGGGATGTCTCCGTGCAGTTCGGGCGTGGGCCTCGTGCCGTACGGGCGCTGGAGGACGTGTCGCTGACCGTGCGGGCCGGTGAGACCGTGGGGCTCGTCGGTGAGTCCGGGTCGGGGAAGTCGACGGCGGCTCGGGTCGCGCTGGGGTTGGTCGCGCCGGAGTCGGGAGGCGTCTCACTCTTCGGGGCCGATCTGCGTAAGGCGCGGGGGCGGGCGCGACGGGCCCTGTTGGCCGGGGTCGGTGTGGTGTTGCAGGATCCGGTGGCCTCGCTGGACGCGCGGATGAGTGTCGCGGAGTGCGTGGCCGAGCCGTTGCGGGTGCATCGGCGTGGGATGGGGGTTGCCGAGCGGCGGGAGCGGGTTGCCGAGGTGCTCGAACTGGTGCGGCTGCCGCGGGAGTTGGCGCGGCGTGGGCCTCGCGAGTTGTCCGGTGGGCAGCGGCAGCGGGTGAGTCTGGCGCGGGCGCTGGTCCTCGAACCGCGGCTGCTGGTCGCGGACGAGCCGACGAGCGCGCTGGACGTGAGTGTGCAGCAGACCGTGTTGGAGGTGATCGCCGAGTTGCAGGCGGAGCTCGGGTTCGCGTGTCTTTTCGTGTCGCACGACCTTGCCGTGGTGCAGCAGTTCGCGGGGCGCGTCGTCGTGATGCGGAGCGGACGCGTCGAGGAACAGGGGCCGACCATGAGCACGTTGCTGCATCCGGAGACCGAGTACACGCGTCGGCTCATCGCCGCCGTACCGGTCCCTGATCCGGTGCTTCAGCGTGAACGGAGAGAGCGCCGGGTGGCGTTGGGGACGGAGGCCGGCGCGTGAGGGACTCTCCCCAGGTGATCGTCGGCGTCGACATCGGCGGGACGACCACCCAGGTCGTGCTGTGCACGGCCGAACTCGACGTCCTGGACCGGACGGAGGTGCCGACCCCGGCGAGTGAGGGCGGGGCGGCGATGCTCGCCGCCGCACTCTCCGCGCTACGGCTGCTGCTGGACCGTACGCCCGCCCGGTTGCTCGGGGTCGGGGTCGGTGCGGCCGGGCTCGTGGACGCGCGGGCCGGGCGGATCCTCGTGGCGAGCGACTCCTTTCGCGACTGGGCCGGGTTCGAGGTGACCGCTGCCGTCGAACAGGCCCTGGGCGTACCGGCGTTCCTCGACAACGACGTCAACGCGTTTCTGCGCGGGGAGGTCGCGAAGGGTGCGGTCGCGGGTGCGGAGAACGTGCTCGGGATGACGCTCGGCACGGGGGTGGGCGGGGCGCTGTGGCTGAATGGCGCCCTGTACGAGGGGCCGCGCGGGGCGGCGGGCGAGATCGGGCATGTGCCCGGGTTCGGCGAACTGCCGTGTACGTGCGGCGGTCGGGGGCATCTGGAGACCCTCGCCTCGGGGCGGTCGATCGCGGCGCGGTACGGGGAGCGGACGGGGCGTGGGCGCACCGCCCGCGAGGTCGCCGAGGCGGCCCACCTGGGCGACCCGGACGCGCTCGCCGTGTACGAGGCCGCGGGCCGCGGCATCGCCCGTGCGCTGCTGATCACGGCGGGGATGCTGGATGTCACGACGTGTGTGATCGGCGGAGGTGTCAGCCGGTCGTGGGCGCTGATCGAGTCGGCCGTCCGGGGGACCCTGGCGTTGGAGCCGCCGGTCAGCGGTCACCCGGTGCGGGTGCTGCCGACGCGGCTGGGCGGTGACGCGGTGGCGGTCGGGGCGGCGGCCCGGGCGCGGACGGAACTCCTGATCCACACAGGAGGCCCTCAGCAGACGCCCAGGTGAAGGACGAGAACCGGCCAAGCACGACTGTGTGATTGACGCGCACGCGCCCCATCTCTACCTTCTGATCGACTTACCGAACCCTGTTCGGGATGTCGAACGATATGAATCAATGGGCCGCTCGTATCCCCTGGAGAACACATGGCCGTCCCCCCTCTCCCCCACCCGTCCCGCCGCCTCTTCCTCGGCATGGCCGCGACCGTCCCCCTCGCGGCCACCGGTGCCCTCACCCTCGGCGCCGGCAGCGCCCAGGCGGCCACCAACTCGGCTTATGTCATGTGCTACTTCACCGAGTCGCCGACCTTCCTGGGCGCCAACTACGGCCTGCACCTGGCCGTCAGCCCCGACGGTCTGCAGTGGACCCCGCTCAACCAGAACGCCCCCGTCGCCACCCCCACGGCGGGCTCCCTCGGCCTGCGCGACCCGTTCATCCTGCGCAAGCAGGACGGCACGTTCGTGGTCCTCGCGACCGACCTCAACGGCACCGACTGGTCGTACGTCAGCCAGTACATCCACGTCTGGGACTCCGCCGACCTGCGCACCTTCACCGGCTACCGGCGGATGAAGGTGCACAGCCTGGACACCCACGCCTGGGCGCCGGAGTCCTTCTGGGACGCGGGGCGGGGTCAGTACGGCGTGATCTACTCGGCCGTCAACGACAGCGGCCACAACGTCATCATGGTCAACTACACCAGCGACTTCGTGACCGCCGGGGATCCGCAGGTGTTCTTCGATCCCGGTTACGACGTCATCGACGGTGATCTCGCCGTAGGCGTGAACGGCGTCAACTACCTCTACTTCAAGAAGAGTTCGACACTGGTCGGCGCGAAGTCCACGTCACTGGACCCGGGCAGCTTCACGGAGTTCAGCACGGCGGTCTCGCACAACGGCACCGAGGCCCCGACCTTGGTCAAATCCCTTGCGTCCAGCTCGACTTGGTACCTCTGGGGCGACACCTGGGACCCCAACGGCGTCTTCTACGCCTGGCAGACCAGCAGCCTCGCCGCGGGCACCTGGACGGCCGTGGACCAGAAGCTCTACACGCAGCCGCTCAACTCCAAGCACTGCGGCATCCAGCCGATCACCACGGCCGAGTACAACAACCTGATCGCCAAGTGGGGCACGCCCGCCTGGAACCGGCTCAAGTCCTACAACTACCCGGCCCGTTACGTCCGCCACTCCAACTTCGTCGGGCGGATAGACGAGTACGCCTTCGACCCGTACACCGACTCCCAGTGGACCCTGGTGCCGGGCCTCGCGGACTCGACCGGGGTGTCCTTCCAGTCGGTCAACTACCCGACCCGGTATCTGCGGCACTACAACTACGCGCTCCAACTCGACGTGAACGACGGCACGTCGACGTTCGCCGGAGACGCCACGTTCTACCGGACCGCAGGGCTCGCCGACTCCTCCTGGACGTCCTTCCGGTCGTACAACAACCCGACGCGCTACATCCGGCACTCCGACTTCGTCCTGCGCATCGACCCGATCTCGACGGCCACGGATCAGCAGGACGCGACGTTCTACGTCGGGTACTGAGCACGACGCGGGTGCCTCCCGGAGAACGGAGGCACCCGCGTCGGCCGGAGAGAAGTCCTAGTCCAGGCCGGCCGTCTTCAGCCAGGCCTTCGCCACGTCCAGCGGGTCCTTGTTCTGGGACTGGACCTTGGTGTCGAGGTCCAGCAGGGTCGCCGTGTCGAGCTTCGCGGAGACCGCGTTGAGGGCGGCGACGCCGGCCGCGGAGAGGCCGCTCTTGTAGACGAGGGGCTGCACGTTCTCGAAGCCGAAGAGCCTCTTCGGGTCCTGGAGCGTGACGTGCTTCTCCTTGACGATGGTCGGGTCCGTGCTGAAGAGGTCCGCCGCCTGCACGGTGTTCTTCTTCAGCGCCGCCGCGGTCAGCGGGCCGCCCGCGTCCAGCGCCTTGAAGGACTTGAACTCCAGGCCGTAGACGGACTTCAGGCCCACCAGGCCCTGCTGCCGGGTCTGGAACTCCGGCGAGGCACCGATGACCAGGTCCTTGGCGATGGACTTGAGGTCCGCAATGCTGGAGTCGGACGTGAGGCTGTACTTCTTCGCGGTCTCCGCGTTGAGCGTGACCGTGTCCTTGTCCTCCGCCGCCGCGGGGTCCAGCAGCGTCAGCTTGGTGTCCAGCTTGGCGTTGATCGCGGCCGTGGTCGCGGCGAGGGTCGCCGGGGTGGCCTTCGGGTCGAGGTAGGCCAGCAGGGCGCCGTTGTACTCGGGCAGCACCGTGATGGAGCCGTTCTTGAGCAGGCCGTAGGTGGTCTCGCGGCTGCCGATGTTCGGCTTGTAAGTGACCTTGACGCCCTTGGCCTTGAGGGCCTCGCCGTAGATGTCGGCGATCAGGATGCTCTCGGCGAAGTTGTTGGAGCCGACGACGACCGTGTCACCACTGGCCTTGCCGCCCGAGAGCGGGTTGTCGGACTTGCTGTCGGAGGACGAACCACATCCCGTGACAAGCGCAGCCGTCGCGGCGAGCGCGATGGCGGCCGCGCCGGGGTACCTAGTACTGGACCAGCTGTTCTTCGCTTTAGAAGTCACAATTCCCGTTCCGGGTTTGGATGTTGGCACAGGCGTGCAGGCATGGCTGTGGCGACCACGCGCGGGGCGTGAACGCCGCACTCCGCTGATCCAATCCAGCCGGTTCTTGGTCAGTCAAGAGAAGTCTGGTCACCGATTGGCCTCAATGGGTGCCCAGTTGTGAAGGCAACGTAAACAGACCGGTCACGAACACAGGCGCTTTGTAATTGATTCTTGACGTAGGGCGACGCACTTGATCGTTCAATGAGGCGGTAGTCTCCCCGGAGTTGGCGTCGGTCACAGCGGTGTGCGGGGGCCGCTTCGATCAAAAACAGTCACGCGCGTCGCTACGCGTCACGTGACGACACCCCACGAAGGAGGCCTGGTGTCCATACGGGGCTTCGCAGACCGTTGGCCCTTCAGGCGCAAGCTCAATCTGCTCGTCGGCGTTCCCCTCGCGGTGGTCGCGGTGCTGCTGGCGTATCTCATCACCGATGAGATCGGGCAGTCGACGGACGCGAGCGACGCGGCCCGGCTGGTCCGTGACAGCGGGCAGGTCGCCAAGCTGGTGAACCTCGTGGAGGCGGAGCACCAGGAGGCCATCCTGCTCTCCGTCCGCTTCGAGGCCACGAACGACGGCGGCACCCCCTCGCAGAGCGCCTACCGGACGGCCCAGGTGGCCGTGGACAAGCAGGTCGAGAAGGTGCGCGACACCTTCGGCGACCGGCTGCCGGACAGCGAGGCCCAGGCCCTGAAGGAGATCAACGGCCTGGAGACCCTGCGCGACACCGTCGAGCAGAGCTATCTGCCCGCCGACAACATCGACCCGGCGTACACCAGCGCCTCCGACGGCCTGATCGACGGGCTCGACCTCGAACACAACGCGAACCTCGCCACCACCTTCACCGGCAACCTGCTGGACTCCGTGCTGCGGGCCGATGCGGCCCACAGCTCGTTCGAGACCAGCGTGTTCTCGGCGACGACCGGTGACAGCAACGCGCTCATCGAGTTCAACAACGCGGTCGGCTCCTACGACCTCTACACCTACCAGGCGGCCAGGTTCGCCCGGTTCGCCACCGCGGACCAGGCCGACCAGCTCTCCGGCATCGAGCACACCCCGGCGCAGCGGCTGATCGCCGAGTCCTACGCCGAGTTGCAGATCGACCCCAGCGGGCTGCAGGCCGAGACGCCCGGCGCCGTCCGCAAGGCCTTCGCGGACGCCATGAGCGACTACCCCTTCTACCCGCAGCAGGCCGCGAGCCGGTTGAAGATCACCACCTCGCTCATCGGCCAGATCGCCACCCGCGCCGACAGCGCCTCCAGCTCCGCGTCCTGGCGCGCCGGACTGCTGCTGAACCTCGCGCTGATCGGCTTCGCGCTGTGGCTCGTCTTCGTGGTGATCGTGCGCCGCTCGGTGGTCCGCCCGGTGCAGGCCCTGACCGGTGCCGCGAAGCAGGTCGCCGAGGTCGCGGGCCGGGAACTCGCCCGCGTGGCCGACGACGACGCCGAGGACGACGGGCCGCCGCTGCTGCGCGACATGCCGGTCACCGCGAAGGACGAGATCGGTGACCTCGCCGAGGCCTTCAACCACGTGCAGACCACGGCCGCCGCACTGCTGGCCCGCCAGGTGGTCAGCCGGCGCAACGTCGCCGAGATGTTCGGCAACGTCGGCCGCCGCGTCAGCAACCTGACGACCCGTCAACTCGCCCTGATCGACGCGGTGGAGCGCGGCGAGACGGACCCGGCGCTCCTGGAGCGCCTCTACTCCATCGACCACATCGCCGTACGCCTGCGCCGCAACGCGGACAGTCTGATGCTGCTCGCCGGCATCCGCGAGACGGTGATGGACGGCGGGCCCACCGAGCTCACCAACGTCGTACGGGCCGCGCTGGGCCAGATCGAGGGCTTCCAGCGGGTGAGTCTGCGCGCCGACACCGAGGTCATGGTGGAGCCCGACATCATCGGCGACCTCACGCTGATGGTGGCCGAACTCCTGGAGAACGCGGTCTCGTTCTCGCCCGCGGGCAGCCCCGTCGAGGTGGTCGTACGGACCGACGGCGACGACGCGCTGATCGTGGTCGCCGACCACGGTCTCGGGATGAGCGCCGACCGCATCGCCGAGGAGAACGCCCGGCTGATCCGCCGCGAGCGACTCGACCTGGTGCCGACGAAGGTGCTGGGCCTGTTCGTGGTCGGTACGCTCGCCCGCCGCTGGGACATCGACGTCACGCTGGCCCGCACACCGGGCGGCGGTGTGACGTCCGAGATCACGATCCCGGCGACGCTGCTGCTGCGTATGAGCGCGCTGGCCTCCGGCAGTTCGGCGGGAGAACACGCAGGGTCGGACAAGGCGCTCACGTCCGCCGCCGCGGGGGCGGGGGCCGTCAACTCGGCCCAGGACCAAGCCCGTCCGGCCCCTTCCTGGGCCACCTCGGACTCCGGTCCACGGCCGTCGATCACCCTGAGCAGGCCCGAGCCGATCACACCTGAGCACGTGCGCGCCGATGAGGAGCCCACCCCGCTCCCCCGCAGGGTCTCCCGGTACGAGACGGCCACGACCGCCGCGGCACCGCCGACCCCGCCGCCGGGCGACTCCGCCCTCGACGACGGCCCCGGAGGCTCCCGGCCGCTACGGCGCCGGGTCCGGGGTGCCACCCTACGTACGGGCGCCGACGCCGCCGCCCAGCAAGCCGCCCGGCAGGCCCCCCGGCCCGCCGACGCGGACGCCGTCCGCTCGGCCCTCGAAGAGTTCGAGGCCGCCGTGGAGCAAGCGCATCGGGACAGCGACACACTCGCTGGCCTGCGCATCCCGGACGGGGACAACCCGCACGACCAGAACCACCTCCCGAAAGGAGCGGAGCAGTGAGTACGTCGACAGGTGACACTCCCACGGGGGGCACCACGCCGGCCGAACTGCAGGCAGCCGCGGCCGATTTCAACTGGCTGCTCAACCGTTTCGCGACGGAGACCGCGGGTGTCGTCGACGCCATCGCGGTGTCCTCCGACGGTCTGCTGATCGCCGTGGCCGAACTGCGTGAGCACGCCCACTCCGAACGCCTCGGGGCCATCGTCTCCGGCATCACCAGCCTGGCCGCCGGAGCTTCGGGCAACTACGGTCTCGGCGGCCTGAACAAGGTCATCATCGACCTGGAGGGCGGCCACGTCCTCGTCTCCGCGATCGGCAGCGGCGCCGTCCTCGGCGTCGTCACCGACAAGGAGGCCAAGCTCGGCAACATCGCCTACGAGATGACGCTGTTCGCCAACCGTGCCGGTTCCGCGCTCAACCCCCAGCTGGTGCTCCAGCTGAAGAACAGCGTCGGCGCCGCTTCGGCTCGGTGACCGGTCCCCGACCGGTCGAGAGAGGAACAGCCACACATGCCCGACGGCCGCACTCCCAGCGGTGCCGGCGCGGACGGGGCCACACCCCCGGGTCGCGATCCGGTACGCCCGCCCTCCGCCGTACGGCCGTTCCTGGTCACCGCCGGCCGGGTGGCGGGCGCGGGAGCTGCTGCCTCCGGGCGGCCGATCCCCGTCGAGACCCAGGTGGTGGCCACCGCCGCCGGGCTCGACGTGCTCGACCGGCTCTCCTTCGAGCAGCACGACATCGTCGCCGCCTGCCGGCAGCCGCAGTCCCTCGCGGAGATCGCGGCCCGGCTGCGGCTGCACCTGAACGTGGTGCGGGTCCTCGCCGAAGACCTGCGCGCCGCAGGGCAGTTGACGGTGCACGTGCCCAACTCCGACATCACCCATGACGCAACGGTCCTGCGAAGGGTCATCGATGGCCTCCGCGCCATCCCCAACTCCCGGGGAGTACTCCGTGACACCGACTGAACCGGTCGCCCGCGGTGCGGCGCAGACCGTGGTACGCCCGCCGCTGCCGGTGAAGATGGTCGTCGCGGGCGGCTTCGGCGTGGGCAAGACCACCACCGTGGGCGCGATCTCCGAGATCGAGCCGCTCACCACCGAGGCCGCCATCACCGAGGTCGCGGCGGGCGTGGACGACCTGTCCCACACCCCGCGCAAGACCACGACCACGGTGGCGATGGACTTCGGCTGCATCACCATCGACCCGACCCTGAAGCTGTATCTGTTCGGTACGCCCGGGCAGGACCGGTTCGGCTTCATGTGGGACGACATCGTGGAGGGCGCGGTCGGCGGTCTCGTCATCGTCGACACCCGCCGGCTCGACGACTGCTACGCGGCCGTCGACTACTTCGAGCACAAGCAGATCCCGTTCGCGGTCGCCCTGAACGCCTTCGACGGCAGGATCGAGCACTCCCTCGACGAGGTCCGCTGGGCGCTGGACGTCAACGAGCGCGTCCCGGTCATCGCCTTCGACGCGCGCGAACGCGGCTCGGTACGGGACGCGTTGCTGGTCGTACTGGAGCTGGCGCTGGCGCGCACCGAGAACTGACGGCAACGGAAAAGGAGTTGGGGAGGGCCGCCCTGGGCCCTCCCCAACTCCCTTTGTTCACAAGGGTTCGCAGGGGTTCTCAGTTGCTCCTACGAACCCCTGGCGACACCGTCAGCCGCGCGATGCCCCAGAAGACTCCCAGCGTCACCAGGGCCATCCCGGCGACCAGGGTGGCGCCGCCGACGACCTTCTCGTAGTTCTTCTGGTAGAGGCCGTCGATGATGTAGCGGCCGAGGCCGCCGAGGCTGACGTAGGCCGCGATGGTGGCCGTGGAGACGATCTGGATGGCTGCCGAGCGCAGGCCGCTGAGGATCAGCGGGAGGGCGACCGGGAGTTCCACCTGGAACAGGATGTTCGCCTCGTTCATGCCCATGCCGCGGGCCGCGTCGACCGGGGACGGGTCGACGGAGCGCATCGCCTCGTACGTGGTGACCAGGATCGGCGGTACGGCGAGGACGACCAGCGGGATCATCACCGGGACCAGGCCGAAGCCGATCAGCACGAACATCAGCACCAGCAGACCGAAGCTGGGCAGGGCGCGGGCGGCGGTGGCGATGAGCGAGAGGGTGTTGCCGCCGCGTCCGGTGTGGCCCGTCAGCAGGCCGACGGGGAGGCCGATGGCGGCGGCGATGGCGAGCGCGATCAGCGAGTACTGGAGGTGCTCGCGCAGCCGGGTGGGGATGCCGTCGTAGCCGTGCCAGTGGGTGCTGTCGCTGAAGAACAGGTTGATGTAGTGGAGTACGTTCACCGGGCTGCGTCCTCCAGTGCGAGTTCGGCCGGTTCCGGCCGGTCCTCGGCGGGGCGGGCCTTGCGGGTACCGCGCGGCATCCAGGGCGTGAGGAGCAGGCGTACGCCGACCAGGACGGCGTCCACGACGATGGCGAGGACGGCCGTGGTGATCACGGAGAGCCAGATCAGGCGTGGTTGGTGGTAGATCTGACCGTCGTTGAGCAGGTTGCCCAGGGCGCCCTGGTTGCCGATGAGCATGCCGACGCTGACGAGGGAGATGCTGGACACGGTCGCCACTCGCAGGCCGGCGATGATCGCGGGCACGGCGATCGGCAACTGCACCTGGAGGTACCGGCGTACGGGCCCGAGGCCCATCGCGGTGGCCGCGTCCAGGGTCTCCTGGGGCACCGAGCGGACGCCGTCCACGATCGCCGGGACGAACACCACGAGGCTGTAGACGCCGAGCGGGATCATCACGGTGGTCTCGGTCTGGCCGGTGTAGTCGATGAGGACGACGAAGAAGGCCAGCGAGGGAATCGCGTAGAGCACGGTCGTCACCCAGAGCACCGGCGGGTACAACCAGCGCAGCCGCACGCAGAGTTGGGCGATGGGCAGCGCGACCACCAGGCCGACGAGGACCGGGATGACGGCCTCGCGCAGGTGCAGGCCGATCAGGCCGAAGTAGCTGTTCTGGAGGTCGCTGGGGATGCGGAACCAGTCGTTCATCCGGCGACCTTCGCGCCGCTGCGACCCGCCGCGTGCGCACTCCGGATCGCCTCGCCCACGGCCTGCTGCGATACGACGCCGACGACCCGGCCGGTGCCGTCCACGCCGACCGCCCAGCCGGTGGGCGACAGCACGGACCCGTCGAGCGCGGCGCGCAGCGAGTCCTTGCCGGCCGCGAAGGGGCGGCCGTACGACAGGAGTCGGGCGGTGTCGACGGCCCCGGCGGTGAGTGCGTCGGGCTCGCTCCAGCCGAGCGGCCTGCCGTCCAGGTCGGTGACGAGGAGGTATGGCACGTCGGGGGTGGTGCGTTCGGCGATCTGCTCGGCGGTGGAGTCGACGGCGATGATCGGGGAGGTCTTGAGGTCGAGGCCCGCGGAGGAGAAGAAGGAGAGGCGGCGGATGCCCCGGTCGGTGCCGAGGAAGTCCTCGACGAAGGCATCGGCCGGGTCGGACAACAGCTCGGCGGGCGGGGCGAATTGGGCGAGCTTGCCACCGGTGCGCAGGACCGCGACCATCGTGCCGAGCTTGATGGCCTCGTCGATGTCATGGGTGACGAAGACGATGGTCTTGCCCAACTCCTCCTGGAGACGCAGGAGTTCGTCCTGGAGACCCTTGCGGACCACGGGGTCGACGGCGGAGAAGGGCTCGTCCATGAGGAGGACGGGTGGGTCGGCGGCGAGGGCTCGGGCGACGCCGACGCGCTGCTGCTGGCCGCCGGAGAGCTGGTACGGGTACCGCTTGGCGAGGGAGGCGTCGAGCCCCACCCGCTCCATGAGTTCGGTGGCCCGCGCCCTGGCCTTCTCCTTGCCCCAGCCGAGCATGCGGGGGACGGTCGCGATGTTGTCGACGATCGTGCGGTGCTGGAAGAGTCCGGCGTTCTGGATGACGTAACCCATCGACCGCCGCAGGGTGTTGACCGGCTGCTTGGTGATGTCCGCGCCGTCGAGGAGGATCGTCCCCTCGCTGGGGTCGATCATCCGGTTGATCATGCGCAGCGTCGTGGTCTTGCCGCAGCCCGAAGGGCCGACGAGGACGGTGATCGAGCGGTCCGGTATGTCCAAGGACAGTTGGTCGACCGCCACCGTGCCGTCCGGGTACCGCTTGGTGACTGAATCTATCCGTATCAAAGCGCCGAATACCCTTCGGATGTGGCAGAAACTGCCCGTTCCTGGCCGCTGTCTCAGGCCGTTGAGGGGAGAGTCTAGACGGCTTGTGTTGCGGGAACTTGGCGGGCACCTGAGGGGTTTTGGGTGCCGCTTCCTGGGGGTTCGACGCGGATTGACTGTGCCCTTCCTGTGAGTCCGCTGATTCTCATCGGTCGTTCAGTGAAGGCTCAGTGACCGCACAGACAGCGGCCGGATCGTCACCGTCATGAACGAACAGAACGCGGGAGGCGTCCGGCAGCGGTCGGTCGAGATCGTGGTGCCGGTCTACAACGAGGCGCACGTCCTCGCCGGCAGTGTCGGCCGTCTCCACGCATACCTCGAAGCATCCTTCCCGTTCCCGTTCACGATCACCGTGGCGGACAACGCGAGCACCGACGGCACCTGGCAGGAGGCGCTCGACCTCACCCAGCGGCTGCCGCACGTGCACGCCGTGCACCTCGACGCCAAGGGCCGGGGCCGCGCCCTGAAGCAGGTGTGGAGCCGGTCCGAGGCGGACGTGGTCGCGTACATGGACGTCGACCTGTCCACCGGCCTCGAAGGCTTCCTGCCCCTGGTCGCCCCGCTCCTGTCCGGCCACAGCGACGTGGCGATCGGCAGCCGCCTGCATCGGCAGTCGGCCGTCGAGCGCGGTGCCAAGCGCGAGTTCATCTCCCGCTCCTACAACCTCCTCCTCAAGGCAGGCCTCGCGGCCCGCTTCTCGGACGCGCAGTGCGGCTTCAAGGCCGTCCGCACCGAGGTGTTCCGGGCGCTCGCCCCGCACATCGAGGACAACGCCTGGTTCTTCGACACCGAACTTCTCGTCCTCGCCCAGCGCAACAGGCTCCGCATCCACGAGGTCCCGGTCGACTGGATCGACGACCCCGACAGCCGCGTCGACATCGTCCGTACCGCCCTCGACGACCTCAAGGGCATGCGCCGCATGTTCAAGCAGACCGTCACCGGCCGCGCCCGCATCGCCGCCGTACCCCACCGCACCCGCACCACCACCCCTGTCCTGCCCGTCGGGGCGCCCGCCTCTTCCGCGGAACACCTGGAGTACGCGTCATGACGACCCTCGCCCCGCCCCCCAGCCAGGAAGACGCCCGGCGCTCGCACCGGGCCGGCCCGCCCGCCGACGGCGGCGTCGCCGCCCGCGCCAGAAGGCTCTTCACGGGCCCGGAGGACGACCCGCGCTGGGCCCGCCCGGCCCTGTGGGCGATCCTGCTGCTGGCCACGGCGCTCTACGCCTGGAACCTCACCTCGATCACCGGCAACACCTTCTACGACGCGGCCGTCTACAGCGGCACCAAGAGCTGGAAGGCGTTCTTCTTCGGCGCGCTCGACTCCGGCAGCTTCATCACCGTCGACAAACCACCGTTCGCCCTGTGGGTGATGGGCCTCTCTGCCCGCGTATTCGGTTACGGCACCTGGCAGTTGATGCTCCCGATGGTCGCGGCCGGCACCGGCTCGGTGGCCCTCCTCTACCGGAGCGTCAAGCGGGACTTCGGCGCGGTGGCGGGCACGATCTCCGCACTGGTCCTCACCCTCACCCCGATCACGGTCGCCATCACCCGCGACACCAACCCGGACCCGATCCTCGTCCTCCTGATGATGCTCGGCGCGGTCGCCCTCCTGAAGGCCGTCCGCAACGGCAGGTTGATGCCCCTGGTCTGGTCGGCGGTCGCGATCGGCTTCGCGTTCAACACCAAGATGATGCAGGCGTACGTCGTCCTGCCCGCGTTCTTCGTCGTCTACCTCTGGGCGACGAACGTCTCCCTCGGCAAGCGCATCCGCAACCTCGCCGTCGCCACCGTCGCGCTGGTCGTCTCCAGCGCCTGGTGGATGGTGATCGTCGACCTGATCCCCGCGTCCTCCCGCCCCTACATCGGCGGCTCGACCGACAACACGGTGTGGGACCTGGTCATCGGCTACAACGGCTTCGGCCGCATCTTCGGCGCCAGCTCGTCGGTCGGCTCGCAGGGCAACGGGGCGAGCTTCGGCGGCAGTTCGGGCCTGTACCGGATGTTCAACGAGATCATGGGCGGCCAGATCTCCTGGCTGATCCCCTTCGCGGCCATCGCGTTGATCGCCGGCCTGGTACTGCGCGGACGCGCTCCCCGTACGGACGCCAAGCGGGCGGCGCTGCTGCTCTGGGGCGGCTGGTTCGTCTTCCACTTCCTGACGTTCTCGCTCGCCGAGGGCACCTTCCACCCGTACTACGTCACCGCCATGGCGCCCGGTATCGCGGCCCTGGCCGGTGCGGGCGGGGTGCTGCTGTACCGCGCCTTCCGTGAGGGCGCGGCTGCGAAGTGGGCCTGGGTGCTGCCGGTCGCCATCGCGGCCAGCTCCGTCTGGGCGGTCGTCCTGCTCCAGCGGGTGTCCGGCTCCGGCACGGTGTACACGGTCGCGGAGATCGTGGTCGCCGTGGCAGGCGCGGCTTCTGTACTCGGCCTGCTGGTCGGCCGGTTCACCAAGCGCCACCGCCTGATGGGCTTCGCGGCCCTCGCGGCGATCGTCGCCCTCCTCGCGGGTCCCGCGGCCTACTCGGTCTCGGCGGCGACCTCCTCGACCAACGGCACCAACCCGACGGCCGGTCCGAGCACGGGTGGCGGTATGGGTGGCGGCGGTGGCGGCATGGGCGGCGCTCCGAGCGGCACCAAGTCCGGTACGAAGCCCAGCGGTTCGGCCCCGTCCGGCACCAGGCCCTCGGGCACCGGTTCGGCGCCTTCCTCCTCCTCGAACTCCTCGAAGTCCGGTACGCAGCAGGCCGGCGGCGGTATGGGCGGCGGCTCCCAGGTCTCGTCCGAGATGATCACGTACCTCAAGAAGCACCAGGACGGGGCGACTTGGCTGCTGGCGGTGTCCACCGACCAGACGGCTTCCTCGATCATCCTGGAGTCGGGTCAGCCCGTGATCTCCATGGGCGGCTGGTCCGGCAGCGACAACGCCATGACCCTCGCCAAGCTCAAGTCCCTGGTGAAGTCCGGCAAGTTGCACTACATCATCGTCAGCAGCGACGGCGGCCAGGGCACGAACTCCGCGATCACGGCCTGGGTCAAGGCCCACGGCACGGCGGTCAAGTCCTCGGCGTACAGCACCAGTTCGTCGACCTCGTCGTCGACGAGCAGCGGCCTGTACCGCCTGGACGCCTCCGACGTCAGCTGAACCACCAGCCACATTTCCCGACAGGACGGGCCGCCGGTCACCCCGGCGGCCCGTCCGCTTGTCCGCATCCGCTTGTCCGCATCCGCTTGTCCGCATCCGCGCGATGAAGGGCGTAGCGGCAGGCCCGCGCGGCCTCACATCCGGGATCTCAGCACGTCGACCTCGCAGCCCGGCGCGAACGGGTCGAAGCCGTGCCCGCTCAGCCAGCGGACCACCAGCAGGCTTCGCAACGACCACCACGCGCGGATGACATCGAGGTCGACGTCGGTGCCATAGCCGGCGAGGAGGTCACCGAGGTGCTCCTCGTGTCCGAGCGTGAAGGTGGCGAGGTCGTACAGGGCGTCGCCCGGGCCCGCCTCGGACCAGTCGATGATGCCGGTGACCTCGTCGCCGTCGACGAAGACATGCGCGATCTGGAGGTCGCCGTGCGTGAACGCCGGAGTCCACGGCCGGAGCGCGGCCTCGGCGACCTGGCGGTTGCGGGTGACCAGGTCGGCGGGCAGGACGCCGTTCGTCACGAGCGACTCGCACTCGTCGTCGAGTTCCGCCGTCAACGCGTCGACGCCCTTTCCCCGGCCGGGCCAGGGCGGCAGGGGCGCGTCGTGCAGCTTCCGGATGGCGGCGCCCGCCGCGGCCCACGCCGCCGGCGACCCGGTCGACGGCCCGCCGAGGCGACCGAGTGTCGTCCCCGGGACCGCCGCGAGCGCGAGCGCGGGTGGCTTGTGCCACAGGACCTCCGGCGTCGGGACCGGCGCGAGGGCCATCGCCTCGACCTCGGCGTCGATGCGCGCACGATCGGCGTCCACCTTCAGGAACACGTCGCCCACGCGCAGGGTCGCGCGCTCGGAATGGGCGACGACGACTTCGACCTCATCCATGGGCGATCAGTATCCCGGGGACGATCGCCGACATCGCCGGGTTTATGCGTGCGCCTACGCGGCGACCGTCGCGACCGGGAATCCCGGTGTACGGCGGACCCGTCGCTCGGCGTCGACCGCGAACACCTCGCAGCCGGGCCGGGCGGCGGCCCAGTCGACGCCCTCCGGGCCCATCGCGAAGGCCGCGGTGGCCGTGGCATCGGCCTCCGTGAGCGAGGCGGCCACGACGGAGATGCTGAGCAGGCCGGTCGCGGGAGTGCCGGTGCGGCCGTCGACGATGTGGTCGCCGCGCTCGTAGCGCGCGGAGGTCGCCACCGCCCCGTCGGTCAGCTCAAGGACCGTGCAGAGCTGGTCGGCGTGTTCGGGGTGCCGTACGCCCACCCGCCACGGGCCGCCGGCCACGACCACGTCGCCGCCGGCGTTGAGGATGAAGCGCCGGGCCCCGGCGGCGGTGAGGAGTTCCGCCGCCCGCTGCACCGACCAGCCCTTGACGACCGCGCAGGGGTCGAGGGGCCGGCCGGGCAGCCGGACGTCGAAGGCACCGCCGGTCGCGATCCGGTACTGCTCGCAGAGGTCGAGCACCTCGGTCAAGTCCGCGCTGAGGTCCCGGAGTTGCAGCTCGCCGCGGTCGTAACGGCAGACCTCGCTGTCCGGGCGGAACGGGCTGAAGCGAGCGTCGACCTCGCGCAGCCAGGCGAACAGCGCGTCCGCCACCTTGTCCTCGATGCCCTCGTCGTCGACCCGCAACGACACCGGGAACCCCATCACATGCTCAACTCGGCGCATCTCACGCGCCCTTGGCGTCGATCGCGGCCTGGAGCGACTGGACGTAGGCGTCGCTGGTGATCGTGGCGCCGGACACCGTGTCGATCTTCGAACTCTGCGCCTTCAAGGTCTCCTCGATCAGCACCGGGACCGCCGCCGTGGTCTGCGGGTGGTCCGGCTGCTGGAGCATGCTCACGGAGCTGATCTTGTCGCCCTCGAAGGTCACCTGCACCTGCACGGTGCCCTTGGACGTGTTGATCGCGGTGCCCTGGACGACCATCTTCGAGGACGCGGAGGGGGTCGACGAAGACCCGGACGACGCCCCGGACGACGAAGTAGCCGTAGGAGTCGGCGTCGGTGTCGAGACCGCCTCCGTGGTCGTCGTACTTGTCGAACTCGTCGTCGTCCCGATGGACGGCTCATAGCGCCACACGGGGATCAGACCCGCGACGGACAGCACCAGGACAGGTATGACTCGCTTCACGATTCTTCTCTCATCCCGCCAGGCTGAAGCGTTCGAAGTGGATCTGCTGCTTGGGCACGCCCATGTCGCCGAGGCTGCGCAGCACCG
Organism: Streptomyces sp. NPDC050508; assembly: GCF_040655155.1. Classification (NCBI taxonomy): domain Bacteria; kingdom Bacillati; phylum Actinomycetota; class Actinomycetes; order Kitasatosporales; family Streptomycetaceae; genus Streptomyces; species Streptomyces sp. NPDC050508. Next base: position 432,892 of record NZ_JBFAJJ010000003.1, read on the forward strand.
CGTTCATCATCGGCGGCGGTCCGCACAGGAAGACGTCGCGGTCGGCGATGTCCGGTACGAGGCGGGCGAGTTCGCGTGGGGCGAGCTTGTCGGGGACGGGTGGGCCGGTGACCAGGTGGAGTTGGGCGCCCTTGGCCTGGGCGAGTTCCACCAGCTCGTCGTAGAGGACGGCGTCCCGGTCGGTGGCGACGCGGTAGATGACGACCGCGTGGCCCTCCAGGTCCTCCAGCAGGGCGCGGATCGGGGTGACGCCGACGCCGCCCGCGATGAGCAGGGACTCCGACTTCGTGCGGTGCAGGGTGGTGAAGGCGCCGTAGGGGCCCTCGGCGAAGACGCGGGTGCCGACCTTCAGGTGGCGCAATGCGGCCGTACCGTCGCCTGCCGTCTTGGCGGTGAGGCGGAGGCGGGTGCCGTCGGGGGCGGCCGAGAGGGAGAAGGGGTTGGCCTGCCACCAGCGATCCTTCGTCAGGAAGCGCCAGAGGAAGAACTGGCCTGCCTGGGCCGGGAGTTGGTGGAGGTCGCGGCCGGTGATGTAGATCGAGACGACGTTGTCGGACTCGGGGACCACCGCCTCCACCCGGAGCTGGTGGCGGAGGTTGCGCCACAGAGGGAGGATCACGCGGCCCAGGGCGACCGAGCCGAGCGCGACGCCCCACACCGCGTACCAGTACGTCGTGGCGGCGGACGACGCGGTGAACGTCGTACCGACCGCGACCTGGTGGGTGAAGGCGAGGACCACGGCCACGTAGGTGTAGAGGTGGATGAAGTGCCAGGTCTCGTAGGCGAGTCGGCGTCGCGCGTAGCGGGCGGAGGTCGCGCCGATGACGAGGATCAGGGCGAAGGCGACGAGCGCGCGCAGGATGCCCTCGGTGGTCTCGGCGAGGTCGACGACCTCGCCGACCGGGCCGGTGTCGGTGCCCTCCGCGTAGCCGAAGGCGATGAACACGAGGTGCCCGAGCAGCGTCCAGAGGAGCGCGAAGCCGGTCCAGCGGTGCCAGTTGGTGAGCCGGTCCATGCCGATCCGGCGGTCGAGCCAGGGCAGGCGGGCCACCAGCAGCAGCTGGAAGGCCATGACGAGCGCGCCGTAGAGGCCGAGGAGGCGGCCGATGACGATGAGCGCGTTGGAGGCGAATCCCGCTTGGGCGAAGAAGACGGTCACCACGGCGACGTTCGCGGCCAGCACGGCGTACAGGCCCGTGCGGGCCACCACCCTGGGGCGTATCGCCGTGGGGGGCGCAGGGGGTGATTGGACGGTCGTCACGGACGGCAGCTCCTTGATCGGGTCCTGGGAGTCGAGCTTGACCTCGGGGAGCTGTCTTTTTCCTGTCGGACAACTTTCAAGTGGTTATCGATGTGGGTGGGACGGTGACGCGGGTCTGGCGTCCACCGGTGCGTGACGCAGTATGAGCGGGTGGACAAAGTACGACTCCTCGTCGTGGACGACGACCCGCCGATCGCCGACCTTGTCGCGACGGTCGCCCGGTACGAGGGCTGGGAGGCCGCGTGCGCGTACTCCGGTGAGGAGGCGCTGACCGTGGCCGCCGAGTTCGAACCGGACATCGTGGTGCTCGACCTGATGCTGCCCGGCCTCGACGGTTTCGGTGTGCTGGACCGGCTGCGGCGGTCCGGGACGATGGTGCCGGTGGTGTTCCTCACGGCGCGGGACGCGGTCGCCGACCGGGTCGCGGGGCTGACGCGGGGCGGGGACGACTACCTGGTCAAGCCGTTCGCGGTGGAGGAGCTGATGGCCCGGCTGCGGACCGTGCTGCGACGCAGCGCCGGACCCGGTTTCCCGCGCTCCGTGCTGCGGGTCGCGGACCTGACGATGGACGAGGACACCCGCGAGGTGCGACGCGGCGACCACCTCATCACGCTCACCCCCACCGAGTACGAGGTCCTGCGCTATCTGATGCGCAAGTCGCCGACCGTGCTGACCAAGGCGCAGATCCTCGACCATGTGTGGGAGTACGGCTTCGGTGGCCGCTCGAACGTGGTGGAGCTGGTGGTCAGCCGCCTGCGCCGCAAGCTCGACGAGGGGCACGATCCGCTGATCCACACCGTCCGCGGCTTCGGGTACGTGATCCGGCAGGCCGCCGAATGATCCGACGACTGCGCCACAACTGGCGCCGGGTACGCCTGGGCACCCGCCTCGCACTGGGCGTGGGGGTGCTCTCGCTGATCGTGTTCGCGGTCGTGGGGACGGCGCTGACGATGTACATGCGGGACTATCTGGAACGCCAGGTCAGCGACCAGATGAAGCTCGTCCAGGTCGTCCAGTCCAAGGACGCGGCGGCCCACGGCATCGTCCAGCGCAAGCCGTACTACGGCTGGTACACGGCGGTCTACGACGTCTCGGGCACGACCCCGAAACTGCGCCAGCCCTCCGACGTACCGGACGACACCCGCGCGCTCACCGCCCTCGCCAAGACGATGGCGCACTCCACCACGGAGATCTCCCGCACGGTGACGATCGACGGCAAGGGCACCTACCGGCTGCGGGCCTGCGAGGTCGAACCCGGTGTGGTGCTGGTGAGCGCGGCACCGCTGGCGGACGTGCAGAGCACGGTACGGCAGCTGGTCACGGTGCAGGTGGTGGCGTTCGCGCTGGCGCTGCTGGTGCTGGTGGTCATAGGGCGGAACCTGCTGCGGCGCGGGCTGCGACCGCTCAGCGACATGGCGACCACGGCCCACGGCATCGCCTCGCACGACCTCAGCGAGTCGGCGGCCCGGCTGCCGCTCCGCGCCGAGCGGGGCGACGGCGGGCCCGAGGTGGAGGAGCTGCGCACCGCGTTCAACACGATGCTGGAGCACATCGACGACTCCCTCGCGGTGCGCGCGGAGGCGGAGCAGCGGCTGCGCCGGTTCGTCGCGGACGCCTCGCACGAGCTGCGGACGCCGCTGATGTCGGTGCGCGGCTACGCGGACCTGTTCCAGTACGCGGCGGCCAACGTGCCCGAGGAGCGGGACAAGCACCTGGCCCGGCTGCGCGCCGAGGCCGCCCGGATGGGCATCCTCCTCGACGACCTCCTGCTGCTGGCCCGGCTCGACGCGGCGGATGTGGAGACTCCGCTGCGGCCGGAGAACACGGACCTGGTGGAGCTGGTGGCGCAGGCCGCGGACGCCTTCCGTGCCGGGCACCGGGACCATCCGCTGACGGTGACGGTTCCGCCGTCCCCGGTCCCGCTGCGCGTCGACCCGATCCGTATCCGGCAGGTGCTCGACAACCTCCTCACCAACGCGGCCGTGCACACCCCGCCCGGGACGCAGGTGTCGGTGACCTTGTCGGTCGCCGCCGGCACGGCGTCGGTGCGGGTCGCCGACGCGGGCCCCGGCATCCCGGAGGCCGACCGGGACCAGGTCTTCGACCGCTTCTACCGGGTCGACAAGGCCCGCAGCCGCGACCGGGGCGGCAGCGGGCTGGGCCTCGCGGTGGCGCGGTCGCTGGCGAAGGCGCACGGCGGCTCGGTCGAGCTGACGTCGGAGCCCGGCGCGACGGTGTTCACGGTGACGATTCCGTTGGGGGCGGCTTCGTCCCGGTGAACGCGGGCAGCGATCCCGGTGAACGCGGGTAGCGTGCGCCTTCGCTCGCTCTAGCTCAGCGCGGGGCTTGTGCCTACCATGGGTGACGTGGCGTCACTTGAGGCTCAGGACCATCAACTGGCTCTGTTTTATCGGCAGTTGTCGTGCTTCGAACCCGAGAAGCCACCGTCACATCCCGCGCCACACGTTGTCGTAGGCCGCGTCCTCGACGCTCTTGCGCTGTCGTACGGCCTCCAGCTCCGTCACCGCGTCGTGCACGAGGGCGAGGACGGTGTCCAGTGCCTCGTCGGTGACCTTCGCGGAGTCCTCGTCCGACACCTCACGGATGCCGACGGCCGCGGCGAGCTGGGCGAGGACGGGTTCGCCGGTGGCCCAGCGGTCCGCGGCCCGGCTGCGGGCCGGGGAGTCGACCAGGGCGGTCCGGCCGGTGCGGACCGGGATCCAGCGCCCGCGCTGCCGGGCGACCAGGCCCTCCTTCTCCAGCGCGGCGAGATACGCCGAGGACAGGCCACGCCCCCGACGCCACAGCCAGTCCTCGACCGACTCGTACGGCGTCTCCCGCACAAGGGCGGTCGCGGCCTCGTCCAACAGGCCGTCCGCCAAGGGAACTTGGAGGTTCGGCACGATCAGGTCGCCGTCCAGCGTGATGGCTTCGGCGGCGAGAAGGTCGATCACCTCCGCTCCCGCGAGCGCGAGCGAAAGATCACCCGACTCGACGGGGCGGTCGGGCGCGACATCCATGGCAACGATCAGCAGGTCCCGCGGTGTGCTCATGGGTGCCAACCTAGCGCGGCTCATGCGAGGGGGCATCGACACCCAACGTTTACATAATTCCTTCCCGCAGTCGGTCATGTTTCGGGACCATGAGCCTCTGATGAATACCGGGGGCTTTTGGACCGCTTGCGCCACTGCGGTCCGAATGGTGTGTCCTCTGAAGGAAATTGACAGGGTTTTCGGTTGTTTGGGGAGCCACTCCGGCTGGCCGGATCATTTCCCTGGGCGGGGTGCTTACCTTTCCGTTGTTGACCGCCGAGTAACAGTGGGGCTAGCTTTCAATCAGCCATCTCGCGTCTTTGCGATTCCGTTCGGCGCCTTCAGGCCGAAACCCCCCACCGTGCAGTTTCACCGTTTATTCGGAGAATCATGACGTCTGTCGCGCGCGCCGAAGACTTGATCATCGGAATCACCCCGTTCCATGACCCGAATGCCAGACTCGCGGCGTCCGTCAGCCGCGCCGGTGGGCTCGGGGTTCTCGACCTGGGAATTGGCGACCGAAGATCCAGAGAGGCACTGGCGCGAATCCGACGCTGGTCCCCTGGCCCTTTCGGGGTACGAGTCGGGGCCCACTGCCGGATCCGTCCGGGGGAGCTCCCGACGGCCGCTGCCGGCGGCCCGCACACCGTCGTTCTCGCCGTGGACGCCCCGTGGCAGGTCGGCGAGATCGCCGCGGAGCACCGGGTGCTGGTCGAGGTCACCGACCCGGACCAGGCATCGGCCGCGGTCCGGGCCGGTGCGCACGGGCTGATCGCCCGAGGTGCCGAGAGCGGCGGCCGGGTGGGCGAGCTGAGCACCTTCGTGCTGCTCCAACGCCTGCTCGCCGAGCCCGGTGTGGACGTCCCGGTCTGGGCCTGCGGCGGCATCGGCCCCCGTACGGCGGTCGCGGCCGTCGCCGGTGGCGCGGCCGGGGTCGTCCTGGACAGCCAGTTGGCGCTGCTCGCCGAGTCGGGGCTGCCGGAGGCGACGGCAGCGGTACTGCGCTCGATGGACGGTTCCGAGACCACGGTGGTGGCCGGTCACCGGGTACTGCACCGGCGCGGCCCGGACGCCCCTCGGGTGCCGGCCGAGCGGGTGTCCGAACTGCTCGGGGCGCGCGATCCGCGCACCCAGTTACTGCCGGTCGGCCAGGACGGTTTCCTCGCCGCGCGGTTCGCCGAGCGCTGGGGCGACACGGGCCGGACGGTGCGCGAACTGACCTCTGTGATACGGGAGTTCGCACGGGACGCCGGGCAGGACTCCCTGCAGTACGAAGGACCGGCCGCGGCCTTGCGCGCTGGTTCGCCGATGAGCCGGACGCTGGGCACCCGACTCCCCATCGCTCAGGGCCCGATGACCCGCGTCAGCGACCAGGCGGAGTTCGCCGCGGCCGTCGCCGGTGGCGGTGCGCTGCCGTTCGTCGCGCTGGCGCTGTCGAGCGGCGAGCAGTCGCGGGCGGTGCTGGCCGAGACCCGCGCCGCCGTGGGCGAACAGCCCTGGGGCGTCGGAGTGCTCGGCTTCGCACAGGAGGAGATGCGGAACGCCCAGCTGGAAGCCGTACGGGAGTTGGGCCCCACGCACGCGATCATCGCGGGCGGACGCCCCTCGCAGGCCGAGGCGCTGGAGCGGGCCGGGATCTCCACCTTCCTGCATGTGCCCTCGCCGGGGCTGCTGCGGCAGTTCCTGGACGCGGGGGTGCGCAGGTTCGTGTTCGAGGGCTCCGAGTGCGGCGGCCATGTCGGGCCGCGCGCCAGCTTCCCGCTGTGGGAGGCCCAACTCGCGGTCCTGGACGACTTCTTGGCGACGGCCGAGGCCGGCACGGCGGAGCGTGTCGAGGTGTTCTTCGCGGGCGGCGTCCACGACGGACGCTCGGCGGCGATGGTGGCCGCGCTCGCCGCACCGCTCACCGCACGTGGCGCCGCCGTCGGCGTGCTGATGGGCACGGCCTATCTGTTCACGGAGGAGGCGGTGACGCGCGGGGCGGTCCAGCCCCTGTTCCAGGAGCAGGTCGTACGGGCCACTCGGACCGCGTTGCTGGAGACGGCACCCGGTCACGCCACCCGCTGTGTGCCGAGCCCGTTCAGCGACAACTACCTCGATTTCGAAGCCCAGTTGCGCGAGCAGGGCGTACCCGATCGGCAGATCTGGGAGAAGCTGGAGCGGCTCAACGTCGGGCGGCTGCGCATCGCCAGCAAGGGTGTCGAGCGGGATGCCGCCGGAGCACTGGCCGCCGTGGACGAGCAACGCCAGCTCGCCGAGGGGATGTTCATGGCCGGAGAGGTCGCCGTGCTGCGTACGGCGACCACCACCATCGACGCCCTGCACCGCTCGGTGACCGAAGAGGCCGCCGACTTCCTGGCCGAGAGCGCGCGAACTTCCCGCGCCCGCCTGGGCGTTGAGGAGACCGTCGAGCCGGAGGCCCCGGCCCCCCTGGACATCGCTGTCATCGGCATGGCGTGCATGTTCCCGCAGGCCCCCGACCTCCCCACGTTCTGGGCGAACATCCTCGGCGCACGCGACGCCGTCGACGAGGTCCTGCCCGACCGCTGGGACCCCGCCGTGCACTACTCGGCCGACAAGGACGGCGCCACCCCGTCGAAGTGGGGCGGCTTCCTCCCGCGCATCCCCTTCGACCCGCTGCGCTACGGCATCCCGCCGACCTCCCTCGGCAGCATCGAACCGGTCCAGCTGCTGGCCCTCGAAGCGGCCCGGCGCTCTCTGGAGGACGCCGGATACGGGGACCGGGGGCGGGAGTTCGACCGTGCGCGCACCTCCGTGGTGTTCGGCGCGGAGGCGGGCAGCGACCTGTCCAACGCGACCACGCTGCGTGCCGTACTGCCCTCCTACTTCGGGAAGATCCCGCAGGGCATCGAGGAGCAACTCCCCACGCTCACCGAGGACTCCTTCCCCGGCATGCTCTCCAATGTGATCTCGGGCCGTATCGCCAACCGGCTCGACCTCGGCGGGGCCAACTTCACGGTCGACGCGGCCTGTGCGTCCTCGCTGGCCGCCGTCGACGTCGCCTGCAAGGAACTCGTGGGCGGCACCAGCGACATCGTGCTGTGCGGGGGCGCCGACCTCCACAACGGCATCAACGACTACGTCCTCTTCGCCTCCGTGCACGCCCTGTCCCCCACCGGCCGCTCCCGCGCCTTCGACAGCTCGGCGGACGGCATCGCGCTCGGCGAGGGCGTCGCGTGCGTGGTCCTCAAGCGGCTCGCGGACGCGGAGCGGGACGGCGACCGGATCTACGGCGTGATCAAGGGAGTCGGCAGCTCCAGCGACGGCCGCTCACTGGGCCTGACGGCACCCCGGCCCGAGGGCCAGCGGGCCGCGCTGGAGCGGGCGTACCGCAACGCGGGTGTCTCCCCCGCCGAGGTCGGCCTGGTCGAGGCGCACGGCACCGGCACGGTCGTCGGCGACCGCACCGAACTCTCCATCCTCAGCGAGGTGTTCACCGAGTCCGGTGCGGAGACGGGCAGTTGTGCGCTCGGCTCGGTCAAGTCGCAGATCGGCCACACGAAGTGCGCCGCGGGACTCGCCGGTCTCATCAAGACCGTGCTGTCCCTCTACACCGGCGTCAAGCCGCCCACCCTGCACATGAAGCAGCCCAACTCGGCGTGGAAGGAGGACAGCAGCCCGTTCGTCTTCCACGCCCGGCCACGGCCCTGGGCGGCTCCCGCCGAGGAACGCGTCGCGGGGCTCAGCGCGTTCGGCTTCGGCGGCACCAACTTCCATACGGTGATCCAGGCTTACGGCGAAGCCGTACCGCCGGCGCAGGGGCTGGACGCGTGGCCCGCCGAGCTGTTCACGTTCCGGGGTGCGGACCGGGGGGCGGCGCGCCGGAGCATCGAGGAGACCCTGAAGCTCGCGGAGACGGGCCACTGGAAGCTGCGCGACCTCGCGCTGAGCGCGTCACGGCGCTCGGACGCCCGGCAGGAGCCGGTGCAGGTGGCCGTCGTGGCCCGGGATGTGGAGGGGCTGGCCGGGCAACTGCGGCGGGCCCTCGACGGCGAGCACGACCCCACCTCGGGAATCCATGTGGCGGAACCGGAAGGAGACACGGGCCAAGTCGCCTTCCTCTTCCCCGGCCAGGGCAGTCAGCGGCCCGGCATGCTCGCCGACGTGTTCATCGCGTTCCCCGAGCTGCAGCACTATCTGCACCTCGGCCGCGACCACGCCGACGCGCTCTACCCGCCCACCGCCTTCGACGACGCCGCCCGCGACCGCCAGCAGGCCGGTCTCACCGACACCCGGGTCGCACAACCCGCCCTGGGCATCGCCGGGTTGGCCGCCCACGCCCTGCTCACCGAGGCGGGCGTGCGGCCCGACATGGCGGCCGGGCACAGTTACGGCGAGCTGGTCGCCCTGTGCGCGGCCGGTGCGATCACACCGGAAGCACTGCTGGAGCTGAGCGCCGAACGCGCGGCGGCGATCCTCGAAGCCACCGGCGCGGACGACCCGGGGACCATGGCCGCCGTCGCGGCCGGTGCCGAGGACGTCGCGCAGGCCCTGAAGACGGCGGGCGCACCCGACTCGGTCGTGGTCGCCAACCACAACTCCCCGCGCCAGACGGTGATTTCGGGCCCCACGGAGGCAGTCGCCACAGCCGTACGGCTGCTGCGCGACGCCGGTCTCGGCGCCAAGCGCATCCCCGTCGCCTGCGCCTTCCACAGCCCGCTGGTGGCGGGGGCGGGCGCGCGGTTCGCGCAGGCCCTCGCGCAACGGCCGGTGCTCACACCCGAGTTCCCGGTGTGGTCCAACCGTACGGCGGCTCCGTACGGCGAGGGCGCCGACGAGGTCCGGGCCGAACTCGCCGCGCAGATAGGCTCCCCGGTCGGCTTCGTCGCGCAGATCGAGGCGATGTACGAGACGGGGGCGCGGGTCTTCGTCGAGGCCGGTCCCGGCTCTGTGCTCACCCGGCTGGTCGACCAGATCCTCGGCGACCGTCCGCACCGCACGGTCGCGTGCGAGCCGCGGCAGGACAGCGGGCTGCGCGGCTGGCTCGACGCACTGGCCCAACTGGCCGTCGCCGGGCTGCCGGTGCGTACCGGATGGCTGTTCAACGGGCGCGACGCCGTCGACGCGGCCCGTACTCCTGTGCCCTCGCGACCCGGCTGGACGGTCGACGGACAGCTGGTCCGTACCGCCGCCGGAGCACTTCTGCCCGGTGCCCTCGCACCGGCCCGACGCGTTGTGGAGACGACTGTGACGACGAACCCCCAGGACGGTGTGCCCGTCGCGGCGAACAGGGACGCGCTCATCTCCGAATTCCTGCGCACCAGCCGGGAGATGGTAGCCGCGCAACGGGACGTACTGATGACGTACTTCGGCGCGGTGCAGGGAGGGGCGCCGCAGGGAACATGGGTGCCCGCACCCGCGCCCGCCGTGATCGAGGCGCTGCCGCAGACACCCGCGCTACCGGCCGCTGTCGAGACTCCGGCCGCTCAACAGCCCACCGCACCACCGGAGTCAGCGCCCGAGGCCGTCACCGAGGCCGATGTTCTCCGAGTCGTCCTGGAGATCATCAGCGAACGCACCGGCTATCCCGTCGACATGATCGAGCCCGACCTCGACCTGGAGGCGGACCTCAGCATCGACTCCATCAAGCGCGCCGAGATCGCCGGTGAACTGGCCGGGCGGCTCGGCATCGGCGGCGGGATGGATGTCGCGACGCTCGACGACACGGAGTTGGAGGACCTGGCGAAGGCGCGTACGGCGGCCTCCGTCACGGCCTGGCTGTCGGCGCGGCTGACACAACCCGCAGCGGCCGACGAAACGCCCCCGAGTGTCAGCGCCCCCCAGGACGAGGTCACCGGCACCGCACCGAAGCGGCTCCAACTCCGGCCGGTACTGCTGGCACACCAGGACGGCGACAACCCGGCGGACCCGGCATCCGTGCTGAGCGGCCGACGGTTCGTCCTCTACGGCAACGGTGACGGTGACGGCTCGCAGGCGCTCGCGGCCCGGCTCGCCACGTACGGCGCCGACGCGGTGATCGTCGCCCCCGAGCACCAACTCACCGACGCCGACGGCGCGTTCGACGGCGTCCTGTATCTCGTGCCGCTCACGGCGTCGGCGCCTGTGCTGCCCGACGCGTTCCCCGTGTTCCAGGCCGCCCTGCGGCACGGGCCGCGCCAACTGCTCGCGGTACAGCGGGCGGACGGCGGATCGGCGGGGCTGCACGGACTGTTCCGTACGGTGGGACGGGAGTATCCGGACACCGTCGCCCGGGTCGTCGAGCTGGCGGACACCGCGCCGGCCGCCGTCGCCGATGCGCTGATCGCCGAACTGCTGGCGCCCGGCACCGAGCCCGTCGTGTTGCGAACGGCCGCCGGGCGGCACGGACTTGAGCTGGTCGAGACGCCCCTCGGCGCCCTCGCGACCAACGGTGCGGGACCGGCCGGTGACGGGGTCGCGGAGGCCGCCGCGATCGGGCTCGACCGCGACTCGGTGGTACTGCTGGTGGGCGGAGCGCGGGGCATCACCGCGAAGTTCGCCGTCGCGCTCGCCGCGGCCTCCCGCTGCCGTATCGAACTCCTCGGCAGGACCGCCGCTCCGGCCGGCCCCGAGGACCCGGTGACCGCGGGCGCCCGCACCCCGGCCGAACTGCGCGCCGCCCTCGCCCGCAAGGGCGGTGGACTCACGCCCGCCGAGATCAACCGCACCGCCGAACTCCTGCTCGCCCAGCGGGAGATCACCGCGACCCTGGACGAACTCTCGGCCCTCGGCAGCCAGGCCCGCTACCACTCCGTCGACTTCCGCGAACCGGACGCCGCACTCCAGGCCGTGAAGGAGATCCACGCCGAACACGGCCGGCTCGACGGTGTCGTCTACGCCGCCGGAGTCATCGAGGACCGGCTGATCGCCGAGAAGACCACCGAGTCCTTCCAGCGGGTCTACGGCACGAAGACGCACGGCGCCGAAACCCTGCTGTCGGCGCTGGAGGAACTGCCGAACGGGCCCGCGTTCGCGGTGCTGTTCGGCTCCATCTCGGCGGTCCTCGGCAACCGGGGCCAGGTCGACTACGCCGCCGCCAACGACGCCCTCCAGAGCCTGGGTACCGACTGGTCCGCCCGCACCGGGCACCGTGCGCTCACCGTGCACTGGGGCCCGTGGGCGCCGACCGGCGGTCACCACGGCATGGTCACCCCGGAGTTGGGGCGCGAGTACGCCCGGCGCGGTATCTCGCTGATCGATCCCGAGGAGGGCACCGCGGCCCTGCTGCGCGAGCTCGCCTGGGGTGACGAGTCGGCCGGAGCCGTCGTCTACACCGCTTCGGGCTGGTGACATGACGGACCGTCAAGTGCCGGTGGCCATCGTGGGAATGTCGGTGCTGCTGCCCGGTGCCGCCGACCTCGACGCGTACTGGCGGAATCTGCTCAGCGGCACGGACGCCATCAGTGAGGTGCCGGACGGGCGTTGGGACGCGGACTACTACCGGCCGGACTCGGCGAGCGGTCCGGCCGTGGCCGACCAGGTGTACTGCCGGCGCGGCGGATTCGTGGACACGTTGGCCGAGGTCGAGGTCACCCGGTTCGGCATCATGCCGAACTCGGTGCCCGGCACCGAACCCGACCAGCTCATCGCCCTCCACGTGGCGGCTGCGGCCCTCGCGGACGCGGGAGGCGAGTCCCGACTGCCCGACCGGCGGCGCGTCGGTGTCGTGCTCGGCCGGGGCGGCTACCTCACCCCCGGCCTGGTCCGGCTCGACCAGCGAGTCCGTACGGCGGGCCAACTCGTCCGCACCCTGGGCGAGTTGCTGCCCGACCTGGACCCCGGCCAACTCGACCGTATCCGCACCGCGTTCACCGAACGGCTCGGCCCGGACAGTCCCGAGTCGGTCATCGGCCTGGTCCCGAACCTCGCGGCGTCCCGCGTCGCCAACCGCCTCGACCTGCGCGGCCCGGCGTACACGGTGGACGCGGCCTGCGCGTCCTCACTGATCGCCGTCGACCAGGCGGTCACCGAACTCGCCGCCGGGCGGTGTGACTTGATGCTCGCCGGAGGCGTGCACCACTGTCACGACATCACGTTGTGGAGCGTGTTCTCCCAGCTGCGCGCGCTCTCCCCGAGTCAGCGCATCCGCCCCTTCCACCGCGGCGCCGACGGCATCCTGATCGGCGAGGGCACGGGAGTGGTCGTCCTCAAGCGGCTCGCCGACGCCGAACGCGACGGTGACCGCGTCTACGCCGTCATCTGCGGCACCGGTGTGTCCAGCGACGGCCGCGCCGCGAGTCTCGTCAACCCCGACTCGACCGGCCAGACCCACGCCGTACGGCAGGCCTGGCAGGCGGCGGGGCTGGATCCCGCGCTGCCCGGTTCCATCGGCCTCCTTGAGGCGCACGGCACGGCGACGCCCGCCGGTGACGCGGCCGAACTGGCCACGCTGGCCGAGGTGTTCGGGGACACGGGGGCATCGGACGACCGTGCGGTGATCGGCTCCGTGAAGTCGATGATCGGTCACACGATGCCCGCCGCCGGAGTGGCCGGTCTGGTGAAGGCCGCCCTCGCCGTGCATCACGGGATGCTGCTGCCGACCCTGCACTGCGACGACCCGCATCCGGCGCTCGCGGCCACCCGGTTCCGTCCGCTGGAGAAGGCGGCACCCTGGGAGACGACTCCCGAACAGCCGGTGCGGCGGGCGGCGGTCAACGCGTTCGGCTTCGGCGGCATCAACGCGCATGTGGTGTTGGAGGAGGCACCCGGTGCGCGCGCAGCACGCTCGGCGGCGGTGGTCGTCGACGAACCGGAACGCGTGCTGATGCTCGCCGCCGACAGCCCCGAGGCTCTCGTCGCGCTGCTGGACGCCGACGACTCCGCCCTCCTGGCTGCGGGCAACCCCCCTGCCACCTCGGGCCGTTCCCGCCTCGGCATCGTCGCCCCGGACGCCAAGCGGCTCGCACTCGCCCGCCGGGCGGTGGCCAAGGGGCGGGCGTGGCAGGGCCGTAGCGATGTGTGGTTCACGCCGAGCCCGTTGATCGGGCCCGGCGCGGGCAAGCTGGCGTTCGTCTTCCCGGGCCTGGAGGGCGACTTCGCGCCCCGGGTCGAGGACGTGGCCGCGCACTTCGGTCTGCGCGAGAGCCGGTCCGCAACCCCCGCTCAGGTAGGGGATGTCGGCCGCCACGGGTTCGATGTGGTCGGCATCGGGCGACTGCTGGACGCCGCACTGCGCAAGATGGGCGTCGTACCGGACGCGGTCGCCGGACACAGCGTCGGCGAGTGGACGGCGATGACGGCCGCCGGGGTGTACTCGGCGGACGAGGTCAGCGACTTCATGGAGTCGTTCGACCCCGACTTGGTGACGGTCCCCGGCCTCGCGTTCGGTGCGATCGGTGCCCCGGCCGAGCGCGTGCTGGCGGCGCTCGCAGCCGACTGGCCGGACGCCGGGATCGTGCTCTCCCACGACAACGCGCCGGGCCAGTCGATGGTGTGCGGACCGGACAGGGCCGTGGACGAGTTCGTGCGGTCCTTCCGCGCGCAGGGTGTCCTGAGTCAGGTCCTGCCGTTCCAATCCGGCTTCCACACACCGATGTTGAAGCCCTACCTCGCGCCGATCGAGGAGGCCACGAATCGCTTCCGTCTCCATCCGCCGACGGTCCCGCTGTGGTCGGGGACGACCGCCTCGCCGTATCCCGGGGACGAGAAGGCGGTACGCGAACTCTTCATCCGCCACCTCCTGGAACCCGTGCGCTTCCGCCAACTCGTCGAGGCCATGTACACCGCCGGCCATCGCGCGTTCGTCCAGGTCGGCACGGGCCAACTCGGCTCCCTCATCGACGCCACGCTCAGTGGACGCGATCACCTGGTCGTGGCCGCCAACTCGCCCCACCGCTCCGGGCTGGCCCAACTCCGGCGCGTGGCGGTCGCGTTGTGGGCGGCGGGCGGAACAGTGGATCCGACGGCACTGGCCGCCCAGAAACCGGCGCCACGACGGGAGATGCCTCCGGTACGGCTCGACCTGGACGGCGCACTCGTGTCCCTGGACGCCCCGACCCTGGTGAAGCTGCGGGCGGAACTACGCACGCCGACCGCCGCGAACACACCGACCCTCGCCGCCCTGTCCCCCCTCGACGCACTCACCGACCGCTTCCCGGCCGCCGCCGAACTGCACGCCCTCATGCGCGACACCGCGGACACGGCCGCCCAACTCATCAGCGCGGGCAGCCGTCGTAGCGCACCGATCGCCACCGCACCCGTCCCCGCGCCCCGGGTGTCCGCCCCTGTTCCCCCGCCCCAACTCCCCACTCCCCCAAGGGAATGGCAGACCACGGTCCATGTCTCCCCCGAGTCGATGCCCTACCTCTTGGACCACTGCTTCTTCCCGCAGCGCCCCAACTGGCCGGACGTGGCGGACCGTTGGCCCGTGGTCCCCGCGACCACGATCGTCCAGCACATCATCGAGGCGGCGGAGCGGGCCGCCCCGGGCATGCGCGCGGTCGCCGTACATGACGCGAGGTTCGACCGGTGGCTGACGGCGACACCGTCGGTGGACGTGCCGGTGAAGGTGATCGCCCAAGCCCCCGACCGACTCGCCGTCTCCTTCGGCCCGCACGCCCGCGGTGTGGTCGAACTGGCCCCCGCCCACGCCACATCACCCCCACCGCACCCCCGCCTGGACCCCCGCACCGAACGCACCCCCGACCACACCGCGTCCCATCTCTACGACGAGCGCTGGATGTTCCACGGCCCGGCGTTCCAGGGCGTCACCGAACTCACCGCGATCGGCGACCGCCACGTACGCGGCGTGATCACCACGCCCTCAGCCCCCGGCGCCCTGCTCGACAACGTCGGTCAGATCCTCGGCTACTGGATCATGTCGACCCTCACCGAACGGACCGTCGTCTTCCCGGTCGGAATGCGCGAGATGCGCTTCTACGGCCCTCATCCGCGCCCCGGCACCGAGGTGGAGTGCCTGGTGCGGATCACCTCGCTCACCGACACCTCGCTCGAAGCCGACGTACAGCTCACGGTCGACGGCGAGGTGTGGGCGGACCTCACCGGCTGGCAGGACCGGCGCTTCGACAACGACCCGCAGACCAGGCCCGTCGAGCGCTTCCCGGAGCGCAACACCCTCTCCGAGTCCCGCCCCGGCGGCCGGACCCTGCTGAACGAGCGCTGGCCCGACCTCGCCTCCCGCGATTTGATCATGCGCAACTCCCTGAGCAGCGTGGAACGTTCGCAGTACGCCGAGCATCCGCCGCGCGGGCGCAGGCAGTGGTTGTTGGGGCGAATCGCGGTGAAGGACGCCGTACGGCAGTGGCTTTGGGGTCAAGGCGAGGGGCCGGTCTATCCGGCCGAGATCCGGGTCCACAACGACGAGTCGGGCCGCCCGTACGTCACCGGCCTGCACGGCCGGACCCTGCCCCCGCTGGACGTCTCGCTGGCCCACCGCGCCGAGGCCGCGGTCGCGATCGTACGGCCGCACGCCCCTGGTCCCGGCCCCGGGATCGACATCGAGGAGGTCGTGGAACGCCCCGCCACCACCCTCACCACCGCTCTCGGCGAGGAGGAACTGGCGCTCCTGCGGGCCCAGTTGACCGCCACCGGCGAGTCCGAGGCGCTGTGGTTCGCCCGCTTCTGGGCGGCGAAGGAGGCGGTCGCCAAGGCGGAGGGCACCGGGTTCCGCGGACGGCCGCGCGACTTCGCCGTCTTCCAAGTGGTCTCCGGATCACGGCTGTTGGTGTCGGGGCGCCTGGAACGCGCCTACACGGTGCACTGCGAGCCGGCCGGCAATCCCCCCAATCTGCCGGACAGGACCTACGTCGTGGCCTGGACGACGGGACCCGCGCACGAAGAGGAGTACGACCGATGACCCCCACCACCGAGGACGCCGTCCTCGCCGACCTCACCGGCATGCTGACCGCGCTCCTGGAGGACGAGTACGGCGTGGACGACGCCGAGATCACCATGACGACGACCTTCAACCGCGACCTGGAACTGGAGAGCATCGACCTGGTCACCCTGGCCGGTCTGCTCCAGGAGCACTACGGCACGAAGGTCAACTTCGCCGAGTTCCTGGCCGGAATGGAGTTCGACGAGATCATCGAACTCACCGTCGGCCGGCTCGTGGAGTACGTCGTGCAGAGCCTCAAGGCAGCCGAGGCGGGCTGAGCGATGGCGATGGTCGACACCGGTCAACTCCGGCTGCACGTACAGAGAATGAGCCCGCCCGCCGGTCGCCAGGTGACCGCCACGGCGGTGCTGGTGCACGGCCTGCTCACCGACAGCCTGGCCAGCTACTACTTCACCATCGCACCGCCGTTCGCGCTGGCCGGCGTCGACGTCGTCATGTACGACCTGCGCGGTCACGGCCGCAGCGGTCGCCCGGCCACCGGCTACACCCTCGACGACAACATCGACGACCTGGAGGCGCTGCTCGACCGCCTGGAGGTGACCGGCCCGGTCCACCTGGTCGGCAACTCCTATGGCGGGACAGTGGCGTTCGGCTACGCGGCCCGCCACCCCAAGCGCGCCGCGAGCGTCTCCCTCATCGAGTCGGAACCGGCGACCACCGCTTGGGCGCCGAAACTCGGCGGCATCCTGGACCGTGTACTGCACCAGCTGGCGCACAACGAGGACGACGCCATCGCCTGGATCAGCGCGAACCGCGGCCACAACACCGCCCGACTCGCGAAGGGCGCCGCCCGCCTGGCCCGCGAGACGTCCCTCTCTCAAGACATCCCGGCCAGCCGTGTGTTGACGGAGGATCAGATCGGGGCGGTCCACTGCCCCGTGCTCGGCATCTACGGCGGCGACTCGGACCTCGCCCTGCTCGCACCGTGGCTGGAGTCCGTGCTGCCCGACTGCCGGACCGTCGTCGTCCCCGGCCATGAGCACTCCGTGCTGGTCGAGGCGGCGGGCACGGTCGGCGGCCACATCCTCTCCCTGATCCAGGAGGCGAGCGCGACCGAGGTGGCCGTCCGGTGAGCCGCTTCCTCTTCGTCGTACCGCCGCTGGTCGGCCACATCAACCCGGCGACCGGCGTGGCCGCCGAACTCGCCGCGCGCGGCCATGAGTTGGCGTGGGCCTGCGCCGACCCCGCTCTCGTACGGCGGCTCGCGGGCGAGTCGGCGCGGGTGTTCCCGTGCGCAGGACCGGTCCCGGGCATGGACGAGGGCGTACGACCGCCGGACATCCGCGGACCGGAGGCGCTGAAGTTCCTGTGGGAGGCCTTCCTCGCGCCGCTCGCCGAGCAGATGGCGCCCGGAGTCACCGCCGCCGTCGAGGAGTTCAGGCCCGATGTGATTGTCGCCGACCAACAGGCCCTGGCCGGCGGCCTGGTGGCGGAACGTCTTGGGGTGCCGTGGGCGACCTCGGCCACCACCTCGGCAGAGTTCACCGACGTGTTCGCGGGCATCCCCAAAGTCGGCCTCTGGCTGGACGAGTTGCTGCACCGGCTCCGCACCGACCTCGGCGACCCGTCCGGCACCGGCGACCCCCGTTTCTCGCCGCATCTGGTGCTCGCGTTCAGCACCCCGGAACTCGTCGGCCCCGAAGCACGGCAGGGCGAACAGATCCGCTGGGTCGGCCCGTCGATCGCGCCCCGCCCGGCCGCGCCGGACTTCCCCTGGGACTGGCTGGACCGGTCCCGCTCCCTGGTCCTGGTCAGCCTCGGCACCGCCAACACCGATGTGGGCGCCCGCTTCCTCACCGAGTGCGTCACGGCACTGCGGGCGCGAACGGACCGCGTCCAGGCGGTGATCGCCGACCCGGGCGGCGCATTGGACCGGTCCAGCGAAGAGGACAAGGACCTCCTGGTCCTGCCCTCCATCCCCCAACTCCCGCTCCTCGAACGGGCGGACGCGGTCGTCTCCCACGCCGGGCACAACACGGTCTGCGAGGCGCTGTGGCACGGCGTCCCCCTCGTCGTGGCACCGATCCGCGACGACCAGCCGGTGATCGCCGGGCAGGTCACCGGCGCGGGTGCGGGCATCCGCGTCCGCTTCGGCCGGGTCACCGCCCCCAAGCTGGGCGCGGCGATCGACGCCGTACTCCACGAACCCGACCACCGCGCCGCGGCCGGCCGCATCCGTACGGCGTTCCGCGCGGCCGGAGGGCCCCGCGCGGCGGCGACCCACCTGGAGCAACTGGCCACCGGCGCGCCCCCGAAGGAGACCCCGTGAGCAACGAGGACGATCCCAAGCCCCCGAGCCGCAACGACCAGGTGGCGGCCCTACGGCCCACCTACCAGGCCGACTTGGCGGAGGGCCTGGACCGCTTCTTCGAACCCCGGCGCGAGACCTGCCCCTGGTGCGACTCGTCCCGGCTGCGGACCCGGCTGCGCACGAAGGACCTGATCCAGCACAAGCCCGGGACGTTCGTCCTGGACCGCTGCGAGGACTGCCGGCACACCTTCCAGAACCCCCGGCTCAGCCCGGCCGGGCTGGAGTTCTACTACAGGGACTTCTACGACGGCCTGGGCGAGAAGCAGTTGGGCAACACGTTCGCGGCCCGCACAAAGATGTACGAGCAGCGCGCGGAGTCACTCCTCCCGCACTCGCCAACCCCCAAGAACTGGCTGGACGTCGGGACGGGCCACGGTCACTTCTGCGAGTCGGCCCGCACGGTGTACCCCGACACCACCTTCGACGGCCTCGACTTCACCGACGGTGCCGAACTCGCCGAGCAGGCGGGGCGGGTGGAGCGCGGATATCGCGGCAGCTTCCCCGAGTTGGCCCCGGGTCTCTCGGGCCACTACGACGTGGTCAGCATGTTCCACTACCTGGAGCACAGCACGGAGCCCGAGCGCGAACTGGCGGCGGCCCACCAGGCCGTACGCCCCGGCGGTCACCTCCTGATCGAGGTCCCGGACCCCGACAGCCGCTACTCCCGTCTGCTGGGCCGCTGGTGGCTGCCGTGGCTCCAGCCGCAGCACCTGCACTTCATCCCGGTCGAGAACCTGCGCCGCCGACTCACCGACCTGGGCTTCACCGTCGTGGCGGAACAGCACGCGGAGCCCCACGACCCGGTCGATCTCCTGGCCGGCACCTGGCTGGCCCTGGACACGGCCGCGCCCCGCGACAACCTGCCGTGGCTGCCGAAACCCCCGACCGGACTGGCCCGTACGGGGCGCGCGGCGGTGCTGATCGCGGGGATACCGGTGCTGCTCCTTGGAACGTTCCTGGACCGGTTCGTGGTGAAGCGGCTGTCGCACCGGCTGGGGGTGTCGAACGCCTATCGGCTGGTGGCGCGGCGCGACTGAGCCATGACGCAGACGGTCAGGACAGGCTCTCCAGGGCACGGGCGACCGCGTCCGCCGTGACACCGTCGGACCGGTTGTCGAACACCAGCCGCCGGCCGTCCGCCCATTGGCACTCGTTCGCCTCGGCCGTCTTCCAGAACGTGTCCCAGTCGGCGAGCTTGGACCGGTCCCGGGCGCAGCCCCGGGCGCGGACGCGTTCGCGGGCGGTGTCCCTGTCGACCTGGACCTGGACTACGACCAACTCGACGTCGGACGGCCAGTTGTGACGGTATGTCACCTCGGCGAGATAGTCCGGCTGTTGGAAGTAGCGGCCGAACGGCGCGTCCAGGACGACCGGGCGCCCCAGCCGCAGATTGTCGGCGGCCAGGTCGAGGATCGTCGCGTATTCGAGGTCCATCACCACGGACTGGTAGTACGGGTTGAGGTCCCGCTCGTTACGGTCCGTGCCGGCGAGTTCGAGGAGCGCCTCGGTGAGACGGGTGCAGGCGGTGTCCTTGTCGATATAGGCGGCACCGCTCGACTCGGCGATCAGCCGGGCCACGCCGGTCTTGCCCGACCCGGCGGGGCCGATCACGAAGTAGACCCGTGGAGCGGTGGTCATGCGCGGCGTTCCTTCACGAAGAAGAGGTACGACAGGCCGCCGAGCAGCAGGAGTGCCCCGCCGACGAGGAAGACGTACGTGTAGTTGTTGCCCGTCGCGTCCAGGATGGCACCGGTGACGATGGGGGCCATCGCGGCGCCGAGGAAGCCGCCGAAGTTTTGGATCGCTCCAAGCGAGGCCACCTGGTGGGACTCGGCGATGTCGGAGGCCAGCGTCCACAGGCAGCCCATCGGGACCTGGGCGGCGAAGTAGCCGAGGGACAGCAGGGTGAGCGCGACCGGTGTGCTGTGGACGTACGCCACAGGGAGGACCGCAGCCGCCGCCAGCACGGCGCCGCCGACGATGGGGACCTTGCGGGAGACGACCGCGGAGTGGCCCCGGCGGATCAGCCGCCCGGAGAGCCAGCCGCCCAAGAGGACGCCGACGATGCCGCAGAGGTAGGGCAGTGAGGACAGCCAGCCGGTCTGCGAGAGGCTGAGGCCGCGGGAGGTCTGGAGGTAGCTGGGCAGCCAGGTCAGGTAGACCCACACCGTGTAGAAGATGCCGAAGGCGCCGAGGATCATGAAGTAGGTGTTGCGCTGCCGGAACAGCGCGCCCCAACTCGCGGGCTTGGCCTGCTCGTTCGCGCGGGCCTGAGCCAACTCCTCGCCCCGGATGATGGCCTGCTCGCGCAGGGTGGGGTCCCGGTACACGCGCAGCCACACCAGCATGACGAGGATGCCGAGGGCGCCCACGGCGACGAACATGCCGCGCCATCCGAACGTCAGCAGCAGTCCGGTGAGGATCGGCGGGGCGATGGCGTTGGCGATCTGCGAGCCGGTGTTGACGATGGAGATCGGCAGGGCGCGCTCGTCCTTGTTGAACCACCGCTCGTTGACCTTGAGGCTGGCCGTGAAGAACGGGGACTCGGCGACCCCGAGGGCGACCCGGGCCCCGTACAGCAGGCCGAAGGAGTGTGCGGCGGCCGTGACCATCGTCATCAGGGACCAGAGTCCGGCCGCCCAGGCGTACATCCGCTTGGGTCCGAAGCGGTCGACGAGGTAGCCGGCGGGGAGGTTGGCGATGGCGTACGGCCAGGAGAAGGCGGCGAGCAGCAGGCCCATCTCCGTTGCGTTGAGGCCGAATTCACCGGCGATGGTGGTGTTGGCGACGCTCAGAGTGGCGCGGTCGAGGTAGTTGACGACCCCGCCGATCACCAGGAGGGCGACCAGGACCCAGCGGATACGGATCGAGGCCCGGCGGGCGATGTCGCCCAGGTCGAGGGATTCGGGGGTGAGGGACTGCTGAGCCATGGAGAGCTCCTCGGTGAACCACCGTGCGGGTGTTGGGGACGTGAGGTGCGAGGACGGGGGGTGGGGATGAGCGGTGCGGGAAATGCCGTACGGGAAGCGGGAGTTACGCCCGCGCTCCCTCGATGGCGCGCAGCATCGCCGTAGCGGCATCCGTGACATGGCGGTAATTGCCGTCCGCGCGGGCGGCCTTGGTCACGAAGCTGCCGACGCCGACCGCGACGACACCGGCGTCGAACCATTCCTTGACGTTGTCGGCGGTGACGCCGCCCGCGGGCATGAGCGGGGCCTGCGGGAGCGGGGCGCGGACCGTGCGGACGTAGGCCGGGCCGACGAACTCGGCGGGGAAGAGCTTCACGATGTCGGCGCCGGCCTGCATGGTGTCGACGATCTCGGTCGGGGTGTAGGCGCCGCTGACCGTGACGGCCTGGTAGCGGTTGGCGGTGGTCAGCATCGCGGGGTTGAGGTTGGGGCTGACCAGGAGGCGGGCGCCGGCCGAGAGGCATTCGTACGCGGAGTGCTCGTCCAGGACCGTGCCGGCGCCGACGAGGATGCCGTCGTCGCCGTAGCGCTCGGAGAGCTTGTTGATGACGTCCAGCGCTCCGGGCACGGAGAGGGTGATCTCCAGGGCCCGGATGCCGCCCTCGATCGCCGCTTCCGAGACGGCGAGGGCTTCCTCGGCGCTCTCCAGGCGGACGATGAGCAGCGCGCCCGTACCGGTGATTGATTCCAGGGCGTTAAACTTTGTTACCATGGGAGCACACGTTAGAACATGAATTCACACGTTGTCACGCCCCCTGTCACACGAAGTTAGGCTGACCCCGATCCGCCGTCACGGCACCCAGGCTTCGAGGAGACGCATTGAGCAGGGCACCCCTGATCCCCGAGCAACGCCATCAGGAGCTGCTGCGCCTGCTGAGGGGCAGCGGGGTGCTGAGCATCCACGACCTGACCGCGGCGCTGAACGTCTCGCACATGACGGTGCGCCGGGACATCACCGCGCTGGAGAAGAGCGGCCAGGTGGTCTCCGTGCAGGGCGGGGTGCGGCTCGCGGACTGGACGGGCCATGTGCCGCCCCGCGAGCGGGCCTCACGCGCGGCGCTGGAGATGCCCCGTAAGCAGGCCATCGCCGGGCGGGCCGCGGAGCTCGTCGAGGACGGCATGGTCGTGTTCCTCGACGCGGGGACGACCTGTCAGTCGGTCGTGCCGTTCCTGGTCGGCCGCAAGGACCTCACCGTCGTCACCAACGACTTCCACGCCGTGCTCGCCCTGTGCGAACTGCCCTCCGTGCACACGGTCCACACCGGCGGCGAGGTCGACGTGTCGAGCGGTTCGAGCAGCGGGCCCCTCGCCGCCAGGACGGTCGGCGCGCTCAATCTCGACCTCGCCTTCCTGAGCGCCGGGTCCTGGGACCTGGCCCACGGCATCACGAGTTTCTCGATGGACAAGGTGCTGCTCAAGCAGGCGGTGATGGCGGCGGCCGGCTCGGTCGCGCTGCTCGCCGACAGTACGAAGTGGGGCACGGTGGAGCGGTTCAACGTGACCACGCTCGACCGGCTCGACACCGTCGTGACCGACGCGGGCCTGCCGTCGACCGTGGTCGACCGCATCGCGGAAGAGGGCCCTGCGGTGCTCCGCACGGGCTGAATACCGACCGAGTGGCGGCCGAGTAGTGCCCGAGTACCGGCTGACCCCCATTGAATGAAGCATTCACCGCGTCTAGCATCACTCGGTGATTCCAGCAATTCCCGTCTGACTCTCGCTCGTTGACGGGGGACGTGACGACGACGAGCGGCCGTGGCCCTGTTCCGGGGGCTCCGGCCGCTCGTCCACAGGGTCTCAACTCAGCTCGCGGTACGCCGAATTCGCCCCTCGTACCGCTTCTCCAGCTCCAGGTTGCCCTCGAAGCCGCCGGGCACATTGGCCGAGACGTACACCGGCGGGCGCTCCCCCGAGGCGAGCAGCCGGGCCGCCGCCTCCGCGACCGACAGCTGGACGAGCATCGCGCCGGTGAGCGTGGACAGGGCGCAGACGGCGCCGCCCGTGGGGAGTTCGAGGAGGGCGTCGCCGCGCGGGGCCGCGTTGTCGAGGACGACGTCGGCGAGGTCGGCGAGCTTCTTGCCGCTCGGGTGACCGGCCGGGACCGCGCGGGTGTGGGCGAGCGAGGTGATGGCCAGAAGGCGGTGGCCGCGTTCCTTCACCCGCAGGGCCATCTCCACGATCACCTTGTTCACACCGGAGTTGGAGATGATCACGAAGAGATCCTCGGGGCGGGGCGCCGCGAGGTCGTAGAGGCGCTCGGCGACCCCTGCCTGGCGCTCCAGCAGCGGGTCGTCGAGGACGCTGGGGGCGTCGCCGCCGTAGAGGACTAGGTCGGCGATGCTCAGGCGGTTGGTGGGCACCAATCCTCCGGCTCTGCCCGCGAGTTCGAGGACCATGGCCTGGGAGTGGCCGGTGCCGAAGGCCTGGATGACGCCGTCCGTGCGGACGCACTCCGCGATCAGTTCGGCGGCTCTGGACACGGTGTCCCGGCTGGATTCGGTGATGTGCTGGAGGACGGCCAGGCTCTCGCGCGCGAAGA
This sequence comes from Streptomyces sp. NPDC050508, assembly GCF_040655155.1. NCBI lineage: Bacteria > Bacillati > Actinomycetota > Actinomycetes > Kitasatosporales > Streptomycetaceae > Streptomyces > Streptomyces sp. NPDC050508. The sequence continues at coordinate 456,861 of NZ_JBFAJJ010000003.1, forward strand.
TCTCGGCGCTTACGGACTCGGCGGACACGCGATTCTCCCCACCGGTGGATCAAACCACCTGTTCTTCCTAGATCAATGAATCAATAAATCACACACGGTCCTGGTATTCAATCGATGGCCTGTGAGGTGGCTGATACCTTCTCCCCATGCCCCCGACCGACGTCACCACCCTCATCCGCACCGAGCTGCCCCGACTGGCCGGCTCACTGAGGAAGGTCGGCGAGCTGATCCTGGAGGATCCGGCCGCCGTCACCCACTGTTCGGCCGCCGAGCTGGGTCGCCGCACCGGCACTTCGCAGGCCACGGTGACCCGGTTCTGCCGGGCGGTCGGCCTCGACTCCTACCAGCATCTGCTGATCGAACTGGCCCAGGAGCGCGGTCGCGGCGAGGTCTCCGACTGGGGTACCGCCGAGATCGGCCCGGACATCTCCCCGGACGACGATCTGGAGCGGGTCGTGCAGGTCGTGGGCAGCGCGGACCTCCGCGCGGTGCAGCAGACGATCGACCGGATCGACCTCGACGCGGTGGAGCGCGCGGCCACGGCCGCGGCCCGCGCCCGGCGCATCGACGTCTACGGCACCGGCGGCAGCGGGGCGATCGCCCAGGAGACCGAGACCCGGCTGTTCCGCATCGGCTGCGCGGTGCGCGGCTGGACCGAGGTGCACGCCGCCGCCACCTCCGCGGCCCTGCTCACCCCGGCGGACGTGGCCATCGGCATCTCCCACTCCGGTTCGACGCGCGAGACCATCGAACCGTTCGAACTGGCCAAGGAACGCGGCGCCACCACCATCGCCCTCACCTCCGACCCGCGCTCACCGCTGGCCCGCGCCGCCGACATCCGGCTCATCTCCTCGTCCTCGGCGACCAGTTTCCCCACCGGCATCATCGGCGCCCGCCACTCGGTGCTGGTCCTCATCGACTGTCTCTACGTCCGTATCGCGCAGCTCTCCTACCAGCGCGCGAGCGCCTCGCTGGCCCTCACCGACCACATCGCCGGGGAGCACACGGTGAAGTCCCGCAGGGGCCGGTGATCTGAACCCGGACCGGCCGTGATCTCGGCCGAGTCTGCATGGATGAACCACCGAAGTTACGCGGGGATGGTTGTTTGAATCATCTTCGCGGTGTCAGGATGGGCGCTCCGCCGAGCCTCTGGTAGGAGACCCATGCGCGTCACCGCTGCTCTGTCGACCGAGTTGTTCGTCGGCACCGCCGAGCATCCGCTCCAGGTGGTGGCCGTCGAGCTGGCCCATGTCCCCGGCCGGCCGGTCCGCCTCACGGTCGAGGGCCCCGGCCTGCACGGCACCGCGGAGACGGTCGTGGGCGAGGACGGCACCGCGCGCGCCGAGATACCCGTGACTACAGACCTCGCGCCCGGCGAGCGGTGCACGATCGAGGTGACGGCGGCCGACGACGACCAACTGGCCACGTGCAGCGCCGAGTTCACGGCCGCCGAGCCCGGCTGGACCATGTTCATGGTCAGCCACTTCCACTACGACCCCGTCTGGTGGAACACACAGGGCGCCTACACCGAGACCTGGGACGTGGCAGACGACCCGGCCACGACCGGCCTCCCGGCCCGCACCTTCGACTCCCGCGGCCAGTCCGGCATGAGCCTGGTCCGGGCCCACTGCGACCTGGCCCGCCGCGACCCCGCGTACACCTTCGTGCTGGCCGAGGTCGACTACCTCAAGCCGTACTGGGACGCCTTCCCCGAAGAACGGGCTTTTCTACGGGAGTTGATCCGCACCCGCCGGGTCGAGATCATGGGCGGCACCTACAACGAGCCCAACACCAACCTCACCGGCGCCGAGGCGACCGTACGCAACGCCCTGTACGGGGACGGCTTCCAGCGCGGCATCCTGGGCGCCACCCCTGAAACCGCCTGGCAGTTGGACGCGTTCGGGCACGATCCGCAGTTCCCGGGGCTGATGGCGGACGCCGGAGTCACCTCCAGCTCGTGGGCGCGCGGCCCGTTCCACCAGTGGGGGCCGACGCTGTCCGTGTTCGGCGAGGAGCCCCGCGACCCCCAACGCATGCAGTTCCCGGCCGAGTTCAGCTGGATCGCCCCGTCCGGGCGCGGGCTGCTCACGGCCTACATGGTCAACCACTACGGCGCGGGCTGGGCGATCGACAACGCCCCCACACTCCCCGAGGCCGAAGCGGCTGCACTCAAACTCTTCAAGGGGCTGAAGAAGGTCGCGCTCACCCGCAACGTGCTGCTCCCGGTCGGCGGTGACTACGCGCCGCCGTGCCGCTGGGTGATGGACATCCACCGCGACTGGAACGCCCGTTACGTCTGGCCGCGCTTCGTCAGCGCGATCCCTCGGGACTTCTTCGCCGCCGTCCGCGCCCAGTTGGACGAGGAGGGCCGCAAGGCGTCCCCGCAGACCCGGGACATGAACCCGATCTACACCGGCAAGGACGTCTCCTACATCGACACCAAGCAGGCCCAGCGCTACGGCGAGACACTCCTCGCCGACGCCGAGGCCTGGGCGACCCTCGCCTCCCTCGTCGCCCAACACCCCTACCCCGACGCGGCGTTGGACAAGGCCTGGCGACAGCTCATCTACGGCGCCCACCACGACGCCATCACCGGCTCCGAGTCGGACCAGGTGTACATCGACCTGATGACCGGCTGGCGCGAGCTGTACGACCTGGCGGAGGCGGTGCACGCCGACGCGACGGAGGCCATCGCGGGGAAGGTCGCCCAACTCCCGGGTGCGACAAATGACTTGGTCGTGTTCAACGCGGCGACCTGGGAGCGCCGGGACGTCCTGACGGTCGCCGACCCGGGCCGCGTCCCGCTGGACGACACCGGCCTGCCCCTGCCCGCCGTACGCGAGGGCGACCGACTCCGCGTCGTCGTACCGGACGTGCCCGGTATGGGCCTCAAGGCCCTCCCGCTCGCGGAGGGTTCGGTACCCGAGTGGACGAGCGGCGATGGCCTCACCATCCGCAACGAGTTCTACGAGCTGACGGTCGACCCCGCGCGAGGTGGCGGCGTGAGTTCCCTGCGCGAACTCGCCGAGGACAGCCGGGAGTTGCTGCGCGCCGGTGACATCGGCAACGAACTCGTCGTACAGGAGGAGTACGCGCGGCACCCGCGCTTCGGCGAGGGGCCGTGGCATCTCACGCCGACCGGGACCACCGCCGCACGCAGCCGGGACGTCACCGCCGACATCGATGTCCAGCACTCCCCCGCCGGTTCACGCATCACCGTCACCGCCGACCTCGGACTGTTCCGGTACACCCAACGGCTGACGCTGTGGGCGGGAGTCCCGCGACTCGATGTGACGACCACCGTCGACGGGTACGACGGCGCCGACCGGCTGATCCGGGTGCGCTGGCCGTCCGACGTGACCGGCGGACTGCCGGTGCACGAGGTGGCGGACGCGGTGATCGGGCGCGGGTTCGGGTTCGTGGAGGTGGACAGCGAGCAGTTCCCGTGGACGCTCGACAACCCGGCCAACACCTGGTTCGGGCTGGGGTCCACCGCGCGGGTCGCGGTGCGGGACGAGTCGGGGCGGCTGCTGGGGCACCGGTCGATCGGTGTCGCCGAACTCGTCTACGTCGACTGGGACGAGGCCGGTGAACTCGGTGCCCCGCTCGCGGCTGCGCTGGTCCGCGCCGGGGTCACCGCGACCTCGACGATCGCCGGCGGCCCGCGCTACGGCGACCTCGAAGTCGACTCCAATCTCCCGGACTTCCGGATCGCCGTGGGTGCGCCCGAGCGCAACTCCGTGGTCGCCGAGGCCCTCGGCTGGGATCCGGCCGCCGGACGCGAGCTGCGCCGGCAACTGGCCGAGCGGGGCGTGGCGACGGTGTGGGTCGCGCCGCGTGCCGGGCTACGCGAGGAATGGGTCCCCGGCGCCGACCTGCGCGACCTCGAACGGCTGCCGCTGCTCGTGGTGGCCGGCGCCCGCCCCGAGGACGACGCCAAGGCCGTGGACGCGCTGATCGCCGACCTCAACGACGCGGTCCTCACGGCCACGGCGGCGGGCGGCTGCGAGGCCCTGCCGCCGGGTGACGCGTGGGACGGCCGCAGCTTCGCCGTCCTGAACCGGGGCACGCCCGGCTGTGTCGTCACCTCCTCCGGCGACCTCTACATGTCCCTCATGCGCTCCTGCACCGGCTGGCCCTCCGGCATCTGGGTCGACCCGCCCCGCCGCACGGCACCGGACGGCTCCGCCTTCCAACTCCAGCGCTGGACCCACGAGTTCGAGTACGCGGTGGTCGGGAGCGCCGGTGACTGGCGGGAGGCGCGACTCCCGCAGGCCGGACACGAGTTCAACCACCCGCTGACGGCCCGCCTGCGGACCTCCGCCCAACAGGGCACCCTGCCAAGGAAGTTTGCCCTGTTCGCCCTGGAACCGGCGGGCGAGGTCGTCCTCGACGCCCTCAAGCCGCTCGGCTCGCCGCTGGCCCGGGGCGGCACGGTGCCGGTCGACCCGGGGCGAGGTGTCGTCGTACGGATGCACGAGGTGAACGGGCGGCCGGTGCGGGCCCGGATACGCGGGCCGCGCGACTGGGCCGAGGGCGCCCGCGCCGACGTACTGGAGGCGCCCGGCGAGCAGTTGGCACCGGAGCGGGACGGCGGGCTCGCCCTAGACCTGACCGGATTCGAGGTCGCCACGGTACTGGCCACGCCCGAAGAAGGCACCGACTCCTCAACCGGCCCCGGAACAGCGGCACATGAGCCCGCGCAGCCCGTCCACACCCGCTACTGGCTCCACAACTCCGGCCCCGCGCCCCGCGGGAACATACCGGTGTCCGTGTACCTCTCCCCCGGCACGCTCACCGTGTCAGGACCCGTCACCGCGACCGTCCGGGTCGGCTCGGAACTCACCGACGCGCCGGTGTCGGGCACGGTGAGTGTCGAGGTCCCGCCCGGCTGGACCGCCGAGCCCGCCGAACTCCCGTACGCGCTGGGCCCGGGCGGGTTCACGATGGCCGAGGTGACCGTGACACCACCGCCGGAACCGGAACCCGGCCGGCACTGGCTCGCGGCCCGGTTGTCGTACGGCGGGCAGACGTACGAGGACGTCGTGGCGCTGGATGTGGCGGGCGGGCAGCACGGTCCAACGCTCGCGTCCGGGCTGGGAGTTGAACGGATCAGCGTGCGGGTGGGTGAGCGGGTCCAGGTTCCGGTGACCGTCCGCAACACCACCCGTGGGCCCATCAACGGCACCCTCTGGGCCGTCTCCTCGTGGGGCACCTGGGCTGGTGTCGAGCCGGGTTGCCAGGGGTTCACGGTGGCCGGAGGCGCGGAACAAGAGTGCCTCATCGAGGTGGACGGCTCCGCGGTGCCGCCGGGGTCGTACTGGCTGCTCGCGAAGGTCGCCTGGCACGGCTGTGTCGCCTACACGGAGGCCGTGGCGCTGGAGGTGACGCCGTGACGGAGCACGCGGCCGTGGTGCGGGGTGCGGCCATCGGCAAGAAACGGGTGGACGCGCTGCTGGCGGCCGTACCCGCCCGGGATCGGGAGAGCACCCGGCCCGAGGCGCTCGCGCGGGCCGAGCGGCAGCGACGGCGTTGGGCGACCCAGGTGGTGGTCATCGACGAACTGGCTCAACGGGCGTGTGGGGAACGGGGGTTGAAGCCCCCGGCGGAGGTGTCGCCGGATCGGGTGCTCGCCGTCGCCGAGACCGACGTAGCGGATCTCGGCAGTATCGTCGCGGCGGCGCTCGCGCACTCCCCGGCCGCCCGGCTGCTGCTGGCCGAGCTGGAGGGCGAGCAGGAGGTCGCGGAGGACGCCGTACGGGACTACTACGACCGCAACCGGGACCGCTTCCTCACCGCGGAGGCGCTACGGCGTGGTGTCAACCCGTTCGGCGGGACGACATCGGAGGACTTCCTGCCGTACGGGCAGGCCCGTGAGGGTGTCGCGCGGGAGTTGCGGCGGGCCGCGGGGCGGCGCGCCTTCTTCGGCTGGTTGGACCAGGCCAAGGTCGGAGTCGTGTATGCCGTGGGTCATGAGCACCCCGGCGACCCGGCGCACCCGGACCACGAGCACCGGCACTGATCACTCCCGGAACCTAAAAGCAACATGAGAACCCATTGACCTCCGATGAATTCTGGTCCACCTTTTCATCAATCGGAGTCGAAGTTGGTTAATTGAACCAGCTGTTGGCTGATGCTCAGGAGGGCAGCGATGCGCACAGGAAGACTGACCGGATCGATGGTGGGGATCATCGTCCTGACCCTGACGGCCGCCGGCTGCGGGCTGTCCGGCAGTTCGGGCGACAGCGACTCCACCGCGGGCGGCTGCAAGGTCGACAAGGGCAACGTGGGGTCCGGGAAGCTCACCGGTGAGGTGAAGGGCAACATCACCTTCCAGACCACCAACTTGAAGAAGGACTTCGGGAGTTTCTTCAACGGGGTCATCAAGTCCTTCGAGAAGGCGCACCCCGATACGTCGGTCAAGTGGATCGACGACCCGGGCGACAGCACCTTCACCCAGCGCAACGTGGCCGACGCCCAGGCCTGCACGCTGCCGGACGTCATCAACCTCAACTCCGAGACGGCGACGGCACTTACGAAGGCGGGCTATCTGCTCAACCTGGGCGTCAAGGACCCCTCGGCCGGCAAGCCGTTCGTCCCCGCGTTCTGGAAGTCCAGCACCTTCAAGGACGCCTCGGGCGCCTCACTGCACACCGTGCTCCCCTGGTACACCGGCGGCATCGTCCTGACGTACAACACCGACCTGCTGAAGAAGGCCGGGATCGACCCCGCGAAGCCGCCGACGACGATCTTCGGGCTGTTCGCCGACTACGAGAAGATCGCCAAGTCGGCCAAGGGCAAGTACTACGCGACGATGGCCAATCCGATCTGGCGCATCCCGGCCGACTTCGACCAGATGAACATCAAGACCCTTTCCGGCGACGGCAAGTCGGCCGTGTTCGCCGACGATCCGCGCACCACCCAGTGGGTCGCCTGGATGGCGAAGCTGTACAAGGAGGGCGCGATGCCGAAGGACTCGCTGTCCTCCAGCAACGACCCGTCCACGCCGTACACGCAGGGCAAGGTCGCCTACGGCTCGACCAACCCGAGCTATGTGCGGTTCGTGAAGCAGAACAGCCCCTCGATCTACGCCAGGACGGCGGTCGGACAGCAGCCCTTCGACGCGCTCGGGCACACCACCGGCGCCCCGCAGTACATCTCGGTCGCCGCGACCAGCAAACACGCCCCCGTGGCACTGGCGTTCGCGGAATACCTCACCAACGCCGAGAACCAGACGGCCTGGGCCAAGGACCCGGACGTGGTGATCTTCCCGACCACGACCACCTCGCTCAACGACCCGTTCTTCCAGAAGGTCAGCGGCAGCGACCAGTTCGCGCAGGCCCGCAAGCTCGTCGCCGACCAGCTCAAGACGACGACGGCCTACCAGACGAACCTCTCGCCGGCCGTGCAGAACGCGATCGTGTCCCAGGTGCAGCTGGCCATGCAGGGCAAGAAGAGCGCCGCGCAGGCCGTCAAGGACGCGCAGGCCAAGGCGAACGAGCTGCTGAAGCAGGCTGGTTGATGGTGGCGACGCAGACCGCGAAGCCGGTGTCCGTGCCCGGTGCGGAGGCCGTCGGCTCCGCACCGGGCACGGGCCCGTCCCGCATACGCCGACTCGCCCGCGCCGTCCTCCCCGGCCCCGCCCCCGGCGCCAACGGGGCGGCCCTGTACCGCCGTTGGTGGCTGCCCTGGCTGTGGACCGCGCCCGCGATCGTCTGCGCGGCGGTGTTCGGGGTGTTCCCGTTCCTCAACACCATGCTGCTGTCGTTCACGAACGCCAAGCCGCTGGGCGGCGCCGCGAGCTTCGTCGGGCTCTCCAACTACACCCGCATGCTGGGCGATTCGGACTTCTGGCTGGCGACCCGCAACAGCGTCCTGTACGCGGTGATCGTCGTCCCCCTGATGGTGCTGCTGCCCCTCCTGCTGGCCGTCCTGGTGGAGAAGAACCTCCCCGGCATCGGCTTCTTCCGTTCGGCCTTCTACACGCCGGTGCTCGCCTCCAGCGTGGTCGTCGGCCTGAGCTGGCAGTGGCTGCTCGCGGACGACGGACTGGTCAACACCTGGCTGGAGAAAGCCCACTTGATCCGGTCGGCGATCCCCTTCCTCTCCGACTCCTGGCTGATCCTGCTCTCGGCGATGGGCCTCACCCTGTGGAAGGGCCTCGGCTGGTACATGGTCTTCTACCTGGCCGCCCTCGGGAACGTTCCAAAAGAACTGCACGAGGCCGCCTCCATGGACGGCGCCGGTGCCGCCCGCCGCTTCTGGCACATCACCGTGCCCGGCGTACGGCAGGCGATGATGCTGGTCGGCACCCTCACCGGCATCGGTTCGCTGCGCGTGTTCACCGAGATCTACATGCTCGGCAGCTCCACCGGCGGCCCCGGCGGCGCCGACCGCACGCTGCCCTTCTACATCCGGGACGTCGGCCTGGACCCGATCACCGGAAACGCCGGTTACGGCTCGGCGGTGAGCGTGGCGCTGTTCGTCCTGACCCTGGGCCTGACCCTGCTGGCGCAGCGCCTGACGAAGGAGGACGAGTCATGACGACGACCGCAGTGCGGCCCAAGTCCCGCCGCCTGACGCCCCGTTGGCGTGACTACGGCCGCCCCCGCGAACTCCTCGTCCGCTACCTGCTGTTGCTCCTGGTCCTGGGCCTCACGGTCGGCCCCCTCATCTGGCAGTTCCTGGCCTCGCTGAAGGGCACCGGCGAGGACGTCTTCGGCGCGAACGCCTCCCTGCTGCCGCACCACCCGACCCTGCGCGCGTACCGCGAGGTCTTCAGCCAGGTCCCGGTGACCACGTACATCAGGAACAGCCTGATCGTCGTACTCCTGTCGGTGGCAAGCCAGTTGCTGTTCTCCACGACGGCCGGCTACATGCTCTCCAAGCCCGCCTGGAAGGGCCGCAGAGCGGTCTGGATCCTCCTCGTCGCCTCCATGATGTTCCCCTTCGAGTCGATCATGGTGTCGCTGTTCCTGAGCATCCGCGACCTGGGCCTGGTCGACAACCTGGCGGGCGTATGGCTGCCGGGGTTCGTCGGCGCCATCAACGTCCTGCTGATGCGCGGCGCGTTCCTGGCCGTCCCGCGCGAGATCGAGGACTCGGGGATGCTCGACGGCGCGAGCGAGTGGCAGCGCTTCCGCTACCTCTACCTCCCGTCCGCGTGGGGCGCGATCATGGTGGTCACCATCAACACGTTCATCAGCGCCTGGGACGACTTCCTCTGGCCGCTGATCGTGCTGCGCTCCGAGGACCACATGACGCTGACGCTGGGCCTGTCCCGACTGCAGAGTTCGTCGTTCGGCTACGACCAGCGGGTGGTGATGGCCGGTTCGGTGATCTCCGTGGTCCCGGTACTGATCCTGTTCGTCATCACCCAACGCTGGTTCTACAAGGGCGTTTCGGCCGGAGCCGTCAAACTCTGAGCCGTCAAGCTCCGAGCGTTACGACGACGGGTTCGACGCCCAGCGCGGCCCGAGCGGACTCCGCCACACGGATCTCCACGGCACCGACCTGCTCCAACTGGTCGGTGCCGAAGGGGATCTCGACCCTACGACGTTCCCCCGGGGCCAACTCGACGCCCTGGAAGGCATGCAGTTCGAGCGTGCGCGGCCAGACCCGGGTGAACAGTCGGCGGACGTACACCTGGACGACCGAACGACCGCTCCGCTTCCCGGTGTTGGTGACCTCGACCTCGATCACGTTCCCCGTGACGCGCGGCGGACCGTACGCGAAGCTCGTGTACGACAGCCCGTGGCCGAAGGAGTAGAGCGGCTCGGCGTCGGCGTCCACGTAGCCGCCGTACTCGGTGTCCTTGTGGTTGTAGTAGACGGGGAGTTGGGCCACAGAGCGGGGCACGGAGACGGGCAGGCGCCCGGTCGGTTCGGCCCTGCCGAGCAGTACCTCGGCGATGGCCTCGCCGCCCCACGGCCCGGGGTACCAGGCGGTGAGCAGCGCGCCGGCCCGTTCGGGTACGACATGCGGGCGGCCCTGGATCAGGACGAGCGCGGTGGGTGTGCCGGTGGCGGTGACCGCGTCGAGGAGGGCGTGCTGCGCCCGGCCGAGGCTCAGGCCCGCGAGGTCGACGCCCTCGCCGCAGGTCATCTCCGAAACGGCGTTCCGTGCCGCCCCGTTGGCGTCGAAGTCCGTGTCGGGGGTACGGGCGCTGCTGCCGCCCAGGACCAGGACGGCGAGGTCGGAGGCGGCTGCTGCTGCGACCGCCTCGGGGATGCCGGAGAGGTCGTCGCCGGTGAGGGCGCAGCCGGGGGCGTGGCGGATGTGGGTGCCGGGCGGGGCGAGTTGCCGTAGGCCTTCGAGGACGCTGACACCGGAGTTCTGTGGTGCCGTGTAGTCGCCCAACTGGTGGGCGGACGTGGCTGATTGGGGGCCGATGACCGCGATGCGGGAGACGGTCGCCGGGATGGGCAGGGCGTCGCCGTCGTTGTGGAGGAGGGTGACCGCGGCTCGGGCGAGGGCGGTGCTCAGCTCCCTGCCCTGCTGTGGGGCAGGGAACTCGCCTGTGCTGTAGGGCCGTTCGAAGAGGCCGAGGCGGAACTTCAGGCTGAGCACGCGCGCCACGGCGGCGTCGATGGCCTCCTCGGCCACCAGCCCCCGCTCGACCGCCTCCTCCAGATGCGTGAAGCCCTCGTCCCACAGGCTCAGGTCGACACCGGCGTTGAGCGCGAGGGCACCCGCCGAGACCTTGTCGCCGGTGATGCGGGCAAGGCGGTCCACGGCGAGGCCGTCGGCCATGACGAGCCCCTCGAACCCCCAGTCCGCACGCAGGAGTTCGGTCAGCAGGGCGCGGTTGCCGGAGCAGGGCAGGCCGTCGACCTCGTTGTAGGCGGACATGACGGCGGCGGCCCCGGCGCGGACTCCGGCGCGGGCGGCGGGGAGGTGGATCTCGTGGAGTTCACGGAGGCCGAGTTCGGACTCGGCGGAGTTGCGGCCGCCGACCGTGGCGCCCTGACCGGCGAAGTGCTTGAGGACGACGGGGGCCTTGTCGGGAGCGAACCCGACTGTCGTGTCGCCGCCCTGCATGCCTCTGACGAGCGCCTCGGTGAGGCGGGCGGCGAGGTGCGGGTCCTCGCCGAAGCACTCCTCCGTACGGCCCCAGCGCGGGTCGCGGGCGATGTCGAGGGCGGAGACGAGGGCCACATGGCCGCCACGGGCGCGGAGTTCGGCGGCGGCGTGGGCGGCGGCCCGCTCGTACAGCTCGGGGTCCCAGGTCGCGCCGACGGCCAGGTTGACCGGGAGGACCGTGCCGTCCAGGGCCATGTGCCCGTGCGGCATCTCCTCGACGAAGAGTGCCGGGATGCCGAGGCGGCTGCTCCCGATCACCTGGCGTTGCACCAACTCGGCCAGGGCGGCGCTGTCTTGGGCGCCGGGCCCGTTGGAGTGGTCGACGCCGGACCAGGCGTCGGCGCGGAACAGGCCGTAGAGCGCGCCGAGTCCGGCGAAGCGGTCGGTCTCGGCGCGGAGGGCGTCGGTGAGTTCGAAGCCGTCAGGAGTACCGGGGGTGCGTCGGTAGGCGTCCCAGCCGTACATCCGCTGGTTGAGCTGGCCGACCTTCTCGCGCAGGGTCATACGGGCGAGAAGGTCGCGAACCCGGGTGTCCTCGGGGGCGTTGGGGTCGCGGTAGACGGGGGTGGTGGGGTCGGTCATCGGGTGTCACCGTCGTGGGCGAGCCGGGCGAGGGCGACCGCGCCGCGGCAGCCGTCCGGGACCCAGTCGAGGGTGAGGCCGAGGGTGTGGAGGCGGGTGGTGAGGGGGGCGGTCAGCGGGCCTTCGGGGCCGAGCAGGCCGCCGGTCGCGACGATCCGCTCGCCGGGGTTCGGCTCCAACGCGCGCACGGTGTCGGTCAGTTGGTCTGCCGCCTCGTCGAGGATGCCTTCCGCCACGGTGTCCTTCTCGCCGGCCGCCTCGACGACCAGTGGGGCGAAGCGGGCGAGGCGGATGGGGAGTTCGGCCATGACGGCGGGGAGTACGTGCATGCGGTAGGCCTCGCGGTGGGCGCGGGACCAGTCGCCGTCGCCGGGGAGGGCCTCGCCCGGTACCCCGAGCGCCCGGCCGACGGACACAGCGAGGGCCGTAGCGGCTCCCCGCCCGTCCGCCATCCGCAGCGCCGCCCGTACCGCGCTCCGGCCGATCCAGAAGCCGCTGCCGTCGTCGCCGAGGAGCCAGCCGTCGCCGTCCACGGTGGCGGTGGAGCGGCGGTCGGTGATGCGCAGGGCGACCGCGCCGGTGCCGGCGACCAGGGCGAGGCCGTCGGCGGGGGTGCCGGGGGCGGAGGCGAAGGCCGCCTCGATGTCGCTGCAGACCCGCAACCGGTCGGCCGCGATGCCCAGGCGCCGTAGCGCGGCCGTGAGGGCGGCACGGGCGTTGACGTGTCCCGGTTCCTCGGTGGAGGCCGCCGTGGCGCCCGCGAAACCGCCGGACACGGCGACCACCCGGGCGCGCGCCCGCTCCTGCACCGCCTGCCCGATCGCTTCGGCGAGATGGTCGGTGAGTCGCGGCACCGGGACGGTCAGGGCGTTGCCGGGCCCGGCCGCGCCCTCGCCTAGAGGGCGCCCGTCCTCGGCGGCGGCGAGGACGGCGCGGGTGCGGGTGCCACCGGCGTCGAGACCGACGACGAGGTCACCGGTGAATTCTTGGTTCAAATCATTGCTCATCACTGACTATGGTGGTTGATACATTCGCGCAGAACAAGAGCCGAAGACCGCAGAACAAGAGCCAAAGCCACCGACAGGGCAAGACCGGACCTGGGGAGGATCCCATTCCTACGCTCCGCTTCGGCGTCAACTACACGCCGCGCCGCGGTTGGTTCCACTCCTGGCACGACTTCGACCCGGCGCACGCCCGCGAGGATCTGGCCCAGATAGCCGGGCTCGGCCTGGACCACGTCCGCGTCTTCCACCTCTGGCCGCTCCTCCAGCCCAACCGCACCCTCATCCGCAGGACCGCCGTGGACCAGTTGGTGCACCTGGTCGACCTGGCGGGCGAGGCGGGCCTCGACGTCCTCGTGGACGGCGTCCAGGGCCATCTGTCGAGCTTCGACTTCTACCCGGAGTGGACCCGCAGCTGGCACCACCGCAACGTGTTCACCGACCCGGAGGCCATCACCGCCCAGGCGGAGTTGCTGCGCACGCTGGGCCGCGCCCTCGCCGACCGCCCGAACCTGATCGGTCTCCAACTCGGCAACGAGCTCAACAACTTGGTGGAGCACAACCCGGTGACGGTGACCGAGGTGGACCACTATCTCGACACGTTGCTGGCCGCCGCCCGCGAGCACCTGCCACCGGACCGCCTGGTCACGCACTCCGCGTACGACGCCGCCTGGTACGGCGACGACCATCCGTTCACCCCGGAGGCCTCGGCCCGCAAGGGCGATCTGACGACCGTCCACCCGTGGGTGTTCTCCGGCGACTGCGCCCGCCGTTACGGCCCGCGTTCCCCGCAGGTGCTGCATCTCGCCGAGTACGGCACGGAGTTGGCCAAGGCGTACGCCACCGACCCGGCCCGGCCCGTCTGGGTCCAGGAGACCGGCGCGCCCGAGCCGCACATCCCGGCGGCCGACGCCCCGGAGTTCGCGCGCGCGACCGTGCGGAACGCGGCCGAGTGCGCGGGCCTGTGGGGTGTGACCTGGTGGTGCTCGCACGACGTGGACCGTTCGCTCGCCGACTACCCCGAACTCGAATACACGCTGGGCCTGTTCGACTCGTCGGGCCGCCCCAAGCCGATCGCCGAAGCCTTCGCCGAAGCCGCCGCGGAGCCGCACACCGTCCAACTCCGGGACACCGCACTGGTGTTGGACTGCACCCCGGGCACCCGCTCGGTGTCGGGACCGGGCGGGGCGTACTTCGAGGAGTGGATGCGGCTGCGCACGGAAGGCGTCCGGCCTGCGGTGGTTCTGGCCGAACGGGCGGAGGACGAGGGGTACTTGGCGGCACGAGGCATCAAGGAAGTCGTACGACCGCCTCGGTCGTCGTGACGGTCACACGCCCGCCAGTACCTCCGCGACCGCCCGCAGGTTGACCCGCCCCCGCCCGTAGGAGCAGAGGGTGCCGCCCTCCGGCAGCCCGCTGTCGACCAGCACAGCATCGGGTCGCCGGGCCACCAACTCGTCGCGCAGTCGCGCCTGCCAGGGGTGCAGGCCGGCGTCGGAGGTGGCGACGACCAGCGGGGCGCCCTCGCGCAGGATCGTGTCGACGAGGGCGGCGGGGTCGGCCGGTTCCGCGTTGAGTGCGGTGCCGGTGGCCGTGGGGTCGATGGCGCGCAATTCGGTGAGGAGGTCCTCGCCGCCCCAGTTCAGGGCGGGGTGCGGGGCGGGGAACAGGTCGACGACGTGGGCGCCGCGCAGCGGCGGCGGCAGGGTGCCGGTGCGCACGGCACGGCGGGCCGCCTCCAGCCCGGCGTCCGCGTCCCAGGCGGCGACCCGCCGGCGCGGGGTCGCGTACCGTTCGGCCAGCCGCTGCACCCGTCCCGCCGCCTCCCGCACCCGCTCCTCCGCCAGCACCTGCGAGTGCAGCGCGTCCAGCACGGCGTCCCGGCAGCCGAGCGTGACCGCCAAGTCCGGTACGGCGACGATGACTTGGTCCGCTCCCGCGGCGAGCGCGATCCGGGCACCGGCCGCCTCGCCGTACGCGTCGGCGATCGCCTTCATCTCCAGCGCGTCGCTCACCAGGACGCCGTCGAAGCCGAGTTCGAGGCGGAGCAGGTCACCGAGGATGCGGCGGCTCAGGGTGGCGGGGCGGTTGGTGTCCAGGGCCGGGAAGACGACATGGGCACTCATCAGCATCGGCACGCCCGCCGCGATGGACGCGCGGAACGGTTCGAGGTCGACGAGGAGTTCGTCGTACGGCCGCGGGTCGATCGCGATGCCGTGGTGGCTGTCGGTGACCGTGCCGCCGTGGCCCGGGAAGTGCTTGGCGCAGGACGCGATGCCACGCACGTCGGTGGCGGTGATCCAGGCGCGCAGATGGCGGGCGGCCAGGTCCGGGTCGGCGCCGAAGGAGCGGGTGCGCACGATCGGGTTGCGCGGCTGGTGCTGGAGGTCGGCGACGGGCGCGTACGAGGCGGTGATGCCGAGCGTGGCGAGGTGCCCGGCGAGCGCGTCGGCGCAACGGGCGGTCAGGGCGGGGTCGTCGACGACTCCGAGGGCGTAGGAGCCGGGGACGTCCGGGGCGCCCGCGCTCACCAGGTGTCCGATGCCGCCGCCCTCGTTGTCGATGGCCACGAGCAGGTCCGGGCGGATCGCGCGGAGTTCGTCGGTGAGCCGGCGCACCTGCTCGGCGTCCCGCACGTTGCGGGTGAACAGGATGACCCCGCCGAGGCCGCGGTCGACAAGTCGCTTGAGCGTGTCCGGCACGGTCGTCGTGCCGTCGAACCCCGCGACCAGACAGCGGTGCGCCGCCTCGTCGAGGTCGACAGGAAGGGCGGTGGCGGTGACGGACGAACGCTCGGCGTGGGTCATACTGGAATTGAAATGGCTCGCTCAACCTAAAGTCAACAAACCGATGGATTGTTGATTCAGGCAATGATCTGGGTGGCGACACGGGTGATACGGGTAATACGTTCACGCGGGCCGTTCGCATGCTGCGTGCCGTCCGCGTCGCCCAGCCGCCCGCGCTCCTTCCGCTTCCGGACACCACGACGTCATACCGGACGGGAACGTTTCGCCTCGTGCCCCTGCTTCCGCTCGAAGACATCCCCGGGCCGCTCCCCGCCTCCACCGCCGGCCCCGCCCCCGTCCCCCTCCGCCTCCCTTCCGCGGCGCGCCTCGCCACCAAGGTGCTGACCCTGCTGCCCCTGCTGCTGATCGCGGTGTGGGCGGCGGTCGACTGGCGTGCCATGTACGACGGCACGACCCGGCTCGCCTCCGCCGACCCCTGGTGGCTGCTCGCCGCGTTCTTCTTCACCTGCCTCGGCTGGGGCACCGCCGCCCTGGTCCGCCAGGGCGCCGTGCCGGAACGGCTGCCGACCGGCCTGCTGATCGCCTCGCAGTTTGCCGCCGGCGCCGCCAACCACGCCCTGCCGGCGAGCATCGGCGCCCACGCCGTGACGCTGCGCTTCCTCCAGGGCCGCGGCATCCCCCTCGCCCGCGCCACCGCCTCACTCGCCCTGTACTCACTGGTCAGGCCGATCGCGAAGACCCTCGTCCTCCTCGGCTTCCTCATCACCTTCCCCGAGATCCTGCGCTCCGGCCAACTCGTCCCGCGGGGCTGGTCGTTGGTCCTCGCCTTCGGGGGTCTGGGTGCCGCGCTCGGCACGGCCGGCATCCTCCTGGCGGTGGTGCCTCCCCTCCGCCGCCCGGCGCTGCGCTGCGTCCGCACCGCCCTGACCGACGTACGACAGCTGCACACCATGCCCAGCCGGATCCTCGCCCTGTGGGGCGGGGCGGCCGCCGCTCCGGTGCTGCAGGCGACCGTGATCTTCGCGGTCGGGGCCTCGCTCGGCCTGCCGCTGTCGTGGGCACAGGTGGTCCTCGCGTTCCTCGCCGCCAGCACCGCGGTCGGCGCCGTGCCCGCACCCGGCGGGATCGGTCCCGTGGACGCGGCGACGGTGTTCACGATGGTCGCGTTCGGCGCCCCCATGGACCTGGCCACGGCGAGCGTCATCGGCTACCGCGTCCTGACGGTGTGGGTGCCGTTGCTGCCGGGGGCGTTGATGCTGTCGGCGCTGGTCCACCGGAAGGTGC
The DNA here is from genome assembly GCF_040655155.1 of Streptomyces sp. NPDC050508. NCBI lineage: Bacteria > Bacillati > Actinomycetota > Actinomycetes > Kitasatosporales > Streptomycetaceae > Streptomyces > Streptomyces sp. NPDC050508. Next base: position 473,557 of record NZ_JBFAJJ010000003.1, read on the forward strand.
TGTGACCGAAAGCCACTTGTCCGGCCCCTCGTCCACCGTCTAACGTCGCTGCTCATCGACGTGTAGCTCAGTAGCAGAGCACCGGGCTCTTATCCCGGAGGGCGCAGGGGCAGGACCTGCCACGTCGGCTTATGGACGACGACGCTGACCAGCAGCACCTCACCGCGAACCCCGGCTATGCCCAGGGTCAGTTGGCCAAGGCCTTCAGGACCGCGCTGACCCACGAGGACGCCGACACCCGCCGCCGCGCGGAGGGCCGCGCGCAGCGCTGGCGTGACGTGCTCGCGGGGATGTCCGGCGGCCTGCTGACGATCGGTTCGCGCACCCCGGTGACCGGGCTCCCGGCCTGGGTCACCCCCGAGGTGGTGCACGGCGGCTTCGCCACGGGCACCCCGAGCGCGGGCGGCCCGCTCCAGCCGTACGAGACGCGGCTCACGGAGCAGTTCGGCGTGCCCGCGGACCGGCGGGCGCTGTTCGCGCACTGTCTGACCGACACCGGACTCACCTGGCTGTGGGGGCAGTTGAACAGTGGGCGGTACGAGGTGACCGTGCCGGAGGAGGGCGCGTTGCTCACCATGGCGTGGCTGGTGCGGCTCGGGGAGACGGCCGCCGCGCTGGACCTGGTCGCGGAGTTGGAGCCGTTCGCGGATCAACTCCGGTTCCTGCCCCGCCCGTCGACCGGCCGGGCCGCGTCGGATGTCACCGACGCGCTGTACCGCCGTACCGTCTCCGACACCGTGGACCGGCTGGTCCGGCGGCGCCCCAACGCGGCCGTGGAGGCACAGCGCGAGGCACTCGCCGTATGGCAGCCGTTCGGGGACGAGTTGCTCGTGCACTGGCTGGAGACGGCGGGCGGGGAGGACGGGCGGGTGCTCGAACTCGCCCCGGACGCGGACTGGTTGGCGCGGGGCGCCGCGCTGCTGGGTCGTTACCGGTCACTGGCCGAGGAGCACACCCGCTGCGGGAAGCACCGTAATCCCAAGGAGAACCTGGGCATTCTGCGCGGCGCGCTGGAAGAGACCGTCGCCGGGCGGCCGTTGGACGCGCGGCGGCTCGGGCTGCTGCGGCACGCCGTCGCGTCGATGGTGCGGCGGCGCGGTCTGCCGGGCTCGGCCCCGCACACGGAACTCCGCCGCGTGCAACGGGCCCAAGCCGCTCTCCCCTCCCACCACGCCCTGGCGCAAGTGCTGGTGGGCCGCCTCGCCGGGTTGCCCCAGGAGGCCGGCATCGCCGACCTCGGCCCCGTGCTCGCCCCCGTCTCCGAGCCTGAGCAGCGGGAGACCGGCCTGCCCGCCGGCGCCCAACTCCCGTCCGGGCTACGCCGGGTGGTCGAGGGCGCGCTGAGCGCACCGGTCGCCACCCTCGTGGAGCGGGGAGTCGTCCCCTCGGCCGAGGTACTGGCCGAACTGGTACCGCGGTTGGTCGCCGACGCCACCGCGCGGAGCTACGACGACGAGGCGCTGCGGACGCTGATGGCCGCGAACTACCGCGCGTTCCGCAACCGCCGTTCGCTGCTCCTGCTCAACCTGGAGGGGCAGGTCCGGATCGGGGAACTGCCCTGGGTGCGGGCGGTGTCCGCACAGCGCGGCGACGGCACGGCCGAAGCGGCCCTGCTGCTACGGCAGTTGGGCGAGCTGGCCGTGCAGGGGTTCCCGGGCACGATCCTCCCCAACCCGCTGGTGCGCGAACTCGGCGTGCTCGCCCGCCAGTCCGGCCTGGGCGCCCCACTGGTGGAGGAGCTGGCCGCCGACATCTTCATGGACGCCTTCGGCCCCAAGTTCCTTGTGGCGGCCCGGATCGCGGGCGAGTTGCTCGGCGGTTCGCTGTATGAGCGGTACTACGGCATCGACTACGCGGCGATCCGCGATCTGGCGATCGCCGAGGCGACGGTCGAGGAGGGCAAGGCGGCGGGCCGGCCGGACAAGGCCGGGGCCGGGCCCCGGACGTCCCCGGGGTTCGCGCGGCTGTGCGCGGAGCGGGCCACGGCGGCGTCCTCGGCCCCGGTGGGATCGACCGAGTCCTCGTCCGGGTTCTGGGTGGCGGGCAGCGGCAAGGTGATCGAGCAGTCCCAGATCCTGACCACCCACAACCTGGCCACGCTGGTCCACCGGGTCGGCATCGCCCCCGAGCCCGGGTGGGCCGACCTGGCGCGTCGCTGTTTCGTCACCGTGTGCCGGCTGACGGCACGGGTGCACCGCAACCCCTGGCCGTACTCCACGATCAAGGACGCGGCGTACGCCTGGCGGCAGTTGGTGTTCCACCTGTCCCTCTGCCCGCCCGCGGAACAGCGGCGCGTACTCACCGCCCTCGACGAGGAGGCGGCCCGCCACCCCGCCCACGTCGCCGCCCGCCTCGCACCCGCCCTGGCCGGGCTGCGCCTGGTCGCGGACGGCGGCGGCTTCGCCCCCGACGGCACGGCGGACGGAGGCCGGGCTCGCCGTCTCGTCGGCTGGACCACGGACGGCCACTGGCTGGCGACGGACCCAACTGCCGTAGCAGCGAAGGACAGTTGAGAGTTACCGACAGCCCCTAGCCCTCCGTCGCCGTGCGCACCGCCGCCTCCGTCAGGGTCGTCGCGGTGCGTACGGCGCTGGCGACGGCCTCGTCGGGGGTGAGCCCGCACTGGTCGGTGAGGGTGAACAGGGCGTCCGCGGCCATGACCACCGCGAGGCCCCGCTTGAGCTGCGTGAACGCGTCCGGGTCGGACTCCCCGAGGGTGCCCGCCAGGGGGGCGAGCGCGTGGTCGATGAGCCCGAAACGGATGCCGGGCCTCATCTTCGCCGCCTCGGGGCGGACGATGGTCGCGGCCATCATCGCGCGCACCCCGCCCTGGCGGGCCAGTGTGCCGCGGAGCAGGAACTCGCAGGCGAACGCGACTCGTTCGACCGGATCGCGGGAGTCGGCGACCGGGCCGAGCGCGTCGACGGGGTCGGGCCAGACGCCGGCCAGGGCCTCACCGATCAGCGAGGGCAGGTCGGGGAAGTAGCGGTAGGCGGTGGCCTCGGAGACCAGGGCGACGCGGGCGACCTCGGGCATCGTCACCTCGCTGCCCGTGCCGATCAGTCCGCGAGCCGCTTCGACGATCGCCGTACGGGTGCGCTTCTTCTGGTTGCTGCGGCCCGTGTCCGTCTGTGCTGTCGCCATCGGTGCGTCACTTCCCCGTATTCGCTCGTCGTTGCCGTCCGTCTCCCGCACCTTATCACGACAAGCTCTCATCATGAGAGTCTGCTTGCATAACGAGAGCTACCCGCCTACTGTGCTGAGGGCACAGCGCAGCGACGGACGCACAACTCGCGCCCAACACAAGGGAGTCGGCGATGAACGAGGTTTCCGTGGTCGGTCCGGACGACGGCGAGTCGATCCGCCTGGGGCCGGTCACGATGCGCATCCTGGAGGACGGCAGCACCACCGGCCACCGCCTCGGCATCGGCGAGATCACCCTCGCCCCGCACACCCAGGGCCCGCCGCAGCACCGCCACGCCCAGCACGACGAGGGCTTCTACGTCGTCTCCGGCACCGTGCACTTCACCATCGGCGAGACCGTCCACATCGCCCCGGCGGGCACCCTCGCGATGATCCCGCCCGGCGCCCCGCACACCTTCGCCAACCCTGGCGACGAACCCGCGGTGATGGTCAACACCTTCACGCCCGACCTGTTCGTGCAGTACTTCCGCGACCTGCGGGACATGATCGCCGGCGGCCGGGAGTTCAACGCCGAGTCGACGATCGAGATGATGAGCCGCTACGCCACGGTCCCCTCGACCGACTTCGTCTGAGGCACCCGGCGCCGTACGGGGCGACATCCTGTCCACTTCCTGTACGCGCGGGGTGTGCTGCGCGGCGGACAGCCCCCACCCGCACCGGTTCCGGGTCTCTCACGAACAGTGAGCGCCGGATCGCCGAACTGGCCGCCCTCGGCCGCACGAACACCGAGATCGCCGACCTGCCGCACCTCGCGCGCCGCACGGTGGAGACCCATCTCACCAGTTGCTAACGGAAGTTGGGCATCGGGCGGCGCGGCGAACTACCCGGCACGCTGGGGGCGGAGGGTGGCGGCCAACGCCCTTGAGGGAGACGTCACTTGCGCGTCCGCGCGGTCGGTGTGGGCTCGGTGCCCTCGGCGCGCACGGTGCTGTGGCCCTTCTTCTTCGCGGGGAGGTGCCGGGGCACGACGTCCTGGGGGAAGGTGAGTTGCTGGTTCATCCACTTCAGGGCGCCGGGCATCTCCCGTACCCAGGTGGGGAAGTTGTGGCTGCCCGAGTCGGGGAGGATCGACACGACGCGCATGGGCGCCTTGACGGCCTTGATGAAGGCGAGGGTCTGCGGGTAGCCGCGCTCGCCGTGCTTGCTCTCGGCGACCAGGACGGAGACCTGGGGTGCGGGCAGGTGCTTCAGCCGCCACATCAGGTCGTGCCCGTTGACCCGGTTGACGCGGCCGAGCCCGCTGCCGAAGAGGTTCCCGGTGGTGGGGTCGTCCTTGATCCGGTAGTCGGGCGAGAGGGCGGCGGCCGTCGTGTACACGTGCGGGTTGCGCATCGTCAGCTGCAGGGCACAGGTGCCGCCGGAGGAGTACCCCATGACGCCCCAGGCGCTGGCGTCGTGGCCGACCCGGTAGGCGGACTTCAGGGCCTGCGGGAGGTCCTTGGCGAGGAAGGTCTCGGTCTGCGGTCCCCCGGGGACGTTCACGCACTCGGTGTCGCGCGGCGGGGCGATCGTCGGCCGGATCATCACCATTATGGTCGGCTGCATCTGACCGCTCCGCTGCAGCTGCCCGGCGGTCTGTGACACCCGCAGGTACTGCGCGAGGTTGAAGATGCTGCCGGGGTAGCCGCTGAGGGCGACGACCACGGGGAAGCGCTGCCGCGCGTACGCCTTCTGGAAGTACTGCGGCGGCAGGTAGACGAACGCCGGGTCGACCACACCGGTGCGGCGGCCGATGACCTTCACCGACTCCACCTTCCCGTTCACCGCGGGATTGCCGGTGGGCAGTCCGCTGACCCGGTTCAACTGCTCGTCGGAGGCGGGCTGCACCAGCGCCCCCTTCACGGAGACGCCCGTCGCGCCGTCGCCGTTGTGGTCGGCCGCCTGGGTCACGCCGACGGGCGCGGTGTCGGTGTTGCCGAAGAGCTCGTCCCACGATCCGAAGAACTGGTACGAGGAGTTCAGCCAGCACGCGAATGCGGCGATAATCGTGACCTGTGTCACCCCGATGGCCGTCAGCCGCCCGAGCACCTGCCGCACCGTGGGCTTCGCCAGCCGCGGCCATACCCAGACAAGCAGCGCCACGCAGACGACGGCGACGGCCGCCATCACATAAACGGTAGTCTCGCTGGTCAAACCCATGCCACTCAGTCCCCGGTTCCTTGCCTGTGCTCGTTCCTTCACACAGAAGGAGGGCTATGGACCCTTCTGCGTTCCTCAACGAGCGCGAATAGGACAAAGAAGCGGGTCCGTCCCTGTTTCCACGGACGGACCCGTCACAGGTTTACGGCGTCGCGCCGGCGATCGGTCGAGTCGTCCGTAAGTCCGACGTAAGGTCTGGCCGTCCCCCATCGTCCGGCCCGAACCGGTAGGTTTCGCAGCGGCCCGAAGCGGTCGACTCCGGGGAGGGGAACGGCATGGCGAAGGGTGATTCCGCCTTGCGGTCCGGACCCGGCGGCAACTCGGCGGACGGGCACGGCAGATCGGGCGAGAGCAGCCGGCTGGCCGACCGGCTCGCGTCCGCCCGACTGCAGTACTTCGTCGGCAGGCGAGAGGAACTGGCCCTCTTTCGGCGGGCGTTGGCCGGAGAGCCCGGCGCCCCGATGGTCATCGTGCTGCACGGCCCGGGCGGCATGGGCAAGAGCGCGCTGCTGCAGCGCTTCGCCGCGGAGGCACGCGACGCCGGCCGGCCGGTCGTCGGCGTCGACGCCCGTACGGTCGACTTCTCTCCCGCGGCCTTCGAGGAAGCGACCGCCGAAGTGTTCGCCCAGGACAACGCTGTCCTGCTGGTCGACGACTTCGAGCGGTACCGGGACATGGAGGAGTGGATCCGCGACCGCTTCCTCCCCCGGTTGCCGGCCGGTGCCCTGGTCGTCGTCGCCGGCCGGCTCGCACCGGACCCCCTCTGGAAGGCGGACCTCGCGTGGAGCGAGGTCTTACAGGTCGTGCCGCTCAAGGAGTTGGGGCCCGCGGACTCGGCGGCCCTGCTCACGTCACAGGGCGCCGACCCCTCGCTGCACGCCGCGCTTCTCGGATTCGCCGCGGGCCATCCGCTCGCCCTACGACTGGCCGCCGAAGCCGCGACACACGACAACACCTCGACGGACGAGGTGTTCTGGGCTCCGTTGCGGGCGGTCGTCGACCGGCTGCTGACGCACATGGTGGGCAAGCCGCCGTCGTCCGCCCATCGACGGGCACTCGAAGTCTGCGGCCATGTCGTGGACACCACGGAGGAACTCCTGCGCGTGGTCCTCCCGGACGAGGACGCCACCGAACTGTTCGCCTGGCTACGGCAGTTGTCCTTCATGAAGTCGGGCCCCTTCGGGGTGTGCCCGTACGACGTCGTCCGTGACGCGCTCGACAGCGACTTCCGCTGGCGCGATCCGGAGCGGTACAAGGCCATGCACCGCACGCTGCGCCGGCACTTCGTGGAGCGCGTCCGCAACGCGCCGGAGAAGGAGGCGCTGCGGGCCGCCCGCGAGTTCAACCACATCGTCTCCAGGGCCCAGTGGCTGCGGGAGTTCCAGGGCGGCCGGGACGAAGCCGCCGTCCATGAACAGCCGATGCGGCCGGAGGACGCCCCCGCGCTGATCGACCTGACACTCAGGGTCGAGGGCGAGCACAACTCCCGTGTCGTCGCCCACTGGTTGAAGCGTCAGCCCGAGGCGTTCCACGTCCACCGGCGCTGCGACACGGGTCAACTGCTGGGATTCATCGCTTGGTTGAGGATCGACGACCTCGACGACGAGACACGGACGGTCGACCCGGTGACGGCGGAGGCATGGGAGCTGGTCTCCTCGATGACGCCCCCGCGGCAGGGCGAACACCTCGGTGTGGCCCGGTTCATGGTGCACGAGGAGAACTGTCACCGCCCCTCGCGGTCGTGGGACCTGGTGCGCATGCGGATCGTCTTCGAGCTGCTGCGCGCAAAGCACTGCGCCTGGTCCTGCGTCGTCAGCGCCGAACCGAAGTTCTGGGCGCCGCTCATGACGTACCTGGGCATGTTCCAGCCACCGCACCGAGCCGTCCGTGCCGATCGGGGCTACGGCCTGTTCTGCCACGACTGGCGGGCGGTGCGGGTGGACGAGTGGGCCGAGGGAATCGACGCCCGACTGCTCAGCGGGGCACCGGCGTTGGCGGCGAAGGAGCCCAAGTCCCGTCTCACGTCGCTGAGTCGGGAGGAGTCGGACGCCGCGGTCCGGGAGGCGCTGCGCAGTTGGCTGGACCCCGGCGGGCTCGCCGACAACCCGCTGCTGCGCAGCCGACTGGTGGAGGAGCTCAGCGAGGGCGACCCGGTGACCGCGCTGCGCGACCTGATCGGCAAGGCCGTCCAGCGCCTCAACTCCCATGCCCGCACCCGGCAGTTGCACGAGGTACTGACGATGACGTACCACTCGACGTCCACCCAGGACGCCGTGGCTCGGAGGCTGAACATGGCGTTCAGCACCTACCGCCGGCATCTGGCCCGCGCCCTGGACGAGGTGCGCGAGACGGTGTGGGACTGGGAGGTCCACGGCCGTATCAGGGCCGAACAGGAGCCGTCGCAAGGGAGTTGAGCCGGGCGGAGCGGAGCGGCACGGCAGCGACCCCCGGAGGATCACCGGGAAGCCGCCGCCTTCCGCACTGCCTACCGTGTCACTTGGCGGGCTTGTAGAACGCGTACGTCGCGGTGTACTGGACGCTGACCTGGTCCGTGCCGGTGCAGGCCGTGGTGGGAGCGACGCCGCCGCTCGTGCCGAGGCGCTGGACGTAGGAGACGTCGGCGAAGGTCCCGGTGCCACGGGTGGCGGTGGCCTTCAGCAGCAGCTCGGGGATGGTGCCGGTCTTGGGGGAGTTGGCTATCGCGGAGCCGTTGACGGCGCTGCCGTCGACCGTGGACACCCACACCGGGCCACGGGAGTGCAGGGCGACGGAACGCTTGGAACGGTCGTTCTTGGCCCACAGGGTGGCGGCGGGCTCCAGCAGCGTCCAGGCGCCGTTGGTGCAGGTGTAGGTCTGGACGCCGGCGGCGGAGAAGACGCCGGTGAGCTTGTTGCCGTCGGGGACCTTCAGCGCGTCGGGCACGGTGACGTCGAGGTGGACGGGCCGCTGCGGGGTGGCGGCCTGGCCGACGGTCGCGCTCACGAGCGTGCCGGCGGTCACGGCGGTGAGGGCCGCGGTGGTGAGGACGAGACGTTTGGCGATCTTCATCGGTGTGTCTCCAGAGCAATTTCTGAACAGGGTCGCGGGTCGGTCGCGGGTATCCGGACTTCTGGGCCGATCAGATGATCTTCGGCCCCGCTGCCGCAATGTACGGGGGAATACACGCGGCCGGGTTGCCAACTTCTGATCGACTTATGACCAGCACTGCTCACTGGACGCGTGTGTCAGCCCGCCGCCTGGAACGCCCGCCCGGCCGCGGTCGTCGTCGTACCGTCCGTGAAGAGACCACTGCTCGGCTTCGACGGGTCCGCACCCAGCCCGAACCAGGCGTAGCGCTGCACATACGACAGCCCGTCCAACGCCTTGGTGGACGCGGTCACGAAGGCGGCCTGTTGTTGCGCGGACGGGAAACGGGTCCCCTGGGAGAAGTCGATCAGCGCGTACTCGGTGAGCCAGATCGGCTTGTGATAGCGCGCGTACACGGCGGCCAGGTACGCCTTCAACTGCTCGACGGCCTGCGGGGTACGGAAGTCGCCGCCGTACCAGTGCAGCGTGATGAAGTCGACCCGGTACCCCTTCGCCCTGGCCCCGGACATGAACCGGTCCAGCCAGCCACCCGCCGTGTCCCCGCCGTAGGCGACCGCGGGGCTGCCCAGGATCTTGCCCGCCGCCATGAGCTTGGGCCACAGCTCCAGCGCCTGCTCGACCGTCATGTTCGACTGCTGCGCCATGTCCGGTTCGTTGAACCCCAGGAGATACGGCCCGTACTCCCGGGCCTGGGCCAGCGAGGAGTCGGTCACGGACTTCGCTCCCCAGATCATGGGCACGAACGACCCCGACGAGGGCGTCGTGATCCCCGAGTGCTGCGTGGACCAGGTGTAGTACCAACTCGCACCGCTCGCGGCGAGCGCCTGACTCACCCCGCCGAACGACCACACCCCGACGCCCTTCTTGGCACCGGAGGCGATGTGCGCGGGTGCGGCGGCGGTGTGCTTCGAGGGAGACGGACTCGGCTTGGCCATCGGCGTGGCGGACGGGCTCGGAGAAGCGCTCGGAGAAGCCGAGGGCGTGGGGCTCGCGGAGACGCTGACCGCCGGAGCGGGCGATGTCACAGCCGTCGTAGAAGAGGAACCCCCCGTCAGCCGTGGCGCGACCAACGCGGCCACCACGACGACGGCGACCGCCGCCGAACCACCCACGATCTGCTTGCCGCCGATACGGCCGGACCGGCGCCCGTGTCGCCGACGCGCTCCACCATGCCCTGAGGGAACGGCAGTTGGGACGGCGTCCAGGATCCGGGACACGTCGAACCGAGCCGGCACCGCCACCAGCGGCAGCCCGCTGAGCAGCCGGTCCATCGGAAGCAGCCCCTCGTCCAACCCCTGGCACACCCCACAACCACGGATGTGACGAGCAAACCGCTTACGCCACAAGGCACTTGGCGTGCCGTCCCACATGGAAGCCGTCTCGTCCAGCTCGGCACAGCGCGGCTCGGCCACCAGCGCCCGCACCACCACCCGCGAGACCTCCATCTGCTTCTTCATCCGCTGCACCCGGACGGAGGCATGCCGGTCGGACAGCCCCAACGCACCGGCGAGTTCGGCCCGTTCGAGTTCGCCGGTCTCCTCCAGCCACCACAGGGACAGCAGTTCCTGATCGTCCGGGTCGAGCCAGCGCGTGGCCTCGACGACCTCACGGCGCTGCTCGGTCAACCCCAGCCGCAGGATGGTCAGTCCGGCGAAGTCGAGCGCGGGGTCGGTGATCGCGTCCGCGTCCTCCAGCTGCGCCCTGCGGTCGCGGTCCGTGGCCCGCACCTGCTCACGGTCCCGAACCTGCCTGATCGTTATCGCCACCAGCCAGGACCGGAACGCGGAGGGGTCCCGCAGCTTCGGCAGCCCCCGCACCATGCGCAACAGCGTCTCCTGTACGACGTCATCGACATCGGCGTGACCGTTCAGGGCCCTGCCGACGATGTTGTAGACCAGCGGCAGGCACTGCGTCACCAGGTGGTCCAGGGCCGGTCGGTCCCCCGCGCAGGCGGCCGTCACCACGCCCGCGTCGGGTCCGCTTCTGGGCTTCTCGGGCATCTGGGTTCGTTCCTCCGCGTGTGGTCCGGCCGTGGCATCTCTCTGATTCGGAGACCGCTGACACGCGCAAGGACAACAGAAAACAGGACAACAAAAGAAATCAGCCGGTCGCGTCCGAATTTATGTTGTCGGGCCACCGCCGAGAAGGTCACCGATAGGCAGGACCGCATCTGGACCGCATCCGAAGAGCATCAGGAAGGCGCGAGGACGATGGCACGAGGACGCAGAAGACACGGCGCGAGCCCGGCGCGACACCGCCGACGCTGGTGGTACGTCGCGGCAGCCGCCGTCGCGACGGCCGCCACCGTGCTGATCGCCTACGGCGTGTGGACGCCGTCCGGAACGGGGAGCACCCGCACGACGGCCGACCAGGACACGGCAGCGCGCCCGGCCGTCTCCCGAGGAACGTCGCCCTCGCCGAGCCACAGCACCTCGGCCTCTCCCTCACCTTCGGCCTCCCCCAAGGCCACCGCGCCGAAGAAGAACACACCCAGGCCAACCGCCAAGGCCGCCGAACCGGCACCGGACCACCCCTCGACGGCCCCCGCCGGCAAGCGCCTCATCACGGTCGTCAACCGCACCCCGAAGACGGTCTGGGCGATAGTCACCAACACGTCCGTCTACCCGGCGGGCCGCCGACTCGCCCCGGGCCAGAGCCTGTCGGTGACGGTGGCGAACAACTGGGGCGGCCGCATCTGGGGCCGCACGGGCTGCACCGCCACGGCCGCCGGCCACTGCGCGACCGGTGACTGCACCAGCGTGTGCGAGGGCGCCAACCCGCCCACCACACTGGGTGAGTTCACGTTCGACGCGTACGCGGGGATGGACTTCTACGACGTGAGCATGGTCGACGGTTCGAACCTGCCGATGTACATCAACATCTCGCACACCACGACCGTCGACCCGGTCACTTCCTCGGGCTGCTACAAGGGCGTCTGCACCTCGGACGTCGACTGCCCCACCGCGATGCAGGCAGCGTCGGGCGGCCAGGTCGTCGGCTGCAAGCCGCCCTGCGCGGCGTTCGGCGGCGACACGTACTGCTGTCGCGGCGCCTGGGCGGGCCGCGACCACTGCGTCCCCGCGAAGTGGCCGGTCGACTACACCCAGGTCTTCAAGCGAGCGGCCCCCTACGCCTACTCGTACGCCTTCGACGACGGGGCGACGATGCCGTGCAAGGGGGCCTGCTACTACAAGATCACCTTCGGGACGACCGGCTCATGACCCGCGGTCACTCGCCTTCCGGCGTCAGCCGCAACGAGATGCTGTTGATGCAGTACCGCTGATCGGTCGGCGTCGCATACCCCTCACCTTCGAACACGTGCCCGAGATGCGACCCGCACCGAGCACACCGCACCTCGGTGCGCACCATGCCGTGCGAGCGGTCCTGGATCAGTTCGACCGCGTCGGTGTCCTTCGGGTCGTAGAAGGACGGCCAGCCGCAGTGGGACTCGAACTTCTCCGTGGAGGTGAAGAGTTCGGCGCCGCAGGCGCGACAGGAGTAGACGCCCTTCGTCTTGGTGTCGGTGTACTCACCGACGAAGGCTGGCTCCGTGCCGGCCTGCCGCAGCACCGCGTACTCGGCCGGGTTCAGCTCCGCGCGCCATTCCTCGTCCGGCTTTTCGACGTCGTACGACATGAAGCTCAGCCCCTTACTTCGCGAGACGGTCCAGGATCCGCGGGCCGAGGTCTGTCACATCGCCCGCTCCCATGGTGAGAACCAGATCACCGGGCTTCGCCATTCCCGCTACGGCCTCGGGTACGTCCGCCTTGTCGTGGACCGGGGTCACGTCGGCGCCCGCGACGCGCGCGGCCTCGATGATCAGGTCGCTGGTGACGCCGGGGATCGGGTCCTCGCGGGCCGGGTAGATGTCCAGGACCAGCGACGCGTCCGCGAGGGCGAGAGCCTGGCCCATCTCCTTGCCGAGCTCCTGGGTGCGGGAGAAGAGGTGGGGCTGGAAGACGACCAGCAGCCGCGCGGAGGAGGCCGCCGCGCGCATCGCCTCCAGGTCGGCGCTCATCTCCGTGGGGTGGTGGGCGTAGGAGTCGATCACCTGGACGCCGGCGGCCTCGCCCTTGAGCTGGAGGCGCCGCTTCACGCCCGTGTACGCGGCGAGCGCGGGCGCCAGTTCCGCCGCCGGGATGCCGAGCGCGACGCCCGCGGCGAGGGCCGCGACCGCGTTGCTGGCGTAGTGCCGGCCGGGGACCGAGACGGTGAAGGTGAGCTCCTCACCACCGAGGAGGACGGTCACCTCGCTCTTCAGGCCCTGTGCGACGACGGACAGGATGCGTACGTCGGCGTCCTCCGCCTCCCCGTACGTCACCGTCTTCAGCGAGGCCGGCGCCACCCGTCGCGTCAGCTCCCGCGCGCCCTCGTGGTCCGCCGAGATCACCAGGGTGCCGCCCGGCACGATCCGGTCGGCGAAGGTCTGGAAGGACTCGTAGATCTCTTCCATGGACGCGTAGTTGGCGTGGTGGTCGAGTTCGACGTTGAGGACGATCGCGACCTCGGGGGCGTACTTGTGGAAGCTGCGGTCCGATTCGTCCGCTTCGGCGACGAAGATCTCGCCGTCGCCGTGCAGCGCGTTCGAACCGGGGGCGTCCAGGTCGCCGCCGATCGCGTACGACGGGTCGAGACCCAGCTCGGTGAGGGACACCGCGAGCATCGACGTCGTGGTCGTCTTGCCGTGCGTGCCGGCCACGGCGATCGGGCGCAGCCCGTCCATCAGGCGGGCCAGGGCGTCCGAGCGGTGGACGACCGGGATGCCCAGCTCGGCCGCGCGCGCCAGCTCGGGGTTGTCCTTGCGGATCGCCGACGACACGACCACGGAGGTGGCGTCGTCGGCGAGGTGCTCCGCCGCGTGCCCGATGTGCACGGTGGCACCCAGGGCGCGCAGCGCGTCGGCGGTCGCGGAATCCTTGGCATCGCTGCCCGCGACCTTCGCCCCGCGCTGCGCGAGGATCTTGGCGATCCCCGACATCCCGGCCCCGCCGATGCCGATGAAGTGCGGTCGGTCCATGGCGGTGGGAAGGCCGGGTGCCATGTGTGTCTCCCTGTGCGTGCGTGCTCGTACGACTTGATCGCTGCTGGTTCGGCGGACGTTCAGCGGCAAGCCTATGCGGTGCCACTGACAATCACGGACACCCGTCGGCCGTCCCGCCGACCGCTACTCCTTGCTGTGCGAGAACAACTTCAGCACCGGTACACCGACCTTGTGACGCGCCCGCGACGCCCAGTCCCGGTGGAAGAACTCCTCCACGTAGTGGGGATCGGTCAGCACGATCACCTCGTCCGCGCCGATCTCGTCCACCAGGGTCTTCAGCGCGTCCAGCGGGTGGTCCTCGATGAGCCGCCCCTGCGCCTCGCTGCCGGCCGCGTGCAGGGCCGTCAGGGACACCTCCAGGGCCTGCGTGCCGAGTGCCGCCGCGTCCTTGCCCTCGGGGGTCTCCCGCTCGTGCGCCGCCTCGTCGAGTTCGCCGAGGGCGACGTCGTCGATGGCCCGCAGCAGGCGGTCCGCCTGGTCGCCGCGGGGCTGGAGCAACACGTGGAAGGAGACGGTCTCGTCACCGTGCAAGGTGGTGACGAACTCCACGTCGGCGGACGTAAGGGCCTTCTCGATCATCAGTACGCTTGTGAACACCAGGCGCCCCTTCTCCTTCGAGGACCCGCGGGTCCTCTCTCCTCCGTGGGCCGTCCAGGCCCTGCGGAAACCATCCTGCCCCGTGATCGCACGGGTACTGCCGGATTTAGTGTGCCCGTCGAAAGCCAAACGGAACGGATCATTCCGCCCGTTCTCAGGTCCGACGGTAGCGACCGAACAGGAACCCGGCCTCTTCCAGCAGGGACACCAGTTCGAAGTGCTGGGGAACCTTAACCGACGGCCCGCCCGCGATCCGCTGCGCCTCCCCCGCCACGAGCATCGGCGAGAGCGTCAGACACAGCTCGTCGAGCACCCCGGCGGCCACGAACTGCCCCAGCAGCCGCGGCCCGCCCTCGGTCAGCAGCCGGGTGTGCCCCAGGTCGGCGAGCGCCGCTACGGCCCGCGCGGGGTCCACTCCGGCACCGTCCCCGGCGACCACCACCCGGGCGCCCGCCTTCTCTGCGGCCACGATCCGGTCCGGCGCCGCCTGGGCGCCCGTCAGGATCAGCGTCGGCACCAGGGGTGAGGCGAAAAGCGGAAGCGCGAAGTCCAGGTCGAGGCTCGCGGTGACGACCGCGATCACGGGAGCCGGCCCCTGTCCGGCACGCGCGCGTGCCGCCGTGAACTCTTCACGCGCGCGTGCGGGCCGATAGCCCTCCTGGCGTACCGTTTCCGCACCGACGACCACGACATCGGCCAGCGCCCTCAGGGTGCCGAAGATCCGCATGTCGGCGTCACCGGAGATGGGCTGCGAGCGGCCCTCGTGCTGACCGGCCCCGTCGAGCGTGGACACCATGTTGGCGCGCAGCCAGGGGGCGCTCCCGGCGGGGTAGGCGTACGCCTCCGCCAGCTCCGAGAGCCCCCACTCCCGGTCCGTCCCACGCGCATCGGGGGCCCCGTTCGAGGCCTGGGCTGCTGTTTCATCCGTCACAGGGAACAGGCGTCGCATGTCGTGCAGTGTGGCACGGCCCTTAGAGTGGTGAACCGTGTCGTCCTCCACTGCCGCCTCCGGGATCAGCCCGATAGCAGACGCGGCCCCGCTGTCCCTGTGCGCCCGTGAGCCGTACGTCCCCGCGGACCGGCTGGTCGCCGAGATGGTGCCGCCGCCGCGCTTCGACTCGGTGCGCTTCGCCACGTACATCCCGGACCCGAACCAGCCCAGCCAGACCGAGGCGGTCGGCGTCCTGGAGACCTTCGCCGCCGGACTCGGCGGGGCACACGCCGCCGGCACCGCCAAGCGCGGCTTCCTGGGCTTCGGTAAGGGCAAGGCCGCCAAGACGCCCGCCGGCCCCCGTGGCGTCTACCTCGACGGCGGCTACGGCGTTGGCAAGACCCACCTCCTGGCCTCCCTCTGGCACGCGACCCCGGCCGAACCCTCGCTCAAGGCCTTCGGCACCTTCGTCGAGCTGACGAACCTGGTCGGCGCGCTCGGCTTCCAGAAGACCGTCCAGACCCTCTCCGGCCACCGCCTGCTGTGCATCGACGAGTTCGAACTGGACGACCCGGGCGACACCGTCCTCGTGTCGACCCTGCTCGGCAAGCTGGTCGACGCGGGCGTGGCGCTCGCCGCCACCTCCAACACCCTGCCGGGCAAGCTCGGCGAGGGCCGGTTCGCGTCCGTCGACTTCCTGCGCGAGATCCAGGGCCTGTCCGCGCACTTCCGCTCGCTGCGCATCGACGGCGACGACTACCGCCACCGCGGCCTGCCGGAGGCCCCGGCGCCGTTCTCCGACGAGCAGGTGACGAAGGCGGCGTACGCCACGGCCGGCGCCTCGTTGGACGACTTTCCGCACCTGCTGGACCACCTCGCCAAGGTCCACCCCAGCCGCTACGGCGCCCTCACCGACGACCTCAAGGCCGTCTGCCTCACCGACGTCCAGCCGATACCCGACCAGTCGACGGCGCTGCGGCTCGTCGTCCTCGCGGACCGGCTCTACGACCGTGAAGTGCCCGTCCTGGCCTCGGGGTTGCCCTTCGACCAGCTGTTCAGCGAGGAGATGCTGAACGGCGGCTACCGCAAGAAGTACTTCCGCGCGATCTCCCGGCTCACCGCGCTGGCCCGGGACGCCAAGGGCCTCGTCAAAACCGCTTAGTTCACGCCAGCCCAGGCATGCTTTTCACGCTCTCTCGCATCGGAAACGCCGCGTTAACCCTGCAAACAACTTCACTGGGCTACCGTGTTTCTTGACCAGCCATTGACCTGGCCTTGGTCCGTACTAGGAACACGAACCGGCCGGAGGGGGGCGCATGTTCCGAGGTAAGACGGCTCGGACCGTCGTCATGCTCCTCACTGTCGTCATGTTCGCCCTCCAGTTCTTCGCGTCCACGGAATCCTTCGCACCCGCGCACACAGCGCGTCATGCGGAGGCCAAAGCACAGCCCGCGCTCAAGCTCAGCGGCAAGGCCCTGCGCGCCGAGACCATCACGTTCCGCGACTGCGGCGCCGATGGGACTCCCACCGTCCCGCTGCGCCTGCGCGACCGTTACCGCTCCGCCGACTGCGGGCCCGAGACACCCGAGCGCCCGCTCCTCACAGAGGACCCGGCGGCCGTAGGCACATCAGCAGCGCCCGGCGCGGCGCGGCATCGCACATCGAGATCCTCGACAGCACACACTCCGGCGGCACTTCAGGTCTTCCGCTGCTGAGAGCTGGGCAGGCAGTCAATTCCCCCACGCACACTGTCATGCAAGCCCGACGCGCCCAGAGGGCGCGCCAGGAGGAACCAACACGCCATGCAGCCCCTCATCGACTACGCCCGTACGTTCGGACAACGCCCTGAGGAGTTCGCCAAACTCGCTGAAGGCCAGTCCCCGCAGGTGCTGTTCATCACCTGCTCCGACTCCAGGGTCGTCCCGGCCCTGATCACGGGCGCCCGCCCCGGCCAGCTCTTCGAGCTGCGCACCGCGGGCAACATCGTCCCGCCGTACGCCTCCGGCAACCCCACCAGCGAGGCGGCCACCATCGAGTACGCCGTAGAGGTGCTCGGCGTCCAGGACGTCGTCGTCTGCGGCCACTCCCACTGCGGTGCCGTCGGCGCGCTGGTGCGCGGCGACGACCTCGCCGCCGTACCGGCCGTACGCGACTGGCTCGCGCACGCCGCCGACGAGCCCGCCCCGAGCGACACGGACGACCCGACGGTCGCCCGGGCCGTGCAGAACCACGTGCTCGCCCAGTTGCTGCGGCTGCGCTCCTACCCTTGTGTGGAGCGGCGGTTGGCGGACGGACGGCTGCGGGTGCACGGCTGGTACTACGAGGTGCACACCGGTGCCGTGCTCGAACACAGCGCGGACACCGACCAGTTCGAGGCCCTGTGAGTCGCGCCATGGACCTGAAGAAGAACAAGAAGAACAAGAAGAACGACCTGAAGAAGAACAACGACACGACCAAGTTCCCTTATCTACGGCAGGACTTCGCGGCCTCGCTCGTCGTGTTCCTGGTCGCGCTCCCGCTGTGCGTGGGCGTGGCCGTGGCCTCCGGTGTACCGGCCGAACTGGGTCTGGTCACCGGCATCGTGGGCGGGCTCGTCACCGGATTCATGCGGGGCAGCAGCCTCCAGGTGTCCGGGCCCGCCGCGGGTCTGACCGTGCTGGTCTTCGAGGCGGTGCGGGAGTACGGGCTGCCCGCCCTCGGAGTGATCGTGCTCACCACCGGCGTGCTTCAAATCGCCATGGGCGTCCTGAAGTTGGGGCGCTACTTCCGGGCCATCTCGGTCTCGGTCGTCGAGGGCATGCTGGCCGGCATCGGACTGGTGCTGATCGCCGGGCAGTTGTACTCGGTGGCGGGGGCGAAGGCCCCCGCCTCGGGCCTGGACAAGATAGTCGAGCTGCCCGGCGCGCTCGTCGACGCCGTCGGGAACACGAAGGCACTGGCCTCGCTCGCGCTCGGCGCCGCCACCATCGCCGTACTGGTGCTGTGGAAGCGAATGCCGGCCAAGGTGCGTACGGTGCCGGGCCCGTTGGCCGCCGTAGGACTGGCGACGCTTGCCGCGCTCGTCTTCGGGCTGCCGGTGGCTACCGTCGAGGTGCAGGGGCTGCTCGGTTCACTCCAACCGCCGCCGCTGAGTGCGTTCGGTGAGCTGGCGCAGGTCGGTGTGCTGGGCACGATCGTCGCGTTCACGTTGATCGCGTCCGCGGAGTCGCTGTTCAGCGCGGCGGCCGTCGACCGGCTGCACTCCGGTCAACGCACCGAGTACGACAAGGAGTTGGTGGCGCAGGGCGCGGGCAACGCGCTGTGCGGGATGCTCGGCGCGCTGCCGATGACCGCGGTGATCGTGCGCAGCGCGGCGAACGTGCAGGCGGGCGCGCGGACGAAGGCGTCCCGGGTGCTGCACGGCGTATGGCTGCTGCTGTTCGCGGCGCTGCTGCCGAACGTCCTGGCGTACATCCCGATCCCGGCCCTGGCGGGCATCCTGGTGCACGCCGGCGCCAAGCTGATCCCCGTACGGGAGATCGTGTCGCTGTGGCGCGAGCACCGGGGCGAGGCGCTGATCCTGGTCGTCACGGCCCTGTCGATCGTCGCGGTCAGCATGTTCGAGGGCGTCCTCATCGGCCTCGCGCTGGCCGTCGCGAAGACGGCGTGGGAGGCCTCGCACATCAAGCTGGAGGTCGTCGACAAGGGCGCCGGCCCGGTGCAGGCGTATCTGTCGGGCAACGCGACCTTCCTACGGTTGCCGAAGATCCTCGACAGTCTGGAGGCGCTCCCCCAGGACCGGCCGATCGAACTGCACCTCTCCGGTCTGCACCACCTGGACCACGCCTGCCGTACGGCCCTGGAGAACTGGGCCGAGCGGCACAGCGCGGCCGGTACCGAGCCGGTGAAGGTCAACGCGCGATAACCGCGTCGGCACCTGCCCGGTGTCTGCTCCGAGGGTGATCGTGGCCCCGGAGCGGGCACCGGGCATACCCTTGCAGGAGCAGACAGAACGGCCTCTCGACGAGGGGGTCAGGATGCTCCAGGAACTGCTGGTGGCGGGCGCGGCGACCGGTTCCGCGTGCGTGGTGTACGTCGCTGCGGCGGCCAGGGTCGTCAAGCAGTACGAACGCGGGGTGGTGTTCCGTCTCGGGCGGGTGGCCGGCGAGGTGCGGGCACCCGGGTTCACCATGGTCGTCCCGTTCGTGGACAAGCTCCGCAAGGTCAACATGCAGATCGTGACGATGCCGATCCCCGCACAGGAGGGCATCACCCGTGACAACGTGACCGTCCGGGTGGACGCGGTCGTCTACTTCAAGGTCGTCAACGCGGCCGACGCGATCATCACGGTCGAGGACTACCGCTTCGCGGTCTCGCAGATGGCGCAGACCTCGCTGCGGTCGATCATCGGCAAGAGCGACCTCGACGACCTGCTCTCCAACCGCGAAAAGCTCAACCAGGGCCTGGAGTTGATGATCGACAGCCCCTCCGTCGGCTGGGGCGTGCAGATCGACCGCGTCGAGATCAAGGACGTGTCCCTCCCCGAGACCATGAAGCGCTCGATGGCCCGCCAGGCCGAGGCCGACCGCGAGCGGCGGGCCCGGATCATCAACGCGGACGCCGAGTTGCAGGCCTCGAAGAAACTCGCCGAGGCCGCCGGGGTGATGTCCGAACAGCCCGCCGCGCTCCAACTCCGCCTGCTGCAAACGGTGGTGGCGGTCGCGGCCGAGAAGAACTCGACCCTGGTGCTGCCCTTCCCGGTCGAACTGCTGCGCTTCCTGGAACGGGCGCAGCCACAGCCCCCTCCCCCTCCGGCCGTGGAGAAGTAGCCCGACCGGCGGTCACGGTCGCTGACTGGCGGGCCCCGCCCTCGCGCCGCACGATCGAGGGACCCGACCGGAAGGGACGCCCATGGCCAAGAAGGGCTCGAAGCGCGAGGACCGCAAGAAGAGCAAGGCACCCGCCCTCGGCGAGCTGCTGCGCATCCCCGCCGCCAAGCCGGTCGACCTCTCCTCCTACGACCCGGCGGGCACCCCCGCCGGCCCGGCCGACAAGGCGACCGGCCTGAAGGACACCGCCCGGATGGGCGAACACCTCGCCGACCTGCAGGAACGCCTGTGGGCCGCGAGTACGGCAGGCGACGGGCGACGCCTACTCCTGGTCCTCCAGGGCATGGACACCAGCGGCAAGGGCGGCACGGTCAAACACGTCATCGGCCTGTTCAACCCCTCCGGCTGCCGGATCAGCGCCTTCAAGGCACCCACACCGGAGGAGCGTAAACACGACTTCCTCTGGCGCATCAAACGCGCCCTCCCGCACCCCGGCGAGATCGGCATCTTCGACCGCTCCCACTACGAGGACGTCCTCATCGCCCGAGTCCGCGAACTCGCCCCGCACCGCGAGATCAACGACCGCTACGGCCGTATCAACCGCTTCGAGAAGTCCCTGGCCGACGACGGCGTGACGGTCGTCAAGTGCTTCCTCCACATCTCCTACGACCAACAACGCCGCCGCCTGCTCGAACGGCTCGACAACCCGGACAAGCACTGGAAGTTCAACCCCGGAGACATCGAGGAACGCGCACTGTGGCCCGCCTACCAGCAGGCGTACGAGATCGCCCTCGCCCGCTGCTCGACGCCGGAGGCCCCCTGGTACCTGATCCCCGCCGACCGCAAGTGGTACCGCAACTGGGCGATCAGCCGGCTGCTCCTGGACCACCTGACGGCACTGGATCCGCAGTACCCGAAGGCGGACTTCGACGTGGAGGCGTGCCGGGAACGGCTGCCGGCCTCGGACTGACCGCTCACCCCGTGTCATTGACCGAATAATTAGTTTTATCCTTCTATGTTCCTACGGTGACCATTCGAGTACGACGAGTCGCCGCCGCCTGTGCACTCGGCGCCGCGCTCACTGCCTGCGGGGCCCCCTCGGCGCCCCACGCCACCCGTCCGGCGCCGACCGCGCCCACCGCCGCGCCCTCGCGGCCTCCCACCCTCGCCCCCGGCCCGGCCGGCCTGACCCCCGTCTTCAAGAACGGTCCGCGGGCGGACGGCAAGACCGTCGCGCTGACCTTCGACGCCGACATGACCGCCGACGAGGGGCCGCGCGCGGCGGCGGGCGAGCACTTCGACAATCCGCAGCTCATCGCTACGCTGCGCAGGCTGAAGGTGCCGGCGACCGTGTTCATGACCGGCCGGTGGGCCGACGAGTATCCGGCCGAGGCTCGCGCCATCGGACGCGACCCGCAGTTCGAGATCGCCAACCACTCCTACAGCCACTACGCCTTCACCGGTGACTGCTACGGCCTGCCGACCGTGGCCCCGGACCGGATGAAGGCGGATGTGGAGCGGGCGTACACGGCCTTCAAGAAGGCGGGCGTGCCGAACGCGATGCCGTACTTCCGCTTCCCCGGCGGGTGTTACGACCGGAAGGCGCTGAAGACGCTGAGCGCGGTCGGTGTCACGGCGGTGCAGTGGGACGTGGTGAGTGGCGACGCGTTCGCGACGGACTCCGATGCCGTGGCCCAGCAGGTGCTGGAGGGTGTGAAGCCCGGGTCGGTCGTCGTGATGCACTGCACGCGCAGCGCCGCCCCGGCAACCGAGCGGGCCGTCCGCGTGATCGTGCCCGAGCTGCGGAAGAAGGGGTACCGGTTCGTGAAGGTCTCCGAGCTGATCGGGGCGGCGGACCGGCACCATTGAGCACCCTGCACTCCTCGTACGCTGGTCGTATGAGCGACGAAGAGCCGGCGCCGGCGTACGCGGAGTGTGTGCTGTGCCAGGAGCCGACCGAGTACCCGGAGTCGCACAAGGGGATCACGCTGTGCCCCGTGTGCGAGTGGCAGGAGGCGCAGCGCACCGCCTGTTCAGGCTGAGCGGCGGGAGGTGAGGGCGCAGGTCACGGCGGTCACGGCCGCCGTGACCAGGGCGGCCCCGGCCAGGGGCAGCAGCGGGTGCGGGTTCGTTGGGGCTGGTCGCGCAGTTCCCCGCGCCCCTGGGGAGATCCTCTGAGAGGTGCTTCCAGGGACCCGTTCTCCGCCTGGCAGACTGGAGCGTGTGACCAGTGATTCCACCGTTTCCGGCGACAATGCCGACCCCTTCCTCAACGAGCCCACCACGCGCGACGAGGCTCCTCAGTTCGTGTTGCCCCTGGTTGTGCGGATCGAGCGGGATGCTCCCCCGGCCCGTACGGACGCGCTGGAGACTGCCGCCCGGGCCGTGCTGACAATCCTCAGCGATGAGCGGGCCGTCGGGGACGGCGAGTGGGCGCAGGTCATGCGGGACTGGCAGGACGCGCGGATCCGGAAGGTGGTGCGGCGGGCGCGCGGGGCCGAGTGGCGGCGGGCCGAGGCGCTGCCGGGCATCAAGGTGACCGGGAAGTCGGCGGAGGTACGGGTCTTCCCGCCCGTCCCGCTCGACGGCTGGCCCAAGGACCTGGCCCGGCTCCAGGTGTCCGGCACCGACCTCGACGATCCCGAGCCGCCGGCCGACGCGGACCCGACGGCACCGGTGCTCTGGCTGAACCCCGACCTCGACATGTCCGCCGGCAAGACGATGGCCCAGACGGGCCACGGCGCCCAACTCGCCTGGTGGGAACTGTCGGACGAGGACCGCACCGCCTGGCGCCAGGCGGGCTTCCCCCTCTCCGTCCGCACCGCCGACCCCGCCCGGTGGCCCGAACTCACCGGCAGCGGGCTGCCGTTGGTCCGGGACGCGGGCTTCACGGAGATCGCGCCGGGCTCGGCGACCGTCGTGGCGGAGCATCCGGCGCTGGGGCACCGGGGCTGAAGCGCCGGCACCGACTGGTGCGGAAGGCGTACGGCCGTGTCAGCGGGCTGTACGGCCGGGGCGACGGCCGGTCCGCGGACATCGTGCCGCCCGATCGTCGACCGCTTCGGTACCGAGCGCGCCGCGACAGTCGCGGTGCCGAACACGTACCGGGTGCGCCACGCCGTCCGTCACCCCGTATGCGCCCGCTCAACTCGGCGCCGCCGCCACCTCCTCCTCGCCCTCGGGTGCCGCCTGTGTCGCCCGGGACCTGGCGTCGTGGCGGTCCAGTCGGCTCAGTACCGGAACCGTCATGATCGTGGTGACCAGGGCGACGAGGACGAGCGCCGTGAACAGTTCCTCGCTGACGATGCCGGCCGACAGCCCGATGTTGAGCGCGATCAGCTGCATCAGGCCGCGGGCGTTCATCAGGGCGCCGACCCGGACGGCCACCGGGCCGGGTTCGCCGCGCAGCCGGGCGGCGGCCCAGCAGCCGCCGAACTTGCCGACCACCGCCACGACGACCGCGGCCGCACCGAACACCAGCACGGACGGGTCGGAGAAGACGTCGAACCGGGTGTTCAGGCCGGAGTAGGTGAAGAACATCGGCACGAACACCACCTGGGTCACGGACCGGGTGGTCCGCACCAGCCGTTCGGACGCCTCGCCGCGCGGCATGGCCATCCCCACGCAGAACGCCCCGAACACGGAGTACAGGCCGCTGATGTCGGTGAACCAGGCCGCGCAGAACAGCACGGCGACCGTGCAGAGGAGACGGGTGTCGTCGCCGAGGCCCGGACGGTTCACGATCCAGGCCAGCAGGCGGCGCCCCAGCAGGAGCAGTACGGCCACGAACAGCAGGGTGCCGCCGACGGCCTCCAGGATGGGCTTCGCCTTGCCCGAGGCCGCGCTCAGCACCCCTGCCAGCATGATCCAGGCGACGGCGTCGTCCGTGGCCCCGGACGCCAGGGCCAGCGAGCCGAACCGCGATCCGGCCAGCCCGCGTTCGGTGATGATCCGGGCCAGCATCGGGAAGGCCGTGATCGCCAGGGCGACGCCGACGAACGCCGCCGTCACCCAGACCGAGACCCCGTCGACGAAGATGCCGACATGGCCGTGGGCCACGAGGGTCAGTCCCACGCCGAGTGTCAGCGGGATCGCCACCCCGGCCGAGGAGACGGCGACGGCGGTGCCGGCCAGGCCGCGTCCGGCGTGTGCCCGGAACTCGTAGCCGGCGCCGAACATCAGGGCCACCAGACCTATCTGGCCGGCCACGTACAGCACCGGCTTCAGCTCGGGCGGGAAGACGTGGGCGGAGGCCCCCGGGGCGACCAGCCCGAACAGGGAGGGGCCGAGCAGTACCCCGGCGATCATCTCGCCGACCACGGGCGGCTGGCCGAAGCGGCCGGCCAGCAGGACGACCAGACGGCAGGTCAGCAGAATCACGACGACGGCCAGGAAGAAGACGGGAGCGAGCTCCACGGGAGTCATGGTCTCGTTCCTCTCAACGGCCGGCGGGGACGGAGGGGGCGGGGCCGCCGGACGAGGCGGCGAAATAGTTCCGGCACAGTCCCTGGCGTCGGGCGTCCCACACCATGTAGCTGCCGAGGACGAGTTGGACGAGGCTGCGCCAGACGCCCTCCCAACTGTCGGCGAGGCGCATCACCGCGAGCCGGGTTCGGCTGCGGGCCGCACCGGGCTCGGTGCGCGGGACGAGCAGGCAGGGACCGCGGCTGGGGAGCGAACGGGTGTGTTCCACCGAGGAGTCGAGTCGGAAGCGGCGCAGGACCTCCTCCGCCGCGACCCGCATGGTGAGGACGGCGAAACCGCGCGCCGGGCAGGGGCGGTTGGCGGTCACCCCGAACGGGATGAAGGCGGACGGCCTGGTGTCCGGGTCCATCCACCGGTCCGGGTCGAACGCGTCACCTCCGGACCCCTGGTACTCGGGGTAGTTGAACAGCAGGACCGAACCCGCCGGGATGGGATCGCGCCCGTCCCTGGGGATCTCCCCCGAGGTGATCCGGTGGGCCACGCCGAAGAGCGGGAAGTGTTGCAGCGTCTCGTTGATCACCCGGTCGAGGAGGTCCGGGTCCTCCTCTCCCGCCGCCAGACGATCCTGCACCGGCTGGTGGGTGGCCAGGGCCAGCAACAGATGGGCCATCGCCTCCGACATCTGCACGACAGCGGTGTTGAAGAACGTGCCCTGCAGGTAGTACGCCTGCTCCCGCTGGGTGAGCGTGGCCGGCAGCGGCACGGGCGGCGGATCGTGCGCGAGCCGGTCCCTCAGGTGGGCGGTGAGGCGCGCCCGGCGGTCCATGTGCCGCAGACCGGTGCACTTCAGGGCGGTGACCACGTCGTCCGCGTTGCCGGTGATCAGGTCCCGGACGTGACGCGGGCAGGGGGCGCGGAAGACCACCTCGTAGTAGACCTCGGCCCAGACGGGCATCATCAGATCGCGCAGTCTGACCCGGTGCACGCGCGCGTGACCGTCGAGTTCGTCGAGCACCCGGCGGGTGCAGCGGCCGACCAGTTCCGTCCACTGCTCACGGGACAGTCCGGCCAGGATCTGCCGGGTGGTCCGGGCCACGTCGTCGTAGCGCGGTCCGGGTTCCAGGTGCTCCTGGTGCACTTCGGGGCCCGGCGACAGCCAGTACCAGAACAGGTCGGACAGCGCGGCGCCCCGGCTGCGACCGTTGGCCGCCGGATGTCCGTACACCTTCTTGAACTCCTCGGCGGGCACCTCCCGGCCCGGTGCCCGGATGCCTTCCTCGCCGCCCACGCGGGCGAAGATGCGGACCCGCAGTGCGATCACCGTCCTGGGCAGCCAGTACGGCAGACCGGCGACCAGGACCACGACCGCGCCGGTGATCAGCCATCCGGTGGGGCTCACGCGACCACCCCGCCGAATCGTCGGTCCGCCCCGGGCGTCAGGGCGGGACCGGGGATCGGACCCCACGCGGGCACCCGGACCAGATCGGGTGTCAGGTCGGCCAGCCCCGATGCGCCGCACAGGGCCAGGGTGTCGTCGAGTTCGTCGCGCAACAGATCGAGGAGACGCCGTACGCCCTTCTCTCCACCCTCGGCGAGCGCCCACATCACAGGACGGCCGATGCCCACCGCGGACGCGCCGAGCGCCAGCGCCTTGACCGCGTCGGTGCCGCGCCGTACGCCTCCGTCCAGCACGACCGGGATGCGGCCCCCGACGGCGGCGAGGATCTCGGGCAGCAGCTCCAACGTGGCGGGGACGGTGTCGAGTTGACGGCCTCCGTGGTTCGAGAGCAACAGCCCGTCGACGCCGTGCCGGACCGCGAGCCGGGCGTCCTCGGGGTGCAGGACGCCCTTGAGCAGGACGGGCAGCGAGGTGATGCCGCGCAGCCAGTCGATGTGCTCCCAGTTCAGCTCCGGGGACATGGCGATCTGCCGTACGTGGCCGCGCTCGCCGTCGCGCAGGTCCACCAGGTTCTCGCAGCGCAGGCCGGGCGGGAGGTCGTGGAAGCCGTTGCGCCGGTTGCGTTCGCCCGCGCCCAGCACCGGGGAGTCCACCGTGATCACCAGCGCGGTGCATCCCGCGTTGGTGGCCCGCCGTACCAGTGCCTCGGTGATCTCCAGATCGGGCTGGATGTAGAGCTGGAACCACAGCGGCACGTCGTCGTCGCCGGCCGCGCGGGCCGCGTCGGCGATCTCGCCCACCGCCACCGTGGACGCCATGGCCACGATCATGATGGCGCCGGCGGCGGCCGCTGCCCGAGCGGTCGCCAACTCCCCCTCCGGATCGACCAGTTTGTGAAACGCGGTCGGGGAGATCAGGACCGGCAGGCTCGCCCGGCTGCCGAGCAGACTGATGCCCAACTCCCGTACGGCACTGCCCCGCAGCACCCGGGGCAGCAACTGCAGCCGCCCGAACGCCGCCTCGTTTGCCCGTACGGTGATCTCGTCACGTGCCCCGCCGGCGATGAAGTCGGCGTACACGGGGTCCAGTTCGGCGCGTGCCGCGGTCTCGAAGTCGTGGACGGTGTACTGCACGCCGCTCACCGCCCCGCGGGGCTCGGTCGGCGGGCCTGCTCGCGGGCGAAGAACTCGGCCAGCGGGGCGTGGTGGGCCTCCGGGTGGTCCCAGTGGTTCTCCAGGTTCTCGGCCATGTGGTGGGTGCCGAGGAGTTCGCCGCCGCCGTGGTGACGGATCACCGGGTGGAGATACGCCGCGTCGAAGGCGTCGTCGACCGAGTTCTGGGCGGTGCGGCGCACGGTGATGTCGAAGGGGTCGACCTTGTCGTGGTCGGGGCCGTACTCCAGCGTGACGGTGAAGTAGTCGCCGCTCGTGGTGAGTTGGCTTTCGTGGGCGTAAGCGACCGGCACCTCCTCGTGGTAGCGGGCCGGTTCGCCGGGTGCCGTGACGATCACGTCGCCGAGGACACCGAACTGCTGCCAGAGTGCCGAGCTGCGGTTGACCCGGGCCACCACGGCGTCCGCCAGAGTGGCCGGGTCACTCTCCAACTGCCGGTGGGGCCAGGGCCGTTCGTGATGGCGTTCGTCGAGGATGTGGCTCAGGGCGCGTACGGCGTACCGGAAACCGTGGATGAAGCCGCCGGTGGACTTCTTGAAGTCGCGCTGCTGCATGAGTGTTCCGGCGAAGTAGAGGCCGGGCACGTCCGCCGACTCGTACGCCGGGGAGAGGGCGGCGAAGCGGTCGTCGATGACCAGGGCGGGACGGCACGACGGGTCGAACACCGAGGAGTCGAAGCGGAATCCGGTGCAGACGATCACCCGGTCGTAGCGCAGTTCCTTCACGACCTCGTCGGCCCGGGAGAAGCTGAAGCGGACGCGGTACATACCGTCGTCCTGGTCCTTCTCGACGGACAGTACGTTGCCGTCCAACAGGGCGTTCTGTGACTTGAGTTGGTAGGTGTCGAGGAAGTTGTTGTTGACCGCGCGGAGATGGCCGACGTAGTGGCTGTTCCAGGCCATGCGGACGGAGTGCGGGCCGGCGACATGGATGACCGCGGCGGTCTCGACAAGGTTGTCAGCGGTCTCCAGGGCGGAGTTGCCCTTGCCGATGATCAGGACACGTCGATCGATGAAGTCCTCGGGGTCCACGGAGACGACCGAGTAGTCCTCGGCGCTCTCGATGCCTGGAATGTCAGGGGTGTTGGGCCGGGTCAGTCCGGTGGCCATGATCAGCCGGCGGGCGCGGTGTTCGTGGCCGTGCTGATCGGTGACGGTGAAGCCGTCCTCGTCGCGCCGGATCCGCTCCGCCCGGGTGTCGTAGGTGATGTCCAGTTTGAACGCCTCGGCGAAGTCGGCGAGATAGCGCACGAGGTCGTCGGCGTGCGGGAAGTAGCGCTTGCTGTAGCGGCTGAAGAGCAGGTGCGGGTCCGGGGACAGCAGGGAGTTCCAGTCCATCCGGAGGTTCAGTTCGGGATCGTCGGTGCCGTTGTACACCTTGTTGATCGAGATCAGTTTGCGGTGGCGGGGGAAGGTGTCGAAGAACGTGCCGGGAGCGTGACCGCTCTCCAGGATCCGGTATCCGTGCCCGGCCGCCTGGAGTAACTGCCCGAGTTGGAGCCCGGCGGGACCGGCACCGACCACGAGGTAGTCCAGACGCTCGCTGTGCGTGGAGTTCACAGAACTCTCCTTCTGCTCCGGGCGAAGACATGCCTGGAGGAGGGTGGGGGGTGGGGGGTGAGGCGGATCAGACCGACGGGCCGACGCTGGGCCGGGACTGCGTGCGCCGAGCCGGGATGCCTGATCCCACGTGCGCATCAGTGGTGGCGGGTAAGCCGGTCAGCCGGAGCGGTCGTGCCTCGCCGCCGGGCAGAGCGATTCGGGAGCGGTCGCCGTGGCGGCCGGGGGCAGTGCGGCCGAGCGTTCTGGCAGGGGCATGGCAGACCCTCCATCAGATTTCCCTTTGAAATCTCAATGAGCACGGTAGTGAGGAGCTGTGGATGCGGGCAACAGTGGCACCGGGATGACAGCAATCCGACAGGTGCACCGAGCAACTGCCGTTCTCGGCAAGGAGATTGACGCCGACCGAGACCAACCGACCCACCTGGTACGACCCCGCCGTGGCGACCCGCCGGAGTGTGGGAACTCGGCCGAGCCCGGCCCGAATCGCCCCTACCGACTGCCGGCGGCCCGGTGCCCGACCGAGCCGGGTCGGGTCCACGGGATCAGCGCCGGGACGCGGGCGCGGTAGGCGTCGTAGGAAGCACCGAAGCGGTCGGCCATCATGCCGTCCTCGATCCGGACCCGGCGCAGCAGCCAGGGGACGGCGACGGCCAGGAACACGATCCAGACGCCGAAGCCGCAGGCCAGCATCCCGCCGAAGACCAGGCCCAGGAGCCCGGTGTAGATGGGGTGCCGCACTATTCGGTACGGGCCCTCGGTGCGCAGTTCGTGGTGTTCGTGGACCAGCGGGATGCTGGCCCACATGACGCCGAGAACCCAGCGGGCCCACAGCAGCAGAGCCGTGGAGGCGACGGCGAGCACCGCGCCGAGGAGTGCGAGTTCGGGCTGCCAGTACTGAAGGTGGTGCCAGAAGGAGTCCGGCGAGTGTCTGATCAGCAGGGAGAAGGCGTAGGCACCCACGATCAGCAGCGCCCGTCGGGGCAGGGTACGGCGCAGGCCGCGCACCCAGCCCCGCAGCCCGGCTTCGCTCTTCACGCCGAAGTAGACCGCGCCCGCGATCCAGGCCACGACGAAGATCGCGACACAGATGCCGGTGAGAACGACGAGTGCGGAATGTAGTGAGCCCATGGCACAAGGCTGCGCCCTGACCTGGGTCGATCACCACCACCCACGGGCTGATTCAACGGCTCCACCCCCGGGTGGAGGCCCCTCCCCGAAACCCGTCTGAACCCCCCTCACTCCCCCAGCATCTTCAGCGTCCGCCGATGCCAAACCAGCGGACTGCGCTCCTCGTCCGACCGCATCGCAAGCACCCGCAACACGATGATGTCGTGGTCGCCGGCCGGATAGCTGTGCTCGACGGTGCACTCCAGCCACACCGGTGCGCCGTCGAGGAAGATCGCGCCGGATGCCGCCTCCACCGTACGGAGGTCGGCGAAGCGGCCCGTCTTGCTGCGGGACGCGAGTTGGCGGGCCTTGTCGCTGTGTCCCTCGCCCAGGACGGAGATCCCGATCGCCGGCGCGCCGGAGAGTACCGGCCAGGTCGTCGAGGTGTGCTGTGCGGCGAAGGAGACCATGGGCGGGTTGTGGGAGACGCCAACCGCGAACGACGAGACGATCATGAGGGTCGGGTCGCCGTGGACGCGCGCGGAGAGGGCCGCGACCCCGGACGGGAACCCGGAGAACGCCCTCGTCATCTCCCCGGGGTCCGAGGTGATGCCGTCCAGATCCTCCAGGCCTTCCATTGCCGTCATCGTGCAACCCCCGTCTGCATCAGGCTTCATCAGGCGACTCCGGTGGGTAGCTGTGGCGCGGCGGACACCGTGAGGGGTCCGCTGCCGGGAGGCTCGGTTCGGAGCAGTGCGGACGCGAGCAGGCAGAGCAGTCCGACCGCCGCGAGCCCGCCCAGCGTGACCGCGTAGCCGTGACCGGCGAGCAGAACGGCGCAGACCGCGCTGCCCAGCACCGCGCCGAGTTGCTTCATGGCGTTGAAGGTTCCGGAGGCCGCCCCGACCTCGTGCGGACCCACCGAGGTCACCGCCGCGATCGAAAGGGGCGACCAGACAAAGGAGTTGGCCACTCCGTACACCGCGAAGGTGGCGGTCAGCGCGGGGATCGGGGCGTCCGTCGCGACCAGCACCGCCGACGTCCCGATGGACAGGACGAGTGCGAGGGAGCCGATGACGGCGACGGCGCGGGACCCGATGCCGTTGTTGAGCCGGGCCGACACCGGCGCGCCCAACAGGCAGACCACGCCCATCGGTACGAGGGTGAGGGCCGCCGCGCCCGCGTCGAGCCCGCGTTCCCGCTGGAGGTACAGCATCAGCGGGATCATGGCCGAGCCGGAGCAGAAGGCCGCGGCGGCACCGGCCCAGGCCGCGACGACGAACCCGCGGCTGCGCAGCAACTCGACCGGCACTAGGGCCCGTTGGCCGTCGCGGCGCTGGAGCCACACGACGGCCGCGACGACCAGTGTGCCTACGCCGGCGAGCAGCCACCGGGATACGCCCAGCACGTCCGCGCTCGCGCCGTCCGTGCCCTGGATGCCGATCACGAGCGCGCCGACACCGGTCGCGTTCGCGCAGATAGCCCACACGGGGATGCGCGCCTCCTGCCGTGGGAGGACCGGTACGAA
This sequence comes from Streptomyces sp. NPDC050508, assembly GCF_040655155.1. Taxonomy (NCBI): domain Bacteria; kingdom Bacillati; phylum Actinomycetota; class Actinomycetes; order Kitasatosporales; family Streptomycetaceae; genus Streptomyces; species Streptomyces sp. NPDC050508. Next base: position 504,557 of record NZ_JBFAJJ010000003.1, read on the forward strand.
CACGGCCACGGCGACCAACGCGGCCACCCCGACAGGGACGTTGACCCAGAACGCCGCGGGCCAGCCGCCCGCGGCGACGAGGAGACCGCCGAACAGCGGACCGACGGCCACCGCCGCTCCGCCGACCGCACCCCAGACGCCGAGCGCGACGGCGAGGCGCGGCGGCCGGAACAGCGCCTTGATGAGGGTGAGGCACTGCGGTGTCATCAGCGCGGCACCGACGCCCTGGACCACCCGCCAGGCGACAAGTGCCGTGATGGAGGCGGACGTTGCGCACAGCAGCGACCCGAACGTGAAGGCCGCCAGCCCGACCATGTGGACGCGGCGGTGGCCGTACCGGTCACCCAGTCGTCCCGCGACGACCAGCGGCACCGCACAGGCGATGAGATAGCCGCTGTTGACCCACATCGCGGCGGTCTCGTCGGTGTGCAACCCGCTGATCAGTAACGGCAGCGCGACCGAGGTGATCGTGCTGTCGAGCAGCAGCATGAAGAAGCCCGTGCACAGGCTGCCGAGGGCGAGCCAGTCGCGCCGCGCGCTCACCGCAGGCATCTCAGACTGCCAGGTTCTCGCGGAGAGTTGAGCCCTGGTACGCCGGTGCGAGCGCGCCGCGGCGGCGCAGTTCGGGCAGCAGCAGTTCGCTGATCCCGGCGAGGCCGGAGGGCATGGCCAGCGGGCTGGAGAACATGAAGCCGCCGCGTGATCCGGTCGCGGCGAAGTTCTCCTCCAGCGCGTCGGCCACGGCTGCGGGGTCGCCGACGACGCTGTGGTCCAGGCCTGTCGCCCTTCCCTGCCCGTGCTCGAAGAACTCGCCCCGGCTCATGGTGTGGTCCGCGCCGAACTCCGCGACGAGCGAGCCGACGATCCCCGCGGGACTCGCGTGGGCCGCCGCCAACTCGTCGCGCAGTTCACCCAGTTGGAAGGAGCCGGGAAGCGTCGAGAAGTCGTAGCCGGCGTTGTGCGACAGGTAGGTGGCGACGGCCTCCTCGTTCCAGAACTCGTGCACCGCCTCGCAGCGCGCCGACGCCTCGGCCTTCGTGCGGCCGACGATCACCTGGGTCGCCCAGAGGATGCCCACGTGTTCGGGGTCCCGCCCCTCGGCGAGGAGCGCCTCGTCGAGCAGTTTGCGGTGGCGCTGCTGGCCGGCGAGGTTGCCGCCGAACCCGAAGACGAGATCGGCGAACCGGGCCGAAGCGGCAATGCCCCGGGGCGAGTTGCCCGCCTGGACGATCAGCGGATGGTACTGCGGACCGGGTACGGACGCGAGCGGGCCCCTGACGGTGAAGAAGGCCCCCTCGTGGTCGATGGGGTGCACCTTCGCGGGGTCCGCGAACCGGCCCGTGCTCCGGTCGCGGACGATGGCGTCCGGTGCCACCGAGTCCCACAGCGCCCGGCAGACGTCGACGAACTCCTCCATCCGCTCGTAGCGCAGGTCGTGGTCCATCAGTTCGGCGAACCCGTAGTTGGCCGCGTCCGCGCCGCGCGTCGAGGCGACCACGTTGAAGGCGATACGGCCGCCGGTCACATGGTCGAGCGAGTTCAACAGCCGGGCCACGTAGAAGGGATGCATGAACGTCGAGGAGTACGTCAGCCCGAAGCCGATCCGCTCGGTCACCGTGGACATCGCGGCGATCACCGGCGCCATGTCGTGGCGCGGCCACTGGATGCCCCACTCCACGGCCGGTGCGATGCTGCCCCGCCAGGTGCTGGGGATGCCGCTGCCGTCACCGAAGAACAGCAGGCCGACGCCCGCGCGTTCGGCGGTCTGCGCCAGTTCCATGAACATGCGGACGTCGGGGAAGTCCCGCCCGATCCAGGAGCCTTGGCGGGCCCAGGCGCCCTCGGTGTGGGTGAAGGAGAGGTCGTAGCCGATGTGCATGCCGGTCATGGCGCGACCTTCTTCCAGAGTTCGGCCACCTCGTCGGCGTCACTGAGCACGGCCACGTTCAGGCCCAGTTGGAACAGTGCGGCGGCGTTGACGTGATGGTCGTAGGCGGTCGTCGTGTCCTGCGGTACGACGACGGGCCAGTCGAGTTGGACGGCGTCCTGGGCGGTCGCGTACACACAGCACTCGCTCGTCAGGCCGACGACGGCGAGCCAGTCGCAGCCGGCCGCGCGCAGCCGCGCGTCGAGATCGGTCCCGAGGAAGCCGCTGTAGCCACGCTTGACGACACGCAACTCCCCCTCCTCCGGCTGCATTTGATACCACTCGGCGCCGGGCGTCCCGATGCGGCACGGCTCGTCCGGGCTCATGGGTGCGTCGAAGTCACCTTCACGCAGCCAGTTGCTCGACCGCCACGGCCGCGCCGGGTCACTGCCCAACTCGACCCAGACGACCGGGACTTCGGCGGCGCGGGCGATGTCGACGAGGTCGCGGATACGGGTGACCGTCCGGTCGAGTGTCGCGAGCGCGGCCTCCGTCAGGCCGTACGCCTCCAGCCGGTCCGGATCGGCGAAGTCGCGCTGTACGTCGACCACGACGAGCGCGGGCCTGCTGAACGACCCCGTGAGCTGGGCGAGTTGCCTGTCCCGCAGGTCGGACATCAGGCCGCCACCTCGTCGCGGGCGCGCAGCACGGGCAGCACGGTCTCGCCGAACAGCAGCATGTCCTCGTCGTACTCCGGGAAGATCAGCATGAGTCCGTCGAGGTCGGCCTCCCGCACGATGTACTCGATGTGCTCGGTGACCGTACGGGCCGAACCGGCGACGTACGGCGTCTGGAAGGCCGCCTCCCCGTCGGCGCCGTCGGCCCACGCACGGGCCTGGTCCGCGGGTACGCCCCAGGTGTGCCGCATATGGGCGAGCGCCTCGCGGTCGACGCCGACGCCCCACTCCTTGACCTTCTTGACGGCCAGTTCGTCGGTGTCGTCCTGGACGACGGTGAGCATCGAATACGTCTTGCAGACACGGCCGTTGGCCTTCGCCCGTGCGTGGACGTCGGCGGAGAGCGTCCGCATGTCGTCGAGGCTGTCGGCGGCCAGGAAGGCGCCGTCGGCGTACCGGGCCTGGAACCGCCGCGCGTCCTCGGACCGCCCCGCGCTGATGAGGGTCGGCCGGGTCGCGGGATGCGGACGGGACTCGCAGTCGACGAGGTCGAAGTACGGGGTGCGCATGGTGACCGAGTCCTCGGTCCACAGCCGGGTGACCGCCTCCGTCCACAGCTCCGTCATCCGGTAACGGTCCTCGTGACTCAACTCGGGGTCCCAGTCCCCGAATTGCTCGAACTCCCCCGCGTACGAGCCGTTCACGATGTTCATCCCGGCGCGGCCACCGGAGATGTCCTGGAGGGTGGTGAGCATCTTCGCCGCAACGGCGGGGTTGTGGATGTTGGCGTGCAGGGTCGCCCAGATCTTGACCCGGCTGGTCGCCTCGGCGAGCGCCGACATCATCGTCATCGACTCCAGCGAGCGGCCCCAGTGGTCCGTACTCCCGCCGAAACCACGCCACTTGGCCATCGACATGACGAAGTCGAGCCCGATGCTCTCCGCGTGCAGGGCGGCACGCTTGTTGTACGCGTAGGTCGCTTCGGGATGCGGCGCGGTGGTGGACAGCATCCAGCCGCCGTTCCCGATGGGGAGGAAGATTCCGTACTCTTTCGCGGGCACGTCATGGGCCTTTCTGCGGCTCTTTCAGGGGCGTTTCCACGGCTCTACGACCGTTACGGCGCGGGCCAGACCAGCTTGTCGCCGCTGTAGATGTCCTTGACGAACGAGGTGTCGAACCACGCCTCGGCCTTGGCGGCGGTCACACTGCTCGGCACGATCTTGAACTGGTGCAGCATGGCGACGAGTTGGGTGACGTTGTCGGTGTCGACACCGCCCAGCGGCTGTCCGGGCGTCGAGTTCTCCTTGACGACCTGTGTCTCGGTCTTCCAGATCGTCGCGTTCAGCTTCTTGTCGTAGGTCGGCCCGGACAACTTGGCCGCGTAGCCGACGCATTCGGTGATGTGCGCCTCGCCGGCGGAGCAGTACGCGTACGCGTGCAGGGCGGCCCGCAGGATGTCCTCGACGGCGTGCGGGTGGTCCTTGGCGAACGCCGGGTTGACCGCCATCGCGCCGATGGAGCTCGGGATCTTGTAGTCGACCGGCTTCCACACGGTGACGTCCTTGCCGGCCGCCTTGAGCTGGTTGGGCTCGTTGGAGATGAACCCGGTGAGCGCTTCGAGGCCGCCCTGCTTGCGGGGCAGTACGGAGGGGTCGTAGCCCTCCTTGACCAGCTTGAGCGAGTCCCACTTGACGCCGGCCTTGACCAGCATCGCCTCGACGGCGGCGGGGACGTATCCCTTGTGCCCGACGACCTTCCCGTCGAGCTGGGTCAGGTCGGTGATGTCCTTGTTGGTCATCAGAATGTCGAGCCCGGCATTCGAGTACGAGGAAATCCCCTTGATGTCAATGCCGTTGGCCTGCGCCTGAATGAGGTCCTGCTCGGAAATCGCGGACACGGTCGCCTGCCCACCGGCAAGCAGCTTGGTGTTCTGCGCGGTGTCACCGCTGCCGGGCTTGAGGTCGACGGTGAGGCAAAGGTCCTTGAAATAGCCCAACTTGGCGGCGGCGATGTACTCAAGGATCGAGACGGAGGACTGGAACTGGTAGCCGGAGAGGTACGTGATCTTCCCGGCGGCCTTGTTCTCGGCACAGCGCTTCGCGGAGATGGCAGAACCGGCCGCACCGGCGGAAGTACTGCCGTCCGAGCCGGAGCCACATCCGGCAACTCCGAACACCAACGCGGCGGTGACGAGAGCGGATCTGGTGAGGCGATGACGAGGCATGGGTGACTCCAAACTGGCGATGATGCCGGTGAGTTAATAGACAAGGGTCCAGACAGGCGCGCCCAAAGGGGCGCGGGGAACTGCGCGACCAGCCCCCACCGGCCCGCAGTTCACCACCGTGCTGTCAGTCAGTTATGCGTGCTGTCATGCCAATGCAGCACGCGACGCTCCACCACGGTGACGGCAAGCAACAACAGCACGCCCATCAACGCGAGGACGAAGATCGAGGCGTACACAACGGGAAGTTGATTCATCGAGGAGGCCACACTGATCGCGGTCCCCAATCCCCCCGTAGACCCGGACGCCGACATCTCGGCAACCACCGCCCCGATGATCGACAGCGGAAAGACGATACGCAGCGCGGCAAAGAGATACGGCAGCGCGTTGGGAACACGCACATGCCACAACAACTCGATCCGGCTGGCGTCCATCGTCCGATAAACCTGCAACACCTGCTGTGGCACAGACCGCAACCCGGTCGCGGTATTGATGAGAATCGGAAAGAAACAGATCAGCCCGGTGATGATCAGCTTGGGCATGGGCCCGAACCCGAAGGCGACAACCAGGGCCGGCGCAATGGCGACCAACGGCGTGACGTTGAGGACGACGGCGATCGGCATCACCGCCCGCCGCACCAACGGAAGTTCACTGGTCAGCACCGCAAGGACGAACGCCCCGACGAACCCCATCCCCAGCCCGGCCGTGGCTTCACCGAGGGTGACAAGGGCGTTGTGGACGTAGTAGCCGAAATTGCCGGAGAGCGAACTGCCGACGTCGGACAACGGCGGCAGCAGATAGGGAAGTTGTTCAGCCCCCCAGTGCCAGAGCCCGGCGAGCAGCGCCAGCATCACGACAAGGGGCAACCACACGGCCGGCCGGATCCACCCGATCCGCGACCTCGGGTGCTTCAAGCTGAAGCGGGACGGTTCGACGGGCGGCGGCGGTGTCTTCGCCGCCGGAGCGGTGGTGCGTTCGTCGGCTACGGTCATGTCCCTCACGCCCCCACTCACGCGGCTTCGCTGTGCCAGGCGCGGCGGAGCCGCTCTCTCACCAGGTCCTCGTACTCGTGGAACCGCCGTTCCCCGAAGAGCCGTTCACCACGCGGCCGGGGCAGGTCGATGTCGATGCTCTCGACGATGCGGCCGGGGCTCGGCGCCATGACGACGACGGTGTCGGAGAGCCGTACGGCCTCGGACACGGAGTGGGTGACGAACAGGACCGTCGTCTTCAACTCCTCCCAGAGGTCGAGGAGTTGGTCCTGCAGGCTCTCGCGGGTGAACTCGTCGAGCGCGGAGAAGGGTTCGTCCATCACGAGCACGTCGGGTTGCAGGCCGAACGCCCGCACGATCGCGGCGCGTTGGCGCATACCGCCGGACAGCTGGGCCGGAAGCTTGTGCAGGGCGTCACCGAGACCGGCCTTGACGAGGAGTTCCGTCATGTCGGGAGCCACCGTCTGCCGCTCGGCGAAGTCGGCGATGCGCTCACGCCGCTTCCCCGCACCCCGGTTGATCTTCTGCGGCAGCGTGACGTTCCGCAGGACGGACAGCCACGGCAGCAGCGCGGGGCTCTGCGGCACGAGTCCGATCATCTTGGCCGCACAGGCTTCCGCCGGTGTCACCCCGTGCACCAACACCTCACCGAGGTCCGGCTGTTCGAGGCCCGCGACAAGACGCAGCAGGGTGGACTTGCCGCAGCCGCTGGGGCCGATCAGGCTGACGAAACGGCCCGACGGCACCGTCAGATGCACGTCGTCGAGGGCTGTGGTCGCGGCCGACCCGAACCCGTAGACCCGTCGCACCGACCGCAGTTGGAGTGCTGGCGTACCAGTCACCTTCACGCTCCCATCCATGTCGCGGGCACGAGTGCCCGATCCTGGAAGTCGGAGAGCGTGCGTAGCGAGTGCGACTGACTGCCACGCGGAAATCCGCTTAGGTGCCCCCGACCGTAGGAAGATTCTGTTTCGGCGGACGGCAGTTGTCTGTTACGCGCGTTTTACGTCTGACCGCGACGGGGGCCGCAGCGGGACGATCGCGCCACCGTCGAAGACCTGGATCTCGATCCCGAGGTCCGCCGCGGCCCGCGCCACCCAGCCGCCGAGTGCCTGCACGATCACCTCGGTGACCAGCAGCACCGCGCGCTCGGCAGTCGGTACGGAGTCGCGCAGCCACAGCAGTTTGAACATGTCCGCCATGACCTTGTTGCGGTAGGCGGGCTTGTAGGCGCCCTGGTTGCTGACGAGTTGGACGAGCACGCGGCAGGCGGTGTCGATCCCCTCGACCTCGACGCGGCTGCCGTCGGGCAGCATGAGCGGTTTCGGGCGCAGCGGGGTGCCGAGCAGGTCGCCGAGCGCCAGCAGCATGCGGCGTTCGACAGAGCCCTCGGCGAACCGGCTCCACTCGTTGGGGGCGTCAAGGACGGTCAGGTGCACCCGCCGCATCCTAGGAAAGGCCCGTTTCCCCCGTGTTGCCTGCGGCGGACGGGCCGAACTCGCCCTCTTTGCCTGCCCTTTGGGCAACGATGCCTTCCCGTTGAACAAGCGGACCGTCCCGTGCGTACCTCCTGGCACTGGCCGAGCGTCAACTTCTCCAACGACCAGTTGGTTTCCCCGGGAGGGTCTCTTGCGTCGTATCAGCGGTACGGCTGTGTTCATCTCGACCATCGTCGCCACCACCGGCGCGCTCGTCTTCCCTCTGTGGTCGTACGCCGACCGTGCGGGCACCGGGCAGGCGAACGTGGCGGCGGGCACCGTGAACACCCAGTGGGGGCCGCTGACGGCCGCCGACCGGGACCTGATCGTCCGGGTGCGGCTGGCCGGGCTGTGGGAGCTGCCGGCCGGCCAGCAGGCCATCGAGCGCGCACCCAACCAGGCGATCAAGGAGGCCGGCGACCACCTCATCGTGGGCCACACCGACCTCGACAAGCGGGTGCGGATCATCGCGGCCCAGCTCAATGTCGCGCTGCCCAACGTGCCGAACGAGCAACAGCAGGGCTGGCTGCAGGAGTTGAGCGCGGCGACCGGCACCGAGTACGAGTACAAGTTCGCCAACCTGCTGCGGGCCGCGCACGGCAAGATCTTCCCGGCCATCGGCGCCGTACGGAACACCACCCGCAACACCCTGGTGCGGCAGCTGGCCTCGGACGCCAACCAGACCGTGCTCGACCACATCACGATGCTGGAGAAGACCGGGCGGGTCGACTTCGACGCCATCGCCAACGAGATCGCGAACGCCTCCACCGCCAGCCCGACCGGCCCGGCGGTGCCGGTGCCCGGCCAGGTGGCGCCCTCGGCGCCGGCCGCCGAGGCGAGCGCGAACATCGGAGCCACCTCGCGGCCGTCCCCGGCGGCGCCGGGCACGGTCAACACCGGCCGACCGGATCCGGTCGACTCGAACGGAGTGCTGGGGTAACCGACCCCTCCCCCGCCCCGAACCTCAAATGTTGCTCTGAAGGTGACCCGCACGCGGTTCGGGGCCCGGCGCCGGGGCGATACCTCCGTCACGCCGGAACAGCGGCCTTGTGGAGTTGATGAATTTCCTGGAGGACGGGGACGAACCATGGAGCGACTGGGGACAGGCATCGGCTGGCGGCCGGAGATCGCGGACGCCGTGGAACGCATGCCGGGCATCGACTGGGTCGAGGCCGTGGCCGAGAACGTCTGCCCCGGCCACCTCCCCGACTCGCTGCTACGGCTGCGCGAGCGCGGCGTGACCGTGATTCCGCACGGCGTCTCCCTCGGCCTCGGCGGCGCGGACCGGCCGGACGAGAGCAGGCTGACGGCGCTCGCCGAGCGGGCCGAGGCACTGGGCTCGCCGCTGGTCACGGAGCACATCGCGTTCGTCCGCGCGGGCGGCCCCCTGACCGCCTCCCCGCTCCTCGAAGCCGGCCACCTGCTGCCCGTCCCCCGCACCCGGGACGCCCTCGACGTGCTCTGCGAGAACATCCGTACCGCCCAGGACGCGCTGCCCGTACCCCTCGCCGTCGAGAACATCGCCGCACTGCTGGCCTGGCCTGGCGAGGAGATGACCGAGGGACAGTTCCTCTACGAACTCGCCGACCGCACCGGCGTACGGCTCCTCATCGACGTCGCCAACCTGCACACCAACCACGTCAACCGCGGCGAGGACCCGGCCAAGGCCCTCGCCGAACTCCCCGTCGAGGCCATCGCGTACGTCCATGTCGCGGGCGGCGTCGAGCGCGACGGCGTCTGGCACGACAGCCACGCCCACCCCGTCCCTACCCCGGTCCTCGACATCCTGACCGACCTGGCATCCCGTGTCTCCCCGCCCGGAGTACTGCTGGAGCGGGACGACAACTTCCCCGAACCAGCCGAGCTGGAGCGGGAGTTGATGTCGATCCGCGGGGCGCTGGTGAAGGGGCGAGTTCGAGCCACGACCACGGAGGAGCCGACGTCCGTCACGCCCCCGGCCGCACCACTGACCTCCGACTCCGCACCCGCCCGCCAGCGCGTCGCCCTCGCCCAGACCGCCCTGCTCTCCGCGCTGGTCGCCGGTACTCCGGTCCCCGAGGGGTTCGACCGGGTACGGCTCGGTGTGCAGGCGCGGGCACTCGGCGCGAAGCGGGCCGATGTCGTGGCGAAGGTGGCGCCCGAACTGCCGGAGATCCTCGGGGACGGGTACCGGCCGGCCTTCCTCGCGTACGCGCACACGCACCCGATGACCGGCGGCTACCGGCGTGACGCGCTGGACTTCGCCGGACAGTTGCTGCTCTCGGGCGGTCCGGAGAACGCCGAGGTCAGGCGGGAGTTGCGGGAGTGGTGGCTGGAGCGCTCAGGTCCGGTCCCGCGTGCGACGCGGCCCAGGGTCCGGCTCGCCCGCGCCACCCGGCGGGTACTGCTGCGCCGTTGACGGGTCGCGGGAGGGCCGAGAGGGGCCTTGGAAGGTGACAGTGACTCCACAGTAATATTGCGGTCCCGCACGAGAAGCGCACAGAAAGCACACTCACGTGCGGTGCCGTGACAGGAGGCACCCATGCGACCGCGACCCCCCGTGAAGGGCCGAGGCATATTCAGTGGCACCGGCGTCATCGTCATGGGCCTGACCGCGACCCTGGCCGCGCTCGTCTTCCCGGTCTGGTCCTACGCCGACCGGTCCGGGACGACCGGCGCGAGCGTGCTCAGCGACCAGACCGTGACGACGCAGTACGGACCGTTGTCCGCCCTGGACCGGGACTTCGTCACGAGGGTCCGGCTGGCCGGGCTGTGGGAGCTGCCGGCCGGCCAGCAGGCCGAGGAGAAGGGCACCACCGCGGCCGTACGGACGGCGGGGCAGCACCTCATCGACGGCCACACGTTCCTGGACGAGCGGGTGCGTGACGTCGCCTCCAAGCTCGGGCTGCCGCTGCCGAACCAGCCCAACGCCCAGCAACAGCAGTGGCTCGCCACACTGAACGCGGCGCAGGGCGTGGACTTCGACCGCAAGTTCGCCAACATCCTGCGCCTCGCCCACGGCAAGGTGTTCACGGTGGTGGCCCAGGTCCGCGCCACCACCCAGAACTCCCTGGTCCGCGCCCTCGCCGACGACGCGAACACGACCGTCCTGGACCACATCAAGGTCCTGGAGGCCACCGGGTACGTCGACTTCGCGACGCTGGCCCAGGACATGGCGGCGTCGAGTTCGCCTGTACCCAGCGTCTCCGCCGCGGCCGACCCCGGCCAGGTGGTCCCGCTGACCCCCTCGGTCTCCCCGACCTACACACTCCCGCCGGCCGCCTCCGCCCCACCGCCGTAGAACCGCTTCGGCCATAGTTCGTTTCCGGACAATCGGAACGTCACAGACCGACAACGCTCCGTCCGGATTGTGAACAAGGCATGGCGGTGCACTGGGCCTTTGGCATAGAAATTTGGCATGTTCTGGGTCCTTCTCCTGCTCCTGGCCTGGGCCGTCGCCGGCACAGCGTGCACACGGCTGTGCCTGGCCGCCGTCAGAGCGGCGGCCGTCGACGCGGACGACACGGGCAAAGGGCACGATCTGACGCTCTACGAGGCGGCGTTCCTGTCCGGCGGTCCCGCGCGGGTCGCCGATCTGACGCTGGTCTCCATGGCGCGGCAGCACCGGCTGCTGCTCGCCCACACCGGCTGGGCGACCGTCGTCGACCCGCGCGGCCGGGACGCCATCGAGCGGTCGGTGATAGGCGCCATCGGGCCCGAGGGGCAGTCCCGGATCGCCCCGGTGCGGGCCACCGCGGCGGCCACGGACGCGGTGCGCGACGTCGCGGTCCGGCTCGTCGACGCGGGTCTCGCCGTACCGGACGGCAGCAGTACGACAGTTGCGGCCGGGGTCCGGCAGGTGCGGGCCGCCGCGCTCGTCGTGCTCGCGCTGGGCGCGACCGCGCTGCTGACGCCGGGGGCCGAGATGCCGCGGGGTCTGGTCGCGCTCTGGTTCGCGCTGCCGCTGGCCCTCACGCTGAGCTGTCTGGCCATCGCGCGGGTCGAGGTGCACCCGTACTCGCGCTGGGCCTCCCCGGCCGGTCAGCGGCTGCTGGGCACGCTGGCCCGGCACGCTGGCAGCGGGGACGATCGTACGTATCTGACGTCCGTCGCCGTACGAGGTATCCGCGCGGTCGGCGAGCCGGATCTGCGGGCGGCCTTCGCGCACCGCGAGCAGTACCGGGAGCAGTTCGACGTGTGGCGCCGCTGACCACAGCGTGAAGGCGCTCCCGGGGGCGCACAGGGGTCATTGGGGCCGACACCGGCCCGATGGTGCTTGCCTTCGCCAACGACCGAACGAAACATCCCTTTTGTTGCTGCCGTGCTCCGAAGGGATACCCCACCATGCGAGCCGCCGCCCTGTACTCGGCCGCCGGGTCCTTGCTCCTGACCACCCTCGCCGCCGCCCCGGCCACCGGTACCCCGGGCGTTCCCGACGTCCGTGCCGCCGAGCTCACCGGCACCGCGCTCGCCGCCGCGCACGCCCGGGCGGCCGGCATCACCTTCGGCAAGTGCCCCGACGCGCAGGACCTGCCCGGCGTCATGGAGTGCGGCACGGTCTCCGTCCCGCTCGACTACGCGCACTCCGACGGCAAGCAGATCAAACTGACCGTCAGCCGCGCCCGCGCCACCCACAAGGACCCGCACAACAGCAAGCGCAGAGTGCCCGGCCAGGGCTCCCTGGTCTACAACCCCGGCGGCCCGGGCGCCTCCGGCCTCTACTTCCCGCTGATCGGCATGCTCCCCGAGTGGAAACGCATCGCGTCGGCCTACGACCTCGTCGGCTACGCCCCACGCGGCGTCGACAAGTCGGCGCCGCTGTCCTGCGAGGACCCCAAGCACTTCTTCAAGGCACCCTCGCAGTCACCGACGTACCCCTCGGAGTCGTACAAGAAGGAACGCATCGCCGAGGCCAAGAGCTACGCGCGCGGCTGCGCCAAACGCTCCGGCAGCAAGCTCCGCTTCTACACCTCCCTCAACAACGCCCGCGACCTGGACGTCCTGCGCGCCGCACTCGGCGAGGACAGGCTGACGTTCATGGGCGCGTCCTACGGCACCTACTTCGGGGCGCTGTACGCGACGCTGTTCCCCACGCACGTACGACGGATGGTGTTCGACTCGGCGGTGAACCCGGACCCCGAGCAGATCTGGTACCGCAACAACCTCGACCAGTCGGCCGCGTTCGAGGGCCGCTGGACGGACTTCCGGGAGTGGATCGCGAAGCACGACGACGTCTACGGCCTCGGCGACACGGCGGAGAAGGTGCTCGGCAGCTACCGCAAGGCCGAGGCGCGGCTCGCGGAGAAGCCCGCGGGCGGCAAGGTGGGTCCTGCGCAGTTGCAGGGCGCGATCCTGTCCGCCGGGTACTACGACGACTACTGGCCGCACAGCGCCGCCGCACTGTCGTCGTACCTGAAGGGCGACCCGAAGCAGCTCATCCAGCAGGCCGGGCCGACGCCGGAGGCGGCCGCGGAGGCGGAGAACGGCAACGCGGTCTACACGGCCGTCGAGTGCAATGACGCGGCCTGGCCTACCGAGTGGAGCGTCTGGGACCGGGACAACACTCGGCTCGCGCGCGAGGCGCCGTTCGAGACGTGGGACAACGTGTGGATGAATCTGCCGTGTGCGTATTGGCCCGAGCCGCGTCAGCAGCCCCTTGATGTGCGGACCGGGCCGGGTGAGTTGCCGCCTGTGCTGATCATGGCTGCTGAGCGGGATGCGGCTACGCCGTACGACGGGGCGCTTGAGTTGCAACGGCGGTTGTCCGACTCGGTGTTGGTGACCGAGCGGGATGCTGGGACTCATGGGATCGCGGGCGGGGCCAACAAGTGCGTCAACGGGTATTTGGACGCGTACTTGTTGGAGGGGCGGTTGCCGGAGCGGCGGGCTTCTTGTGCGCCGCATGCTGAGCCGAAGGCTGCGCGACCGGGCAGTCGGTAGACCGCGGGCCGGTGGGGGCTGGTCGCGCAGTTCCCCGCGCCCCTGAAAAAACTAGGCGAGGCCCGCGATCAGCTCGGCCACGTCCTTGCGGCGGCCCGTGTAGAAGGGGACCTCCTCGCGGACGTGCATGCGGGCCTCGGAGGCGCGCAGGTGGCGCATGAGGTCGACGATGCGGTACAGCTCGTCGGCCTCGAAGGCCAGGAGCCATTCGTAGTCGCCGAGCGAGAACGAGGCGACCGTGTTGGCGCGCACGTCCGGGAAGCCGCGGGCCATCTTGCCGTGGTCGGCGAGCATACGGCGACGGTCCTCGTCGGGCAGCAGGTACCAGTCGTAGGAGCGCACGAACGGGTACACGCTGATGTAGTTCCGCGGCGTCTCGTCGGCCAGGAAGGCCGGGACGTGCGAGCGGTTGAACTCGGCGGGGCGGTGCAGCGCCATGTTCGACCAGACCGGCTCCAGGGCGCGGCCGAGCTTCGTGCGGCGGAAGAGGTTGTACGCCTCCTGGAGCTGGTCGGCGGTCTCGGCGTGCCACCAGATCATGAGGTCGGCGTCGGCGCGCAGGCCCGACACGTCGTACGTGCCGCGGACCGTGACGTCCTTCGCGGCGAGCTGGTCGAACAGCTCCTGGACCTCGTCGGCGTATCCGGCGCGGTCCTCGGGCAGCACGTCCTTCAGCTTGAAGACGGACCACAGCGTGTAGCGGATGACCTCGTTGAGGTCCTTGGCCAGCTTGCCCTTGTTCGGGATGCGGCCGGGCTCGGTGGTGGGGGCGTCGTCGCTCATGGGGCTATTCTCCCGCTCCGCCGGGCGCGCTCGGCACCGGGTCACCGGTCAGCCGCTCGACGGCCGCGTACGCGCTCGCGATGGTGGCAGGGATGCCGACGCCGTCGTAGGCCGCGCCGCAGACTGCCAGGCCGGGGAGTTTGGCCACGTGCTCGCGGATACGGGCCACGCGCGCGTGGTGGCCGACCGGGTACTGGGGCAGGCCGTCGGTCCAGCGGGTGACTCGGGTTTCGAGGGGCGTGGCGTCGAGGCCGGTGGCCTCGCGCAGGTCGTGCCGGGAGACGTCCACGAGGCCGATGTCGTCGCGCTCCAGGATCGTCGTCTCTCCGTACCGGCCCACCGAGGTGCGCAGGACGACCACGTCCGGGTTCTCGTCGGCGATCCAGCCCCACTTCTGGGAGGCGAAGGTGGACGCCTTGATGGTGCGGCCGTCGACCGGTGGCACCAAGAAGCCGCTGCCTTCGGGGAGTTCGATGTCCGCTCGGCGGTAGGCGAGGGTGATCAGGGCCATCGAGGCGTACTCGACAGCGCCCAACTCGGCCGCGGCGCCCGGTGCTTCGGCGCGCAGCAACTCGGCGGCGACCGGGGCGGGTACGGCGACGATCACGCCGTCGGCGTCGAGCACGCGGTCCCCGGCGACGACCCGCCAGCCCGAGGTCCCCGTCCGGCGCAGCTCCGTGACCGGTGTCCCGGTGAGGATCCCGGCGCCCCGCGCGCGTGCCGACTCCGCGACGGCGAGCGGGAGTTGACCCACTCCGCCCTGGATGCCCATGAAGACCGGGCCGGTCTGCTGTGCGGCGGCGGCCCGCTCCTGGATGCCCCGGACGGCTTCGGTGAGGGAGTCGTGGGTCTTCGCGGCCTCGAACAGCTGCGGGACCGCGGAGCGCATCGAGATGCGGTACGCGTCGCCCGCGTAGACACCGCCCAGGAGGGGCTCCACGAGGCGGTCGACGACCTCGCGGCCGAGGCGTGCGGCCACGTACTCGCCGACCGCCACGTCGTCGCCGACCTCCGTGCGGGGCAGGTCGGTGTCGCGCTCGATGCGGTGCAGGCCCTCGTCCGAGAGGACTCCGGAGAGGGCGGAGGCGGTGCCGGGGACGCCCATGACATGGCCCTTGGGCATGGGGCGCAGGGCACCCCGGGTCCAGATCGACGCGGTGGCCGTGGCAGGCGGCTGAAGGCGGTCGGTGAGGCCCACCTCGCGGGCCAGCGCGACGGCCTCGGGGCGGCGGGCCAGCATCGACTCGGCACCGAGGTCCACGCGCGCGCCCGCGATCTCGCCGGGCAGCAGCTTGCCGCCGACCCGGTCCGACGCCTCGACGACGGTCACGCGCACGCCTCTGTCCAGCAGCCGGTGTGCGGCGGCCAGCCCGCCGATCCCGGCGCCGATGACGACGACATGCCCTGTGCCCGTACGGGTCTCCACTTCGCGCATGCCCCCAGCCTCTCAGACCCCACTGACAGTCCGACTCCGGCCCGGTGTCCGGCGCGGTGTCCGGCGCGAGTCCCGACCGTGACCGCATCGGGACCGTTTCCCGCCAACGTCCCGCCCCTTCCCTGCGTCGAAGGTGCGTCAGTCGTCACGACGACCCTCGGGGGTACCGACCCATGCGCACACGACACTCCATACGCCCCGTCCAGGCCCTGGCCGGCCTGCTGCTGGCCTCGGCCCTCGCGCTGGCCGGGTGCAGCAGCGGTGCGAACGACACGAGCGCCAGTGACGCCGGCGGGGGCGCCAAGGCCGCCGCTCCGGACAGCGCCCAGCAGGAGGGCGCCTCGGGCAGCGGCAACGCCAGGAACACCAAATCCGTGCCCAAGCTCACCGCCGGCAGCATCATCCGTACCGCCTCCCTCTCCGTGCGGGTCAAGGACGTGCCGAAGGCCCTCGACGAGGCCCGCACCACCACCGAGAACGCGGGCGGGTTCGTCGGCAACGAGACGACCACCCGCGACGGGCAGGGCCATGAGCGCACCCGGGTCGTCCTGCGGGTGCCCACCGACAAGTACGACGAGGTCCTCGCCGACCTGGAGGGCGCGGGCAAGCTCCTCGACCGGACCGCGAAGGCGCAGGACGTCACCGACCAGGTCGTGGACGTGGAGAGCCGCATCGCCTCGCAGCGGGCCAGCGTGGCACGCGTGCGTGAACTGATGGACCGGGCCACGAAGCTCAGTGATGTGGTGGAGCTGGAGGGCGAGTTGAGCACCCGCGAGTCCGACCTGGAGGCGCTGCTCGCCCAGCAGGCCTCCCTGAAGGACCGCACCAGCCTGGCCACCATCACGCTGTCCCTGTCGCAGACCCCGGTGGCGAAGGCCGCCGCGAAGGACGACAGCCCCGGCTTCGTGGACGCCGTGGCGGGCGGCTGGCACGTCTTCGTCACGATGCTGCGCTGGATCGCCCTGTCACTCGGCGCGGTACTGCCGTTCGCGGCCGTGGCGGCGCTGGCGCTCGTCGTGTGGCTGCGTCTCGTACGGCCGCGTCGGACCGCGACCGCTCCAGCGGCCTCCGGAGTGAGCGCTCTGCCGGAGGAGGGCGGACAGGACTGAAATCATCGGCGCCCGTAGCGTGTTCGCATGGACATGAGCCGTGCGAGTGGTATCCGGGAACGACTGGTCGTCATCGGCGGTGACGCCGCGGGCATGTCCGCGGCGTCGCAGGCCCGCCGCCTCAAGGGGCCGGACGAGCTGGAGATCGTCGCCTTCGAGCGCGGCCACTTCACCTCGTACTCGGCGTGCGGCATCCCGTACTGGGTGGGCGGCGACGTGTCCGCGCCGGAGGAGCTGATCGCCCGCACCCCCGAGGAGCACCGGGCGCGCGACATCGACCTGCGGATGCGCACCGAGGTCGTGGAGCTCGACGTCGCGGGCGGTCGGGTACGCGCGCGTGACGTCGATTCCGGGGTCGAGTCCTGGACGTCGTACGACAAGCTCGTGATCGGGACCGGGGCGCGGCCGATCCGCCCCGACATGCCCGGGGTGGACGCGCCCGGGGTGCACGGGGTGCAGACGCTCGACGACGGGCAGGCGTTGCTCGACTCGCTGGCACGCACGCGTGGGCGTCGGGCTGTGGTGGTCGGGGCCGGGTACATCGGGGTGGAGATGGCGGAGGCGTTCGTCAACCGCGGGTATGACGTGACCGTCGTCAACCGGGGCAAGGAGCCGATGTCGACGCTCGACCCGGACATGGGCCGGCTGGTGCACAAGGCGATGGAGGGCCTGGGCATCACCATGGTCAACGACGCCCGGGTCACCGAGCTGCTCACCGGGGACGACGGGCGGGTGCGGGCCGTGGTCACGGAGGACGCGGAGTATCCGGCGGACGTCGTGGTGATGGGGATCGGCGTACGGCCCGAGACGAGCCTCGCGAAGACGGCCGGGCTGCCGCTCGGGCAGCACGGCGGACTGCTCACCGACCTGGCGATGCGGGTGCGCGGGCACGAGAACATCTGGGCCGGTGGCGACTGCGTCGAGGTGCTCGACCTGGTCTCCGGGCAGGAGAGGCACATCGCCCTTGGGACCCATGCCAACAAGCACGGGCAGGTCATCGGCACCAATGTGGGCGGCGGTTACGCCACCTTCCCGGGGGTGGTCGGTACGGCCGTGAGCAAGGTGTGCGACCTGGAGATCGCCCGTACCGGGCTGCGGGAGAAGGACGCCCACCGCGCGGGGCTTCAGTTCGAGGCGGTCACCATCGAGTCGACCAGCCGCGCGGGCTACTACCCGGCGGCCTCCCTGATGACGGTGAAGATGCTCGCCGAACGCCGTACCGGCCGTCTCCTGGGCGTGCAGATCGTCGGCCGGGAGGGCGCCGCGAAGCGTGTCGACATCGCGGCGGTCGCCCTCACGGCCCGTATGACGGTGGAACAGATGACGGCCCTGGACCTGGGCTACGCCCCGCCGTTCTCTCCGGTGTGGGACCCGGTCCTGGTGGCGGCCCGAAAGGCGACCGCCAAGGTCCGGGCGAGCGGACATTGAAAATGCTTATGCCGTCCCGTTGATGCGGTCTATGGCCTGCCGTGCCTGCTCGGCCGGCGGCCTGGCGGGCAGCGAGGAGACCGACGCGCTCGGCGGCATCATCGCGGCGGGCTGTGCCGCCGCCGGCTTGGCGTGGGCGCCCAGCGCGTTGGACCGCAGCCGGTTGCTCACCGCCTCGTCCAGGGTCACCGGCCGCTGCATCTGCGCGGCAAGCCGGCCCGCCTCCTGGCCGAGCCTGGCGACGTCCTCCCAAGGGAGGCGCACCACCAGGGAGATCTCGGCCTCGCCGTCGGGCGTGGCGGTCATCTGAGGGGAAATACGGTCGTTCATCGCCTGTTCCTCACGTCGTCCCCGCGACACGCCTTCCCCGCACCGCGGGCGGTTGAGGAGTCATACGCACAGGCGGACGGCGGTGTTCACCGGTTCGCCGCGCGTATCGGGGGCACTAATGCCTTGTGGTCATCCCCGTCCATGACGTGAATCCGGTGCGCCGTACCCCTTGGGTGACGTATGCGCTCATCGCAGCGAACGTGCTCGTCTTCCTGTCCACGCCCGGAATGGCGGGTTCCGTGGCGGGCGGCAGCGACCTCGCGCAGCTGTGCCATCTGCAGGCGTTCCTGGACCACTACGCGGCCGTACCGCGGGAGTTGATCCACCACCAGATGCCCCAGGTGGTCCCGACCGGCACCGTCCAGTCCGGCCCCGGCGGCCCGGGCTGCGCGGTCGGCCCGCCGACCTACGACAAGTCGGCACCCCTGAGCGTCTTCACCGCGATGTTCCTGCACGGCAGCTGGATCCACCTGCTGGGCAACATGCTGTTCCTGATGATCTTCGGCAACAACGTCGAGGACCGCATGGGCCACATCCGCTTCACGCTCTTCTACGTCGTCTGCGGCTACGCGGCGGGCTACGGCTTCGCGCTGCTCAACGACACCTCCGGCGACCCGCTGATCGGCGCCTCCGGGGCCATCGCCGGAGTCCTGGGCGCCTATCTGGTGCTGTACACGAAGGCCAGGGTGTGGGTCCTGGTGCCGTTCCTGTTCTTCCTGCCGCTACGGCTGCCCGCCTGGCTGGTGCTGGGCTTCTGGTTCGTGCTCCAGGCGTTCTACTCGTCCGGCGAGGGCGTCTCCGACGCGGGCACGGTGGCGTACGAGGCGCATGTCGTCGGGTTCCTCGTGGGCATGCTGCTCGCATGGCCGCTCAAGGCGGGCACGCCCCCGCCGCCGGAACCGCGCGGCCTGCTGTTCGGCAGGCGGGCGAGGCCCCGGCACACGTGGTGAGCGCGACCTTCAGCGAGCCGTCTGCATGTGGACGTACTCGGTGAGCCGGGTGAGCGCGTCCGGGTCGGTGGACGGCATCACGCCGTGGCCGAGGTTGAAGATGTGCCCCTCCAGGCCCTTCGCCGAGTCGAGGACCTCGCGGGTCTTCGCCTCGACGGCCTCCGTGGGGGCGAACAGGACGGTCGAGTCGAGGTTGCCCTGGAGCGCCTTGCCGGGGCCGACGCGGCGGGCGGCCTCGTCCAGCGGGACGCGCCAGTCGACGCCCACGACGTCCGCACCGGCCTCGCTCATCAGGCCGAGCAGCTCGCCGGTGCCGACACCGAAGTGGATGCGCGGGACGCCGTAGCCCTCGACGGCCTTGAAGACCTTCGCGGAGGCGGGGAGCACCGAACGGCGGTAGTCGACCGGGGCGAGCGCGCCGGCCCAGGAGTCGAAGACCTGGACGGCGCTGGCGCCCGCCTCGATCTGGACCTTGAGGAAGGCGGCCGTGATGTCGGCGAGGCGGTCGAGGAGGTCGGCCCAGAGCTCGGGGTCGCCGTACATGATCGCCTTGGCGTTCTCGTACGTGCGGGACGGACCGCCCTCGATGAGGTAGCTCGCGAGGGTGAACGGCGCGCCGGCGAAGCCGATGAGGGGCGTCGAACCGAGCTCGGCGGTCAACAGGCCGATGGCCTCCGTGACGTAGGAGACGTCATCGGGGGTCAGGTCGCGCAGCCGGGCCAGGTCGGCGCGGGTGCGGATCGGCTTCTCGACGACCGGGCCGACGCCGGGCTTGATGTCGAGGTCGATGCCGATGGCCTTGAGCGGGACGACGATGTCACTGAAGTAGACCGCCGCGTCCACACCGTGCCTGCGCACGGGCTGGAGGGTGATCTCGGCGACCAGCTCGGGGCGCGTGCAGGAGTCGAGCATCCCGATGCCCTCGCGCGCCTTGTGGTACTCCGGCAGCGAGCGCCCGGCCTGCCGCATGAACCACACGGGCGTGTGCGGAACGGGCTCACGCCTGGCCGCCTTCATGAAGGCGGAGTCGTAAGTGGCGGTCGGCTGCTGGCCCGTAGGGCTCTGGTTGGCACTCACGGGGCAAGTCTCGCACGGCGCCAGAAGGCGATTACACGGTGTGCTGAGCGGAAGAGCGGGTGTCTAGTCCCGCACGATGCCTCCGTTCCCCTTAATCTTCCCGCATGGCTGCGGCTCAGGGACGATTGTCGGACGGCACTGGCGGAATGGACGACTCCAAGGAGGGGGACCGGGATGGAGGCGGTGGGGCTCCGCCGGCTTTCCAGGCCGCGGTCCAGGCCCTGCGGAACAGTCGGCTGCGGCCACAGATCGAGATCGATCCGACGCCGGCGCCACAGCGGCTCGCCCCCTTCGCGTACGCGCTGGAGGCCGCGGTCGTCGACGGCGACCAGGACCTGGCCGACGGCCGGCTGGTGCTGCTGCACGACCCGGACGGGCACGACGCCTGGCACGGCACGTTCCGGCTGGTGACGCTGGTGCGCGCGGAGCTGGAGCCGGAGATGGCGGCGGACCCACTGCTGCCCGACGTGTGCTGGTCGTGGCTGACCGGTGCGCTCCAGGCGCGCGGGCTGACATACGGCGAGGCGAGCGGCACCGTCACCCGGGCCAGCTCCCACTACTTCGGCGGGCTGTCCGAGCGGCCGTCCGCCTCCCAGATCGAGATCCGCGCCTCATGGACGCCGCGCGAGGGGCTCGGCGGTGTCCCGGACACGGCGGCACATCTGGCCTCCTGGTGCGATCTGCTGGCCCAGGTCGCGGGCCTGCCCCCGGCGGGTCCGGGCGACGCGTCCATCGTCACGCTGCCGCAGCGCCGCGGCCCGCAGTCACGCTGAGCCTTACCCGAGGCACACCGAGGTCTTACCGACCACTTGCGGTGTCTTTGTCGATACGGCCACTTTCAATCAGGAGTGGCCCATCGAACGAGCCGTTTCGTTCACCGAACGATCGACAGCGTGTCCGAATTGCACTGATTGCTACTCACTAAATCGTGATCTTTCTCTAAAGGACCGCGGGTTTGGTGCCGAAGACGACTGTGACCTTGAAAGTCGTCCCGCACCCCAGGAGGCCTGGTGTCCGTTCTTCTTGAGCAGCCCGCAAGCCTGGTCGCCTACCGCCCGAACAAGCCGACCGCCATGGTGGTCGTGGCCGACCCGCGCGTCCGCTCCACCGTCACCCGCCACCTGTGGGCGCTCGGTGTACGCGACGTCATCGAGGCCTCGTCCGTCGCGGAGGCTCGTCCCCGCATCGGCAACCCCCGCGACATCTGCGTGGCAGACGTCCACCTTCCCGACGGCTCCGGACTCACCCTGCTGTCCGAGACCAGAGCCGCAGGCTGGCCCAACGGCCTGGCCCTGTCCGCCGCCGACGACATCGGCGCCGTGCGCAACGCCCTCGCGGGCGGCGTCAAGGGCTACGTCGTCACCGGCACCCGCACCAACGTCGGGCTCCCCACCCGACCCGGCGCCGCCCCCATCGGCTCCGCCGCCGCCCGTATGCACCGCCGCCCCCCGGGTTCCCCGAGCCACCCGGGTGGCTACCGCGAACTGTCCGGCCGTGAGGTCGAGGTGCTTCGCCTGGTCGCGGAGGGCCAGTCGAACAAGGCGATCGGCGTCTCCATGGGCCTGTCCGCACTGACCGTCAAGAGCCACCTCGCCCGCATCGCCCGCAAGCTCGGCACGGGCGACCGCGCCGGCATGGTCGCGGTGGCCCTGCGCACCGGAATCATCCACTGACCCCGTCCCGGAACCACGTCCTCCACTCCCCCGCCCAGCCGTGAACCTGATCTTTCACTTACCTGACTGGTTTACGACCCTCAGACGCCCGTCGACGGAACGTTCCGTCGGCGGGCGTTGTCCATACACAGATACCCTTGACACGTGACCGACGCCCAAGAAACCGCAGCAGACAGCTCACTGCGAACCACCGGAGGCGCCCCTCCGGACGACGTCGAACCGGCGCCGATCCCTTTGCTTGAGCCCCGAGAGGGCATTCCGCCCGTAATCGCCGACGAGGACGCCCTCGCCGAGGTGATCGCCGCCTTCGCCGCCGGCACGGGACCGGTCGCCGTGGACGCCGAGCGCGCGTCCGGCTACCGCTACGGCCAGCGCGCCTATCTGGTGCAGCTGCGGCGTGAGGGCGCGGGCACCGCACTGATCGACCCCGTCGCCTGCCCCGACCTGTCGGGTCTCGGTGACGCCATCTCCGGCGTCGAGTGGGTGCTGCACGCCGCCACCCAGGACCTGCCCTGCCTGCGCGAGATAGGCATGGTGCCGACGCGGCTCTTCGACACCGAGCTGGCCGGACGGCTCGCCGGATTCCCGCGGGTCGGCCTGGGTGCGATGGTCGAAGGTGTGCTCGGTTTCGTCCTGGAGAAGGGACACTCCGCCGTCGACTGGTCCACCCGCCCGCTGCCCGAGCCGTGGCTGCGGTACGCGGCCCTCGACGTCGAACTCCTCGTCGACCTGCGCGACGCCCTGGAGAAGGAACTCGACCGGCAGGGCAAGCTGGACTGGGCCCGCCAGGAGTTCGACGCGATCGCGGCGGCGCCGCCCGCCGAGCCCCGCAAGGACCCGTGGCGCCGTACGTCCGGGATGCACAAGGTACGGCGGCGCCGGCAGCTCGGTGTCGTACGGGAGCTGTGGCAGACGCGGGACCGGATCGCGCAGCGGCGGGACGTGTCGCCGGGGAAGGTGCTGTCCGACGCGGCGATCGTGGAGGCGGCGCTTGCGCTGCCGCTGGACGTGCAGGCGCTGGCCGCGTTGACCGGGTTCGGGCATCGGATGGGGCGACGGCAGCTGGAGCAGTGGCAGGCGGCCGTTGATCGGGCGAAGGCGCTGCCCGACTCCGCGCTGCCGCAGCCGGGGCAGCCGGTCACCGGGCCGCCGCCGCCGCGTGCTTGGGCCGACAAGGATCCTGAGGCTGCGGCTCGGTTGTCTGCGGCGCGCGCTGCGGTGTCTGCGGTGGCCGAGGGGCTCAACATGCCTCAGGAGAACCTCATTACTCCGGATACTGTGCGGCGGGTTTGCTGGGAGCCGCCGAAGAGTGTGGATGTGGCTTCTGTGGGGGCCGCGCTTGCCGGGTATGGGGCTCGGGCTTGGCAGGTTGAGCAGGTTGCGCCGGTTTTGGTGGAGGCGTTGACCGCCAAGGCGCCGTAAGAGGTACCTGCCGTTTCGCGGGTGCGGGTCCGCTGTGGCTTGTCGCGCAGTTCCCCGCGCCCCTTAGGGGCGCGTCAACTGGCCCGGGAACGTCTAGATCGCGCCAAGATCCTTGGGTGACATCTGCAGTCATGTAGGGCGCAAGGCCCTGCGGAGTGTGACGTTCGCCGCTTGGGGCCCCGGGGGTGGGCAGGTTGGTTACCCGCAAGTAGCATGGGTGCTGAGCGCGCGCTCAGCGCATCGCAGCAGTGCCGATCCCGCACCCTGGAGGAGAGCCAATCGTGCCTCGTACCGTCAGGGACGTCGTCTTCGTCGACGGCGTCCGCACCCCGTTCGGCAAGGCGGGCCCGAAGGGCATCTACCACGAGACCCGGGCCGACGACCTCGTCGTGAAGGCGATCCGGGAGCTGCTGCGCCGCAACCCCGGTCTGGACCCCGCGAAGATCGACGAGGTCGCCATCGCCGCGACCACGCAGATCGGTGACCAGGGGCTGACCCTCGGTCGTACGGCCGGCATTCTCGCCGGGCTGCCGCAGTCCGTCCCGGGCTACTCCATCGACCGCATGTGTGCGGGCGCGCTGACCGCCGTCACGACCACCGCGGGCTCCATCGCCTTCGGTGCGTACGACGCCGTCATCGCCGGTGGTGTCGAGCACATGGGCCGCCACCCCATGGGCGAGGGCGTGGACCCGAACCCGCGGTTCGTGAGCGAGAAGCTGGTCGACGACTCCGCGCTGTTCATGGGCATGACCGCGGAGAACCTGCACGACCGCTACCCGCACATCACCAAGCAGCGCGCCGACGAGTACGCGGTGCGTTCGCAGGAGAAGGCCGCCAAGGCGTACGCCAACGGCAAGATCCAGCAGGACCTGGTGCCGATCTCGGTGCGCAACACCAACGAGCAGGTCGGCGAGGTCGGTTGGGGTCTCGTCACCGCCGACGAGCCGATGCGTCCGGGGACGACCCTGGAGAACCTCGCCGGGCTCAAGACGCCGTTCCGTGTGCACGGGCGGGTCACCGCCGGCAACGCGGCCGGTCTCAACGACGGTGCCACCGCGTCGATCATCGCGAGCGAGGACTTCGCGCGCGAGAACAACCTGCCGGTGAAGATGCGTCTCGTGTCGTACGCCTTCGCGGGTGTCGAGCCGGAGGTCATGGGCTACGGCCCGATCCCGGCGACCGAGAAGGCGCTCGCCAAGGCGGGCCTCGGTATCGAGGACATCAACCTCTTCGAGGTCAACGAGGCTTTCGCCGTACAGGTGCTGGCCTTCCTCGACCACTACGGCATCGCGGACGACGACGAGCGCGTCAACCAGTACGGCGGCGCGATCGCCTTCGGTCACCCGCTGGCCTCGTCGGGTGTGCGTCTGATGACGCAGCTGGCCCGGCAGTTCGAGGAGCAGCCGAACGTCCGCTACGGCCTGACCACCATGTGCGTCGGCTTCGGCATGGGCGCCACGGTCATCTGGGAGAACCCGCACTTCGAGGGGGACAAGTGAGCACCACCACCGAGCTTCTGAAGGGTGCGGCCGAGCTGTTCCCGGACGAGGTAGTGACGTCCGCGCACGTCCGTCACCTCGAACTGCCGTACAGCGCCGGGCGGTTCGCGCTCATCACGCTGGACAACGGCTTCGACCACACCAAGCCGACCACCTTCGGTCCGGCCTCGCTGGCGAACCTCAACACCGCCATCGACCAGGTCGAGAAGGAGGCCGCGGCCGGCGAGATCGTCGGTGTCGGCATCACCGGCAAGCCGTTCGTCTTCGCTGTCGGCGCAGACCTCAAGGGCGTAGAGCTCCTCAAGAACCACGACGACGCGCTCGCCATCGGCAAGGGCGGCCACGAGGTCTTCAAGCGCCTCGCGGACATCGCGGTCCCGACCTTCACGTACTACAACGGCGCGGCCATGGGCGGCGGCGTCGAGGTCGGTCTGCACTGCGAGTACCGCACGGTGTCGAAGCACATCGCGGCGTTCTCGCTGCCCGAGGTCTTCCTCGGTCTGGTCCCCGGCTGGGGTGGCTGCGCGCTGCTGCCGAACCTGATCGGCGCGGAGAAGGCCGTCTCGGTGATCATCGAGAACAGCCTCAACCAGAACAAGCAGCTCAAGGGCCAGCAGGTCTTCGACCTCGGGATCGCCGACGCGCTCTTCGAGGGCGCCGACTTCCTGGAGCAGTCGCTGATCTGGACGGCCAACGTCCTCAAGGGCGAGATCAAGGTCGAGCGTCCGGCGATCGACCGCGGCGAGGCCTGGGACCAGGCCGTCGCCAAGGGCCGTTTCGTCGCGGACTCCAAGGTGCACGGGGCCGCCCCGGCCGCCTACCGCGCCCTCGACATCATCGAGGCCGCGAAGAACGGCGACCTCCAGCAGGGCTACGACGCCGAGGACCTGGCGCTCGCCGACCTGATCATGGGTGGCGAACTCCGCGCCGGTATCTACGCGTTCAACCTCGTGCAGAAGCGCGGCAAGCGTCCGGCGGGTGCGCCCGACAAGTCCCTGGCACGTCCGGTCACCAAGGTGGGTGTGGTCGGCGCCGGTCTGATGGCCTCGCAGCTCGCCCTGCTCTTCCTGCGCCGCCTCGAAGTACCCGTCGTCCTCACGGACATCGACCAGGAACGCGTCGACAAGGGTGTGGGCTACGTCCACGCCGAGATCGAGAAGCTGCTCGGCAAGGGCCGTATCAACCAGGACAAGGCCAACCGCCTCACGGCCCTGGTCACCGGTGTGCTGGACAAGGCCGAGGGC
The DNA here is from genome assembly GCF_040655155.1 of Streptomyces sp. NPDC050508. Lineage (NCBI taxonomy): Bacteria > Bacillati > Actinomycetota > Actinomycetes > Kitasatosporales > Streptomycetaceae > Streptomyces > Streptomyces sp. NPDC050508. Next base: position 530,661 of record NZ_JBFAJJ010000003.1, read on the forward strand.
TTCTCCGACGCCGACTTCATCATCGAGGCCGTCTTCGAGGAGATCGGCGTCAAGCAGCAGGTGTTCGCGGAGGTCGAGGCGGTCGCCCCGGCGCACGCGATCCTCGCCACCAACACCTCCTCGCTGTCGGTGAGCGAGATGGCGTCGAAGCTGAAGAACCCCGAGCGGGTCGTGGGCTTCCACTTCTTCAACCCCGTGGCGATTCTGCCCCTGTTGGAGATCGTGCGCGGCGAGCAGACGGACGACGCCTCGCTCGCGACCGCGTTCGCGGTGGCCAAGAAGCTGAAGAAGACAGCGGTGTTGGTGAAGGACGCCCCGGCGTTCGTCGTCAACCGCATCCTCACCCGCTTCATGGGCGAGATCCAGAACGTCATCGACGAGGGCACCCCGGTCGCGGTCGCGGAGAAGGCCGTCGAGCCGCTCGGTCTGCCCATGTCCCCGCTCGTTCTGCTGGAGTTGGTCGGTCCGGCCATCGGCCTGCATGTCTCGGAGACCCTCAACCGGGCCTTCCCGGACCGCTTCACGGTCTCCCCGAACCTCGCGGCCGTCGTCAAGGCGGGCAAGCGCGGCTTCTACGTCTACTCCGCCGAGAACGGGTTCAAGCCCGAACTCGACCCCGAGGTCGCCGCGTTGCTGCAGCAGGGCGACTCCGTGCTGACCGAGGAGCAGGTGCGGGATCGCGTCCTGGACGCGGTGGCGCAGGAGATCGGTCTGATGCTCGACGAGGGTGTCGTCGCCGAGGCCCAGGACATCGACCTCTGCCTGATCACCGGCGCCGGCTGGCCCTTCCACCTGGGCGGTATCACGCCGTACCTGGACCGGGAGGGTGTGTCGGAGCGGGTGAACGGGAAGCCGTTCCTGGCGCCGGGTGTGGCGAGCGTTCCGGCGTAACGACCGTCGTACGGACGTGACTTGACGTGAAGAGGGCCTCCGCTTTCGGGCGGGGGCCCTCTGTCGGTTACGGCCGCCACGGCCCCAGTGGGCTGCCCACCGTCGGGGACAGCTGGCGGCGCACCCGCAGCCGGCCGTCCGTGCCGATGACGGCGACGACCAGGGCGCCCGTCGCGTCGTAGGCCATCGCCGGGGCGTGGGCGAACATGTCGCCGGAATCGTGCCAGTGGGTGCCGGAGACGTCCTTGTCCCGGTCGGGCATCGAGACGACGAGCCGGCCACGGCTGCCCCGGTGGGCCAGGACGGCGTCGCGGGCACCACGTTCCGGAGCCCACAGCGCGGCCACCGCGCCCGTGCCGGCGGTAGGCCATGACCTGCTGGGTGCCGGCCTCCCGGAAGTACAGGCAGGTACGGCCGTCGCCCGAGTCGACGGCGGAGATGCCGCCGGTGGCGGGACAGCCCGTCTGCAGGGTGTCGTCGAGGAGGAAGGCGCCGCCGGGTTCGGCCTGGTGCCAGCGCCACACCGTGTTCTTGCCCGGCACGTACAGCTCGACGGTGCCGCGCTCGGTGGTCAGGGCCGTGCCCGCGTCCTGGACGAACCGTCCGCCGATGTTCTCCCACGGGCTCCAGGTGCAGTCGGTGTCCCGGCGGCGCACGCTGATGCCCTGGGCGAAGTCGCGGACGAAGACGTACAGGCGGCCGGCCGTGTCGACGGCGGCGGACGGCGCGCCCTCCTCTCGCCGGCGGCGGCCGTCGCCGTGCGCCCAGTCGGGGTTCTCCAGGGTCTGCCAGCCGCTGAAGCCGTTGCCACCCGGATCCTGGACGGTGTGGACGACATCGACGGTGACCCCGCCGCCCACCACCTGCCGGCGGCGCAGGCCGACGAGTTCGGCGGGGCCGCCGGGCAGCCCGGTCACGGCGAGGGTGGGCGCGATCCAGCCGTCGCCGAGGACGAAGGGGCCCTTCCACTCGCCGTCGCCCGGACTCGTCTCCGTCCAGAACGCGAGCCGTCCGCGTCGGGCGGCGCCGCGCCCGTCTCCCGGGGGCCAGCCGTGGCAGCGGGCAGGCTACGGAGCGACCCGCGCGAGCCCCGTCAGACCTCCCGCCACGCCTCCAACGCCAACCCGGCCTCCGCCTTCCGCCGCGTGACGAGGAGTTGACCGGTGGACGGCGACACCGTCGCCGCGGCCACCCGCTCGTCCTCGTCCAGGGTCAGCGACACCTCGGCGTCCGCCGGGAGTTGGGGGCCCGACTCGGTCCACCAGGCGCCCGCCGACTCCTCCTCCGTGGGGTACGCGGCGAAGGCGACCCGGCCGCTGGCCGAGCGCTGGGCGAGCAACGTGCAGTCGTAGCCGTCGAGTTCGCAGCGGACCGCGGAGACCGGGCCGGGGCCGGCGGTGGGGAGGAGGGTGACCGGCTTGGTGCCGGGGCGCCAGGCGCAGAGGTCGCCGGAGTCGTCCGTGTAGAAGAGGGTGGTGCTCTGCGGGGAGGTGGCCAGGGCGCGGAGTGTGCCCGGTCTGATCGTGGCCTCCATCGCCTCCTCCAGGACCGGCTGCCCGCCCGGCTCCAGCTGGCGCCAGTGCAGGATCGCGCCGGGTACCGCCGCGTACAGCTCGACCGTGCCGGACTCCCCCGTCACCGCCGCCAGGTCCTCGTGGACGTCACGCCCCTTGAGGTCGCGCCACGGGTCCCAGCCGCCCTTCTCCTTCTGGGCCAGCATGCTCACGCCGCGCCCGGCATTGCGCACGAAGAGGTGGGCCCGGCCCTCCGCGTCGACCGCGACCGCCGGGACACCGGTGCGGTCGCCCTTCTTGTTCGGGTGGCCGAGCGGGCTCCAGTCGAGGGCCGCGAGCCGGGGCCGGAAGTGCGTGGAGTGGACCAGCCCGGACTCGCCCGTCACCGTGGGGCGCCAGGACACCAGGTGGGCGTACCCGTCCGCGCCCTGCCCGATGCCGAGCAGCCCCGGGTGCAGCTTCTGGTCGCCGCCCACCCTGTGCGGGGCGCTCCAGAGGCCACCGGGTCCGCGTTCCGCCCGGCACAGGACGGCTTCGCCCGAGGGCAGATACACACTGAGCCGGCCGTCGCGGCCGCGTATGAGCCAGTCGCCGTTCACCGCTTCACTCTAATTGGGGCCCCCGGATCCGCGCCGGGCGGCCCCTGCCCGCGTGCGACCCTTGCCCCATGGACGAGGACACTCCCCTGCTGGTGATCGTCGACGGCGCGAACGTCGTCGGGTCGGTGCCCGACGGCTGGTGGCGCGACCGCAGGGGTGCCGCCGAGCGCCTTCGTGACCGGCTCGCCACGGACGGCCTGCCCGGCCGCACGGACCCCGTGGAGATCGTCCTCGTCGTGGAGGGCGCGGCGCGTGGGGTCGAGTCCGTACCGGGTGTACGGGTGGACTCGGCACCCGGCAGCGGCGACGACCGCATGGTCGAACTGGTCGCCGAGGCCGGCGGGCACCGGTGCCTGGTGGTCACCGCGGACCGTGAACTGCGGCGCAGGGTGGCGGAGTTGGGCGCGGAGGTCGCGGGGCCGAGGACTGTGCGGCCCTAGTCGGAGTCGTCCGGCCCCGCAGTCGCCGCCGGAGCGGGACGTACGGGGCCGGAGGGTCAACTCGGTTGGCTGCGGGGGTACTACGGGGTACTGCCGGTCGGCGGTGCCGCGGACTCGGCCGCCTCCGCCGCCTGTTGCTGCCCGAGTCGGCTGTGCGTGCGCCCGTAGAAGTAGTACACGAAGAAGCCGATCGCCATCCAGATGGCGAAGCGGAGCCAGGTCTCGGTGGGGAGGTTGAGCATCAGCCACAGGGAGGCCAGGACCGAGACGATCGGGAGGGCCGGGACCAGGGGGGTGCGGAAGGAGCGGGGCAGGTCGGGGCGGGAGCGACGGAGGATGACCACGCCGATCGCGACCACGATGAACGCGAACAGGGTGCCGATGTTGACCAGTTCGGCGAGTTCGCTGAGGCTCGTGAAGCCCGAGACGATCGCGATGACCACGCCCAGGAGGATGGTCGGGCGGTACGGGGTGCGGAAGCGCGGGTGGACGTGGGAGAAGAAGCGGGGCAGGAGTCCGTCGCGGCTCATCGCGAAGAAGACGCGGGCCTGGCCCAGGAGAAGGATCATGCAGACCGTCGTCAGGCCGATCGCGGCGCCGAAGCTGATGAGGCCCGCGAACCACGGGTGTCCGGTGGCCTTGAAGGCGTCGGCGAGGGGCGCGTCGATCGACAGCGAACTGTACTTCTGCATACCGGTCACGACGATCGACACGGCGACGTACAGCGTGGTGCAGATGATCAGTGAGCCGATGATGCCGCGGGGCACGTCGCGTTGCGGGTTGCGGGTCTCCTCGGCGGCGGTGGCGACGACGTCGAAGCCGATGAAGGCGAAGAAGACCACGGAGGCGGCGGTGAAGATGCCCATGACGCCGAAGTTGGAGGGCGCCCAGCCGAACATCAGCTGGATCAGCGGGGCCTTGAGGTTGCCGCCCGCCTCCACCGACTGCGCCTTGGGGATGAACGGCTTGTAGTTGTCGCCCTTGATGAAGAAGGCGCCGGCGATGATCACCACGAGGACGACGGCGACCTTGATGGCGACGACGACCGAGGTGACCCGGGCGGAGAGCTTCATGCCGAGCACGAGGATCGCGGTGAGGACGAGGACGAGCGCGGCGGCGAGGATGTCGAAGCCGAAGCCGTGGGCGCCGTCCCGGCCGCTGAGCCCCTCGGGCAGATGCCAGCCCGCGTTGTCCAGCAGGGAGTGGATGTAGCCGGACCAGCCGACCGCCACCACCGCCGTACCGAGGGCGAGTTCGAGGACCAGGTCCCAGCCGATGATCCAGGCGGGGAACTCGCCGAGCGAGGCGTACGAGAAGGTGTACGCGGAGCCCGCCACCGGCACCGTGGAGGCGAACTCGGCGTAGCAGAGGGCGGCGAGGGCACAGACGACGCCGGCCACGACGAAGGACAGGGAGACCGCCGGGCCGGCGTTGTTCTTGGCGGCCGTGCCGGTCAGGACGAAGATGCCGGTGCCGATCACGACGCCGACGCCGAACACGGTCAGATCCAGGGCCGAGAGGGACTTTCTGAGCGCGTGCTCCGGTTCCTCGGTGTCCTGGATGGACTGTTCGACTCTCTTCGTCCGGAAGAGGGTGCTGCTCACGGGTGTACCTCCCACGCTTGTCGTCCTCGACATGATCGAGAGGGGGCGTACTGCGTATGCCCCGGCGCGAGCGGATTCACGCGAACGGGCCTCTTTCACCACTGCGAAGAGTGGCGGAAGAGGCCCGTTCAGCGGTGCCGGCCGTGCCTCAGTCGCGGGCGGACTCCACCGAGTCGACCTCCGCCGTGGGCCGTTCGAAGCGGCCGTCCAGCTTCGAGACCAGGCCGGTGACCTGGCGGGCGATGTCGGGGGCGGTGAGGCCGATCTCCGTCATCACCTCGGCGCGCGAGGCGTGGTCGAGGAAGCGCGGCGGGATACCGAAGTCGCGCAACGGTACGTCGACGCCGGCGTCGCGCAACGCCTGTGCGATCGACGAACCGACGCCGCCGACACGGGAGTTGTCCTCGACGGTGACGACCACGCGGTGCTGCTCCGCGAGGGGGGCCATGGCCTCGTCGACGGGCTTGACCCAGCGCGGGTCGACGACGGTGGTGGAGATGCCCTGCTTGTCGAGCAGGTCGGCGATCTCCAGGCACATGGGCGCCAGCGCGCCGACCGAGACCAGCAGGACGTCGGGGGCGTCGGTGCCGGGCGCGCGCAGTACGTCCATGCCGCCGATGCGGCCCACGGCGGGTACGGCCGGTCCGACGGCGCCCTTGGAGAAGCGGACGACGGTCGGCGCGTCCTTGACCTGGACGGCCTCGCGGAGCTGGGCGCGGACCTGGTCGGCGTCGCGCGGCGCGGCGAGCCGGAGGCCCGGGACGACCTGGAGGATCGACATGTCCCACATGCCGTTGTGCGAGGCGCCGTCGGTGCCGGTGACGCCGGCCCGGTCCAGGACGAAGGTCACCCCGCACTTGTGCAGGGCCACGTCCATCAGCACCTGGTCGAAGGCGCGGTTGAGGAAGGTGGCGTAGACGGCGAAGACGGGGTGCAGTCCGCCGGTGGCGAGGCCGGCCGCGGAGACGGCGGCGTGCTGCTCGGCGATGCCGACGTCGTAGATGCGGTTGGGGAAGGCGTCGGCGAACTTCTTCAGGCCGACCGGCTGGAGCATCGCGGCGGTGATCGCGACGATGTCCTCGCGCTCCTGGCCGAGCGCGACCATCTCGTCGCCGAAGACGGAGGTCCAGTCGGCGCCGGAGGCCTTGATCGGCAGGCCGGTGTCGGGGTGGATGGGGCCGATGCCGTGGAAGCGGTCGGCCTCGTCCTGGAGGGCGGGCTGGTAGCCGCGGCCCTTCTCGGTGAGGACGTGGACGATCACCGGGCCGCCGAACCGCTTGGCGCGGGCCAGCGCGGACTCCGTCGCCTCGATGTCGTGGCCGTCGATCGGGCCGACGTACTTCAGACCCAGGTCCTCGAACATGCCCTGCGGGGCGATGAAGTCCTTCAGGCCCTTCTTCGCGCCGTGCAGCGTCTCGTAGAGGGGCTTGCCGACGACCGGAGTGCGCTCCAGGAGGTCCTTGCCGCGGGCCAGGAAGCGCTCGTAGCCGTCGGTGGTCCGCAGGGTCGCCAGGTGGTTCGCGAGGCCGCCGATGGTCGGTGCGTAGGAGCGCTCGTTGTCGTTGACGACGATGACGAGGGGGCGGTCCTTGGCGTCGGCGATGTTGTTCAGCGCCTCCCAGGCCATACCGCCGGTCAGGGCACCGTCACCGATGACGGCGACCACGTGGTCGTCGCGTTTGAGGACCTGGTTGGCCTTGGCGAGGCCGTCGGCCCAGCCGAGGACCGTCGAGGCGTGCGAGTTCTCGATGACGTCGTGCTCGGACTCGGCCTGCGACGGGTAGCCGGACAGGCCGCCCTTCATCTTCAGCTTGGAGAAGTCCTGGCGGCCGGTGAGCAGCTTGTGCACGTAGGACTGGTGGCCGGTGTCGAACAGCACCCGGTCCTTCGGGGACTCGAAGACGCGGTGCAGGGCGATGGTCAGCTCGACCACGCCGAGGTTCGGGCCGAGGTGGCCGCCGGTCTTGGAGACGGCGTCGACGAGGAAGGTCCGGATCTCCCCGGCCAGCTGGTCCAGCTGCTCCAGGCTGAGCCGGTCCAGATCGCGCGGTCCCCTGATGCGGGTCAGCAGCGGCACCCGTGCCTCCTTGCGAGTAGAGCTGATCGAGCTGTTGCCGGGCTTGTCGAGTCTAATGTTCCGCCTTTGCGAACGGCGCCCGGGCTCTGCGTCATACGTCACGCGATCGGCTGTACCCACGAACAGCCTTTCCTACGACATGACTGTGCCCGGCACCGCGTTCGGTACCGGGCACAGTCTGCGCGAAGGGGCAGGTCAGCCGCGACCGGACGCCTTCTGGCTCTTGCGGGACACCGAGTCGATGACGACCGCGCCGAGCAGAACACCGCCGGTGATCATGTACTGGATCGACGTGTTCATGTTGAGCAGGTCGAGGCCGGTCTGGATCGACTGGATGACCAGCATGCCCAGGAGGGCGGACCACACGGTGCCGCGACCGCCGAAGAGGCTCGTACCGCCGATGACCGCGGCCGCGATGGCCAGCATCAGGGTGTTGCCGCCGCCGGCGTTGAGCGTGGCGCTCTGGGTCTGACCGGCGAAGAACATACCGCCGATCGCCGCGAAGCCGCCGGAGATGGCGAACACGGTGATGCGGATCATCGGCACGTTGATACCGGCACGGCGCGCGGCCTCGATGCCGCCGCCGACCGCGAAGACCTTGCGGCCGTACGGGGTACGGCGGAGCACGAAGTCCACGATCACCAGGGACGCGAGGAAGATCACCAGGGCGTTGGAGACACCGGCGGACGAGTTCAGCACGTACGCGGTGACGAACGCGGCGACGGCGAGCAGGCCGACCCGCAGGCCGATCTCGCTGGTGGGCCTGAACGGCACCCCGGCGGCCTTGCGGCGGCGCTGCTCGCTGAGCGAGCCGAAGAGCAGCGAGCCGACGCCGAGAGCGGCCAGGATGTACGCACCGGCGATCGACTGGTTCATGAAGAACGAGCTCTGGCCGAAGAGGTGCACCGGACCGCTGTCCGGGATGTTGATGGTGCCGCTCGAACCGAGCAGCCACAGCATCAGCCCGTTCCAGCCCAGGAAGCCTGCCAGTGTCACGACGAACGCCGGTACACCGATCCTCGCGAAGAAGAAGCCGTGCAGTGCGCCGATGCCGATGCCGGTGACGATGGTGAGGATCAGCGCCAGCCAGCCGTTCATCCCGTGGTTGACCACGAAGACGGCGAACAGGGTGGACGCCAGACCGCTGACCGAGCCGACCGACAGGTCGATCTCGCCGAGCAGCAGCACGAAGACCAGGCCGATGGCCAGCATGCCGGTGGCCGACAGGTAGTAGCTGATGTTGGACAGGTTGTCCGCGCTCAGGAACCGGCTGTTCTGGACCTGGAAGATGATGCCGATGGCGATCAGGCCGGCGACGACCGGCAGCGAGCCGAGTTCACCGCCCTTGACCTTGCGCTTGAACTCGGTGATGTAGCCCTTGTAGCCCTCTTCGCGGACCAGCAGACGCGGGTCGACGACGGTGGCGGCCGCAGCGGCTGCCGTGGGGTCGTCGGCCGGGGCCGCGGCGGTCGGTTCGACCGCGTCCTTCTTCACGGTGCCTGACGTGTCGCTCACTTTGCCGCCTCCGTGCTGCGCACCGCACGACGGGTCACGGCGTTGTCCGTGGCACCGGTGATCGCGGCGATGATCGTTTCCTGACTGGTGTCCTTCACCGGGAAGGAGCCGTTGTTCTTGCCCAGGCGCAGCACGTTGACGGTGTCGGCGACCGCCTTGACGTCGGCCATGTTGTGGCTGATGAGGATGACGCCGAGGTTGCGCTCGCGCAGCCGCTCGACCAGGTCGAGGACCTGTGCGGTCTGCTCGACACCGAGGGCGGCGGTGGGCTCGTCGAGGATGACGACCTTGGGGTCACCGATCAGCGCGCGGGCGATGGCGACGACCTGCCGCTGGCCACCGGAGAGGCTGGCGATCGGGATCCGCACGCTGGGGATGCGGATGGAGAGCGTGCTCAGCAGTTCGCGTGAGTTCTTCTCCATCGTGACCTCGTCGATGATGCCGTGGCGCAGCAGCTCACGTCCGAGGTAGAGGTTGCCGACGACGTCGAGGTTGTCGCACAGCGCGAGGTCCTGGTAGACCGTCGCGACGCCGAGTCCCTGGGCGTCGTGCGGCTTGTTGATGCTGACCGGGTTGCCCTCCCACTCGATGACTCCCTCATCGATGGGGTGTACTCCGGCGATCGTCTTCACCAGAGTGGACTTTCCTGCGCCGTTGTCGCCCACCAGTGCGACTACTTCTCCGGCGTGAACCTCCAGCTCTACTTCGGTGAGGGCCTGCACCGCACCGAATCGCTTGGAGACTCCGCGCAACGCCAGCACGGGCGTAGCGGACACGTGAACCATCTCCTTCGCCGCCTGACCGGCGGGGATGCCGCGCTTGTCAAAAGCCGCGGAGGGTTGTGCCTAGGCACAGATTTACAAGATGAACATGCGCGCGGCCGATGCCTGTTGGCAACGGCTGCGTTCGCACGGGTTCCGATCGGCGCCCGCCCCACAGCGGGGTTTGAAGGTGGGACGGGCGCCGAAGGGGCTCTGTCACCGCTGAGCGGTGGTTACTGCAGACCGGCGGTCTTGCACGCCGCGGCGTACTCCGAGGTGCAGATCTGCGCGACGGTGTAGAGACCGTCCTTGATGACCGTGTCCTTGATGTTGGCCTTGGTGACCGACACCGGGGTCAGCAGCTGCGAGGGCACCTTGTTGCCGGAGCCGCTGGTCTGGGTCGTGGTGGCGAGCGAGGAGATGCTCTTGCCCTGCGCCAGGTCGACGGCGAGCGTGGCGGCCGCCTCGGCCTCCGGCTTGAAGGCCTTGTAGACGGTGCTGGACTGGGTACCGGCGACGATGCGCTGGATACCGGCGAGCTCCGCGTCCTGGCCCGTCAGCGGGATGCCGCTGATCTTGGCGCCCTTGAGGACGGTGGCGATGCCGCCGGCCATGCCGTCGTTGGCGGAGTAGACGCCCGCGATGTTCTTGGCACCCAGCTGGGTGATGGCCGCGGACATCTTCTGCCCGGCGACGCTGTCCTTCCAGAGGCCGGACTGCTCGTAGGCGATGTCGACCTTGCCGTCGAGGGCCTCGTGGGCGCCCTTCTTGAACTGCGCGGCGTTCGGGTCGGCGTCGTCACCGTTGATCATGACGACCTTCGACTTGGTGGTCGCCTTGGAGCCCAGCGAGGTGAGGAGCGCCTCGCCCTGGAGCTTGCCGACCTGCACGTTGTCGAAGGACACGTACGCGGAGACCGGGCCCTGGGCCAGACGGTCGTACGCGACGACCTTGATGCCCTTGTCCACGGCCTGCTGGATCGAGGACTTGATGGCGGCGGAGTCCTGGGCGCTGACCACGATCACCTTGACGCCCTTGGTGATCATCGTGCTGACCTGCTGGGCCTGCGTGGCGGCGCTGGCGTTGGCGTTGGCGTACTGGACGCTGCAGCCGGAGCACAGCTCCTTGACCTTGGCCTCGAAGTACGGCTTGTCGAACTTCTCGTACCGAGTGGTGACGCTGTCGGGCAGGAGCAGGCCGATCGAGGCGTTCGTACCGCCCGAGGAGCTGGAGCTGCTGTCAGACGACTTCTTGTCGCCCGCCTTGCCACAGGCGGCCATCGAAACGGCCATCGTGGTGGCGATCACTGCAACGGCGGCACGACGCATGCGCGTGTTCACTTTGAAACCTCCCTGACGAGGCCGCGTCGTTGCGGCCGAGGTGGCTGGAAGTCAACTCGGCCGCGCGTTCGGCGTCAAGAAGTAAATACTTAACGAGATGGCAACGGCGTCGTGCGTTCTCTAAGTGAAGACAGTTGTCGCTGCGGTCAGCGACCCGTCCAAAAGGGTCGAATCGCCCATCTCGCTGAGTGCGAGAGCGAGCGCTCCGAGCACCTCTGCACGGCCTCCAAGTGCCCCCGGGAGAACGGAAAGTTGACGCGCCGCACTGGGGATCGCGTAGCGGCCGACAGACTCCCTGATCGGCCCGAGCACCAGCTCACCGGCCTCGGCGAGATCGCCACCGAGGACCACTCGGCTCGGGTTCAGCAAATTGCAGAGATTGGCGACTCCACTGCCGATGTGTCGGCCGACGTCGGCGATCACCCGACGGCAACCAGGGTCTCCGTCCCGCGCCAGCCGTACGACTCCCTCCATGGTCAGGTCGGTACCGTGACTGGACTGGAGAAGCGGCAGCACATAGCGCGCGGCCGTGAAGGTCTCCAGGCAGCCCCGGTTTCCGCAGCGGCAGACAGGGCCGGACTCATCAAGAGTAATATGCCCGATTTCTCCCGCTGTGCCACCCGGGCCCCGGTAGATCGTGCCGTTGATGACCAGTCCCGCGCCGACCCCGCTCGCGACCTTGATGTACGCCAGGTCCCTGACGCCCCGCCCGCTGCCCCAGACCAGCTCACCGAGGGCGCCGAGGTTGGCGTCGTTGTCCACGTGCACCGGTACGCCCAGACGGCTGCCCAGCTCCTCCGCGGGTCTGGTGCCGGTCCAGCCCGGGAGGATGGCGGTGGAGCCCAGGGTGCCCGACTCGACGTCGATCGGTCCGGGCACGCCGAGGCCCACCCCGGCGATCTTGGAACGGTCCACTCCGGTCGCCGCGATCAGCCGGTTGACCAGCTCTTCCGCCCGGTCGAAGCCCTGCGTCGAGGAGGCGTCCACATCGACGGGTTCGGACTCCTCGGCCAGCACCTGGTGGGCGAGATTCCCGACCGCGACGCGCAAATGCGTGTGCCCGAAGTCGACGCCGATGACAATGCCGGCGTCCCCGCTCAGGGACACGCTGCGGGCCCGGCGCCCGCCCGCCGAGGTGGGTGTGACCTCGACCGTTCCGCCGTCCTTGAGCTCGCGCACGATGTTGGAGACCGTCGCGGCGGACAGGCCCGTCGTCCTCGCGATCTCCGCCTGCGTCAGCGACCCGGCCAGCCGCACCGCTCGCACGACCCGTTCGAGATTGGCTCGGTGCAGTGACGACTGCGACCCGGGAGTCTCCACGACGACCTCCTGCGCGCGGGACCGCATCGATGAGGCCCCGTCTATGTCCAACTAGTGAACTCTAAGCTGAGCCGTTCGGGCTGCCTCCCGTCAAGAGGTTGAACCGCATCCGGGTACTTGCACACATGCGTGCAAGCCGCTCCGGAGGCCCGGAGCGGCACACGCGAGGCAGGGGCGGGCCGCTACTTGAGCGCCCCCGCGGTCAGGCCCTGTACCACCTGACGCTGGAAGACGATGTAGGCGGCGAGCACCGGCAGCATGGCCATCACCAGACCGGCGAAGAGCCCGGACCAGTCGCCCTTGTAGCCCTGGCTGGCGGCCAGCTGCACCAGGCCCTGGGTGAGGACCCGCTTGTCCGGATCGGTGTTCAGGACCGTCGGCAGCATGTACTGGTTCCACTGGCCCAGGAAGTTGAAGATCCCCACGCTGATCAGGCCCGGCTTGGCCATCGGCAGCATGATCTGGAAGAACGTCCGGGTGTGCGAGGCCCCGTCCACGAACGCGGCCTCCGCCACCGAGGTGGGCAGCGTGCGGAAGAACGCGGTCAGGAAGAAGACCGTGAACGGCAGCGAGTAGGCGATGTAGACCAGGATCAGACCGTGGATCGTGTTCAGCAGTCCCATGTTGTTGACGACGTAGAACAGCGGGACCAGGGCGAGCATGATCGGGAAGCTCATGCCGCCGATGAACAGGAAGTAGATGAAGCGGTTGCCCGGGAAGTCGAACCGGGCGAGCACGTACGCGGCCATCGAACCGAGCACCAGCGTGCCGATGAGCGAACCACCCACCACCAGAATGGTGTTGAAGAAGTAGTCGCTCATGTTGGCGTCGGTCCAGGCCCGCGCCCAGTTGTCGAAGTGCAGTTTGTCCGGCAGCGCCCACGGCGAGCTGAAGATCGCGCCGTCGCTCTTGAAGGACGTCATCACCGCCCACGCGAGCGGCAGCACGACCATGAACGCCCACAGGATGAGCATGCCGTGCGAGAAGACGTTGAGGACGGTGCCCTCTTTCTTCCTCCGCTTCGGTGGATCTCCGGCCGGTGCACCGATCTCGGCGACGGGGACACCGGACTCGGCCGGCACGGGGGCGGGGGTCTCGGTCGTCTTCATGTGATCAGAACTCCAGCCGCTCACGACGGCCCAGCCGCATCACGACGGCCGCGAAGGCCAGCGTGACGACGAGCAGGGCGACGCCGATGGTGGTCGCGTAGGCGGCCTGTCCGTCTCGGAACGCCTTCTGGTACACGTACAGGACCATGACGGTGGTCGAGTAGTCGGGACCGCCCGGTCCGGTCGTCATGATCTGTACGACCGCGAACGACTCGGCGCCCAGCGCGATGATGCCCATGTAGACCCAGCCGGACATCACCGTGTCCCACAGGAGCGGCAGGGTGAGGCGGAAGAACGTGGTCAGCCGGTTGGCGCCGTCGAGCAGCGCCGCCTCGTACAACTCCGCCGGAATGGACGCCATACCCGCGGAGAAGAGGACCACGAAGAAGCCGACCGTGGACCAGACGAGGACCGCCATCACACACCACAGGGCGAGGCTCGGATCGCCGAGCCACAGCGGCTGGATGCTGTCGAGTCCGATTCCGCGCAGGAAGGAGTTGATCGCGCCGCTGTCCGGGTTGTACGCGAAGGCGAACAACAGGGCGACGATCGCGATCGAGAGGACCTGCGGGAAGAAATAGACGATCTTGTAGAAGGAGGAGCCGCGGACGCCCGAGACGACCGGGCCGCCCGTCCGGCGCCGTCCGCCCACATTGATCATGAAAGCGAAGAACAGCGCCAGACTGATCGTCACCAGCGGCAGCACCAACGCGAACAGGAGACTGTGCTGCAACGATTTCCAGAAGATCTCGTCGTGGAACATTCTCTTGTAGTTGTCGAAGCCGACCATTTTGAATTCCGGGCTCAGCCCCGTCCAGTCCGTGAACGAATAGTAGATGGACTGGATGAAGGGCCATACGACGAAAAGCACGTACAGCCCGAGGGGAACGGTCAGGAACCCCACGATGAACCGGTACTTGCCGTGCTGCATTGCTACCGACCCCGTTCTCTGGGCGGGCGCCGCCGCTGGTGACGGATCCTCACTGGTGCTTGTAGTGCTTGATCGACGTGTCCTTGGCCGCCGCGTCGGCGAAGCCCTGGATCTTCTTGATGGTCTCGGCCGGAGTGGCCCGCCCGGCCATCATCTCGCCGAGACCCGCCACACCGATCTGCTCCTTCTGCAACTGCACGTACCAGTCCTGCAGTCGCGGGTTGAGCACGTTGTCGCCGGCCAGCTTCAGCGCCGCCACACCGGAGGTGAGGCCCGGCGTGAGGGTGATCCCGTCGGTGCCGCCGTTGTACGCGGTCAGTGACTTCACCTTGCTGGTGAAGTTCTTCGAGGAGGCCTCGCTGAGCATGATGCGCAACTGCTCCATGCCACCGGCCGCGTTGGCCGCCTTGGCCGGGACGATGAAGGGTTCACCGCCGGACGCCCAGATGGTGCCGAAGGGCATCTTGTCCGAGCTGTCGATTCCGGTCGGCGCGGAGACGGCGAGGTTGAAGTCCTTGGGAATGACGTTGGCGGACTCGTTCTCCACCCAGGAGCCGTTCGGGATGAACAGCGCCTTGCCCTCGGCCCAAGCGGTCTGCGACTGGATGTGGTCGATACCGGGCGTGCCCTTGAGGATGTAGCCCTTCTTGAACAACTCGTAGTAGGCGTCGAAACAGGCCTTCACGGCCGGGTGCTTCCAGGCGTTCGGCTCCAGGTTGTCGATGGCGTCGAGCACCTCACGACCGCCGACCTTGCCGATCATCGGGTAGAGCGAGAACGGGAGGTAGTACGGGTACTTGCCCGCGTAGGTCCAGCCCGCCATGCCCTTCTTCTTGGCCTTGGCGCAGACCGCGAGCATCTGGTCCCAGGTCTCGGGGTACTTCTCGTCGAGCGAGTCCAGGGCCTTCTGCGAGTACCAGACGCCGTACACGGTGTAGGCGTAGTACATGATCCAGACGGGGTCGCCGTCGAACTGGCCCATCTCGACGATGCCCGGCCGCAGGGTGTCGCGGACCTTCTTCGACGGGTCGTCGAACGAGGCGGCGTCGAGCAGCGGTGTCAGGTCGGTCAGCTGCTTCTTGCCGACGAGAACACCCATGTCCATCTGCTCGGCACCGGAGTTGTCGATCAGGTCCGGCGGGGTGCCCTGGTTGAAGCGGGGCTGCAGCGTCGACTGGATCTTCTGCGTGGCGGAGAACTTGACCTTCGCCTTGGGGAAGTCCTTCTCGTAGATCTTGACGGCGTCCTGGGCGTACTCCTTTCCGAAGCCGCCGTCGAAGAGCACGAACTCCATCTGCGCGGTGGCGTTCACCGCGAGCGGGTTCTTGGCGGTCTTCGTGCCCGCCGTGGCCTTCTTGTCCGAGCCGCTGGAACTGCTCGCACAGGCCGAGAGGAAGCTCATGGCCGGAACGGAGATCAGACCGAGTGCGGCCGACCTCTTGATCAGATCGCGTCGGCCGACGCCTTCGGAACCGTTGTTCTGAGCGGAAGCGGAAGTGGATCCCATGCTCAAGTCCTCGCCTTCTCCAGGACTCAGGCGGTGAACCGGATCCTCCCCGGCACCGCGGTCAGGTCGAGCTGGTTCGTGCAGGGGTGGAACGCCGACAGGTATAGTCCACTTCTTGCCAACAGAGCAAGATCGAATGCAGGGTAGGTTGTCGGTCTTTTCCGAAGTGAGACCTCGCGGAAATATGCGGGCCCTGTGCGTTCGATGCCGGAGAAATCCCCGCTATTGCGCTCGAATGCCGCACCCAACACCCTTGACATCCCTGGCCACTTGACTCCCTACTGTTCCTTGCGCGTCGAATTTGACAACGTTGTCCAACGTGCAAGGAGGATGCCCTCGTATGCATCACAGATGGTGGGGTTCGGCGGCCGTGTCGGTGGCCGCCTTCGCTCTGGTCGCGGGCTCGCAGGGGGCGGCCACAGCGCTGCCCGTCAAGGCCCCTGCTCCGGCCCGGGAGTTCGCCTCCTCCTTCGAGGCGGGTGATCCGGCACCGGACTGGCTGAACACCGTGGACACCGCGCCGGACGGCAGCAAGCGGGCCTCCGGTGTCGACGGGGGATACACCAGCGGTATCCCCGGCAATGTGGACGACCATGTCACGGACCTGCGGGCCAGCGGGGAGAACACGGGTGCGGGCGAGGTGAAGGAGAACCTCGTCGACGGCGAGTCCGGCACCAAATGGCTCACCTTCGAGCCCACGGGCTGGGTCGAGTTCGACCTCGACAAGCCGCTCAAGATAGTGACCTACGCGCTGACTTCGGCCAACGACCACGACGAGCGCGACCCGCAGGACTGGACGCTCCAGGGGTCCACGGACGGCAAGGACTGGAAGACCGTCGACACCCGCTCCGGCGAGTCGTTCTCCACCCGGTTCCAGACCAAGTCGTACGACCTCGCCGAGCCGGCCGAGTACCAGCACTTCCGGCTGAACGTGAGCAAGAACAACGGCGGCGACATCCTGCAGATCGCCGACGTCCAGTTCTCGACGGGCGGCTCCACCGCCCCGGTCCCCGAGGACATGCTCTCGCTGGTCGACCACGGCCCGAGCGGCTCGCCCACCGCCAAGGCGGGCGCCGGCTTCACCGGGAAGCGGGCACTGCGCTACGCGGGCCGTCACACGGCCACGGGGCGGGCGTACTCGTACAACAAGGTCTTCGACGTGGACGTGGCGGTCGACAAGGACACCGCGCTCTCGTACAAGATCTTCCCGCAGATGGCCGACGGCGACCTCGACTACGACGCCACGAACGTCTCCGTCGACCTGGTCTTCACGGACGGCACCTATCTCAGCGACCTCGGCGCGAGCGACTCGCACGGCTTCGCGCTGACTCCGCAGGGGCAGGGCGCGGCGAAGATCCTCTACGTCAACCAGTGGAACAACGTCCTCTCGCGGATCGGTTCGGTCGCGGCCGGGAAGACCGTCGACCGGATTCTCATCGCCTACGACTCCCCCAGCGGCCCGGCGAAGTTCCGGGGCTGGCTGGACGATGTGAGCATCAAGTCGGTCGCACCGGAGAAGCCGAAGGCGCATCTGTCCGACTACGCGCTGACCACCCGGGGCACCAACTCCAGTGGCAGCTTCTCGCGCGGCAACAACTTCCCCGCGGCGGCGCTGCCGCACGGCTTCAACTTCTGGACCCCGGTGACGAATTCGTCGTCGCTCAGCTGGCTCTACGACTACGCACGAGCGAACAACGACGACAACCTCCCGACGCTCCAGGCGCTCAGCCTGAGCCATGAGCCCAGCCCCTGGATGGGCGACCGGCAGACCTTCCAGGTGATGCCGTCGGCCGCTTCCGGAACCCCCAACACCGACCCGACGGCACGAGAGTTGGCGTTCAAGCACGAGAACGAGATCGCGCGCCCGTACTACTACGGCGTCACGTTCGAGAACGGTCTCAAGGCCGAGATGGCCCCGACCGACCACGCGGCCTCGCTGCGCTTCACCTACCCCGGCGACGACGCGAGCGTCATCTTCGACAACGTCACCGAGCAGGCGGGCCTGACCCTCGACAAGACCAACGGGACCGTCACCGGCTACTCGGACGTCAAGTCGGGGCTGTCCACAGGCGCGACGCGGCTCTTCGTGTACGGCGTGTTCGACGCGCCGGTGACGGACGGCTCCTCCACCGGCGTCAAGGGCTACCTGAAGTTCAAGCCGGGCGCCGACCACACGGTCACCCTGCGCCTGGCCACCTCGCTGATCAGCGTCGACCAGGCGAAGGACAACCTGAGCCAGGAGATCCCGGACGGCACCTCCTTCGACACCGTCAAGCAGCAGGCCCAGCAGGTGTGGGACAAGCTGCTCGGCAAGGTCGAGGTGGAAGGGGCGACACCCGATCAGCTGACGACGCTCTACTCCAGCATGTACCGGCTGTATCTGTACCCCAACTCCGGCTTCGAGAAGGTCGGTTCGACGTACCAGTACGCGTCGCCGTTCTCCCCGATGACGAGCCAGGACACCCCGACGCACACCGGCGCCAAGATCGTCGACGGCAAGGTGTACGTCAACAACGGCTTCTGGGACACCTATCGGACGACCTGGCCGGCGTACTCGCTCCTGACGCCCGGTCAGGCGGGTGAGATGGTCGACGGGTTCGTGCAGCAGTACAAGGACGGCGGCTGGACCTCGCGCTGGTCCTCACCCGGCTACGCGGACCTGATGACCGGCACCTCCTCCGACGTCGCGTTCGCGGACGCGTACGTCAAGGGCGTGAAGTTCGACGCCAAGTCGGCCTACGACGCGGCCGTCAAGAACGCCACCGTCGTCCCGCCCTCCTCCGGTGTGGGCCGCAAGGGCATGACCACCTCGCCCTTCCTCGGCTACACGAGCACCGACACGAGCGAGGGCTTCTCCTGGGCGATGGAGGGCTACGTCAACGACTACGGCATCGCCGAGATGGGCCAGGCCCTCTACAAGAAGACCGGTGAGAAGCACTACAAGGAGGAGTCCGAGTACTTCCTCAACCGGGCCCAGGACTACGTGAACCTGTTCGACAAGCAGGTCGGCTTCTTCCAGGGCAAGAACGCGCAGGGCGACTGGCGCCTGGACGCGTCGAAGTACGACCCGCGCGTGTGGGGCTACGACTACACGGAGACCGACGGCTGGGGCTACGCCTTCACCGCCCCGCAGGACAGCCGCGGCCTGGCCAACCTCTACGGCGGCCAGAAGGCCCTCGGGGACAAGCTCGACCAGTACTTCTCCACCCCGGAGACGGCGTCCTCCGACTTCGTCGGCTCCTACGGCGGAGTCATCCACGAGATGACGGAGGCGCGGGACGTACGGATGGGCCAGTACGGGCACTCCAACCAGGTCGCCCACCACGTCACTTACATGTACGACGCGGCCGGCGAGCCCTGGAAGGCGCAGAAGGACGTGCGCGAGGTGATGTCGCGCCTCTACACCGGCAGCGAGATCGGGCAGGGCTACCACGGCGACGAGGACAACGGCGAGCAGTCGGCCTGGTACCTCTTCTCCGCGCTCGGCTTCTACCCGCTGGTGATGGGCAGCGGCGAATACGCCATCGGCTCCCCGCTGTTCACCAAGGCGACCGTCCACCTGGAGAACGGCAAGGACCTCGTCGTCAAGGCACCGAAGAACAGCACGAAGAACGTCTACGTGCAGGGTCTGAAGGTCAACGGGCAGACCTGGACGAAGACTTCACTCCCTCACTCGCTGCTGGAGAAGGGCGGAGTGCTGGACTTCTCCATGGGCTCCAAGCCCTCGTCGTGGGGCAGCGGCAAGAACGCGGCGCCGGTGTCGATCACCAAGAACGACCAGGTGCCGACGCCTCGCAGTGACCAACTCGCCGGTGACGGAGCCCTGTTCGACAACACGTCGGCCACGGACGCGACGGTGACCTCGGTGGACCTGCCGGTCTCGAAGGCCACCAAGGGCATCCAGTACACGCTGACGTCGTCTAAGGACCACACGCAGGCGCCGACCGGCTGGACCCTGCAGGGCTCGACCGACGGCACCACGTGGAAGACGCTCGACAAACGCTCCGGCGAATCCTTCACCTGGGACAAGCAGACGCGCGTCTTCTCGGTCAAGTCACCTGGCTCGTACGCGCATTACCGCCTGGTCCTGGACAGCTCCTCGACGCTCGCGGAGGTGGAACTGCTGGCCTGAGGCACGGTCACGGCACGGGGAGGCGGGGCAGCAACCGTCGCAACGCCTCCGCGTGCTGGTGAACCCGTTTGAGCACGCCTCTTCTGGTCGACGCGAAGACGGGGACGTCCTGGGCCGGGCCGCACGCGGCGGCCTTGTACAGGTCGTCGAGCCAAGCCCCGCTCCCCCTGGTGCCGTCCGGCGCCAGGGGGATCAGTCGTGTCAGGACCTCGGACTCCGCACCGCCCAGGAACCAGACCCGCACCATCAGATCCGCGCGCAGATAGCGCAGGCCGCCGTCTATGTCCTCCGGCGGCGAGAAGCCCTCGTCCCCGACCAGGAACGCGAAGGCCGTTCGCGCTTCGGCCCGGAACTCCTCGGGCAGCTGCGGCCGTTTCACCATCTGCGGATGCTCGCACGCGACGATGCGCCCCCGCCACCGGAACGGGCGAGGGCGCACATAGTGGACGTCAGTTCACCGCAAGGGTGAACACATGGAGATCCGTGTCGTCCGGAAGTGTCACGCTCTTGATGGTCTTGCCCGTCGGCGCCGCGAACGGCTTGGTGGCGAACACATAGGTGGCTACCGGGTCCTTGTCCGCACCCGCGACATTGCGGTACGCGGTCCTGGCGACGACCTCGTTGCCGTACTGCACGGTGCCGCCGCCCCCGCCGACCGTCCAGTCCGTGAAGGACAGGTCGATCGCGTCGGTGCTGCCGTCGGTGTAGGTGACGGTCGCCTTCGTCTGCTGGTTGCCGTTGACGGCGCTGCCGATAA
Organism: Streptomyces sp. NPDC050508; assembly: GCF_040655155.1. NCBI lineage: Bacteria > Bacillati > Actinomycetota > Actinomycetes > Kitasatosporales > Streptomycetaceae > Streptomyces > Streptomyces sp. NPDC050508. Next base: position 551,158 of record NZ_JBFAJJ010000003.1, read on the forward strand.
AGGACAAGGTGCTTGCGGGCTGCGGGAGTTGGACGGTCTGACCGGCCGCCGAGACGTTGTCGGGGCGCCCGTTCGGCGAGTTGGGCCAGGTGAAGCCGAGCCCGTCCACCGTGCCCGTGCCGCCCGGGGTGAGCCCGGCGGCGGCGAGGGCCTGCAGCGAGTAACTCCAGCCGCCTCCGTCGTAGTCCGCCTCGTCGTGCTCGCCGGTGTCGTCGGAGACGCCGGTGTTGTTGTAGGCGGCGAGAAGGGTGCCGGGCGCGGCCACAGTGAGCGAAACCGGCTGCTCGTACGACGTGTCGCCCGAGGTGACGGTGACCTTCACGTCGTAGAAGCCCTGCTGGACGTCATTGGCGGCGGTCAGGGTGATGTCCTGGGAGCCGTCGACGACCGTTCCCTGCGCGGGAGTTGCCGTGACACCGGAGGGCGTTTCGACGCTGTAGCGGACCTCGGGGCCGGTGCCGCCGCTCAAGGACAGGGCCTTGATGTTCACCTTGGTGCTGTCGCCGGGGGCGAGGGTCGCGGCGGTCGGGCCGACGCCGATCTGGTACGGCTGTTCGCCGGTGCGGAAGGACGGCGGGGCGTCGGCCGGGTCGCTGCCCCAGGTGCGGTTCGGGGTGGTGGCGAGGGTGTAGTCGAGGGTGCCGCCGTTCTTGACGATCGAGGACGAGAGCCAAGGCTGTTGCGTGCTACGGCCGTTGACCTTCAGCGACTGGATGTACGGAGCGTCGGTCGCGGCGCCCTTCGCGCGGATGGAGATGTCGTTGCCGTGCGGGCGCTTGATCTCGATGCGCTCGAACAGCGGGGAGGCGAGGGTGAGTTCGGCGCGGGAGGGGACCTGGGGGTACATGCCGAGGGCGGAGAAGACGTACCAGGACGACATCTCGCCGAGGTCGTCGTTGCCGGGGATACCGGCCGGGTCGGTCGACCAGAGCTGCTTCATGGCCGCCCTGACCGTCTCCTGGGTCTTGTAGGGCGCGCCCGCGTAGTCGTAGAGGTAGGGGACGTTGACGGACGGCTCGTTGTCCAGCTCCGACTTGTCGCCGCCGCTGCCCGTGAAGGCCCAACTCCCGTCCGCCTCATGGAAGAAGGAGTCGAGGCGGGCAAGCGCCTTGTCCGTGCCGCCCATCGCCGCGAACAGCCCGGCGGGGTTGTGCTGGACCATCCACGTGTACTGGGCGGCCGTGCCCTCCACGAAGCCGTTGCCGGTGCCCGGGGTGAAGCCGGTGACCCAACTGCCGTCCGCCTTGCGGTTGGCGATGTAGCCGCCGGTGGGGTCGGCGGCGATGTTGAAGTTGTTCTGCCACCACTGGGCGCGCTTGGCGAAGTCGGCCGCCGTGCTCTTCTTCCCTGCCGCCGTGGCGAGTTGGGAGAGCGCGAAGTCCGCCGTGGACATCTCCAGCGTCTCGGCGGCGCCGCCCCAGGCGTTGGAGACGGACGGCATGTAGTGCAGGTTCAAGTACTTGTCGAGGGACGGGCGTTGGCCCACCGAGAGCACCGGCTTGCCCGAGGAGGACAGGTCCTGGGCGGTCGGTACGGTCGCCGCCTGGACGAGGGAAGCGAGTGCCCCCTTCAGGTCGAAGTCCGTGCCGCCGAAGGCGCGGATGCCGGCCAGGGCGGTGGGTGAGGGGTCGCCGTTCATGACGTGGGTGCCGCTCGCGCCGTGCAGCCAGCGGTCCCAGACTCCCCCGTTCTGCTGGGCGAGTTCGTAGAGGGACTGCGCGATGTCCGAGCCGGTGCGCGGGCTGAGGAGGGTGAGCAGTTGGACCTGCGACCGGTAGATGTCCCAGCCGGAGAAGGTGCCGTATTGCGCTTGATGACCCCGGCCCACCTTGTGCACCTTGCCGTCGCTGCCCGTGTATCTGCGGTCGGCGTCGCTGATGATGTTCGGGTGCAGGAGGGAGTGGTAGAGCGCGGTGTAGAAAGTGGTGCGCTCGGTGTCGGTACCGCCGCCGACCTTGATCGCGCCGAGCTGGTCGCGCCAGGCGCGGTGTGCTGCGTCCTGGACCGCGTCGAAGGAGCGCTTCGGCGGGTTCTCCGCCGCGAGGTTGGCCTGGGCGCCGGCCTGACTGACGTACGAGATACCGACCTTGACGCCGACCGGGCCGGTGCCGGGCTCGAACTCGACGTAGCCGCCCGCGCCCTTGCCCGCGACGGGACGGCCGCCGGTGGTGAAGCCGCCCGTGCCGCCGGTCGCATTCGTCGAACCCGGGGTCAGCTTGTCGTCCTGCCAGGTGCCGGTGGTCTTGAAGGCGCGGTCGAAGGTGGCGGTGAAGTACAGGGTGTAGTAGGCGCGTTGGCCCTCGGGGTCGAGGTAGCCGCAGAAGTTGCCGGAGGTGACCGAGCCGGAGACCGTGTTGGTCTTCGGGTCGATGGTGACCGACGAATCCGTGGACCCCACCTCGGAGTTGGCGGTCCGGATCAGCAACGAGGCGGGCTTGTCGGCCGGGTAGGTGAAGCGGCCGGAGCCGGTGCGGGCCGTCGCGGTGAGGTCGGCGGTGACGCCGGAGGCGAGGCCGACCTTGTAGTGGCCGGGTTCGGCGGTCTCGTCGGTGTGGCTGAAGTCGGAGGCGTAGACGGCGTCTTTGGTGTCGCTCGCCGGGGAGGAGGTGACCTCACCGGCGTACGGGTAGAACGGGATGTCGCCGCTGCCGCCCGCGCAGCCCGTGCCGGACATGTGGGTGAGGCTGAAGCCGCGGATGCGGGTGGCGTCGTACTGGTAGCCGCCTGGTGCGGCGGTGCTCGTCGCGCTGCCTCTGGTGTTCTCCGGGCTCCAGGAGAGCATGCCGAAGGGCACGACGGCGCCCGGGAAGACATTGCCGCCGTTCTTGGTGCCGATCAGCGGATCGACGTAGGCGCTGGGGTCCTTGACGAGTTGTGGCGGGGCGGTGGTGGCCGCCAGGGCGGGGGTGGCGCCGCCGACCGCGAGTGCGGCGGCGAGCAAAAGGGACATGGGACGGAAACGCATGATGCGGCCCCTCCTCCTTCGGACGGGTCGCGCACCACAGGTCGCACAAGCCGCAGGGACAGTAACGTGCGCCACCCGTACCACGGAAGAGCGCGGGCGCCGGTGAGGGCACGCGGGGCACCCACTCGGACGGCGCTCGCAGGCCAACTCGCTTGACATCGTTGTCTGTTGGGGCGGTAGAGTCATATGCAGACCATTCGACAACGTTGTCGCACCACAGCGTCGCCCCAAGCCACGCACCACCCGGGCAGGTTCAACCCCCATTGCCTGTCCGGCTCGCGGACCCGGTGGCCCCCGACCGCCGGGTCCGCCCCGAGCAACGACTCAACCGACGTCGAGGCCCAACCGACCTGGCGGGGCAGGGTAGTTGCCGGAGTTGGTGACGGCCACCTCGGACAGGTAGCCGCTGGGCCAGGTGCCCGTCGTACGTTCAAGAGAAGTCCGCCGCGGTGATGCCGTCGGGGTGTCCGGGTGGCCACTCCACCAGCTCGATCCGGTAGCCGTCCGGGTCGGTGAGCCACGACGTCTTCGGGCCGTGGGGGCCGCCCGGGTGCTGGGCAGGTCCCGGCTCCAGGCCGGCGTCGGTCAGCCGCTCCAGGGTGGCGGCCAGGGTGTCCACCTGGATCGCGAGGTGGTCGAAACCGCTGCCCACGTCGACGCGTCCGGCCACGGGACGGTGGACCAGTTCGAGCGAGGCCGCCGGTTCGCCGGGGAAGCCGAGGATCACGAGGCGAGCCCCGTCACCGATCTCGACCTTGCCCAACTCGACGTAGCCCAGGGCAGTGTAGAAGGCGAGCGAGCGGTCCAGTTCGGTGACGCGGCAGCTGACGAAGAGCGTCTTCATGCGGCCTCATCGGATCGGCGCACCCGGTAGCGGAGGTGCGTGACGTCTCGGTCCTCCAGCCGCCGGACGAGGTCGAGTTCGATGTGATCACCACCGAGGTGGTCGAAGAGCCGTCGGCCTTCCCCGAGGAGAACCTGCACCAGGTGGATCTCCATCTCGTCCAACTGCCCGGCCCGGAGGAGCGCTTGGGCCGCGCCCGCCCCATGGACCATGACCGGCCGGTCCCCGGCGGCGGCGCGAGCCTGACGGGCGCACTCCTCGACGTCGGTGACGAAACGCGCGTGGCCGGGTGGTACGTCCCCGTCGTCCACCTGGTGAGTGAGGACGAAGATCGGCACACCGTCGTGGTGGTCGCCCTGCCAGCGCCCGGCGAGTTCGAAGGTCCGACGGCCGGAGATCACCGCGCCGGTGGCCAGCGCCTCGCGATAGACCTGTCCGCTGGGACCGTCGGACTCCCGGTCGTCGAGCCAGTTGAAAAGGCGTCCACCGGCGCGTCCGAGCTCCTGGCCCGGTCGATCGTCCGGACCGGCGACACAGCCGTCGAGCGACATCGACATGTACAGCCGAATCGGATTGCTCATACTGACCTCCACCTCTCCTCCGTGGCATGGGGATGCTCCGCTTCCCGCCCCACGAGGGTGGGAGTGTCACAGGGGAAGACTTCGGCCGGCAGCCGAACTCATCGGCCCGACGAGATGCAGATCAGCACCGGGCGACCCAGGAACCCCACAGACTTGACCCAGTTTTGGCCAAGCGCGCTATGCGGTGACTCGCGTTCGGTCATGTTGACTTGCCGTGTCCACGGGGTTGGTTCTTGACGGTTTCTGAGTCAGGTGAGCGTTGCGATGGAGGAACAGCTCATGAGAAGACGGATCCGCGGTGTGCTGGCCGCGTTCGCGGGAGCGCTGCTGCTCACCAGTGGAGTCACCGCGACCGGTGGCCAGTCGGCGAGAGCCGATGACAACGGTGTCGGGCTCAAACCCGTGCTGGGGTGGAGCAGTTGGAGCTTTGTGCGGCGCAATCCGACCGCACAGACCATCGAGGCACAGGCGAAGGCGCTCAAGACCAGCGGCCTGGCGAAAAACGGCTTCGTCTACGCCAACGTCGACGACTTCTGGTACCAGTGCCCCGGCAGCCAGGGACCGGACGTCGACCAGTACGGCCGCTGGGTCACCGACCCCGTCAAGTTCCCGCCCCGCGGCGATGAGAACGGCATCCAGGTCGTCGCCGACTATGTGCACTCCCTGGGACTGAAGTTCGGCCTGTACGTCACCCCCGGCATCTCCCAGCAGGCGGTCGCCAAGAACACCGAGATCAAGGGAACGCCGTACCACGCGCGGGACATCGCCACCACGACGACGGAGAGCAACTACAACTGCGGTGGCATGGTGGGGATTGATTACGCCAAGCCCGGTGCGCAGACCTACATCGACTCGTGGGCCGGTCAGTTCGCCGGCTGGGGCATCGACTATCTGAAGATCGACGGTGTCGGCACGTCCGACCAACAGGACGTCCAGGCCTGGTCGGACGCCCTGCGGCACACCGGGCGGCCGATCCATCTGGAGCTGTCCAACAACCTCGACATCAACAACGCCGCCACCTGGAAGAAACTCTCCAACGGCTGGCGTACCGGCGGCGACATCGAGTGCTACTGCGGTCCGGACAGCAGCAGTTACCCCCTGACGACCTGGGCCTCCATCGCCTCCCGCTTCGACCAGGTCGCGGCCTGGGCACCGTACGGCGGGCCCGGCGGCTACAACGACTACGACTCATTGGAGATCGGGAACGGCGACAACAACGGCCTCACCCCCGACGAGCGCAGGACCCAGATGAGCCTGTGGTCGCTGGCCGCCTCCCCGCTCATTCTCGGCACCGATCTCACGCATCTCGACCCGGCCGACCTCGCGCTGCTGAAGAACACCGACGTCCTCGGGGTCGACCAGGACGGCATCGACGCCAAGCGGATCTCCTCGGACGCGAACGCGCAGGTGTTCGCCAAGACCGAGGCCGACGGGGATGTCGTGGTCGGCCTGTTCAACACTGGTTCCGCTCCTCGGGAGGTCGCCACGACCGCCGCCGCGCTGGGGCTGTCCGGCGCGCGCGACTACGCCCTGCGGGATCTGTGGAGCAAGCGGCTGACCGAGTCCGCGGGCCGGATCGCCGCCAATGTGCCGGCGCACGGTGTGGCCCTGTACCGGGTGCACGGCACCCACGGCGCGGTGGCGGGCGCGGCTCCGGACGTCTCGTTCGGGCTCAACTGGGCGCCCGCGTCGAGCGACAGCACCACGCGTACGGTGACCGCGGTCCTGTCCGACAACGGTTCGCGGTCGATCGCCGATGCCGATCTGACCCTCACCGGGCCGTCCGGAACGAAGATCACCACGCGTGACGTGACCCGGGCCCGGACGGTGCGTGGCGGCCATGCGTTGAAGGCCACCTACTCCGTGTCCATCCCGCCTTCGTCGAAGCTCTTCGCCTCCAACGACTTCCAGGGGACGGCGAGTTACCGCTTCCGGTCGACGGGGATGACCCGGCTGACCGCCGGTGACACGATCACCGTCAACCACCAAGTCACCGCCCCGTACCGGACGTTCGCCTCCACCACGGCGAGTTTCAGCGAGTCCGGCACTCAACTCGGTATCCGGGCGCAGGGTGCGGATCTGTACAACGGCACGAACGAATACGGCTCGATCTATCTGCCGGGCGCGGAGCACGACGGTTCGGTGACGACCGTGAAGCTCAACTCGCAGTCGGACACGGATGTCTGGGCGAAGGCCGGGATCATGGTCCGCAACGACATCACCCAGCCGAACACGTCCCCCGGGTATGTGGCCCTGGTCGCGACCCCGGGCAACGGCTATCTCCTCGACTGGGACAGTGACGGCGACGGAAAGCTCGACTCGCAGGACTCCACCGGTACCGCCGCCTACCCCTCGTGGCTGAAGCTCGTCCGTAACGGCACCTCGTACAGCGGCTACTACTCGACGGACGACGCCACTTGGAACCTGGTCGGCACCATCACCGTCCCGACCGCCGCCGCCACCCAGGACGTCGGCCTCACCCAGACCTCGCACGCCTCGGGCACCACGGGCGAGGCCGACTTCGACGGGTTCACGACCACGCCCTAGCTGTATTGGCCCGCAAGTTCCGTACGGCGCCCGGTGCTCTCCTAGACCGGCGCCGTGCGGGCGCGCATCGGCGTTTCGGCAGGCGGGAGTTGAGCGGCCGCCGGGAGTTCGATGGTGAACTCCGTGCGGCCCGGGACGCTGGTCACGTCGATGCGGCCGCCGTGGGCTCCCGTGATCGCCGTCGCGATGGCCAGGCCGAGGCCGGAGCCGCCCTCCTTGCCGCCGGACCGGGCGCGGGAGGCGTCGGCGCGGGTGAAGCGTTCGAAGACCGTGGGGAGGAGGGCCGGGGGGATGCCGGGGCCGTCGTCGCGTACCCGGATGACGACGGTGTGGGTGGCCGTGGCCTCGACGCTCGCCGTGACCGTCGTGCCAACAGGTGTGTGCATACGCGCGTTGGCCAACAAGTTGGCCAACACCTGGTGCAGGCGGGCCTCGTCGCCGACGACCAGGGCCGGGGCGTCCAGGGACAGCTGGAGCTGCCACTCGTGGCCGGTGCCCGCGGCGCGCGCGTCCCACACCGCCTCGGCGAGCACCGCCGCGAGGTCCACCTCGGCGGACTGCAGCGGCCGTCCCTCGTCGAGCCGGGCGAGCAGCAGCAGGTCCTCCACCAGGCCCGTCATCCGTGCCGACTCGGCGGTGACCCGGCGCCAGGCGAGACCCGGTTCGATGCGGTCGGTGCCGCGGTTCATCAGCTCGGCGTAGCCCGCGATCGAGGCCAACGGGGTGCGGAGTTCGTGGCTGGCGTCGGCGAGGAAGCGGCGCATGCGTTCCTCGCTGCGGCGCATCTGCTCCTCGCTGCGCTGGCGTTCGGCGAGCGAGGACTCGACGTGGTCGATCATGCAGTTGAGCGCGGCGCCGACCTGGCCGGCCTCGCTGCCGGGGTCGGTGTCCCGTTCGGGGACCCGGGTGAGGGCGGTGACCTCGCCGTGGCCGAGCGGTGAGCGGGAGACCTCGACCGCGGTGGCGGCGACCCGGCCGAGCGGCCGTAGCTGCCGTCGTATGACGACCGCGCACAGGCAGCCCGCCACGGTCAGGCCGGCGAGGGCGACGGCCGCCTCGACCAGCACCAACCCGCTGATCATGTTCTGTACGTCGTCCATCGGAAGGCCGGCGAGGACCCGGACCCCGTTGTCGTCGAGCACGGTGATCCGGTAGGTGCCGAGGCCGGGCACGGTGCGGGTGTGCTTCGCGCCGTCGGCCGTGATGCCCTTGAGGGCCGTGCGCTGGGCGGCGGTGAGGTTCTGGGGCGGAGCGTCCTGGCTGACGACGGCCGCGGCGATGATCGTGCCTTTGTCGTCCAGCCGCGCGGCGAGTGTCCCGGCCGCGTGGCCGTTCTCCGTGAGGAACCCGAGGTCGTCGTCGAAGCCCGGACGCAGTTCGGCCCCGCCCAGGCTTCGTTGGGCGGCATTGCCGACCCGGTCGTCCAAGTTGCCCAGCAGATAGGCGCGTTGGACGAGGACGGTGGTGAGGGACATCGCGGCGCACACCACGACCAGGCTGGCGCTGATGAAGAGCAGGAGGCGGGTGCGCAGTGAACGGCCGTGCAGGCGGCCTCGGTTGCGGATACGGAGGTTCATCTGGCGTCCTCCACGGGCCGTATGGCGTATCCCATCCCGCGCACGGTGTGGATCATAGGAGCGCGGCCCCGGTCTATCTTCCGGCGGAGGCTGGAGATGTAGACCTCGACGAGGTTGCCGCCGCCGTCGAAGGAGGTGCTCCACACGTGGTCGAGGATCTGGGCCTTGCTCAGCACCTGGCGGGGATGTTCGAGGAGCAGGGTGAGCAGGTCGAACTCCTTGGCGGTGAGCTGGATCGCCGCACCGGCGCGCCGCACCTCGCGGGTCTCGCCGGACAGCGCGAGATCGCCGAGGACCCGTACGGAGTCGTCGGTCGGGGTCCGTTCGCTGCCGGCCCGGCGCAGCAGTCCGCGCAGCCGCAGCACGACCTCCTCCAGGGAGAAGGGCTTGGTGACGTAGTCGTCGGCGCCCGCCTCCAGGCCGTCGAGGCGGTGCTCGATGGCGTCACGGGCGGTGAGCATGAGGACGGGCAGCTTCGGGTTCTCGTAGCGCAGCCTGCGCAGCACCTGTACGCCGTCCAGGTCGGGCAGCATGCCGTCGAGGACGACGGCGTGCGGGGCGCAGCTGCGGGCGATCCGCAGCGCGCTCTGCCCGTCCGGCGCGGGGTAGGGCCGCCAGCCGGCCTCGGTGACCGCGACGGAGAGCACTTCGGTGAGCGCGGGCTCGTCGTCGACGATGAGCACGCGTACGCGGCTGCTGCGGGACCCCGATGTGCCAGTCATGTCCTGATTCTGTCCCGGCCCGCTGGGGGAACCCTGTGTTCCACCTGAGCACTGGCGATGACCTGCGCGGACGTGCGGCGGACAAACGCGGAGGGCCGCACCCCCGTCACCGGGGATGCGGCCCTCAACTGCCGTACCGGAGCCGCTAGTTGCGGATCAGGTTGCGCAGGACGTACTGGAGGATGCCGCCGTTGCGGTAGTAGTCGGCCTCGCCGGGGGTGTCGATGCGGACGACCGCGTCGAACTCCACGCCGGTGTCGGTGGTGACCTTGACCGTGCTCGGGGTGGTGCCGTCGTTCAGCTCGGTGATGCCGGCCACGGAGAAGGACTCCTCGCCGGTGAGGCCGAGGGACTCGGCGGTCTGGCCCGCCGGGTACTGGAGCGGGATGACGCCCATGCCGATGAGGTTCGAGCGGTGGATGCGCTCGTACGACTCGGCGATGACGGCCTTGACGCCGAGGAGCGCGGTGCCCTTGGCGGCCCAGTCGCGGGACGAGCCGGAGCCGTACTCCTTGCCGGCCAGGATGACCAGCGGGATGCCCTGCTCGATGTAGTTGCGCGAGGCGTCGTAGATGAAGGAGACGGGCGCGTCGGCCTGCGTGAAGTCACGCGTGAAGCCGCCCTCGGTGCCCGGCGCGACCTGGTTGCGCAGGCGGATGTTGGCGAAGGTGCCGCGGATCATGACCTCGTGGTTGCCTCGGCGGGAGCCGTAGGAGTTGAAGTCACGCCGCTCGATGCCGTGCTCGGTGAGGTACTTGCCGGCCGGGGTGTCGGCCTTGATGGCGCCGGCGGGCGAGATGTGGTCCGTCGTCACCGAGTCGCCGAGCTTGGCCAGCACGCGGGCGCCGGCGATGTCCGAGACCGGGGTGGTCTCCATCGTCATGCCCTCGAAGTACGGGGGCTTGCGCACGTAGGTCGACTGGGCGTCCCACTCGAAGGTGTTGCCCTCCGGGATGGGCAGCGCCTGCCACTGGGCGTCGCCCGCGAAGACGTCGGCGTAGGACTTGTTGAACATGTCCTCGCCGATGGAGTTCGCGACGACGTCGTTGACCTCGGCCTCGGTCGGCCAGATGTCTTCCAGGTAGACCGGCTTGCCGTCCTGGTCGACGCCTAGCGCGTCCTTGGTGATGTCCACCTTCATGGAGCCCGCGAGGGCGTACGCGACGACCAGCGGCGGGGACGCCAGGTAGTTCATCTTGACGTCGGGGTTGATCCGGCCCTCGAAGTTGCGGTTGCCGGAGAGCACCGAAGTCACGGCCAGGTCATGGTCGTTGACGGCCTTGGAGACCTCTTCCGGCAGCGGGCCGGAGTTGCCGATGCAGGTGGTGCAGCCGTAGCCGACGAGGTTGAAGCCGACCTTGTCGAGGTAGGGGGTGAGCCCCGCCTTGTCGAAGTAGTCGGTGACGACCTTGGAGCCGGGCGCGAGGGTGGTCTTGACCCAGGGCTTCCGCGTCAGACCCTTCTCCACGGCCTTCTTCGCGACGAGCGCGGCGGCGACCATGACGTACGGGTTCGAGGTGTTGGTGCAGGAGGTGATGGCCGCGACCGTCACCGCGCCGTGGTCCAGCTCGTAGGTCGAGCCGTCGGGGGCCGTGACGGTGACCGGGTTGCTCGGCACACCGTTGCTGGCGGCCGGGGAGTCGGAGGCCGGGAAGGACTCCTTGCCCGCCTCGTCGTCGTCGGCGACGTAGTTGCGTACGTCGCTCTTGAACTGCTCGGAGGCGTTCGCGAGGACGATGCGGTCCTGCGGGCGCTTCGGTCCTGCGATCGACGGGACGACCGTCGAGAGGTCCAGCTCCAGCTTCTCGGAGAAGTCGGGCTCGGCGGCCGGGTCGAGCCAGAGGCCCTGCTCCTTGGCGTACGACTCGACGAGCGCGACCTGCTGGTCGCTGCGGCCGGTCAGACGCAGGTACTTCAGGGTCTCGTCGTCGATCGGGAAGATCGCGGCGGTGGAACCGAACTCCGGCGACATGTTGCCGATGGTGGCGCGGTTCGCGAGGGAGGTGGCGGCGACGCCCTCGCCGTAGAACTCGACGAACTTGCCGACGACGCCGTGCTTGCGCAGCATCTCGGTGATCGTGAGGACCAGGTCGGTGGCGGTGGTGCCCGGGGTCAGCTCGCCCGTGAGCTTGAAGCCGACGACGCGCGGGATGAGCATCGACACCGGCTGGCCGAGCATCGCGGCCTCGGCCTCGATGCCGCCGACGCCCCAGCCCAGCACACCGAGGCCGTTGACCATCGTGGTGTGCGAGTCGGTGCCGACGAGGGTGTCCGGGTACGCCTGGCCGTTGCGGACCATGACCGTGCGGGCCAGGTGCTCGATGTTGACCTGGTGGACGATGCCGGTGCCCGGCGGGACGACCTTGAACTCGTCGAACGCCGTCTGGCCCCAGCGCAGGAACTGGTAGCGCTCCCGGTTGCGGCCGTACTCCAGCTCGACGTTCTGCGCGAACGCCTCGTGGGTGCCGAACTTGTCCGCGATGACGGAGTGGTCGATGACCAGCTCGGCCGGCGCCAGGGGGTTGATCTTCGCCGGGTCGCCGCCCAGCTCCTTCACGGCCTCACGCATGGTCGCGAGGTCCACCACGCAGGGCACGCCGGTGAAGTCCTGCATGATCACACGGGCCGGCGTGAACTGGATCTCCTGCGACGGCTGGGCCTGCGAGTCCCAGGTGCCGAGGGCGCGGATGTGGTCGGCGGTGATGTTCGCGCCGTCCTCGGTGCGGAGCAGATTCTCCAGCAGGACCTTAAGGCTGTAGGGGAGCCGGGCCGAGCCCTCCACCTTGTCCAGGCGGAAGATCTCGTACGACTCGTCGCCCACCTGCAGCGTGCTGCGGGCGTCGAAGCTGTTCGCCGACACGACAGTCTCCTTCATTGATGTGCGCGTTCCCACCGCATCCTGCCGCCACTACGTCTTGGCCGATCCGCTAAGGTAAGGCTAAGTTAGGCAAGCCTTACTACTGGGCTCGGCGGAGTGTGCGGCTGCGGTGCACCTCGGCAGATATCTCGATGTCGAGATAACTCTAGTACATGGGGGCGGGCTGGTCATGCCCGGACCCTGCCACGCGCGAAAACCACTGGAGCCGACGCGCTGTCCATCCGTACCGTCCCGGGGGTGACCTATCTGAGCCCGCTCGGCTATCTGCTGGGACTTGAGGGTGCCGCGCTGCTGCGAGGCTTCAGGGAAGGGAGCGCCGACCGGGCTTTCGTCGAGGCGCGGACGGCCGAGATCCGCAGGCTGCTGGACACCCCGGGCCTTGCCGATGCCGAGGGTGTCACCGCGGAGCCCGGCACGATCAGCACGGCCGACGTCTACCAGGACTGGGCACCGCACTACGACACCCTCGGCAACACGATGATCGACATCGAGCAGCCCATCGTCCAGCGCATCCTGGACGGCCTGCCCGTCGGCGCGGCACTGGACGCCGCCTGCGGCACCGGCCGGCACACCGCCTATCTGCACCGGCTCGGCCATCGCGTGACCGGCTGCGACGCCTCGCCGGACATGCTCGCGCGGGCGCGCGAGCGGCTGCCGGACGTCGACCTCCGCGAGGCCGACCTGCGTCAACTGCCGCTTCCCGACGACGCAGTTGACACCGTCGTCTGCGCGCTCGCGCTGGCCCACGTCCCCGATCTGACGGCCGTGCTGGCCGAGTTCGCGCGCGTGTTGCGTCCCGGCGGGCACCTCGTGATCTCGGACGCGCACGTCATGGTGTCCTACCTCAGACCCACCCTCCCCCGTCGCCCCGGCCCGGACGGCCGCCCGACCCTGCTCACCGAATACCACCGCCCGCTCAGCGCCTACCTCGCAGCCGCCCTCCCCCTCGGATTCCAGGTCCGGCACTGCGAGGAACCCCGCCGCCCGCGCCACTCCCTCGATCCCGGCGCCGCCCCGGACCCGCTGCCCACCCATATGTCCTGGGACCTCCAGCACTGGTGCCCCGAGGCATCCGCCGCCGCCCTGGACGAATCCCCGGTCGTCGTCATCTGGCACTTCCAACTCGAAGACTGCAAGAGCGAAGACAGCAGGAGTGAGGAGGAGTGAGCAGCGATCCGCACACGATGCTCACGATCAAGGAGTCGGGTTCGGGCCCGACTCCTTGATGAGCGGCGGGGCCGGCCCGTGGCTAGCGCAGATGCCGGGTGAAGAACCGGGCCGCGTCATCCCCCGCGAACTGCGGGACGCCGGTGTGTCCGCCGAGGTTGGCGTGCAGGGACTTCTCCTTGGAGCCGAGAGCGTCGAACAGGTTCAGGGCCGCCTGCCGGTCGTTCCCCTCGTCGTCCCACTGCAGCAGGACATGCAGCGGAATGGTGACCTGCCGGGCCTCCTCGAACATGGCGCGAGGCACGAGACTCCCGGCGAACAGAACGGCCGCCGAGATGCGCGGCTCGACCACCGCCAGCCGGATGCCGATGGAGATCACTCCCCCCGAGTACCCGACCGGGCCGCCGATCTCGGGCAGCGAGAGGAGGGCGTCCAGGGCGGCCTGCCATTCCGGGACGGCCTTGTCGACCAGCGGGAGGACGAGGGCGTCGACGATGTCGTCGCCGACCGGCTCGCCGGCCTCCATCGCCCGGCGCAGGTCGGCGCGGGCCTGCTCGACGGCGGGCCAACGGGGCCGGTCGCCGCTTCCGGGGAGTTCGATGGTCGCCGTGGCGAAGCCGTCCGCCGCGGCGTGCCGGGCCCTGGCCACCAGTCGGGGGTACATCCTGCGCAGCCCGAGGTTCGGGTGGCCGAGCAGGATCAGCGGTGCCGGTGCGGCTGCGGCTGCGGAGCCGGGCGTCCACAGGATGCCGGGGATCTCGCCGAGGGTGAATTCACGTTCGAGGACGCCGTCGTCGAGGCGCTGCTCAGAAGTGTCCAGGCGTTGCTCTGAAGTGAAGTGCATGGTCGTGCCTTTCGGGAGGGCTCAGAAACGGCGCTCCCGGACGACGACCTATCGCCCGACCGTGACCCCGGAGGAGAGCACCCATGTCGATTCGTTCACGGGTACCACCTCCTCTTTCTCTCGCACGGCCTCCGGAAAAGTAGCAGCGGCCCCCGCGGTTCGCCAACGGGTTTTCGCGGAGGCCCGTCCTGCCGCCATACCCGCGCGTCTTCGGGGTACCCGGTGCGGGACGAAAGGAGGCGGGTATGCCGCTCACGTTCCGCAAGAGCTTCCGGATCCTGCCTTGGCTCCGGCTGAACATCAGCAAGGGGTCCATGTCGTTCACCACAGGCGGCAAGCGCGGCCCGCACTACACGCGCAGCACATCAGGACGTCGTACGACATCGATGAATTTGCCCGGACCTTTCGGGTGGCGCAAGACTCGCACCAAGAAGGACGACTGACCGGGCGTCACCCGAATGGACCCCCCAAGAGGCGCCATCTCATATCTGAGATAACCTCGGCCTCATGGCAGACGACTACCTCGTACGTATCGGCAAGCTCATCCGTGACGCCCGGCAGCATCGGGGCTGGACACAGACGCAGCTTGCCGAGGCGCTCGGCACCAGTCAGAGCGCCGTCAATCGCATCGAGCGCGGCAACCAAAACATCAGCCTTGAGATGATCGCTCGAATCGGTGAAGCCCTGGACAGCGAGATCGTCTCTCTGGGCTACGCCGGTCCGATGCATCTGCGGGTGGTCGGCGGTCGTCGACTGTCCGGCGCGATCGATGTGAAGACCAGCAAGAACGCGTGTGTGGCGCTGCTGTGCGCCTCGCTCCTCAACAAGGGGCGCACGGTGCTGCGCCGGGTCGCGCGGATCGAGGAGGTGTACCGCCTTCTGGAGGTACTCGGCTCGATCGGCGTCCGCACCCGCTGGATCAACGACGGCGTCGACCTGGAGATCGTGCCGCCGGCCGAGCTGGAGATGGCGTCGATCGACGCGGAGGCGGCCCGCCGTACGCGCTCGATCATCATGTTCCTCGGCCCACTGCTGCACCGCATGGACAGCTTCAAGCTGCCGTACGCGGGCGGCTGCGACCTCGGCACGCGCACCATCGAGCCGCACATGATCGCGCTGCGGCGGTTCGGCCTGGACATCGCCGCGACCGAGGGGCTCTACCACGCGCAGGTCGACCGGTCCGTCTCCCCCGACCGGCCGATCGTGCTGACCGAGCGCGGCGACACCGTCACCGAGAACGCGCTGCTGGCCGCCGCCCGCCACGACGGCGCCACGGTCATCCGCAACGCGTCCTCCAACTACATGGTCCAGGACCTCTGTTTCTTCCTGGAGGCGCTCGGCGTACGGGTCGAGGGCATCGGCACCACCACGCTCACCGTGCATGGCGTGCCGACCATCGACGTCGACGTGGACTACTCCCCCTCCGAGGACCCGGTCGAGGCGATGAGCCTGCTGGCCGCCGCCGTCGTCACCGAGTCGGAGCTGACGGTCCGCCGGGTGCCCATCGAGTTCCTGGAGATCGAGCTGGCGGTCCTGGAGGAGATGGGCCTCGACCACGACCGCACGCCCGAGTACGTCGCGGACAACGGGCGTACGCGCCTGGTGGACCTCACGGTCCGGCCCTCCAAGCTGGAGGCGCCGATCGACAAGATCCACCCGATGCCGTTCCCCGGCCTGAACATCGACAACGTGCCGTTCTTCGCGGCCATCGCGGCGGTCGCGCAGGGCCAGACCCTCATCCACGACTGGGTCTACGACAACCGCGCGATCTACCTCACCGACCTCAACCGCCTCGGCGGCCGTCTCCAACTCCTCGACCCGCACCGGGTGTTGGTCGAGGGCCCGACCCGCTGGCGGGCCGCCGAGATGATGTGCCCGCCGGCGCTGCGGCCCGCCGTGGTCGTGCTGCTCGCGATGATGGCGGCGGAGGGCACGTCGGTGCTGCGGAACGTGTATGTCATCAACCGCGGTTACGAGGATCTGGCGGAGCGGCTCAACTCGATCGGGGCGCAGATCGAGATCTTCCGCGACATCTAGCACCTGGCTTGAGCGTCTGGGTGTCCATGGTGCCGCCGTGCCTCTACGGGTGCGGCGGCACCGCCGTGTTCAGCGGGTGCTCCACTTCTGGTTGTCCTGGCCGTTGCAGTCCCAGAGTTGGAGCCGGGTGCCGTTGGCGGTTCCCTGGTCCTTGACGTCCACGCACTTGTTGGCCTGCGGATTGACCAGGTCGTTGCTGGAGTTGAGGCGGAACTGCTGGGCCGGGTTGCCGCTGCACACGGCGATCTGGATCACCGCGCCGTTCGCCGACGAGCCCCAGGCGACGTCCATGCACAGGCCCATGGAGCGGATCGTGCCGTCCGAGCGGAAGTCCCACTTCTGCCAGTTCTTGCCGGTGCAGCTGTTGATCTGCAGCGGTGAACCGTCGGCGCCCTTGTGGCCCACCATCTCGATGCACTTGTTGGAGGCGTGGCTGTAGATGGTGGTGCCGGGGGCGGTGGTCACCGTGGCGGTGGCCGTGACCTTGGTGGTGGACTTCTTCTTCGAACTCCCGCCGGAGGACGCCTTCTTGGGGGCGTCGGCCGTGCTGCCCGCGATCACTCCGGCACCGGCACCGCCGGCAGCCGCGGCGCCCGCGCCGTTCTTCACCGTGTTCTTCTTGCCGCCGCCCTTAGTAGGCGAGGCGGTCGGCGAGGCCGGGTCCGGGCTGGCCGAACCGTAGGCGCCCGCGCCGATGTTCGTCGTCGCCCCGTTCAACACGGTGCCCGCGTCGGCCACTTGGTCCGACGGCTTCGAGTCCGAGCTCGACCTGCCGAGCATGCCGGAGACCAGGAACGGCACGCCGATCAGCAGCGCGCCGGCTATCGCGGCTCCGGCGAGGAGGCCTCGGGAGGGGCGGCCGAAGGCGGGGGCCGCGGTGGCGGTGTCCTCGCCGGTGTCCGAGCCGGATCCGCTTGTGGCTTCGGTTGCCGCGGATGCGGCCAGGGCGTCGGGGCCCTGGTCGGGGTCGGCGTGGGTGTCGGGTGCGGCTTCGGGCGTCGCGCCTTCGTCGGTGCCCACGGCGGCTTCCGCGGTGGGGAGTTGGGCCGCGGCGGCGGGCTGCGAGGGAGGCGTCAGCGCCGCTTCCGCCTTCGCCGCGGTCTCCGGGGCGCCGGTGCGGGCGGCCGTCGACTCGCCACTGGTCGGCGGGAGTGCCGCCGCTTCGGTCTCGGGGGCGCCGCCCGCGGTGGTGTCCGGGGCCGGGGCGGGCTCCGTCCCGCCCGTCGCTGCCTGGTGCTGCGGGCTGTTCTTGCCGGACATGCTGGTCCTTCCAGAAAGGTGATCGGGTGACGACCGGTCAGTCGTCGTCCGGGGCGGGCGGGTTGACCGAGAACCGGTTGCCGTCAAAGTACAAGGTCAGCGGGGTGCCGTCGGCCGGGCCGAAGCGTTGGGTGGGACCGCCGGGACTGAGCACCTGGACCGGACGCCCGGTGTCCCGTACGACCAGCGCCGCCAAGGTGGCCACGTAGAAGGGGGTGTCGGGGCGGGCCAGCACCAGGGCGAGGCGCGCGACGTCGTCCAGTCCGGCCTCCGCGACGGTCACCATGCCGTTCTGGAGGATCGCCTGAGCTCTCAACTCCTCGGTGAGGGCCCCGATATGGGCCAGCGCGTCGGTCGACACCTCGGTGTCCGGGGCCGGGAATCTCGGGTCGTCGGGCGCGCCGTGAGCCGCCACATCGGCCTGGACCCAGCTGAGCAGCGCGCCGTGCGGGTCACGGTCCCGGGTCCACGCGGGAGCGGTGCCGGAGTCGGCGTCGGCGTCGGCGAGCAGCCGGGCCAGTGAACGGGCGAACGTCTCGGGGCGCGGCGCCCGCGACACGACGGGGCGGTAGCGGGCGCCGCCGGAGCCTTCTCCTCGGTGACCATGCGCACCGTCGCCATCGTCGTCGCTTTCCTCGTTGTCGCTTTCCTCGTCGCCGGACTCGCCTTCGCCGGACTCGCTCCCGTCGCCCAAGTCCTGGTCGTCCTGGACGGCCTGGTCGTCTTCGGCTTCCTCCGCGGTGTCGTTCCCGGCTCCGGCCGGCTGGAACTCCGTTTCCTGGGGCGCTACTTGGGGCTCGGCCACGGGTTCCTCGATGCGGGCCGGTGCCGGACGGGGGGTGCGGCGGGGCCATGTGGCCGGGGTAGCGGCCAGGGAACCCGTCGGCAGGGGTGCCGTGCCCTCGCCCGCCGCCGCTCGCCGGGCCTCCAACAGGGTGACGACATCGGTGAGATCGTGCTCCGCGTTGCGCTGCCGGGCCGCGTGCCTGGCCTGCTCGGCGAGGGAGTCGTCGATCTCGCGTCGGAGGGCGTCGAACGCCTGCTGGGCCTCGTCCCGTGCGGCGACCGCCTGGTCGTGGCGTGCGGTGGCCCCGATGAGCGCCGCCCGGGCCGTGCGGTTCGCCGTGGTCGCCAGCGCGGCCGTGTCGCGGGCGCGGGTCAGGATGCCGGCGGCGTGGCGTGCCACGTCCTCGGCCAGGCCGAGCCGGCGCCTGGTGTCGTTGACGGTGTGCCGGGCGGTCTCGACGGCGCGGTCGGCTGCCGCGGCCTCGATCCGTGCCTGGTCCAGCGTGGTATGGGCCCGGTTCCGGCGCGACTGACGCCGGGCGAGGGAACCGGGTTCGTTCGAGCGGGAGTTGCCAGGCTGTCGCGCGGCCTCCTCCGCCTCTCGTACGGCTTCCTCCGCCGTCCGGACCGCGTCGTGGAACCCCCCCGCCGCCCGGGTCGCCTCCGTCACACGCTCGGTCTGGTCCTGGAGATCCGTGGTCAACTGCGTTACGCGGACACGCCGTTCCTGATCGGTGCGTTCGGCGAGCGGGACGGCCCGCTGGGCGGCGGTGAGGTCGGCGGCCGCGGTCTCCGCGGCGGCACGGGCGTCGTTCCGGTCCAGCTCCGCCTGTGTCACCGGCGGCTCGGTCGCGTCCAACACCCTTTGGGTATCGGGCACTTGGTCATGGAGCCGGCCTTCCTGCGTGCGCGCGGCGTCCTCCGCCTGCGCGGCCTCCTCCAGTGTGCGCATCTGATCCCGTACGGCCGCCCAACCGGCGTCGTGGACCGTGTCGTCCCGGCCCACGCCGTCCCGACGCGCACCACCCTGCCCCGCGCTGCTCGGCCCCCCGCCGTCCCGCTCCTCGTCGCCGTGCTCCCCCGCCCCCGGCGTCCCCTCCGGGTCCCCGTTCACGTCGAACCGCCGGAACCGTACGCCCTCGCCGTCACGCAGCGCGAGTTCGACGGGCCGTCGTAGCAACGCGGCCGTGCCCGATGCGGCGTACAGCGCGCGGGCTGTCTGGCGCGGGCCGCCGTCGGTGGCCAGCCACAGTTGGAGCATGGCGGTGTCGTCGCGGGCCGGGTCCGGGTCCGTCTCGATGCCGTGGGCCAGCAGGGGCGGGAGGTCGCGGAGCGATACCGAGCGCCAGTCGCGCAGGACCGCGTGCGCGGGGGCGTTCTGTGCCTGGGCGTCGGCCGCCTCGCGGATCAGGGACGCGCCGTCGTAGACGCCCGTGTCGGTGCGGGCGGTGGTGACGCCGTGGCCGAGGAGGTCGCGCTCCAGGGGGCGCAGCCGGACCGTGCCGGAGACGTACCGGGTGCCGTTCGGGCCGTGGACGGTGACGAGGGCGTCGGCGAGGATCTCGTGGCTGCGGGTGCCGCGCGAGCCCTCCGGGGTGGAGGTGTTGCCGCGCTTGAGCCACTCGCGGCGGGTGCCCGCGACGGAGGCGCCCGAGCCGGGGTCCTGGGCCGGGCGGGCCAGTACCGGCGCGGTGAAGCCGAGGAGTTGGCGGTTGGAGTCGTGGAGGCTGAAGGCGCCCTGGGCCGCTAGGCCGCCGGTGAGGCCCGCGTGCGAGGCGGAGCCCGCGCTGACCGTGCTGAGCCGGACCCGGTCGATCGTCACGTCGCCGGTGTCGGTCTCCCGGCGCGGCCGGTACAGCTCCACGGTGAGCCGGGGCGGGGTGTCGGGATCGCCCTGGAACGGGTAGGCGCCCGGCATCGTGGTGGTGATCCCGGCGGGGCCGCGCGGGTGGTCCAGCTCGATCGTGCCCGCCTGGAGGAGTTCGCCGACCCGTACGGCGGTGGCGTCCGCGGAGTCGGAGGCGGCGAGCCGGCGCCACGAGCCGGTGAGGGCCGGGGCCACCTCGCCGAGCGCGGCGGCGAGTTCGGTGCCCGCGTCGAAGGAGAAGACCGGTGCGGGGCCGCCCGGCGTGAAGCGGTGTCCGGTCGGCGTCGGCCGGATCGCCGAGTGGTCCGCCGTCAACTGCCACTCGGGCTCGGCGGGTTCGGCGATCTCGCTGCCGGTGAAGCGGAGCGCGGCGGCGGTGTGCACGGTGATGCTGCGCGCCGGGCGGCCGAAGAAGAGGTGGGCGATGCGGTTGGCGAGCGGGGTGTCCGCGTCGGTGAGGCTGAGCACGCCGTGCTGGAGCACGCTGCCCGGCAGGTCCACCAGCCAGTCGACGGTCAGTGAGGACCGTACGGTGGCGACGATCCGGTACGGGACGCCGTGGAAGTCGGCGACGTTGTCGGTGCGCAGCCAGTGCCGGTCCTCGGCGGCCCGGGTGACCCGCGCCGAGTTGCCGCGCACGGTGTCGGCGCTGAGCAGTGCGGCCGCCCGGTCGGTGCGGGGGCCTCCGGTGGGCCTCGGGAGCCGGGTCTGGAGCTGGGCGAACGCGGAGTGCCGGGTGCTGTGGGAGGTCTTGTCGGTCACGGCGGACGGGGTGTGGCCGAGGTACTGCTCGATGCCGGCGCCCGGTGCCCCGGCGTGGCCGCGCACCTGTCGTAGCGCGTGGTCGTCGGCGTCCGGCTCTGCGGAGAGGGTGACCTCGACGAGGCGGGCGCCGCCGTAGCCGACGTGGCGGAAGCGGAAGCGCTGGACGCGGCCGGGGCCGCGGCCGGCCAGGGTGCGCAGGCCGGCCGTGGCGGTGAGGTCGGCGATGCGGGTGTCGACGCCGGAGAGGTACGACGCGTGGCCCGGGCTGGTCGTGCCGGGGGCCTCCTCCTCGATGAGGCCGAGGAGTTGCTGTCGGAGGAGGTCGGGGCGTTGCACGGTGCGAAGGGCGTCGGTGTACTGGTCCATCGCCTGGACGCTGCCGAGGCCCACCTCGCGGGAGGCGATGAAGCGGCGCGGCAGCGGCACGGAGCGCGGTACCGGCGCGGGCATGGTGAGTCCGGGCACGGTCGCGAACCAGGCGGGGTAGCGCCGGATCTGGGCCGGGCTGACGAAGAACCGTACGGCGTCCGGGAGTTCGACGGCCACCGTCACGGCGCGGCCCTCGCCCTGTCCGAACGCGTTGCCCACGGCGTTGCGGGTGCCGCGGCGGAACGTGACCAGCAGGAGCGCGTCGGCCGTGATGCGGTGCTGAGCGCCGCCCTCGGTGGCCGTGCGGTGTACGACCGTCGAGGAGGCGAGCGCCCGCCCCTTCTCCTGGCGGGTGGTGCGGGTGTAGCGGCCCGAGGGGTTGAAGGTCGCGCTGCGGGACGCGGAACCGGTCGTGGAGCTGCTGCCTTGTTGCTGTGCCGGGGTGTCGGCGCGGCGCTGCATGCCGCCGTCGCCGAGGCCGCCGATGTCGCCGTCGTTGCCTGCGGCCTGGTCGGAACTCGGCGTCTGGGCCGAGGAGTTGTTGCGGACCGCGGTGAAGCCGCCCGCCCACTGGGCGGCGCTCGACACCCCGCGCTGCTGCCCGGCGCCGTCGACGGCGTTGAGCCCGGTCTCGAAGTACTGCGTGATCTCGGCCGACGCCCGCGGCCTGCGCAGAGTGCCGCGGATCTCGACCGACAGCACCTCGTCCGCGGCGAGCCCCGGCAGGGTGAGCCCCTCGATCACATAGGCGCCCTTGAGCACCTGGTGGCCGCGGGCCAGCAGGGCGGCGGGGCTGCGGGCGGCGCTGAGCATCTCCGCCGTCACCGTGGTCGGATCGGTGGCCGCGGCGCCGGCCAGCGAATCGCTCACGGCACGTCCAACACGCGCCACCGGAGCGGGAGTCACGCCCCCGACCGCGTCCCGTACGCCGTCCAGCAGACCGCGCGCCGGATGCCCCTGGTAGGTGTTGCCGAGCACCGCGCGGAACGCGTCGTCCAGCGCGGCCGACGCCCGGAACACCTCCACCATCGAGTCGTCCGGCAGCGGTACCGAGTCGGGCAGCGGGGTGCCGTGCTCGTCGGTCAGGTCGAGCGC
The DNA here is from genome assembly GCF_040655155.1 of Streptomyces sp. NPDC050508. Lineage (NCBI taxonomy): Bacteria > Bacillati > Actinomycetota > Actinomycetes > Kitasatosporales > Streptomycetaceae > Streptomyces > Streptomyces sp. NPDC050508. The sequence goes on from NZ_JBFAJJ010000003.1 coordinate 573,462, forward strand.
CGTGCGGTCGGCGTCGGTGGCGGCCCGCACGGTGTGCGCGGCGGGCGCCGCCGGGACGGCCTCGTCGGCGGGCAGCGTACGGAGCGTCGGCACCGCCAGCCGCAGGCTCCCCGCCACCCGGTCCGGCGGCGGAGGCACGGGCGGGTCGTCCGGGCCGGGCGCCGGGGCGCCGTGCGGGACATACGGCTCTACGGCCGTCAGGGGCGCGAACCGCACCAGGGGCTCCTCCCCCGGCCCCTCGTACAGGTCGAGCGCGAAGGTGGCCGGCACCTCGAACACCTCGGTGCGCTGTCCCGCCCCGGTGCCCTGGAACTGCTGGTCGTGCCCGAGGGACAACTGCACGCTGTTGTCGTGCTGCACCTGGTGGGAGCGCACATGGTCGGCGGTGCCGCCGAGGGTCCACGCGCCGTCGCGCACCGGTATGCCGAGCGAACCGCCGACGCCGTACGACACCCCGTACTGCGAGCCGTTCTGGTCGGTGGCGACCGTCGACAGCGAGACCAGGCCGATGCTCTCCACGTGCGGCAGCACTCTGGTGTGCCTGCTCTCGCCCTCGCCGCGCTCCGCGCCGAGCACCAGCCGCACCCGGCGGCTGCCGGTCAGGGTCGGGATCTCCAGGAAGAGCGAGTGGCCGCCGTCCAGCATGGCGTCCGTCGCGGCCCGCAGCCCGATCTGCGACCGGGTCTGCTCGAACCTGCGCAGGTTGTTCAACTGGGCCTGCACCAGCGCCTCGTCGGGCAGCACCCGGTTGCGGGCGTTGGTGTCGGCGGGCAGGAAACCCTCGCGGCGCAGCCAGTTCTCGGCGGGCACGAAGAGGGATTCGGCGTCCACCACGGCCAGCGGTGTCGCGCTGGCGCCGATCGACCGCAGATGCTCCAACTCGGCCGGGAGCCGCCGCAGTTCCTCCGGCGTCGGGACATGGCCCCGGGCGTCCTCGGCGGTCATCACCCGCAGGTGCATGCCGGCCCGCCACTCGCCCGGCTCGAAGGTGTCCCGCCCGCCGCCCGGCCGGTGGAACACCAGCGTGTGCTCCACCGAGGCCGGCGCCAGCAGGTGACTGCGCTTGGTGCGCACCTCGTGCATCAGCGACGCGCCGGCGCTCTGGTTCAGCGCGTCGCTCGTCCCCGCCTGGACCGAGACCCGCCCCAGCACACCGCCGCCGACCCGCCGCGTCGCCGCCGAGTGGCCCTCGCTGTGGTCGCCGGTGAGCGCCGGCCCGACGCTCCCGGACAGGGACGCGCCGCTGCTGAACTTCGACTGGGCGTCGATCTTCACCAGTTGTGTGAGGTGGCTCTCCAGGTTGACCTTCCCGTCGACAGTCCGCCGCTGCGGCTCGCCCACCGTCACCGTGGTCCGCAGCTCGAACATGCCGAGCGCGCGCCCCGACGCGTCGAGCAGCACCGGTGAGAAGACGCCCCCCTCCCGCTGCATCGGCAGGGTGCCCCGCAGCAACGGCTCCGACAGGAACGTCTCCAGCTCCGTCAGCGAGTCCTTGCCCAACTCCCGCAGCGGGTCGGCGAAGTGCTGCAGCGTCTCCGCGAGCAGCCGCCCCGGCTCCGCCACCGTGTCCACACCCCAGACCGGCAGCGCGTCCAGACCCGCCACCTCGGGAAGCTCCCCGTCCTCGTCCCGCGCCAGATGTTGCGGGAACCAGAGCGTCACCGGCCCGTGCGACTGCGCCGGCGACCAGTTGAGGGGCGCGGCCAGCACCGGAGTGTCGACCCGTACCTCCCATTCGGCGGTGAAGTCGTACGGCTCCGAAGGCTCGTTGCTGCGCTGCGCCGTCGTCGACGTCACGCCCGTGGTCACCGACGCGCTCGACGAGAGCTGGTTCAAGGTCAGCGCGAGGGTCAGCGCGGCATCGACACCGCGCACCGGGATCGCCCTGCCCACCGGGAACAGCGCGGTCCAAGGCAGCATCACCGTACGGATGTTGCCGGACGCCTCCGACGAAACCGACTCCTGCGAACCGATGCCACGCCGCTCCACCCGTACGTCCCGCTCGGCACCCTCGGCCTGCCCGTACCGGGCCGCCGCCCTCGGGTTCGAGAGCCCCATCCTCAGGTCCACGTCCCGGTCCCGGCCGTCCACGGTCACCCTGATCCGGAAACCCAGACTCCCGCGCAGATACGGCAGGTTGAGCACCAGCGTCTCGGCACTCGCCACCGTCCGCAACTGCTCCCGCACCGGGTGCGTGTCCGGCGCGGCCCCCAGCCCGAGCGCCGTCATCACCTGTTGGTGCAGCCCGCTGACGATCGCCGCCGACAGCGGTTCGAGGAGCACCAGGCCTACGTTGCCGTCCTGTTGGGAGCCGTAGTCGAGGACGAACGACGAAGACGGGGCAGCTACCGGGGCGTTGGAGGTGGGCCAGGTGAGAGGGGTGTCGGTGGGGATGGGGGTGGTGTCGGGGTTCTGGGCCGGGGTCGTGTCGTTCTGGCCTGTGTGGTCGTGGAGTTGGGGGCCGGCCGCGGTGACGTTCTCGATGGTGCGGAGGTAGCGGTGCGGGATGTGGACGGGGGTCTGGGTGTCCGCCATGACGCCGGTGGTGTGGACGGTGGTGCTGTTCGGGTGGTTGCGCAACAGGAAGTCGTTGTCGCGTTGCTCGTCCGGCAGGCCGAGGTAGTGGAGGACTTCGTGGAGGAGGTCCTCGTCGGAGTGGTGGGCGTCCAGGTGGAGTTGGTCGGCGCGGCCCGGGTTCGCGGTGTTGGTGAGGGTGATCGTCTCGGGGTGGGACGGGTCGGCGATGAGGTTGAGGTTGATGTGGAGCTGGTCGCGTGAACTGGGCAGCGCCAGGCCGGAGTTGAGGTGCGTGTCCAGGAGACCGCTAATGCGCTCATTGAGCTGCTGGGCGAGGTCCGGGTCCGTCGTGCTGACCGGGAGGTTGAGCGTGTAGTCCCGTATCCACTGGCCGTTCGGCGCCTGGATACGACGGATGGTGGCACGGACGAGGGTCGTCGCACCGCTGAGCGCCCCGGGCCGGGGCGAGTTGGACTGATCCGCGTGCGCATCGAACCGCTCCGTGCTGTGAACGGCGGGACGAGCGTGCGGGCGCAGGCCGTGCCAGGTGTCCTTCGGAGCGGGGTCGGCGACACGGGACGCGGGCCGCTCGTCGTCGGCGACACGGGTCGGTGCGGGACGGTAACGCCCGCCCGGCTGAACGCTGTTGGCATCTCCGGGACCCCGAGGCGCCTGGGACGTGGTGATGCTCGCGTTCGCGGCGCTCGCGCTGTAGTGGTTCAGGCCCGTGTAGTGGACCTCCAGGGCGGGCGTGTTGGTGGTCGGGCCGTAGCGCAGCACGATGCCTCGGGGGCCGCCGTTCACGGTGGTGCCGGCGAGCGGGGCGGGCATCGGCTGGAAGACGTGGATCGGGGCGTCGAGGGTGTCCGCGAGGAGGGGCAGGAAGGTGTCGCCGATCGGGTTCGCCCACGCGGCCGACCAGTTGCCCACCGCGCTGCCGAGCATGTTCGCTTCGTCCTGGCTGAGTGCGGCGGTGCTGCGGTGGTAGCCGGCGATCAGCAGCGACCGGCGTTCGTCCGTGGTCATGGTGGCGAGCGTCGGCAGGCCGTTCACCGCACGCAGATAGGCGAACATACGGCGGTTGCTCGGCGCGGCACCGGTCAGCGCGGGCGGTGCGCCCGGCGCCGAGACGGCTTGCAGATAGCGGGTCTGGAGGTCGACCGGGTCCAGGTCCTCGGCGTGGGTCACGCCCTGGATGCCGTAACGGACCAGTTCGTTGTCGATCTGGGCGGCGGTCATGTTCTGGACCGCCGCGGTGAAGGGGGTGACGAGGACGCCGCGGAGTTGGCCGAGGACCTGCGGCGGGAGCGGCCGGCTGCCGTCGCGGGCGGCCGCCAGGCGGGCGAGGACCAGGTTCTGCAACTCCTGCCGTGCGGCCCGTAGTTGATTGGATCCCCGGTCGCCGGCCTGCGGGTTCTGCGCCATCGTCCTGAGGGCCCGTTGTACTTCGTCGGGCCGGGCGAGCCAGGCGGCGGTAGCCGGGGCGAGGGCCTGGGTGGTGCCGGTGGCGGCGGCCTGCTGGAGGCGGGTGCGGACCAGGTGGGATGCGCTGCCGATGACGGCGTAGAGGAGGCAGTTGCCGTCGCCGGGGGTCTGGACGGCGTTGCCGGTGGGGTCGACGTAGGGGGTCAGGGGGGCGGCGGGGGTCGCGGAAGCGGGGGTCGCGGTCGTGCCGGGCGGCGAGGTCGTGGCCTTGGCCTTGCCCTTGTCGAGGCCTGTGCTCTTGCTGGTGTTCTTGTCGGCGGCCGGCTTCTTGTCCTTGCCTGCCTTACCCGTCTTGTCCGTCTTGGCGTTGCTCGTACCGGACTTGGGCGGCCCGCTCTTCTTCGGCTGCGGTTTCGTCGTGGTCGTAGTCGCAGGCGCCGGAGTGTGCGTCTGACCGCCCGCCGGGAGGGGCGCGGCGCGGCCGTCGGGGGCGGGCCAGCGGGGCGGGGTGGTGGCGAAGGTGGTCCGCAGGGACTGTTCGGGGGTCGGGGCGCTGTCCTGGACGTCACTGGAGAGACCCGGCAGCGCGGCAGTGGCCGCCATCTGGTCGGCCGCGGCCTGCAACTGCGCGGTGACGGCGGCGGCGACGAGCCCGTTGCGGCGGGCGACTTCAGCCTCGGCCGCGGTCACCCGGCCCCGGGCGACGGTCTCGTCCTGCGCGGCGAGCTGCACGTCGGCAGCCGCGTCGGCCTCAGCAGCCGCGGCCTCCTCCGCTTCCTCCACGGCCTCCTCGTGGTTATCCTCCTCCGCGCTGATGCGGTCCGGGCCGACCTCGACGATGCGCTCCGCCCCCGCCAGCACCGGCCGGGCGGCGGTGAGCGCGGCGGTGGCCCGTTGGATCGCGTTGTCGGCGGCGGTGATCGCCGGGAGTACGGCCTGTACGCGGGGGTCGTCGGCGACATCGGCCGCGGGAGTGTGGAGGCGCGGGGTGCCGGGTGCGACGGGAGCCGGTACAGGAGCGGGGGCGGGGACGGCACTCGACTGCCCGTTCTTCGCGCCCTGTTGAGCGGCGGCCCGTGCTGCGGCGGCGCGCTCTTCGCGCACGGTGTTCTCGGCCCGCGTCAGCGCGGCCAGAGCCGTCCGAAGGTCGTGGCGACCCTTGGTCTCGGCCCGCTCGTGCTGCTCGACGACCGACGGAAGGGTGGCGACTGTCTTCTGAGCCTCCGCATAGTCCCGCTTCAGCCGCGCCACCAGCGCCTCGGCCTTGCGCGCGGCCTCGGCGGCGTCTGCGGCCGTCTTCTTCGCGTCCGTGTGGGCGTCGGTCGTGTTCTTGACCGCGAGTTGCGCCTTCCCATGGGCTGCTACGGCGGCCGTGTGCGCCCGGTTGGCCTGCTGGAGGGAGGCGGTGAGGCGGTTCAGCCGTTGCGGGGTGTCGGCGAGGGTTTCGGTGGCGGTGTGCAGGAGTTCGGCCTGCGTGTCGAAGGCGTTCCATGCGGTGGTCAGGTCGGGGTCGGCAGTGACCAAGGCGCCGTCGGGGGTGAACTCCCAGCGGCGGATGCCCTGGGGGTCACGGGTCATGAGTTCCAGCGGGCGATTGCCGAGTACAGCCGTACGGGAGGCCGCGTAAAGCGCCTGGCCGAGGTGTTCGCCCTGCGGGTCGGCGCCGAGGGCCACCCAGACCTGGACGCCGTGACTGCCCGCGGGGATCGCGAAGTTGAGGCGTTCGGGCAGGGTGTGCGGCTCGGCCGTGGCCCAGTCGGGGACGAGCGCGGGCAGGTCGTGGAGGTTCGGCGGGGTCTCGGCGGGCGTGAGGAGCCCGTGGCCGAGGAGGTCACGTTCCTCGATGCGGAGGGTGACGGTGCCGGTGACGTGGCGGGTGCCCTGCGGTCCCTCCACGAGCAGATGGGCATCGGCATCGACGACGTAACTCCGCGTCCCGCGCGCCCCGTTGGCGGGCGCGGCAGTGCTGCCGGACTTCAGCCAGTCGCGACGACTGCCGGTGGTGGTGCCGCCGAAGGTCGAAGGCTGGGTCTGCCGTTGCGCGAGCGGGACGCTGATGCCGGCGATCTCGTGGTTGTCGTCGTCGCCGCTGAGGAGCTCCGTGAACGAGGTCGCCAAGGAGTGGTCGGCACCGGCCGCGGTGCTCACCGTGTCGGTGGTGTTGTGGAGCTGGTCGAGCGTGACGTCGTCGGCGTGGGTGGAGCGGCGCGGGTTGTAGAGCGTCACCGCGATCGAGGGAGCCTGATCGGGTGCCCCTTCGAAGGGCGCGGTGCCGGGCAGCTTGCGGGTGAGGTCGGCGGCCAGTCGGGGGCGGTCGAGGGAGACCCGTCCGGCCTGGATCAACTGGCCGAGCCGGACGGCCTGTCCCTCCACCGAGACGGACGTGATCTGCGAATGCCAGCCGCGACTACCGCGCGGCGCCACGTCGTTGAGCGCCGTCTCCAAGTGCGCCCAGCCGTCGAAGTGGAACGCCGGGGTCGGGCCCACCGGGTGGAACATCTGCGCGTCGGCGAGGTACGGCCCGGCGGCGGGGCCGGCCGGCCGCACGGTGTTGCGGGGGTCGGCGCCGGAGACGACGGACGGAGCGTTCACCGGAGCCGGACCGCCCGCGCCGGGCAGGGCGGTCTCGGTGCCGGTGAAGCGCAGCGTCAGCCGGACCGGGACAGTGCTGGTGCGCGGAGTGCCCCGGGCCATCAGTTCGTTGATCCACCGGTGTACGTCGCCGTCCGCGTCGGACCACGCGATGACGCCGTTCTGGATGAGACCGCCGATGACGTTGGGCGGCCAGTCGGTGACCAGCGCGGAGCGGACGGACAGCTCGTAGTCGTACTGGAGGCCGTCGAAGTCGGCGCCGTTGTCGGTGCGCAGCCAGAAGCGGTTGTCGGCGGTGGTGGCCCGCCGGGCGGAGATGCTGGTGGCCGCCTGCGGGGTGAACACGGGCGCCGCGCGGTCCGTCTTGGCCGGGTCGGGGCCCTGGTTGGGGCGGAGGTAGCGGGTCGTCAGCGTGACCGGGAGCTGCTTCTGCCGGACCGAGGCGCGGGTCGTGGTGCGGCCCGCGGAGGTGTGCGACTGCCACTGTTCGAGACCCGAGCCGGGGGTCGACGAACCCCGGACACCAGCCAGGTTCTGGGTCCGCCGGGGCCGTGCCGTGAGCGTGACCTCGACCAGCCGCTCGCCGCCGTGGCCGTGGTGCCGGAAGTGGAAGCGGGTAGTGGCCCGGCGCGGGGTGCCGTCCGGACCGCGCCCGGGCAGCGAGCGCAGTCCGGCGGACGAGGTGAGCTGGGCGATACGGCTGTGCACACCCTGCTGGTAGCCGGAGTGCCCGGGGGTGACCGCTCCGGGCGCCTCGGCCTCGACCAGCGCCAGCAGCTCGCGCCCGATCTGCCCGCGCCGCTCCCTCGGGTTGACCGGCCCCAGCGGGATCTGCCCGGCGGCGGGCCCGGTCGTGGGAACGGGGGCGGCAACGGGCCGGTCGTACTCGATGACCGAGAGGACGCCGCCGAGGCCCAGTTCGCGGTTGCGGGTGTACGGCGCCGGGAGGGCCGCCGTCAGCGCCGGGGCGGGCGCGGGGGTGAGCCCCTGCACCGAGCCCATCCACCGTGCGTCGCGCGCGAGTTGGCCCTGGGTCATGAGGAACTGAAGGCCGTCGGGGACGTCCACCGCGAAGGTGACGGGGTCGATCGTGCCGGGCTCGCCGACGCCGTTGAACAGGGTGCGGGAGCCCGCGCGGACCGTGACGAAGTAGGTGACGTCGGCGACCACCCGGTGCAGGGTGCCGCTCTCGGTGGGGGTGCGGTTGACGCCCGTACTGGCCGAGAGGGTGTCGGCGGTGTCGGTGCGGGCGACATAGCCGAGCCGTGCCGAGGGGTTGAAGAGGCCCTTGTACGACTTGCCGCTGGTCTGGCTGGTGGAGACCGAACCGTCCGACTCCGGACCGGTGTTGCCCTGCCCGGCCGGCTGCGGGGGCGGGTTCTGGGTGACCACCCCACTGCCGCCGAACTGGTGCGACTTTCCGAGGGACTTGAGCTGCTGGGCACTGTCGGTGGCCGAGACGCCGGTCTCCAGGTACTGCCGGGTGGTGTCCAGCAGGCGGGGCTGGTGCGCGATGGCCTGGATCTCCAGGGAGTACTGGCCGTCGGCGAGGGTTCCCGGCAGGCTCAGACCCTCAACTACGTAGGAATTCTTGAACAGTTCGTGTCCGTGCGCGACGAGACTGCCGGGCGTGATCGCGGCGTGCCGGGTCTCGGCGGCGCGCGTCCTGCTGTCCGTGAGCCCGCGCCCGGCGAGCGGGGAGATGCCGTCGCGAGCGGGCGGGGCGGGGGCGGCTCCGGTGGTCGCCGGGGCCGTGCCGGTGGTCGCGGGGGCGGTGACCGGGAGGATCGGGCCCGTGCCGGTACCCGTGGTGGCGGGGGGCGTCGGCTGGGCCTGGCGGCGGATGTCGGCGGCGGCCCGCTGGAAGGCCGACTCGACGGCCGCGGAGCCGCGCACGGTGTCGATCAGCGCGTCGTCCGGTATCCGCACCAGCTCCGGGCGCGGGATGCCGTTGGCGTCGGTCCCGTCGAGCCGGGCCCTGTCGACGACGTTGGCCGGGCGCGGCGCCCCGTCGGCACGGGCGGCGGGCTGAGCGAGAGTCGCCGAGGGCGCGTGGGTACGGCCGTTCGGCACCGCCAGCCGCAGTGAACCGGTGACCGTCGGCGGATGGACCACGGGAGGCGCGGGGGCAACGGGCGGCGCACCGGCGGCAGTTGGGGCCGGTACGACGACCGGTGCCGGGGCGAGGGCCTGGTTCACGTTCTGCCCGAACCGCTCGCTCGGCCGGTCACTGTCGTCCGCGTACAGGTCCAGGGCCAACCGCACCGGCACCCTGAACTCGTGACTGTCCTGACCGGTGCCGATGTAGAACTGGTCGTGCGAGGTCGCGCCGCCCACGGTGTCGCCGTGGGTGACCTGGTGGCCGTACTGGTAGTCGCCCCCGAACCCGATGGACCCCCAACTCCCCAGCGGCCCGCTGACACTGGCCATCGGCCCGAGCGCGCCGCCGTACGACTCACCGCGCTGCTCGGCGTCGCTGCCGGCCATCTGCGCCAGCCCCATGACCTGGATGCCCGGCAGGACCAGGTGATGGGTGCTGTTCTGCGTGGTGTCACGGTCGGCGGAGAGGAGCAGGCGGACCCGACGGACGCCGGTATCACTGCTGTTGGGCACCTCGAAGTGCAGGGCATGGCCGCCGTCGACCATGGCATCGGTCGCGGCACGCAACCCTGTGCGGGAACGGGCCTCGCGCAGTCGGCGCAGGTTGTTGAGCTGGGCGTGCAACCGGATCTGGTGCTCGGGCTCGTGGTTGCGTACGGCCTGCTTGAGCCGCGCGCCAACTCCGTTGGGGGCCGGGGCCGTTGGGCTGGGCGGCAGGAAACCCTCGCGGCGCAGCCACGTCTCGGCCTCGTCGAACAGACCGTCCGCGCCGGTGACTTCGAGCGGGGCCGCGCTCAGTCCAATGCCGTCCAACCGCTCAAGGGAGTCCGGGAGTTCGCGTGTCTCGGCGGCGGTCGGCGTGTGCCCCGTGGCGTCCGTCTTGCTCAGGAGCCGTAGGTCCATGCCGTGCGTCCGGGTGAGCGCCGGCGCCCGCGTCTCGGTGCCGTCCGGCCGGATCAGGGTGACCCGGTAGGTGACGCCGGAGGGGGTGAGGAGATGGCCGCGGTTGGTGCGGATGGCGTGCATCGTGCCGGCCGAACTGCTCGCGCTGTACGTGTTGGTGACGGTCGCCTGCGTCTGCCCACGCAGGCCGAGACTGCCGCCGATGGTGCTGGATGCGTCCGGGTGACCCTGACTGTGGTCACCGGTAAGAGCGGCAGCGCCACTCCCGCTGACGCCGATACCGCTGGTGTACTTCGAAGAGAGGTCCACCTTCGCAGTGTTGACCAGGTGGCTTTCGAGGTTGATCTGGCCGGGGGTGCTCTGCCGCAGCGGGGTACCGACAGCGGGCGTGGTGACCAGATGCAGCATGCCGACCGCGTTGCCGTCGGCATCGGTGATCACGGGAGAGTAGAGCCCGCCGTCCACCTGCATGGGCAACGTGCCCCGCAGCACCTGCTCCGAGAGGAAGTCCGAGACCTGTCCGGCGGCGGTGTCGTCCAGATCGGCATGGAAGGTCTGGTGGACGTGCTCGTACAGCGCCCGGGGGTCGATCACCGAGTCGACGCCGTAGAGCGGGAGATCGGCCATCGCTGCGGGCGCGGGCAGCGAACCCGGCGCTGGATCGGCGGTGGTGAGGTGCCGGGGGAACCAGATCGTGGTCGGACCGTGGGACTCCGCCGTGCCCCACCCGTCCGGTGCCGGGGTGGTCGTGGTGGTGGTGGTGGGCACGGTGGCGGCGGGCGCGTCGACACGCACGCGCCACCGGGTGCTGAACTCCACAGGATCAGAAGGCTCGTTGGAGCGCTGGGAGGACGTGGTCTGGACGGCCTGGGTGACGGTGGTGGCGTCGCTGGCCTGGTTGTGCGTGATCGCCGCCGTCAGCGATCCGTCTATGGCTCGCACGGCGGTCGGTGCGGTGATCGGCCAGGAACCGGTCCACGGCACCTGGAACGTCCGGTACGTACCCGCCGGCTGACTGGAGAAGTTCTCCCGCGTGCCGAACCCACGCCGCTCGACATGCTTGTCCGGGTCACGCGGATCGAAGCGGCCCTGCCGCAACGAGGCCCGGGCGTCGGAAAGCGTCAACTGGACGTCGACCGTGTGATCACGGCCGCCGACCCGGACGGTGATGCGGAGACCGCCGTTCGAGCGTAGATACGGCAGTTGGAGCGCGAGGTTCTCCCGGCTCAGCTCGCTCCGTACCTGCTCGCGCACCGACTCCGGCGGGTTCTCGGCATCCAGCCGGAGCGCCTCGTAGACCTGCCCGTGCAGCCCCTCGATCACCTCGTCCGAGAACGGCTCCGCGTACACGAGTCCGACCGTGCCGTCCGGAAGCGCGCCGTAGGAGTTCACGTAGGTGGACGGGAGTTGGACCTGCGCGGGTGGCTGTGCGGTCGGGGCGTTGGAGGTGGGCCAGGTGAGGGGGGCGTTCGTGGGGATGGGCGTGGCGTCGGGGTCGCGGACGGGCGTCGTGTCGTTCTGGCCTGTGTGGTCGTGGAGTTGGGGGCCGGCGGCGGTGACGTTCTCGATGGTGCGGAGGTAGCGGTGCGGGATGTGGACGGGGGTTTGGGTGTCGGCCATGAGGCCGGTGGTGTGGACGGTGGTGCTGTTGGGGTGGTTGCGGAGGAGGAAGTCGTTGTCGCGTTGCTCGTCCGGCAGGCCGAGGTAGTGGAGGACCTCGTGGAGGAGGTCCTCGTCGGAGTGGTGGGCGTCCAGGTGGAGTTGGTCGGCGCGGCCCGGGTTCGCGGTGTCGGTGAGGGTGATCGCCTCGGGGTGCGCGGGGTCGGCGATCAGGTTCAGGTTGATGTGAAGCTGGTCGCGTGAACTGGGCAGCGCCAGGCCGGAGTTGAGGTGCGTGTCCAGGAGACGGGTGATGCGGTTCTGGAGCTGGGTGGTGAGGTCCGGGTCGGTCGCGGTGACCGGGAGGTTGAGCGTGTAGTCGCGGACCCACTGGCCGTTGGGGGCTTGGATACGACGGACCTGCGTACGGATGAGAGTCGTCGCACCGCTGAGGGCACCGGGGCGGGGCGAGTTGGACTGATCCGCGTGCGCATCGAACCGCTCCGTGCTGTGAACGGCGGGGCGGGCATGCGGGCGCAGGCCGTGCCAGGTGTCCTTGGGGGCGGGATCAACGACACGGGACGCAGGCAGGTCGTCACCGGCGTGACGGGTCGGCGCGGGACGGTAACGGCCGCCCGGCTGAACGCTGTTGGCGTCCTCGGGACCCCGGGGTGCCTTCGACGTGGTGATGTTCGCCGGGGCGGCATCCGGGTTCGCGTCGCTCGCGCTGTAGTGGTTCAGGCCCGTGTAACGGACCTCCAGCGCTGGGGTGTTGGTGGTCGTCGGGCCGTAGCGCAGCACGATGCCACGGGGGCCGGCGGTTGTGTCGGTCACCGGTTCGAAGACGTGGATCGGGGCTTCGAGGGTGTCGGCGAGCAGCGGCAGGAAGGTGTCGCCGACCGGGTCCGCCCACGAGTCCGACCAGTTGTCCACCGCGCTGTCGAGCAGGCGCGCCTCGCCCTGGGTGAGGGGGACGGTGCTCCGGTGATAGCCGGCGGTGAGCAGCCACCGGCGGCCGGCCGATGTCATGGTGGCGGGCGTCGGCAGCGCGCCCATCGACCGCAGATAGGCGAACATCCGCCGGTTGCTCGGTGGGTTGCCGGTCAGCGGGGGCGGTGCGTTGGGTGCCGTGATGGCCTGTGTGTAGAGGATCTGGAGGTCGACCGGGTCCAGGTCCTCGGTGCGGGTGACGCCCTGGATGCCGTACACGCCCAGTTGGTTGGCGACAGCGGCGTCGGACGCGTCCTCCACCAGGCTCGCGAACTCACCGGCGAGGACGCCCCGGAGCTGGCCGAGCACCTGCGGCGGGAGCGGGCGGCTGCCGTCGCGTGCCCCTGCCAGCCGGGCCCGGACCAGGTTCTGCAACCCCCGCTGCGCGGCCCGCAGATGGCCTGTTCCCCGATTCGTGGTCTGCGACCGCGCCGTGAGTGTCCTCAGGGTGTCCCGTACGTCGTCGGGCCGGGCGAGCCAGGCGGCGGTGGCCGGAGAGAAGGCCGGGTCGGCCTGCCGCAGGCGGGTGCGGACCAGGTCCGGCGCGCTGCCGATGACGGCGTAGAGGAGGCAGTAGCCGTCGCCGGGGGTCGCGACGACGCGGCCGGCGGGGGCCACGTAGGGAGACTGCGCGGCGGCCGGGGTCGTGCCGGGGAGCGGGGGCGACTGGACGAGCGGGGACTTGACCTTGGCCTTGGCCTTGCCCTTGTCGACGGCCGTGCTCTTGCCGGTGGCAGGCTTGTTGTCCTTGTTGTCCTTGCCCTTGTTGTCCTTGGCCTTGTCCGTCTTGGCGTTGCTCGTACCGGACTTGGGCGGCCCGCTCTTCTTGGGCTGCGGCTTCGGCTTCGGCGTGGGTGTCGTGGTCGTCGCGGGGTTCGTCCCCGTGGTCCCGGTCACGGCGTTGGTGGTGCCGGTGACGGCGGCGGGCGGGGTGTGGCTCTGGCCGCCGGCCGGGAGGGGGGCGGCCGGGCCGTCGGGGGTGGGCCAGCGGGGCGAGGTGGTGGCGAAGGTCGTGCGCAGGGACTGTTCGGGGGTCGGGGCGCTGTCCTGGACGTCACCGGCCAGGTCCTCCAGCGCGTCGGTGGCCGCCATCTGGTCGGCGGCGGCCCGCTGTTGCGCGGTGACGGCGGCGGCGATCTCCCCGTCGCGGTCGGCGACTTCGTCCGCGGCCTCGGCCACCTCGCGCCGGGCGTCGGTCTCCTTCTCCGTGGCGACCTGGAGGTTGTCGGCCGCGACGGCCTCGGCCTCCGCGTCCTTCCGCTCCTTCTCCACGGCCTTCTCGTGGTTGTCCTCCTCCTCGCTGACGCGGTCCGGGCCGACCGCGACGATGTGCTCCGCCCTCGCCAGCACGGGCCGGGCTGCGGTGAGCGCGGCCGTGGCCTGCTGGATCGCGTTGTCGGCGGCGGTGATCGCCGGGAGCGCAGCCTGTACGCGAGGGTCGCCGGCGACATCGGGCGCGGGGGTGTGGGAGCGCGGGGCGCCGGATGCGGCAGGGGCCGGGGCGGGAGTGGTGCTCGACTGCCCGTTCGTCGCGGCCTGTTGGGCGGCCCGTGCGGCGTTCTCGGCCCGCGTCAGCGCGGCCAGGGCCGCCTGAAGATCGCGGTGGCCCTTGGTCTCGTCCCGCTCGTGCTGCTTGATGACCGGCGGCAGTGTCGTGGCGGTCCGCCGGGCCTCCGCGAGGTCGCGCTTCAGCCGCTCGACCAGTGCCTCCGCCTGACGCGCGGCCCTGGCGGAGTCGGCGGCCGTCTTCCTCGCCCGGGTATGGACGGTGGTCGCGTCCGTGACCGCGCGCTGCGTCGCCTCGTGGGTTTCCACGGCTTCCGCGTACGCCTGGTTGGCCTCCCGCCGGGCAGCGAAGCGGAGGTTCAGCAGCTGCGGGGTGTCGGCGAGCGTGTCCGTGGCGGTGTACAGGAGTTCGGCCTGGGCGTCGAAGGCGTTCCACGCGGTGCTCAGGTCGGGGTCGGCGGTGACGAGGGCACCGTCGGGGTTGAACTCCCAGCGGCGGATGCCCTGCGGGTCACGGGTCATCAGCTCCAGCGGGCGGTTGCCGAGCACGGCCGCACGCGAGGCCCCGTAGAGCGCCTGGCCGAGCCGGGTGCCCTGCGGGTCGGCGCCGAGGGCCACCCAGAGCTGGACGCCGTGACTGCCCGCGGGGATCGCGGAGTTGAGACGTTCGGGCAGGGTGTGCGGTTCTACGGTGGCCCAGTCGGGGACGAGCGCGGGCAGGTCGTGGAGGTTCGGCGGGGTCTCGGCCGGGGTGAGGAGCCCGTGACCGAGGAGGTCGCGTTCCTCGATGCGGAGAGTGACGGTGCCGGTGACGTGGCGGGTGCCCTGCGGTCCCTCCACGAGCAGATGCGCGTCGACGTCGACGACGTAACTCCGCGTCCCGCGCGCCCCGTTGGCGGGCGCGGCGGTGCTGCCGGACTTCAGCCAGTCACGGCGGCTGCCGGTGGTGGTGCCGCCGAAGGCCGAGGGCTGGGTCTGCCGTTGCGCGAGCGGGACATTGACCCCGCCGAGCTGGCGATTGTTGTCCTCACCGCTCAGGCGGTACGTGAGCGAGGTCGCGAGGGAGTGGTCCGCGCCCGCGGCGGTGCTCACCGTGTCGGTGGTGTTGTGGAGTTGGTCGAGGGTGACGTCGTCGGCGTTGGTGGAGCGGCGCGGGTTGTAGAGCGTCACCGCGATCGACGGGGCCTGGTCGGGTGCCCCTTCGAAGGGTTGCGTGCCGGGCATGGCGCGGGTGAGGTCGGCGACCAGCCGGGGACGGTCGAGGCTGACCCGTCCGGCCTGGATCAACTGGCCGAGCCGGACGGCCTGTCCCTCCACCGACACGGAGGTGATCTGCGCGTGCCAACCTCCCAGGCGGCGCGGCGCGACGTTGTTCAGCGCCGTCTCCAGATGTGCCCAGCCGTCGAAGTGGAACGCCGGGGTCGGGCCCACCGGGTGGAACATCTGCGCGTCGGTGAGATAGGGGCCGGCCGGCCGCACCGAGTTGCGCGGGTCGACGCCGGACTCGGCGGACGCGGCGGTCACCGTGGCCGTCGGTACGGGCACGTTGGTCTCGGTGCCGGTGAACCGCAGCGCCAGCCGGACCGGGACGGTGTCGGTGCGCTCGTTGCCGCCCGCCAGCAGCCGGTCGATCCACTGGCGTACGTCGCCTTCCGCGTCGGCCCAGGCGATGACGCCGTGCTGGATGAGACCGCCAATGACGTTGGGCGGCCAGTCGACGACCAGCGCGGAACGGACCGTCAGCTCGTAGTCGTACTGCAGGTTGTCGAAGTCGGCGCCGTTGTCCGTACGCAGCCAGAAGCGGTTGTCGGCCGTGGTCGCCCGCCGGGCCGAGATGCTGCTGGCCGACTGCGGGGTGAACCCCAGCTCCGCACGGTCCGTCGTCAGGGGATCGGGACCCTGGTCCGGACGGAGGTAGCGGACCGCCGGCGTGACCGGGAGCTGCGCCTGCCCGATCGAGGCGCGGACGGCACTGCGGCCCGCGGCGGTGTGCGACTGCCACTGTTCGAGGCCGGAACCGGGGGTGGAGGTGCCTCGGACACCGGCCAGGTTCTGGGCCGCCCGGGGCCTCGCCCGCAGCATGACCTCGACCAGCCGCTCACCGCCGTAACCGTGGTGACGGAAGTGGAAACGGGTGGTGGCCGGGTGCGGGGTGCCGTCCGGGCCGCGGCCGGGCAGTGAGCGCAGTCCGGCGGTGGAGGTGAGCTGGGCGATCCGGCTGAGCACACCGTGCTGGTGGCCGGCGTGCCCCGGGATGAACACTCCGGGTGCCTCGGTCTCGACCAGGGCCCG
The DNA here is from genome assembly GCF_040655155.1 of Streptomyces sp. NPDC050508. Lineage (NCBI taxonomy): Bacteria > Bacillati > Actinomycetota > Actinomycetes > Kitasatosporales > Streptomycetaceae > Streptomyces > Streptomyces sp. NPDC050508. Next base: position 589,386 of record NZ_JBFAJJ010000003.1, read on the forward strand.
CAGCCGGCGCCCGACCTGGCCGCGCCGCTCCACCTCGTTGTTGAGCTGCACCAACGGGATCGGGGCGCCGGGAGCGGGAGCGGCGGGGGCGGGTGCGGTCTCGTACTCGCTGACCGAGAGGACGCCGCCGAGGCCCAGTTGGCGGTTGCGCACGTACGACGCCGGCAGCGGAGCCTGGCCCTGGACGGGCGCCGGGGTGAGACCGGTCACCGAGCCCATCCACCGTGCGTCACGGTCGAGTTGGCCCTGGGTCATGAGGAACTGGAGCCCGTCGGGGACGTCCACCGCGAAGGTGACGGGGTCGATCGTGCCGAGGTCGCCGATCCCGTTGCCCAGTGTGCGGGAGCCGGCCCGGACCGTGACCACATAGGTGACGTCGGCGACCACCCGGTGCAGGTCGCCGCTCTCGGTGGGGGTGCGGTTGACGCCCGTACTGGCGGCGAGCGTGTCGGAAGTGTCGGTGCGGGACACCTTGTTGAGCCGTACCGCCGGGTTGAGCTGGTCCTTGTTCGGCTTGGCGGCGCCCTGCTCCACCGGTGTGGTCGAGTTCTGGGTGGCCGACCCGGTGCCACCGAACTGGTTCGACTTTCCAAGGGACTTGAGCTGCTGGGCACTGTCGGTGGCCGAGACGCCGGTCTCCAGGTACTGCCGGGTCGTGTCCAGCAGGCGGGGCTGGTGCGCGATGGCCTGGATCTCCAGGGAGTACTGCCCGTCGGCGAGGGTTCCCGGCAGGCTCAGACCCTCAACTACGTAAGAATTCTTGAACAGTTCGTGGCCGTGCGCGACGAGACTGCCCGGCGTGATCGCCGCGTGCCGGGTCTCGGCGGCGCGCGTCGTGTTGTCCATCAGCCCGTGCCCGGCGAGCGGGAAGAGGCTCGCCCGCTGCGGCGCGGCGGGCGCGGGTGCCGTGCCGGAGGCGGGGGCGGTGACCGGGAGGATCGGGCCTGTGGCCGGGGTGGGGGGCGTCGCCTGCTGGGCCTGGTGGCGGATCTCCCGGGCGGCCCGCCGGAAGACCGACTCGATGGCCGCGGAGCCGCGCACGGTGTCGATCAGCGCGTCGTCCGGTATCCGCACCAGACCCGGACGCGGGGTGCCGGTGGCGTCGGTCGCGGCGAGACGGTCCGTGTCGGTCGCGTCGACCGGACGCGGCGCCCCGTCGGCACGTACGGGCGGCGCGGGGGTCGTCGCGGGTGCGTGGGTACGGCCGTGCGGCACCGCCAGCCGCAGCGTGCCGGTGACCGTCGGCGGGGCGGGCGGCACGGGGGCAACGGGCGGTGCGCCGGCAGCAGTTGGGTCCGGGGCAGCGGTCGGTGCCGGAGCGGCGGCCTGGTTCAGGTTCCGCCCGAACCGCTCGCTCGGCCGGTCACTGTCGTCCGCGTACAGGTCCAGGGCCAGTTGCACCGGCACGTCGAACGCGTGGCTGTCCTGGTTGGTGGCGATGAAGAACTGGTCGTGGCCGGTGGCGCCGCCCACGGTGTCGCCGTGCGTGATCTGCCGGCCGTGCTGGTAGTCGCCCCCGAACGCGATGGACCCCCAGCTGCGCAACGGCCCGCCGACACTGCCCAACGCTCCGAAGGCACCGCTGTACGACTCCCCGCGCTGCTCGGCGTCGCTGCCCGCCATCTGCGCCAGACCCATGACCTGGATACCCGGCAGAACGAGGTCATGAGTGCTGGCCTGCCCGGTGTCCCGTTCGGCGGTGAGCAGCAGGCGGACCCGACGGACGCCCGTGTCGGTGCTGTTGGGCACCTCGAAGTGCAGGGCATGGCCGCCGTCGACCATGGCGTCGGTCGCGGCGCGCAGCCCGGTTCGGGAACGGGCCTCCTGCAGCCGGCGCAGGTTGTTGAGCTGGGCGTGCAGCCGGACCTGGTGCTCGGGCTCGTGGCTGCGCACCACGCCGTGAGCGGACGGCAGGAAGCCCTCACGGCGCAGCCACGTCTCGGCCTCGTCGAACAGAGGATCCGTGCCGGTGACGTCGAGCGGCGCCGCGCTCAGCCCGATACCGTCCAACCGCTCCAGGGAGTCCGGGAGTTCACGCGTCTCGGCGGCCGTCGGCGGGTGCCCGGCGGCGGTCGTCCCGCTCAGGAGCCGTAGATCCATGCCGTGCGGCTTGCGAAGCGCGGGCGCCTGCAGCCGGTTGCCGTCCGGCTGGATCAGGGTGACCCGGTAGGTGACTGCGGTGGGGGCGAGCAGATGGCTCTGGTTGGTGCGGATGGCGTGCATCGTGCCGGCGGAACTGCTCGCGCTGTACGTGTTGGTGACGGTCGCCTGCCCCTGGACGCGCAGACCGAGGCTGCCGCTGATCATGCTCGACGCGTCCGGGTGACCCTGACTGTGGTCGCCGGTGAGGGCGACGGCGGCGGTGCCACTGACGCCGATCCCGCTGGTGTACTTCGAGGAGAGGTCCACCTTCGCGGTGTTGACCAGGTGGCTCTCAAGGTTGATCTGGCCCGCGGTGCTCTGCCGCTGCGGGGTGCTGGTCCCGGGCTCGGTGACCAGGTGCAGCATGCCGACCGCGTTGCCGTCGGCATCGGTGATCACGGGCGAGTAGAGCCCGCCGTGGATCTGCATGGGCAGCGTGCCCCGCAGCACCTGCTCGGAGAGGAAGTCCGCGACCTGTCCGGCGGCGGTGTCGTCCAGGTGGGTGTGGAACGCCTGGTGGACGTGCTCGTACAGCGCCCGGGGGTCGATCACGGAGTCGACGCCGTAGAGCGGGAGATCGGTCGGCGCGGCGGGGGCGGGCAGCGAACCCGGCGCCGGATCGGCGGTGGTGAGGTGCCGGGGGAACCAGATCGTGGTGGAACCGTGCGACACCGGTCCACGCCACCCGTCCGTCGCCGGGGCGGTGGTCGGCGCGGTGGGCCCAGTGGGCGCCGCGGTGACCGCGGGGCCGTCGACGCGCACGCGCCAGTGGGTGGTGAACTCCACCGGATCCGAAGGCTCGTTGGAGCGCTGGGCGGACGTGGTCTGGACGGCCTGGGTGACGGTCGTCGCGTCACTGGCCTGGTTGTGCGTGATGGACAGCGTCACCGACCCGTCCACCGCCCGCACCGGCGTCGGCGCGGTGATCGGGAACGTACCGGTCCACGGCGCCTGGATCGTGCGATACGTCCCCGACGGCTGGCTGGAGAAGTTCTCCCGCGTGCCGAACCCGCGCCGCTCGACATGCTTGTCCGGGTCACGCGGGTCGAAGCGCCCTTGCCGCAACGAGGCCCGCGCGTCGGAAAGCGTCAGCTGTACGTCGACGGTGCGATCGCGTCCGCCGACCTGGACGGTGATGCGGTGACCGCCGTTCGAGCGCAGGTACGGGAGTTGGAGCGCGAGGTTCTCCCGGCTCAGCGCATCCCGCACCTGCTCGCGCACCGGCTCGGGCGGGTTGTCGGCATCCAGCCCGAGCGCCTCGTAGACCTGCCCGTGCAGCCCCTGCATCACCTCGTCGGAGAACGGCTCCACGTACACCAGCCCGACCGTCCCGTCCGGCAGCGCGCCGTAGGAGTTCACGTAGCTCGACGGGAGTTGGCCGGGTACGGGCGGCTGTGCGGTCGGGGCCTGGGAGGTGGGCCAGGTGAGCGAGGCCTCGGTGGGGATGGGGGTCGTGTCGGGGTCCAGCGCGGGGGTGGTGGTGTTCTGGCCTGCGTGGTCGTGGAGTTGGGGGCCGGCGGAGGTGACGTTCTCGATCGTGCGGAGGTAGCGGCGGGGAATGTGGACGGACGTCTGGGTGGTGGCCATGAGGCCGGTGGTGTGGACGGTGGTGCTGTTGGGGTGGCTGCGGAGGAGGAAGTCGTTGTCGCGTTGCTCGTCCGGCAGGCCGAGGTAGTGCAGGACCTCGTGGAGGAGGTCCTCGTCGGAGTGGTGGGCGTCGAGGTGGAGTTGGTCGGCGCGGGCCGGGTTCGGAGTGTTGGTGAGGGTGATCGCCTCGGGGTGGGACGGGTCGGCGATCAGGTTGAGGTTGATGTGGAGTTGGTCGCGTGAACTGGGCAGCGCCAGGCCGGAGTTGAGGTGCGTGTCCAGGAGACCGCTGATGCGCTCATTGAGCTGCTGGGCAAGGTCCGGGTCCGTGGTTGTGACCGGGAGGTTGAGCGTGTAGTCCCGAATCCACTGGCCGTTGGGCGCCTGGATACGACGGACGGTGGCACGGACGAGGGTCGTCGCACCGCTGAGCGCCCCGGGCCGGGGCGAGTTGGACTGGTCCGCATGCGGATCGAACCGCTCCGTGGAGTGCACGGCGGGACGGGCATGCGGGCGCAGGCCGTGCCAGGTGTCCTTGGGGGCGGGATCGACGACACGGGACGCGGGCCGGTCGTCGTCGGCGTCACGGGTCGGCGCGGGACGGTAACGGCCGTTCGGCTGAACGCTGTTGGCGTCCCCGGGGCCCCTGGGTGCGGGCGCCGGGGTGATCGTGCTCGGGTCGACGGTGAGGGGTCCGGCGTCGGTGGCGTTGTAGTGGTTCAGGCCCGTGTAGTGGACCTCCAGGACCCGGGTGGCCGTGGGTGAGCCGACGCGGGTGACGGTGCCGAGGCCGGTCGACCGGTCCGGCCGCAGTACCTCGACGGCCACGTCCAGGGTGTCCGCCAGCAGCGGGAGGAACAACTCGCCCTGGTTGCTCTCGTACGCCTTGGACCAGTTCTGGACGGCGTCGAGCGCGTGGGCCAGTTCGGCGTCGGTGAACTGTGCGTCGCTGACGGTATAGCCGTGCCCGAGCAGCCTGCGGAGCTGGTCGTCGGAGAGGCGGTCCGGCGTGGGCAGTCGGCCGGTGTCGCGCAGGTACGCGAACATGTCCCGGACACTGGGATCCGCCGGGCCGATCGCGTTGTCGCCGGTCAGCGCCTCGATGTAGAGCGTGTCGAGATCGTCCCGCTCCAACTGGTCCGGCTCCGTGACCCCTGTGATGCCGTACTCGTCGAGGGTCGCCAGGAGTTCGGGCCGGTTCATGGTCGCCGTGCGCCCGTCGAACCACCCCGCGAGCGTCTGCCGTACCTGGCCCACCACCTCGTGCGGCAGCGGGCGTTCGCTGCGCGCGGTGAGCAGTCGGTCCTCGGCGAGGATGCGCAGGTGGTCGGCCGCGAGCATCAGGTGCCGGCCGGCCCTGGGCATCTGGGTGCCCGGCCGCCAGCGGGTGAACTGGGCCAGCCCGGCCCGGACTTGATTCGGGTCGCCCAGCCAGGCGTAGGTCTCCGGAGCCCGGGTCCGCAGTTCGGGCAACCGGTCGCGGACCCGCGCCGGGTCGGTGCCGATGAACGTGTAGAGAATGCATCGGCCGTCACCGCGGGTCGGCACCAAGTTGCCTCGCGGCGCCCGTACTTGGAAGGCGGCGGGCTGGGGCGCGGTGGGGATGGGGGTGGACGACGTGCCATTGGTGTCGTCCTGGGCAGGCGCCTTGCCCTTGCCCTTGCCCTTGCCCTCGATCTTGGGTGCGTCGGTGTCCGTGTCCGCCGTGTCTGCCATGTCCGTCGGCGCACTGTGCAAGTCGGCGGACGTGGCGGTGGTGTTGGTGTTGCCGACCAGGGCGTCGAACGCGCTGTCCTGGGCGGAGGTCGTGCCGGGGTCGCCGGACGTGCTGCCTTGGCCCCCGCCGGTGGTGTCGTTGTCGCCGGTCGCCGGGGGGTCCTTCGGCGGGACGAGGGACGTCGGGTCGGGAGTGGTCAGTTCGGTGTCCGCGTCCGAACTGTCGTCGCCCCCTGGGTCCTCGTCCCCCGAATCCTCGTCCCCGGTGGTCGAGTTGTCGCTCTCGGAGATGTTGTCTTCGCCGGGGAGCGGGGTGTTGTCGGTGGAGGGACCCGCCGTGCGGGGGCGGCCCGAGCCAGGCCAGCGCGGGCTGACCGAGGCCAGGGTCGTGTGTGAGGTGGGCAGCGCCGAGGGGCCGGAGGCCAGCACCGGGCCGGCCTCGCCGGGCAGCGCGGTCTCCGCCGCCGCCCGGCGGGCCGCGGCGTCGTCGCGCCTGCCGAGGGCGTTGCCGATCCGGGTGTCGATCTCGCCGAGCGTCCGCGCCGCCCTCTCATGGTTCTCGCGTGCGTCCTCGTGGACCAGGGCCGCGTCCGCCGCAAGCCCCCGAGCCGTGCCCGCGTCCGCACGCCGGGTCCCGGCCGTGGCCCGCACGCCGGGGAGCTGCGCCCGCGCCTCGTTGAGAGCCGCCACATCGCGGTCCAGGCCGGCCTGGGTGTCCCGGAGCGCGGCACGGTCCTGCTCAAGACCGGCCCGCACCTCGGTGAGATCGGCTTCCAACTTGCCGACTTGGGCGGTGACTTCGTCGATCTGCTGCGTGAGACGGGGGTCTACGGCGGGGGCGGGGGCGGGACCGGTGACGTCGTCCCCAACCGGCGGTCCTACGACCGTGCCCGGGGTGTCCGAGCCCTGCGTGACCGTGCCCGGCGCCGCGCTCTCGACCGTCGTAGCACCGTCCGTGTCAACGGAACCGGGGTCGGAGTCGGGGTCGGAGGCCCTCGTCGTCGCGGCCGCTTCGGCGCGGGCCGTGAGGTCGGCCAGTTGGCGTCGGGTGGTCTTGATCTGGGCGCTGAGACTCAGCTCCTGGCGCTCGCCCTCCGAGACCGTGTCGGTGAGCGGGCCGATCGTGCGGCGGGCCGCGGAGATCCCGCCGGTCAGGGTCTTCTCGCGGTCGATGAGGTTCCGGAGGTCCTGTTCGGCCTGGTCCGCGTCCTGCTCGGCGGTGGTCGCGGCCGTGTCGGTGCGGTGCGCCTCGTTCGCCGCGTTCGTGAGCGCGGTGACCGCGTCGTTCAGGGTGTTCTGCGCGTCGGGCCGCAGCCCCCGTTGCTCGTATTCGTCGTTGAGCGCCGCGGTGTGGTCGTCCTCGGCCTGGTCGAACGCGGCGGCCTCGCGCTCGAAGTCCGCCCATGCCTGGTCCAGGGACACGACACCGGTGGTGGAACCCGGCGCCATGCCGTCGGTCTCCGGCGCCCCCGAGTCCGTACCCGGCGGAGCCGTGAGCGTGCCGTCCGGGTCGAAGGTCCAGATGCGCAGGCCCTCCGGGCCCCGGGTGACGAGTTCGACCGGGCGCCCGTTGTCCCGGGCCGCCCGCGATGCGGCGTAGAGGGCCAGGGTCAGGCGGGAGCCGTCCGGGTCGGGGCCGGTGGCCACCCAGAACTGGAAGCCGTCGTCCGTGAGGTCGACGCCCGCGTTCAGGTTGTTCCGTACGTCCCGCAACCGGGTCGTCGCCCAGTCGTGCGGCGCGGTGTTGGTGCCCTCGGTGAGCAGGGCCGGGAGGTCGTAGACCTGGGGTACCGGATTGGGGTCGGTGATGCCGTGGCCGAGTGCGTCGCGCTCCTCGATGCGGATCGAGGCCGTACCGGTGACATGGCGTACGCCCTCGGGACCGGAGACCTCGATGTGGACGTCGGCCTGCACCTCGTAGCTCCGGGTGCCGCGGCCCTCGGCGGGCAGGCTGGTGCTGCCGGTCTTGAGCCAGTCGCGGCGCCCGCCGGAGACTCCGCTGCCGAAGTTGCTCGCGTCCACGGGCCGTTGGAGCACCGGCGGAGTCACGCCGAGGAGGTTGCGGTCGGGGTCGTCGGCGCTCATGACGAACGGCAGCGACAGACCGGTGGTGGTGTCGGCGCCGGAGACCGTGCTGCTGCTCTGCGTGTTGATCCGCAGCCGGTCGAGGGTCACGTCGCCGCCGTCGGTGACCACCCTCGGCCGGTACAACGAGACGGTGAGGGTGGGCCGTTGGTCCGGGGCGTTCTGCAACGGGAACGCGCCCGGCATCGACGGCAGCATCCCGCCGACCTGACGGGGTGTGTCCAGCGAGATCGTGCCGGCCTGGATGAGTTCGCCGAGCCGTACCGACGCGTTCTCGTCGGAGGTCGAGGCCGGCACGGAACGCCAACTGCTCCCCGTGTCCGGGGCCACCTGGTCGAGAGCGGTGTACAGCTCGCTCCACGCGTCGAAGCCGTAGACCGGGACGGAGCCGGTCGGGTGGAACAGGTCCGCGTCCTGCAACGCGGGCTGTGCGGCGGGCAGTTGGCGGGGGTCGACCCGGGACACCGCGGGCGGCGCGGGTGCGGGCAGCGGGGGTCGGGTGCTGTCGGTCTCGCTGCCGGTGAAGCGCAGGCTCACCTGGGCCGGTACCCGGACCTGGCCGCCGAGTTCGCCGGAGAGGGTGCGGCTGAGCCAGGAGAGGGTCGGCGCGTCGGCGTCGTCCCAGGCGATGACCCCGCGCTGCACGAGTGCGCCCAGCACGTTGGGGGGCCAGTCGGTGACCAGGGTGGAGCGGACGGTGGCGACCAACTCGTAGTCCAGGCCGTCGAAGTCGGCGGCGCTGTCGGTGCGCAGCCAGTACCGGTCCTCGGCGGTGCGTCCGCTCTTGTCGACCTTGCTGGACGAGGAGACCACAGTGGCGGAGGGGCCGAGCCGGTCCGTACGGTCGTCGGTGTCGGGGCGGCTGAACCGGGCCGTCGGGTTGCCGGTGAGACGGTGTGTCCGGCCCACCGAGGAGGAGAGCGAACGGCCCTCCGCCGTGTGTGAACCCCACTGCTCTATACCGGACTTGTCGCCCGGCACGGCGGTGCCCCGCACGGCGCCCCGGTCCGCGGCGGTGCTCGTGGGGCGGGCCGAGAACGTCACCTCGACCAGGGCCGCCCCGCCGAACCGGTGGTGCCGGAAGCTGAACCGGGCCTGTCCGCCGCCGCGCCCGATCAGCGCCCGCTTCCCGGCGACACCGGTGTTGTCGGCGATCAGCGCGGCGACACCGGGCAGGTAGGAGGCGTGGCCGGGGGTGGTCACTCCGGGGGCATACCGCTCCACCAACTGCCGCGTCTCGCTGTGGAGTCGGGCGCGCTGCTCGCTCTGCGGGGTCGGCGTCGGGCCCGTTCCCTGGTCGGAGAATTCGGTGACCGAGTTGACCGCGGCGAGGCCGAGGGTGCCGTCGTGGACGTACCGGTCGGGCAGTGACGGGCTCGTCAGATCGGTCGTCGACGGGTCGGCCGGGCGGTCGGGCAGAGCGCCCATCCACCGCCCGTCGCGCCGCAGTTGGCTCTCCGTCATCAGGAACTGGAGCCCGCGCGGCACGTCCACGGCGAGCGTGACGGTCTCCCCGGGACCGAAACCGAGGGAGTTGGCGACCACGTTGCGGTGCCCGGACCGTACGGTGATCAGGTAGGTGACGTCGGCCGTGATCCGGTGCTGGAGGCCCGACTGGGTGGGCGTCCGGTTGGTGCCGGTGCCGCTGGTGAGGGTGTCGGACTTGTCGCTCTTGCGGTCGTACTGGTAGCGCCCGGACGGGTTGAACCGGGACGGTGTGGACGGCGTGGGTGCCGGGGACCCGGCGGGCTGCGAACTAGCGGGAGGACTCGGCGGGTTGTTCTGGGTCGCCGAGCCGCCCACCCCGAACTGGTGTGTTTTTCCCAGGCCCTTGAGCTGCTGCGCCGAGTCGGCGGCGGAGATGCCGGTCTCCAGGTACTGGTTCACGCTCTGCGTCAGGTGGGGCGTGTGGGCGACGGCCTCGATCTCGATCGCGAGCTGCCCGTCGGCACCGAGCCCGGGCAGCGTCAGCCCCTCCACCACGTAGGTGCCGCTGAAGATCTGATGTCCCCGGCCGACCAGCGAGCCGGGCGAGAGCGCGGTGATACGGGACTCGGCGCTCACCGTGGTGGTGTCGCCGAACGGACTCCCGACCAGCGAACTGCTCAGGAATCCGGTGAAGTTGTCCACCAGCCGGGAGACGCGCCCGGGAGGGGCGGCCGGATCGGCACCGGCGTTGGTGTCGGTACTGGCGTCGGTGTCGGCATCAGTGCCGGCGTCGACACCGGCGCCCGTGACGATCCGCCGGAAGGCGTCCTGGAGCGCCCCCGAACCCCGCACCACGTCGATCAGCGCGTCGTCCGGGACGCGGACCACGTCCGGGTGCGGCGCGCCGGTGACCGGGTCCGTCATGGCCAGGCGGTCCCGGTCCTCCTGCGTGACCTGCCGTACGGTGAACGGCTCACCGACCGGCGCGGGCTCCGCGTCGGCCAGCGTGCGCTCGTGCGGTACGGCCAGCCGGATCGTGCCCGCGACACCCCTCTCCTGCGGGGCAGCCAGGCCCAACTCCGGGTCGGGCTCGCCTTGTTGGGCAGGCGGGGCCACCTCGCCGAACCGGGCCACCGGTTCCTGGCCCGAGCCCTCGTACAGGTCGAGCGTGAGGCGGGCCGGTACCCCGAACTCGTGGGTGTCCTGCCCGGTGCCGATGAAGAACTGGTCGTGGCCGAGCGTCGTGCCGGTGGTGTTGCCGAGCGTGGCCTGGCCGACGTACTGGTAGTCGCCGGTGGCGCTCAGGGTCCACGCGCCGCCGTGCGGTGTGGGCACGGTGAGGCCGCCGCCGAACCCGGCGCCCAGGCCGTAGGTGTTGCCGAGCCGGGCGGTGCCGCCGCCCGCCGCCTGCGCCAGGCCCATGACCTGGATGTTGGGCAGCACCGTGCGGTGCTCCACCGGCCGGTCGGGGTCGCGCTGCGCGCCCAGCTCCAGCCGTACCCGGCGCCGTCCCGTCACCGAGGGGATCTCCAGGAACAGCGAGTGGCCGCCGTCCACCATGGAGTCCGTCGCGGCGCGCAGCCCGAGCGGGGAGCGCAGCTCCTGCAGCCGCCGCAGATTGTTCAACTGGGCCTGCACCAGCGTCTCGTCGGGCAGTCGGCCGCGGTGCGGGGTGTCCGACGGCGGCGGCAGGAAGCCGTGGCCCCGCAGCCAGGTCTCCGCGTCCTCGAACAGCGGCTCCGCGTCGTTCTCGTCCACCCCGAGCGGCGCGATGGACTGGCCGATCGACTCCAGGTTGTCCAACTCGGGCGGCAGCACGCGCAGTTCGTCCGGACTCGGTTCGTGCCCCGCCGCGTCCTCGGCGCTGAGCACCCGCAGATCGAGAGCGTGGGTCCAAGTCCCGGGCGAATACGTGGAGATGGAGCCGTCGGGCCGGATCAGGGTGAGGGTGTACTCGACGTCCGCCTCGGTCAGCAGATGGCTGCGGTTGGTGCGCACCGCGTGCATGGTGCCCGCGAGGTTGCTGGTGCCGAACACGTTCTGCGCCGCGAGACTGGCGGTGCCCTTGCCGTTGACGGTGCCGCCGATGCCGTGGGAGGCGTTCGGGTGTCCCGCGCTGTGGTCGTTCGTGAAGGTCGGACCGACGCTGCCGCTGAAGGCCACCCCGCTGTTGAACGACGTGTTCTGGTCGTTCTTCACCGAGTTGACGACATGGCTTTCCAGGTTGATCTTCTTGTCGAGGCTCTTGGCCACCGGGGTGGTCCCCCGGACCGTCGCGTCCAGCCGCATCATCCCGACCGCACGTCCGCGCGCGTCGGTGAGCACCGGCGAGTACAGCCCGCCCTCGACCTGCATCGGCAAGGTGCCCCGCAGTATCGGTTCAGCAAGGAAGTCCGCGAGCTGGGCCGACGACGTGGCGTCCAGGTCGTCGCTGAAGTTCTCCGCGGCACCCTCGTACAGCCGCCGCGGGTTAAGCACCGAGTCCACGCCGTAGATCGGCAGTGTCCTGATGTCGGCGGGTTCGGGCAGCTCCTGACCGGGATCGCTGTCGGCGTCCACGAGGTGCTGCGGGAACCAGATGGTGACCGACCCGTGCTGCTCGGCCGGACTCCAGTCGGGCGCGGGATCGGGTGTCGCGACGTCTGTACTGCCTACGTCCGTGATCGCGGCCGGCGCGTCCTCCTGGACCGTGTCCGTGGCCGGCGCGTCCACGCGGACCTGCCAGTTGTCGGTGAAGTCGTAGGCGCGGGACGGCTCGTTGCTGCGCTGGGCGCTGGTGGTCTGCACGACCTGGGTGACGGTGGTCGAACCGTCCGCCTGGTTGTGGGTGATGGTCGCGCCCAGCGCGATGTCCACCCCGCGGACCGGGCCCGCCGCGGCGATCGGTATCGAACCGGTCCACGGCACCGGGATCGTCGAGAACGTGCCGGACGGCTGCGCCGAGACGATCTCCCGGGTGCCCTGCCCGCGCCGCTCCACATGCTTGTCGGGATCACTCGGGTCGAGCGCGCCCTGCCGTACGGACGGCCGCCTGTCGTCGAGCGTCAGCCGTACGTCCACCTCGCGGCCGACGCCGCCGACGTCCAGGACGATCCGGTGACCGCCGAGGCTGCGCAGATACGGCATGTTCAGCGCCATCTGCTCCGCCGACAGCACGTCCCGGAGCTGCGCGAGCACGGGGTCGTTCGGTTCCGGAGCGGGCCGGCCGAGCGCCGTGAGCACCTGGCGGTGCAGCCCGTCGACCATGTCCGGCGCGAACGGCTCCACGTGCACGAGCCCCAACTGGCCGTCGTGCCGCCGCCCGTAGCCACCGAGGTAGGAGGTATGAGGACGTCCACCGCCGACCACCGACTCGGTCGGCGAGGTGGTGTCGCCGTCCGGGGAGGTCAGGGTGATGTCAGGGACCGGCACGACCGCGGGGACGGTCTCGGTCCGGGTCTCCGTCTCCGTGTGCGGGTCCGCCGGATCGATGTCCGGCGAGTCCGTGTCGTGGAGCCCTGTCACGGGCGTGGACGTGGTGGCCACCGGCGTCGGTGTGGTGTCGCCCTGGTCGACGGTGGGGGTGAGCGGGGCGGGCGGGTCCGCGCCGGGGGCGCCCTTGACCGGTCCCCGACGTCCGGCACCCCGGTGGTCGTCCGCGGGATCGCCGACCAGGGTGCCGATCAGTGCGAGGTGACGGGGCCTCAGCCCACCCGGCTCGTACGCCGGGTCCGACGCGGGCGTGAACCGCGTGGGGTCGCCCATCAGGCTGGCCGTACCGCCGCGTTGCGGGGCGGCCGAGTCGAAGCCGCTCTCGTCGCGCAGCCCGAGCTGATGGCCGACCTCGTGGGCCAGGTCCGAGTCGGAGATGTCGGCCGGCCACGAGTGATGAGTCGCCGGATTCCCGTCCGTCGGGTCGGTGAGAGTGACATCGAGGTGCGCCGTCTCGCCGGGAGCGGCCGGCACGACGGTGACGTGCAACAGGCTCCCGTCCCCCAGCCGGTGGCCCGGGGTGTTGAACACCCGCTGCACACCGTCCGTCAGCCGCTGCTGGACGCCGCCGACCTGTGGCCCCAGGCCCGGGCTGCCGGTGAGCCGGTAGGTCACGGTGAGATCGGTGACCGGCACACCGTCGTGGGTGAAACGCCGTACGTCGAAACCGGCCCGCACGACGTACTGGGTGCGCGTGCCGTCCGCCCCGAGGGGCCGGGAGACCGGATCGACCCAGGTGTGACTGCGCTCCGAGGGCGTCACTCCGGCGCGCGCGTCCTCGAAACTGCCGGGTTCCGGCGCGGAGTTGGGGGTCACGGAGGGAGTCAGATCCACGGGCGGCACGGGGGCGGGCGTGCTGTTCGGCTCCGGTACGGCGGTGACATCGGAGGAGGTGGTGGTGGTCGTCTCGGTACTTGGCTCCCGGGTGGCAGTACCGGAGTGCGACGGCTGGGTCGCCTCCGGCGCGGAAGTCGTGTCCGGGGCCGAACTGGTCGTAGGGGGTGGGGTGTTGCTGGTGGTGGTGACGGGGGTGGGGAGGTCGGTGCCGGTGTGCGTGTCGGTGTTGTTGTCGGTCCCGGTGTTGGTGTTGGTACTGGTGCTGGATTCGGGCTGGGAGGTGCTGTTGCTCTCCGTACCCGAGGTGTCCGTGCTGTCGGTACCGGTGCCGTTCGTGGTGTCCGTGTGATCGGTGCCCGTGCCGTTGCCGTTGGACGTCGTGCTCTCCGGGCGCCCCGTTGTCGTGGCGCGCGGGTTGCCACCGCTGTGCGAGGGCGTACCGGAACCGGAACCGGAACCGGACGTCGGGCTGCCCGTGTTCGTCCCGCTCGACGTGGGGACCCCGGATCCGGTCGTACCTGTACCTGTACCTGTACCTGTACCCGTGCCCGTGCCCGTGCTCGCGACCGGAACGTCCGGTGAGGACACCGGAGTTGAGGTATCCGAGGTGTTCGGGGTGTCGTTCTGCTGACCAGCCCCCTGCACCTCGTCAGTCCCGCCCGCGTCGACCTGTTCCGGCGACCTCGTGGACGTACTGCTCGTGGACGTATTACTCGTCGGCGTACTGCTCGTCGGCGTATGGCTCGTAGGCGTGCTCGACGACGAGTTGCCCACGCCGGGCATGCTCGTCGTGCCGTGCGGGACGTTGTTCTGGAGGTCTCCCCCGTCGACCTTGACGTCGTCCAGGTCGGTGGACTGGATCGGCGTGGTGTTCGTGGACGTGCGTTGGGGGTTGCCGCTCGTCGACGAACTGCCGTTGCTCGACGATGTGTTGATGGGTCCCGGGCCCGACGTGGTCGTCGAGGTGTCGTCGGTCACGGACGAGTTGGACGACGGGCCGTTCGTCGAAGAGTCGTTGTGGGGGCCGGAGTTGGTGGTGGAGGTGGTGTCGTCCGGGATGTCCGCCATGCCCAGGGTGTTCACCTGCGGCGGGGTGGTGAAGTTGAACTTGTTGCCGATCGCGCCCGCGCCCTGGCCCAGGTGGCGTTCGCTCATCGAGCTGAGGCCGGCGCCCAGGAAGGTGTTCAGGGGGTCGATGGGGAAGCCGTAGATGGACGCCGTGGCGATCTCGCCGAGCGTCTCCGCGCCGCCCTCGGTGAGGAAGTGCTCGGCGTCCTCGCCGAGTTCGTGCTTCAGCTTGTCGCCGAAGGTCTTCGGCTTCGGCGTGGGCGTCGGAGTCGGCGTGAGGTGCGGGGTCGGGGTGGGCGTGGTCTTCGGGTTGGGGGTCGGCGTCGGCTTCGGGTTCGGCTTGGTGTTGAGGTCCGGGTTGTCGAACTTGTGGTTGTTGAACTTCTTCCCGTTGCCGCTGATGTCCTTGAACGGGTTGTGGGTGTTGAAGACGTTCTTGAAGTTGTTCTTCAGGCCCTTGCCGAGGTCGTGCAGCAGGCCGTGGAACAGGCCGGTGAACGCGCCGAAGACACCGTCCTGGATGATCTGCGACCAGTCGAAGCTGTGGGGCCGGCGCCCCTTGGGCGCGCCGAGCATCATGGCCAGCCGTACCGCGAAGGTCGTGAACGCCTCTTCGATCGCCTCGGTGATGCTGGGCATCAGATGCGTCTTCTTCATCAGCCATTCCAGCAGCGTGAGAATGGCGACCCGGCTGCGGGCCTTCGCCACCGCGGCCTGGCTGGAGGCGGAACCGCCGGTGAAGGCGGACAGCACCGCGATGACCAGCAACTCGATGAGCAGGCGGACCAGTTCGGCGATGATCTGCCACTTCGACTCCATGATGTCCATGGAGGACTTGGTGCGGGACTGTCCGATGCCGTCGAGCTGGTCGGCGAAATCTTTCAGGTAGTTGACGCCACCGCTGTCGAGGAACATGTGCATCGCCCGCACATAGTTGTTCCCGACCTGCGGCGGCAGCGCGCGCCCGACCCCACCGGCAGTCTGCTCGATCAGGTCCGAGAGGTCACGCATACGCCGGCCCAGCCGCTCGTACGGCTTGCCGTTGGCGAATGCCATGTCCTCGTCGGCCTGGAGGAACTTCTCGCCGATGAGCACGAACATGAGGTTGTTCAGCTGGGGCGACGCGTGGATGGTCATCAGGGGCGATCCGCTGCGTCAGTGCTTTCCGCCGTGCGAACCACCGTCGGTGTCGCCCGTGTTGATGTCGGAGCCGTGGATGGCGCTGAGTACGCCGTTCTGGGTGCCCAGCACGCTCTTCAGGTTGGTGAGGGTGCCGTCGCCGACGCTGACGATCGCCTCGGACAGGGAGGTGCCGGTCGTGACCGATCCCTCCCGCTGCTGCTTCTCCTGCGGAAGCATCTGCTTGGCGTAGCTGTCGTTCTGTCCGGGCCAGTGGGAGGTGGACGACACGTCCGTGATGAACTCGCTGATCATCTCGTTGGCCAGCCGGCTGATCTGCTCGATCTGCCGGGTACCGGCGATGAGCGCGGGCGGGCTGGCGGAGTAGGCGTTTTCCGACATCGTCTTCTCAGTCCTCCGGGTCTTCGCTGATCTCGTCGCGGAGCCGGCCGGCCCCGCGCCGTCGGCCGCCCTTGGGGCCCTCCAGGACACCGGGCCCGAAGATCTTGTTCCAGTCCACGTCGAAGCCGGTGATCTCGGGTGCCTCGGGGTTGGCCTTGGTGAAGGGTTCGAAGGTGGCCATGACGTGCCGGGCCATCCGCGCCCGTGCCTCCTGCACCGCCTCCAGCACGCTCGCGGCGAGCTGACCCGCGGGCATCGTGCGGTACTTGTCGTCCAGGAAGGTCAGCGCACGCAGGTCGCCCTGCGCGGAGACGGTCACCTCGACCGCGCGGTCCGCCGAGCGCACCGTGCTCTCGGCGTGGGCGAGTTCGCCCTCGGCGCGCGCCACCGCGGCCTCGGTGGCCTCCAGTTCGGCCACCGCCTTGGCCAGCCGCTGCTCGATCGACTCGCTGCTCATCGGCCGATCACCGCCGGCGAACCGCCCTCGTCCGTGCCCCAGACGTCCTCGTCCTCGGTGAGCCACGCCTCGCGGGCGCGGTCACCGCTCTCCGTGGAGCGGCCGTCCTGGCCCGCGCCGTTGCTGCCGGGCCCGCCCACCGGGTACGGGGCGCTGGACGTGGTCGGCCGGGTGTACACGACGTCCTCGTCCTCGTCCACGTTTGCCGCCCGGTTGGTCCGGCCGCGCCGAGTGGCGCCGTTGGACGGGTCGGTGAGGACGGCCCGGGTGCGCTCTGTGGTGCCGCCCTGTCCACCGCCGCCGCCACCGCCCATGCCGCCGCCCATGCCTCCCATGCCGCCCATCCCCATCGGGTTGAGCGGGGTGCCGCTCGACGCCTGTGCCGGGGTGGAGGCGTCGAGAGCGGCGGTGTCGAGGGCGTCGGAGCGCAGCGCGCCGCCGGTGTAGGGGGTGCTGTCGTAGTCGTCGTAGCCGCCGTCGAGGCCCGAATCCAGGCCGCCGCCGGACGTGTTGAGACCACCGCTGCTGAGGCCGCCGCTGTTGAGCCCGGTCGTGTTCAGGCCGCTCGTGTCGAGGCTGCTGCCGTTGTTCAGCCCACTCGTGTCGATGCCGTTACCGTTGAGGCCGCTGGTGTCGATCGAGGACGAGGGGAGGCCGCTGCCGTCGATGTCGGTGGTCGTCGTGTGGCCCGACGGGTCGGTGGTGGTGAGCTGGCCCGTGTCCGGGTTGAGGGTCTGCGTGGAGCCGTCCGGGAACTTCGTGGTGAGGGTGCCGTTGTCGTTCAGCGTGGTGGTCGAGCCGTCCGGGTTGGCGAAGCTGTCACCCGGGTTGAGATGCGACGTGGTGACGTTGCCCGAGGGGTCGGTGACGGAGATCTGACCGGTGTCCGGGTTGAGGGTCTCGGTGGAGCCGTCCGGGAAGTGGGTGGTCACCGAGCCGTCGGCGTTGAGCTGGGCCGTCGAGCCGTCCGGGGTGGTGAAGGAACCGTCGGTCGGGTTGAGCGTCGACGTACTGACGGTCCCGTCCGGGTTCGTGGTGGTGACCTGACCGGTGTCCGGGTTGAGGGTCTGGCTCGTGCCGTCCGGGAACTTGGTGGTGAGGGTTCCGTCGTCGTTGAGCGTGGTGGTCGAGCCGTCCGGGTTGGTGATCGTGCTGCCCGGGTTGAGCTGGGAGACCGAGGTGGTGCCGTCCGGGTTCGTGGTGGTGACCAGGCCGGTCGACGGGTCGATGGTCTGGGTGGAGCCGTCCGGGAACGTCGTGGTGAGGCTGCCGTCGCCGTTGAGCTGGGTGCTGCCCCCGGTCGGGGAGTTGAGCGTGGTCGAGCCGTCCTTGGTGGAGTCGTTGCCGGAGTTCAGGAGCGACGGGCCGAGGGTGTTCAGCGCGGTGTTGGCGAGGTTGCCCAGGTCGTTGCCGTTCGTACCGTCGTTGTTCAGCAGGCTGTCGTTGCCGAGGTTGTTGAGGTCGTCGAGCCCGCTGCCGACGTTGTTCAGGCTGTTGCCGAGATCGTCGTTCAGGTTGTTCAGGCTCGAATTCAGGCCGTCGCCAATGTTGTTGAGGCCATCGTTCAGGTTGGTGTTGAGGTTCGTGCCTAGGTTGTTGAGGCCGTCGCCGATGTTGTTCAGGTTGTCGTTCAGGCCGTTGTTCAGGTTGTTGAGGTTGTCACCCAGGTTGTTGAGGTTGTCGTTCAGGTTGTTGTTGAGGTTGTTGAAGTTGTCGTCGAGGTTGTTGAGGTTGTCCCCGAGGTTGTTCAGGTTGTCGTTGAGCTTGTCGTTGTTCTTTTTCGCCTCGTCCTCGGCGATCTCGTTGTCCTCCTTCTGGAGGACCTCGGAGAGCGTCTCGTTGTTCTTGTTCTTGACCTCTTGGTCGAAGGCGTCCTGTACGTCGGCCCAGGCGTTCTTCACATTGCTGAGCGCGTCGATGGACGGCTGCTTGAGCTTGGAGTCCGCGTGGTCGGACCAGCTCTTGACGGCGGCGTCGGCGACCTTCTGCCAGGTGGTGTGCTGGGTGAGGTCGCCGTAGTCGGGGACGCTCTGCTTGAACCCGGCGTCGGTGGAGTAGGAGGTGTAGTCGCCGCCTCCGTACTCGCTGTAGGTGGACTGCGTCGACGACAGCACGTGGTTGATGTTGTTGTTGATGACCCACTGACTGATCTCGTCGAGGATCTTCTTCACGTGGTAGTGCGGGTCGTGCTGGCCGTCGGACGCCCAGTCGTTCCACGCGGTCTGCAGCGCGGTGACCGCGTCCTTCAGGGCCAGTTGCGCGGCGGCGAGCGCGTCGCTCAGCTTCGACTTCGGGACGTAGCCGCCGAGGGTGCTGTTGGTCGCCGTGTAGTCGCTGCCGCCCAACTGGGAGACGTAGCCGTTGTAGTTGGTCTTCAGCTCGTCGAGGAGATGCCAGAAGAGGCTGGCCGCCTTGCCCTTCCAGGCCGCCTGGTCGTCGCCGAGCGAGGTCATCCACTGGTTCACGATGTCCGAGTGGTCCTTGAAGAACTGCACCACCCGGTCGAAGGACTGCCCGGTGTTCTCGAAGGACATCATGTCGACGGCGTTGGCGTCGATGACCGACAACCCGCTGTAGGAGAAGCCCTGCGTGTTGTACGGCGCCGCCAGCAGGTGGTCGAGGACCAGCTTGCTGCCCGAGATGTACTGGGCCATCGGCCCCGAGTCCCACTGGGTGTGCGTGTACGAGCCCTCGAAGGCGCCGCCGCCGGTGACCTCGCCGCCGCTCCAGAGCGTGGCGCGGCCGTTCTCGTCGACGGTGACGCCGATCATCACGATCCGGGCCTTCTTCATGCTGACGCTGTCGTGGGCGCCGTCCCCGCCGGCGTCGTAGAAGGCCAGGTCGTAGTCCTCGCCCGAGTTGACGTGCCAGCCGCCGATCGCCGAGTAGTCCGCCGCGGTCACCGCCCGCATGTCCATGCCGGAGATCTCCATCCGGAACAGCTTGAGGTCGGAGAAGTCGTCGTTGCTCGAACTGCTGAGCTTGGCGAACAGACTCGACCGGGCCGGGATCGTGTAGCCGGTGAAGTCGGTGACGGCCTGGGCGAAGTAGTCGTCCGGGTCGTAGTTGGCGGTCCCGGTTGTGGTGCTGTCGGCCATGGGGCGGACTCCGCTGCGGAGGAGGAAGGGGGACTGAGTGGGGGGCCGGGGTGCGGGGCCCGGGGCTCGGCAGGAGCCGGCGGGCCGCGCACCGGCCGCGTCAGGTCTTCGAGTCGCTGCCGCCCATGTCGCCGTCGACGGTGTCGAAGATGTCCAGCAGCTTCTCGCCGTCGATCGAGTCGAGGCTGTCGCCCTGTGTCTTCAGCAGGGTGGTGATCGTCTCGTCCAGCGCGCCGTCGATGTCGTCGAAGAGCGTCTTCTGGTCCGTGAGGATCTTGTCCAGCGCGGTCGCCTGCGTCTTGAGGGCCTCGACGAGCGTGGACCCGCCGACCGGGTCGCTGCTGTCGCCGCCGTTCATCAGACCGATCCGGAGGATCTTGGCGAGGCCCTGGGCCGAGCCGGCACCGGTCTCCGCGATCAGGTTCTTCAGGGACCGGACGCCCGCGTTGTCCTTGCGGATGGCCAGCAGATCGCTGATGAAGTCGGCGACGTCGTTGTTCTTGAAGTTCTTCAGCGCGGTCGAGTCGAGGTGGGTCAGGTCTGCCATGGGTGCCTCCGCGGGCGGAACGCGCCGACCCTGGCGTACGGCGCGGCGACGGAACGGGAAGGAGCCTGGACGACCGCACCGACCGCGAGGAGACCGGTCGGTGCGGCGGGGGCCGGCCGGCTCAGCGGCCGATGGTGACCTCGGACCACATCTGGCTGAGCGAGTTCTCGCTGTACTTGTAGCTGTTCGAGATCTCGTTGAGGAGCTGCGAGTGCGAGGTGAGCAGCGTCTCCATGTTCTGCACCGCGCCGTCCCAGGCCGCCTGCTTCTGGCGGTAGGTGTCGGCGTCGTTTCCGTACCAGGTCTTGGACAGCTCGCCGAGTTCCTGCTCAAGGTTGGACAGCGTCTGTGCAATCGCCTTGGTCTGCGCCACCATGTCGTCCGCGGCGTTCGACATGTGGTTGTAGCTGACGTAGATGACACCGTCGGTCAGGTTGTCTGCCACAGCTTGCCTCTCTTACACGATGCGGGGATCGGACGTGACCGTGAGGTCACGGGGACGCGGGGGTCGGTCAGCCGGCCAGCTGGTCGAAGGCCGACTGCGCCGCGTTGTACGCCTGGTTGATGGAGTCGTTCGAGGAACCCTGGGTCTTGTTGTGTTCCACGAGGCTCTGGTTCAGCCGGTCGATGACGTCCTCAAGGTTCTTGAGGATGACGTTGCACTGGCCGTCCCACTGTGCGAGGAGCTGGCCGTACTGGCCGCCGTCGCTGCCCTGGTAGCCGCTGCCCAGGGTGGAACGGGTGCTGTCGACGTCCTGACGGATCTTCACGATGCCGCTGAAAGCGCTCTCCAGGGCCTGGATTCCGTTCCGGGTCGAACCTTCGCTTGACTGCTGGCCATCTCCAGCCATCGTCCCACCTTTCGTAAGTCGATCTGAGGTACGAGTACAACTGAGCCTAGATTGACGGAAGTTGCGCGGACAACGAACTGAGGAAGATCTGAGGTTGCCAACCGCTTCCGTCCAAAGGCTTTTACCGGTAAGCAACTTGACCGGAACACGCGGTTCCGTGGTCGACGGTTCTGGAGTGATTCCAGTTTGGCGTGAACACGATCTCCATCGGCGTGAATTCGTCAGTTCCCGGCGCCCGAGGCCGAGTTGAGGGAACCGCCCGCCGGGGCCCGCCCGGCGACCGAGGGCAGACCGGCCTCGATGCCGGACCGGCCGCCGACACCGGCTCCCGTGCCGCACTGCGCCGCCGCGCCGCCCATGGCTCCGCCCACCGAGCCGGAGTCCGACGCCGCGGCCCGTGCGCTGAGTTCGGGCCCGGTCGGCAGCATCGACAGCAGCGTGGACGGCACCTTCACCGGCGTCGCCCCGCCGTAGCCGAGGGCGGCGAGCGCGCCCGCGTCCGGGATGCGGTACTTCACGCCGTCGTCGCCGACCAGGAACGTGGTGTCGCCGACCGTCTCGCCGGCCGCGCCCAACGCCCTTACCAGCGTGCCGTGTCCGGGCCGTGCGACCACCCGGTCCACCGTCACGCAGGCCGCGGTCAGCGCCGTCGGGTCGGCCTGCGCCGCCGGGGAGAGCGCGGTCTCCGCGACCCGTACCGAGGTCACCCGCACCTGCCCGTCGGCCGGGTCGACCTGGGCGCACACCGACTCCCCCGCCGCCAGGGCCAGCGCGCTCGGCGGAGTGTCCGGCAGCCCGGCGACCGACGGGTCGGTGCCGGCCGACCCCGGTGCCTGGTGGGCCCGCAGGTCGGAGACGTCGATCGTGACGACGTTCGGCGCGCCTCCGTCGTAGGCCTCCTTGCGGGTGTCCGGATCGCCGAGCAGCAGTGCCGACTGGGTGTCCGTCACCGGGTGCAGGCCGTCCTTCTGCAGGAGGTACTCCTGGTTCCCGGAGCCCGCCACCACGCGGAACACCTGCCCCATCCGGGTGGCCCGGCCGCCCAGTTCGGGCCCGGTCGTGCCACGCCCGTCGACCTTCGGGGTGGCCAGGTCCGGGCCGGTCACCAGGGCGTCGAGGAAGGCCGCCGACACCGGGCGGGGCGTCACGGGCGCGTAGCCGAGGGACTCCGCGGCACCCGAGTGCTCGTCCAACTCCAGGCGGCTGCCCTGCCACACCAAGTAGGTGTGTTTGTCAGGGCCCTTGACCACCAGCGCCGATGTCGCGCCGACCGGGTCCGTGTCCACGGGGGCGCCCGGTACGAGGGTCGTCGAGCTGCCGGAGCCGGTCGAGCAGACCTCCCACGGCGAGGTCTCCAGGTCGCCGGTGCCCGGCACGGAGTCGGGGGCGCCGGTGATCCCGACCGGCCTGCCGACCGGGGTGCCCGCGAGCGACTTGGAGCCGACCGACGTGGTCTTCAGGTCGGCGCCGCCGATCAGCACGGCCGACGCGTAGTTGCGCACCGGGCGCAGCCTGCCGTCGGCGTACAGGTAGCGGGCGCCGGTGTCCTTGTTGACGATCAGGGTGTCGCCGCTGCGCCAGGCGTCGTTGCCGCCGGGCCTGATCAGCCCGTACACCAGGGCGCCGCCGCAGACGAGCACGCCGACGATCAGGCCGACCAGCGCGCCGCGGCTGGTACGGCCCAGCGGGCTCTCCGGTGCGTCCGGGTCGGCCAGCAGCATGCCCGAGGTCAGGCGGCCCATCATGAACGTGTGCGCTTGCACCTGGTCGCGCTTCGACCGCACGCTTTCCTCCTGGCTCGGTCGTTCGGGTTCTGGTTCGCTCGGCCCTCGCGGGCGGTCAGCCCGTGATGCCGCGAAGGGTGCCGAAGACGCCCAGCAGCCACAGGGTCAGCGGCAGGAGGGCGATCGCCAGCAGGGAGTGCAGCAGTTCCGCCGCGCGCCCCCAGTACGGGACCATGCGCCGTCCCGGTACGGTCCACACCGCGACCGTGAGCGTCGCCGCCACCGCGAGCAGCCCCGCGACCAGCAGTGCCCGCTCGGTACCGGACAGCCGCAGCCCCCAGCCGAACGCCAGCAGCAGCAGGCCCCACGCGCCGGGCAGCACCAGCACCAGCCGCTGCGCGGTGTTCACCAGACCGCGGCCGTGCAGGAGCAGCAGCAGCGACAGGACCAGGGCGCACAGCAGCGCCGGGAGGTTCGGGCGGTGGGCGAGGGCCACCAGGCAGGCCGACGAGAGCACGCCCGTCGCGCCGTAGAGCGCGGTCATCCACTCACCGGCCAACTCGGTGCGTACGGCGACGTCGTTGCCCCGGTAGGGGTCGATGCCCTCCTGCAGCTGTTGCGCGTTGGTCGGCAGCGCCGGCATCCGCATCCCCGCGAACTTGAAGGACAGCGCGGGCACCAGACCGCCCAGCAGGACCGTCAGCGCCGCGACCACACCGGACGCGGCTGCCACGCGCACGTCGAACACCGTCATCAACACGCCGCCCACCGCTGTCGCGAGCGCCACCAGCGCCGACGCCAGGAACAGCGGGGTGCGGGCCGCGGAGGCCGCGAGGGCCAGTACCGCACCGCCCGCCCAGGCCGCCGCCGCCCCCAACAGCCGTGCCCCCAGCACCTGGTGGGCCTGCGGACCGCTCAACTCACCGCCCGGCACCAGCCAGCCCGCGAGCGCGAGCGCCGGGGACGCCAGCAGGCCCAGGACCACACCGGTCGCGGGATCGTCCACCGCCCGGCTCGCCGACGCGGCCCCGGCCAGCAGCAACAGACCTGTTCCTACGGCGGTGGCCGCGCGCAGCGACGCCGGGGCGCCCGGCAGGGCCAGCAGGACAAGACCGGCCAGCACGGCGACCGCGAGCAGGCCGCGCAGCAGGCGCCGGGCCGCCTCCGGGCTCCAGCCGTGCAGCCGGTCCCGGGTGACCGCGGCGATGCCGTCGACCAGGTCGTCGAGCCGTACCTCGGGCAACGCCTCGGTGCGCGGCCGGAGATGGAGCGCCTCGCCGTCGGTCAGCCCGAGCGAGGCGAGCGTCGCCTCGTCGTCGAGCGGCCGTCCGCCGAGGCGCTGGAGTATCCAGCCGTCGTGTTCGAGACCGGTCTCCTCCGCCTCCTCCCCCGCGTACCGCAGCACGGTGGGCAGCAGGTCGGCGACCGGTACGTCGGACGGCACGGCGAGGTCGATGGTGCGGGCCGGGGCCCGCACGGTCAGATGGCACAGGCCGGTCACGGAGGTGTCGGTCATACCGGGGCTCACGTCTCCTGAACATCGAAACGGGGGCACGCGGCGCGGCGTGCGAGGTGGGGGGAACGAGGTGCCTGTGAAGCGGGGGGTGACATGGACGTACGGAGTTGACGGGGTGCACACTACTGACACTCCCTACGACTCGTGTCAACGGGAGCCCCCACCAACGGTGTTGACAGCGTCCTCCGCCGTGCCAGTGCCGTGGCCTGATCCGGTGCACGCCCCCCACGTACCGCCGCGGTGCGCGAAGTCCGTTAGGAGCCCCAAGCGTTGAGCGTGGTCCTGTTCCGTCGTCCGGCCCGCCGTCGCGGACCCGACATGCCCGCCGGCGAGTTGGTCCTCCAGGAACCGCCGACCCTCATGGAGACCGTCCCGGACACGTCCGCGGTGTGGACGTATCTGCCGATGGGGATGATGTCCGTCTCGATGATGATGATGTTCCTGCGGTCGGGCGGCCAGTCCAGCGGCGTCTTCATGTACATCGCGCTCGGCGTGATGGTGATGGCCGTCGGCGCGATGATGGTCGGTCAGGTCATGCGCAAGGCCGGCGACCGCAAGCAGCGGCTGCGGGGTGAACGCCGCGACTATCTGCGCTACTTGGCGCAAAGTCGCCGTACCGTGCAGCGTGCCGTGGTCGAGCAGCAGCTCGCCCTGGCCTGGCGGCATCCCGAGCCCCGGGTGCTGCGCACGATGGTCCGCACCACGCGGCTGTGGGAACGCCGGGTCAAGGACGAGGACTTCGGCGAGGTGCGGATAGCGGTCGGCGACCAGCAGCTCGCGATGCGTCTGACTCCCGTCTCCAGCAAGCCGGTCGAGGACCTGGAACCGCTGTGCGCGCACGCTCTGCGCCGTTTCATCCGCGCCTACAGCACCGTTCCCGGCCAGCCCATCGCGCTGTATCTGCGGTCCTGGTCACGGGTGTTGGTGCACGGCGACCACGATTCCGCCCGCGGGATGCTCCGGGCCGCGCTGGCCCAACTGGCCCTGTTCCACCCGCCGGAGGAGCTGTGGATAGCGGTCTGCGTCGGTGACGAGGTGCGTGCCGAGTGGGAGTGGGTGAAGTGGCTGCCGCACAACCAGCACCCTCAGGAGACCGACGGCGCCGGGCCGTTGCGCATGGTGGCCTCCGCGTTCACCGATCTGGAGGACCAGCTCGGCAGCGAGTTCTCCGAGCGGCCCGCGTTCGATCCCGACGCCGTGCCCGGCCGTGACGAGCCGCTGGTGGTCGTCATCGTGGACGGCGCGAGCATCCCGGCAGGCCACCGCTTCGATGGGCCCGGTTACCGCAACGCCGTCGTCGTCGACCTCTCCGACAGCCTCACCTGGCGGCCCGGCCGCACCACCCTGCGTCTCGACGTCGCCCCGGACGCGGTCGCCCTGGTCCGCACCGACCGCAGCCGCAAGGAACAGTCCACCGTCCTGGGCCGCCCCGACCGGGTCGGTCCCGTCGCCGCCGAGGCGCTGGCCCGGCTGATCGCGCCGTACCGGATGAGTCTCAGCTCGGACGCGGTCGAACCGCTGTCGAACGACACGGAGTTGACCACGCTGCTCGGCATCGCCGACCTGCACCGGCTCGACCCCGACACGCTGTGGCGGCGGCACACCGGCTCCGGCCGGCTGCGCGTCCCGGTCGCGGTCGGTGCGGACGGCCGGCCCGTGGAGCTGGACATCAAGGAGTCCGCGCAGGGCGGCATGGGCCCGCACGGCATGCTGATCGGCGCCACCGGTTCCGGCAAGTCCGAGCTGCTGCGCACCCTGGTCCTCGGCCTGGCGCTCACCAACTCCTCCGAGACCCTGAACTTCGTCCTCGTGGACTTCAAGGGCGGCGCGACCTTCCTCGGTCTGGACGAACTCCCGCACACCTCCGCCGTCATCACCAACCTCGCCGACGAAGCCGCCCTGGTGGAGCGCATGCAGGACGCGCTGCACGGTGAACTCATCCGCCGCCAGGAGCTGTTGCGGTCCGCGGGCAACTACACCTCGGCCCTGGAGTACGAGAAGGCGCGGGCCGGCGGCGCCGATCTCGCCCCGCTGCCCAGCCTGTTCGTCGTCGTCGACGAGTTCAGCGAACTCCTCGCCTCGCACCGGGAGTTCATGGAGCTGTTCGTGATGATCGGCCGCCTCGGCCGGTCCCTCGGCGTGCATCTGCTGCTGGCCTCGCAGCGCCTGGACGAGGGCAGGATGCACCAGTTGGAGTCGCACCTGTCGTACCGGATCGGTCTGCGCACCTTCTCCGCGATGGAGTCCCGGGGCGTCCTCGGCGTCCCGGACGCGTACGAACTCCCCTCCCAGCCCGGCAGCGGCTACCTCAAGAGCGGCATCGAGGCCCTGACCCGGTTCCGCGCCGCCTACGTCTCCGGCCCCTACCGCAGGCGCGGGGGTGCCGTCGCGCAGGCCCGGGTCGCCACCCAGGTGGTGCCCTGGTCGACCGGGTACATCGTGCCGCGCGCTCCCGCACCGGCCGCGATCGTGCCGGAGCCCGAGGCGGAGGAGAGCGCCGAGAGCCTGCTGGCGGTGGCGCTGGACCGGCTGCGTGACTCCGGGCCGCCCGCGCACCGGGTGTGGCTGCCGCCGCTGGACACCGCGTCCCCGCTGGACGTGCTGCTCGGCGGTCTCGCCGAGGACCCGGACCGCGGTCTGACCGCGTCCCGCTGGACGGGCGCCGGGAAGCTGCGGGTTCCGGTCGGCCTGGTCGACAAGCCGTTCGACCAGCGCCGTGACCCGCTCGTGGTGGATCTCGCCGGGGCGGGCGGCCATGTCGCCGTCGCGGGTGGTTCGCAGAGCGGCAAGTCCACCGTCCTGCGCAGCCTCGTGATGGCGCTCGCGCTCACCCACACCCCGCGCGAAGTCCAGTTCTACTGCCTCGACTTCGGCGGCGGCACGCTCTCCCAGCTCACCGGCCTGCCGCACGTCGGCGGGGTCGCGGCCCGCCTCGACACCGAGCGGATCAGCCGTACGGTCGCCGAGGTCACCGCCGTCCTCACCCAGCGCGAGCAGTTCTTCCTCGACAACGGCATCGACTCGATGTCCACCTACCGGCGCCGCCGCGCGGCCGGGGAGTTCCCCGACGAACCGCACGGCGACATCTTCCTGGTGATCGACGGCTGGTCGGCGGTCCGCCAGAACTTCGACCAGTACATCCCCACGTTCAACCAGATCGCCACCAGCGGCCTCAACTACGGCATCCACCTGATCGTCGCGACCGCCCGCTGGCTGGAACTCACCGCCCCGGTCCGCGACCAGTCCGCGACCCGGCTCGAACTCCGGCTCGGCGACACGATGGACTCCGTCGTGGACATCCGCAAGGCGAGCGCGGTGCCGCAGATCCCGGGCCGCGGCCTGACCGTCGAGACGAAACTCCACTTCCTCTCGGCGCTGCCCCGCGGCGACGGCTCCACCGACCCGGAGACGCTCAGCGAGGGCGTCGCGGACCTGGTGGACCGGATCGCCACCGCCTGGCACGGCCCGCGCGCTCCCCAGGTCCGGATGCTCCCGCACCGGCTGCCCGCGGCGGACCTCCCCGAGCCCGAACTCGGCGACGGCGTCAGCCTCAAGCTGGCACTCGGCCAGGACGAGGAGACCCTCGGCACCGTCTGGCACGACTTCTCCCGCACCCCGCACCTGGTCGCCGTGGGCGACACGGAGAGCGGCAAGACGAACCTCCTCCGACTGGTCGCGGACTCCGTCATCGCCCGCTACACCCCGGCCGAGGCCCGCATCCTGGTCGTCGACTACCGCCGCGGCCTGGTCGACGCCGTCCCCGAGGAGTACCGCCTCGGCCACGCGGTCGCCCTGGAAGCCCTCAAACAACTGGTAGGCGGCTCGGCAAAGGCCCTCCGCACCCGCGTCCCCGGCCAGGAGATCACCCCGGCCCGCATGCGGCAGGCCGACTGGTGGACGGGCCCGCGCCTGTTCGTCCTCGTCGACGACTACGACATGGTCGGCGGCGGCACGGTCATGGACCACCCCTTCGCCCCGCTCTTCGAACACCTCGCCCTGGGCCACGAGTTGGGCCTCCACGTGGTCGTAGCCCGCTCCGCCACGGGCGCCGGCCGCGGCCTGAACGACCAGCTCCTCCGCCGCTTGGACGAGGTCAACACTCCGGGCATCCTGATGTCCTGCTCCCCGTCGGAGGGCTACGTCTTCGGCAACGTGAAGCCCCGGGTCCTGCCCCCGGGCCGGGCCCTCCACATCGTCCGCCGCAAGCCGTCCCTCATCCAGACGGCCCTGGCGGCGGGAGCGGAGGAGTAAGCGCCGACGACGAACGGAACGGCCCCGGGCGACTGTTGGTCGCCCGGGGCCGTTCCGTTCAGCGTGCACGACGGCTGAGGCCGAGCGCGCCGCTGTGCTCGCGGCGATCGGGGGATCGACAGTCGGCCGGACACCACCGGGCACGGGCCGCGTACGGGCATGCCGCGCGGTGTCCGAGAGGCGCTGCCGCCTCAGGACGGCGGCAGCCGACCAGGGGCGCGGGGCTGTGCCGATGTGCGGCTCCGCCGCGTGGGCGCGACCAGCCCCCACCGGCCCGCAGGTGCCCAGTGACCGGCCCGGCACCGCCGAAGGCCGTCAGCCTTCCAGGGGCGTGCCCACGCCCGCCGGGACCGCCGGATCCGCCGGATCCGCGACGACCGTGTTCCCTGTACTTTCCGGCCGGGCGGACGGGCGCCAGCCCAAGCGGCGCCCCCGGGGCAGGATCAGGCCCAGCCACACCACCGCGATGACCACGGCGAGGCCCGCCGCCGCGGGCCACAGAGCGCGGCGGAGGGGCCCGGCCGCCTTGTCTGCCGGGAGGTGGACCGGGGAGGCGGCGTCGCCTCGGGACGGTGCGGCGGCGGTGCCGGTCAGGATCGAGGTGACCGCCGCGTACGGGTCGAGGCGGGGCACGTCGGCCGGGTAGGCGGAGGTGCGGAGCAGGGTCGCGGTCTGCGTGGCCGTCAGCTCCGGGTGGACGGAGCGCACCAGCGCCGCCGCCCCCGCCACGAAACCGGCGGCCAGAGACGCGCCCGAGCCGATGTAGTGGCCGGCCTTCTTCGGGCCGATACCGACAACTCCGTCCCCGGGGGCGGCAATTGCGGCACTGGAAGTCGTGTACGCGCCGGTCGGCCGCTTGCCCGAGACGTCGACGTCGAGGACGGAGAGCACACCGTCGTCGGCGGCCGGGTAGTAGTCGCGGGCGGGCGGAACGTCCGTCGCCGAGGTCGCCGTCGCCGGTGTGTCCGGTACGGCCGCCGCGACCACCAGGACGTCCTTCTTCACGGCCAGCGCGACCGCCGACCGCAGCGCGGCGGAGTCACCGGCAAGAGCTGCCGACACCGTCACCACCTCGGCACCGCCGTCCACAGCGGCCCGGATGCCCTCCGCGACCTTGGCCGCCGTGACCGCCCCGCGCGCGTCGCTGCCCCGCACCGCGAGGATCCGCGCCTGCTGCGCCACCCCCGCGAACCGCACACCGTCCGCTACGGCCGCGCCGACCAGCCCGGCCACGAAGGTGCCGTGTCCCACGCAGTCGGTCCCGGCGTCGCCGACCGCCGTCACCCGCCCCTTCAGCGCGGGGGCGGAGGACGAGACCCCGGTGTCGACCACGCCGACGGTCACCCCGGTGCCCGACGCGAACGGCCAGGTCCGGCTGAGCTGGAGCGAGACCTGTTCCCAGGGCACGTCGGTGGCGCGCCGGTCCGAGCCCGTCGCACAGGCCGCGTCGGCGGCCAACTTGGATGCCAGCACGGGGAGTTGGACCGTGCCTCCGGCCGCAGCCGCGGATCCGACGCCGACGGCGCTCGCGGCGGCCGTGAGCAGCAGTGCCAGACCGGTGGCGAAGGCCTTGCCGTGTGTCGTCGTCATGCCCGGGCCGCCCCGCTGGAGGTGGGAGAGGTGGCCGTCGGGTCGGCGAGGTCCTCCGGGAGGAGCAGGCGCAGGTCGTCGAGGCTGGGCACGGCCAGTCTGCTGAGCCGGCCCGCCTGTCGGGTCATCATCCGCTCCAGGATCTGGCGGGCCGTGCGCGCGTTGCCGAACGACCGGTCGCGGGGCAGCCCGTCGAAGTACTGCCGGAGGACCGGTCCCAGTCCGGCCGCGCACTCGTAGCCGAGTTGTACGGCGTGCTCGCGGACGATGGTGACCAGTTCGTCGGAGGAGTAGTCGGCGAACTCGACCCGCCGCGAGAACCGGGAGGACAGGCCCGGGTTGGAGGCCAGGAAGGTCTCCATCTCCTGGGTGTACCCGGCGACGATGACGACCACCTTGTCGCGGTGGTCCTCCATCAGCTTCAGCAGGGTGTCCACGGCCTCCCGGCCGAAGTCGGAGCCGGACGCCTCACGCGGGGTGAGGGTGTACGCCTCGTCGACGAACAGCACACCGCCCAGGGCCCGTTCGAAGACCTCGCGGGTCAACTGCGCGGTGTGGCCCACGTATCGGCCCACGAGGTCGGCGCGGGACACCTCGACGAGTTGGCCGCGCGGCAACACTCCGAGGGAGGCGAGGAGTTCGCCGTAGAGGCGGGCCACGGTGGTCTTGCCGGTGCCGGGCGGGCCGGTGAAGACGAGGTGGTGGCTGAGGCGGGGCACCGGGAGTCCGGCAGCCTCGCGCTGCTTGGCCGTCGAGACGAGGTTGACGAGGTCGGTGACGTCCCGCTTCACCGCGTGCAGTCCGACCAGCGCGTCCAGCCTGCTGAGCGCGTCGTCGCCGGGGTCGGCGGCGTTCGGGCCGTCGGCGGCGGTGCGTGCCGCCTCCTCGCTGATGTCCTGCGGCAGCAGCAGGGAGAGGTCCTGCTCGGTGACATCGGTGAGCGCGGACAGCCGTACGGCCTGCCGGTCCACCATCTCCTCGAACACCTGCCGTGCGGCACGGCCGTTGCCGAACCCGGCGTCCTTCGGCAGGCGTTCGAAGTGCACCGCGAGTGCGTGTCGTGTCTCGTCGGCGAGTGCGTACTGGTGCCGTACGCACATGCTCTCCATGATCTCGACCAGCTCCGGCACCGAGTAGTTCTCGAACTCGACGGTGCGTGAGAAACGGGACGCCAGACCGGGGTTGGAGCCGAGGAAGCTGCGCATCTCGTCGGAGTAGCCCGCCGCCACGACCACCACGTCGTCGCGGTGGTCCTCCATCAGCTTGAGCAGGGTGTCGACCGCCTCGCGGCCGAAGTCGGCCCCGGAACCACGGGAGTCGGTGGTGAGCGTGTACGCCTCGTCGACGAACAGGACGCCGCCCAGGGCCCGTTCGAAGGCCTCGGTGGTCTTGATGGCCGTACCGCCGATGACCTGGGCGACGAGGTCGGCGCGGGAGACCTCGACGAGGTGTCCGGAGCGCAGGGCGCCCAGCTCGGCGAGGATCGTGCCGTAGAGGCGGGCGACGGTGGTCTTGCCGGTGCCGGGCGGGCCTGCGAAGACGAGGTGGCGGCCCATCGGCGGTGCGGACATGCCGAGTTGGGCGCGGCGCGCGGCCAGCTGGGTGAGGTTGACGAGGGTGCGGACCTGTTCCTTGACGTTGTCGAGGCCGATGAGGCTCTCCAGCGCGGCCATCGGTCCGTCGGGCCGGCCGGGGCCCTCGGAGGCGGACACGGTGCCCGCCGGGTCGGTGCCCTCGGCCTCGCCGAAGCCCCAGGCGTCGCGGGACTCGTTGCCGGTGCTGGTGAGGTTCTCCACCGCGAGCCGGCCGCCCGCCTTGGCCTGCACGAGGCCGCCGCCGCGGTTGTCGCGGACCGTGCAGCCCACGACCGAGACCGGCGCCTCCGACTCGACGCGGATGCCGTCGCGGTCGTTGCCCGCGGCCTCGCAGCCGTTCAGGGAGGCCCGGCCGCCGTCGCGGACCAGGAAGCCGTGCTCGGCGGAAGCGGCGGTCCGTACCCGGTTCGCCGTCAACTCGCCGCCGGTGTCCACGAGTACACCGCAGCCGCCGGCCGAGACCAGCTCGCCGTCGCGGATCGCCGCCGTGCCCTCGCCGCCGATCTCCAGACCGGCACCGCCGGGGTTGTTGACCCGGAATCCCGCGAGATAGACGTTGCCGCCCGCCGCGACCTCCGCGCCCGCGCCGCCCGGCGTCTCCACCGTGCAGTCCTCCACCCGGCCGCGACCGCCGTCGCGCACCGACACACCACAGCCGCCCGCGCCGGTGATCCGGGCGCGCCGCACCAGCGGGTTGGCGTTGCCGCGGATCACCACACCGGCGCCCTTGACGTCGATGACCTCCACACGCTCCAACTCGGCCGCCGAGTCCTCTTCGAGGAGTACGCCGTCCGACTCGCCGTCCCGGACGGTCAGCGAGGTCAGCGTGGGCGAGGAGGCCCCGGCCACCCGCAGCGCCGCCATCTGGGCGCCGGTCAGCCAGCAGTCCTCGTACGTGCCGCGTGAACGGTCCGTCACCAGCAGGCCGTTGCCCGTGGTGCGGGCGGTGCGGCAGCGGACCAGCACCGGGTCGCTGCCGTGCGAGACGATGATGCCGGGCCCGCTGCTGCCGGTGACCCGCACCTCCTCCAGCTCGCAGCGGGCGGCGCTGGTCACGTGCACACCGATCGAGGTGTCGCGGACCACGGTCCGAAGCACCCGTATCGCGCTGCGTTCCTCAAGTGCCAGCGACGGCTTGTCCGTTGAGGCGAGGTCGCAGTCCTCGACGGAGCCCTGGGCGTCGCCGTTGGCGAGCACACCGTTGCCGCGCGCGTCCCGCACGGTGCAGCCGCGCAGGGTGGCCCGGCCGCGCTCGCCGATCACCACCCCGCTGGTGCCGAAGTGTTCGAGAGTGCAGGACTCCAGCGAGCTCTCCGTCGGCGAGGTGACCACGACACCGGCGCCGGTGCGGTTGGAGACCCGGCACTCACGCATCGCCAACGAGCCGGAGTTGCGCGCCAGTACGGTCGTCCACGAGGCGCCGGACAGATCGCAGCCCTGCATCGCGACCTGCCCGTGCGAGGCGTCCACGGCCGGCTGTTCCTCGTCCTGGCCCTGCACCACCAGGTCGGTCAGCATCACCGCGTCCACGCGCAGCGAGATCACGGTGCCCTTGCGCGGCGCCAACCGGACGGTGCCGCGCGCCTGTTCGGCGACGATGGTGACCCGGGTGGTGACGACGAGATTCTCCTCGTACGTCCCCGGGCGCACACTCAGCACCGCGCCTCCGCGCGCCCTGGCCAGGGCCTCTCCGATCGTCCGGGCGTCCCCGGTGCCCTCCGGACAGACCGTCAGTACCTGGCGCACTCAGCTGACCTCCTCGTGTCGGCACCTGTCGGTTGCGGCAACCCCATCATGCCGTCCCCGCACGCGCGTTCCCACTCCGGTCCGGTCCGCGGAACGTACGGAGAGGGGGCGCGCGGTGCGGCACAACAGTGCCGTACGACGAATTATGGGCTGTTGCGCAACACCCGTACCAGCACCGGAGCTTGTGCGTGACGATTGTTAACTCCGGTGAAAGGAACCGCCGTTGGCGTATGCGCGTGAAGAGACGTGAATAGGATTGCGCGTACAGACGTATGACGAACTGTTGGGCGATTGAGGCGGACAGGGCGGATGACAGACCGGACCGGACCGGCCGCGCGGAACACGGCGGCAGAGAACTCTGTGACGGGTGCCCCGGCAGGGGAAGCGACGGCGGCGAACCCGACGACACCCGCATCGGCGACGACACCCGGATCGGCGGCGGCGTCCGCCGAGGAGACCGCCACCACGGCGAGCAGAGCGGCCGGCGCGGCGGGCGAGGCACCCAAGTCCCGTTCAGGGGCCGCCAGTTCGCCCGGGACCGTCTCCGCGGAGTCCGTCGCGGCGGAACTCTCGGCCGAGTCCGTCGCGGCGGAGCTGAGTCGTCCCGCGGCTGCGACCGCGGTCTCGGCTGCGGAGGCCGAAGCGCTCGCCGGTGGCCGTACGCCGGAGGAACCCGCAGGGCCGGCCGGCGCGGACCCCGCTTCCGCCCGACCCGCACGGCAGGAGGCCGCCGAGGCCGAGGCTCCCGCCGGGGTGCTGGCCGCGAGCGTCCCCGAGGGGGACGGACCCACCCCCGGAGCCACGGCGGCGGCTTCCGTCGGCCGCCCGGGCCGCCCGCTGCTGGCCGGCGCGGCGGTGCTCGGCGCGCTGCTGATCGCCGTACCGGGGCTGCTGATGAGCCGGGACCGGACGCCGGAGAGCCACGACCGTGTCGTGGCCGACCAGGCGGGCACCATTCTCGGCGACGGCGCCCCGACACAGGGCGCCGGGGCATACGCGTCGGACAGCCCTTCCGCTCCCGCGCCGCACACCACGTCGAAGGCCACCCCGCACCACACCGCTCCGGCCAAGTCGACCGTGGGGCAGCCGGTGAGCGAGCCGACGACGATCAAGAAGACGACGAAGCCGGTCGCGACTCCGAAGCCGAAGAAGACCACGACCAAGTCCGGGTCGAAGTCGACCACGACGACCAAGTCGACGTATCCGTCGGACATCCTCGTCACGGCCACCCGGGTGCTGAACTCCGGCCAGTCCCTCAACGCGAAGAAGGCCCGGCTGCGCATGCAGTCCGACGGCAACTTCGTCCTCTACGACGAGAACAACAAGGCTCGTTGGGCCACGAACACCTTCGGCTCGAACTTCCACGCGGTGTTCCAGGCGGACGGCAACCTCGTCGTCTACACCTCAAGCAACCAGGCCGTCTGGGCCAGCCAGACCGAGGGCCACAACGGCGCCATCCTCCGGCTCCAGGGCGACGGCAACCTGGTGATCTACTCCGGTTCGACCCCGATCTGGGCCAGCAACACCCAGCACTGACGGTCCCGAACCGCCTGTGGCCCGCCCCCACTTGGGGGCGGGCCACAGCCACGTGGCTCAGCTCTTGGTGAGGGTGATGTCCTGCCGCTGTACCGCGTGGAAGCGCGGCAGGGGCAGGCCGCCCCCGGAGGACAGTTCCATCACGGTGGCCTCGACCTGGGCCGCGCCGGGCGTGAGCGCGTCGGACGAGGGCTTGCCCGAGTTCTCCCAGCTGTGCTCGACGCCGTCGCAGACCGCCCGGGTGCCGCCGATGCCGTGCCGGACCGAGGGGTCGTTCTGGGAAACGGATGAACTGACGAAGGTGGCGCCCGAGTTGCCGAGACAGCGGTAGGTGCCGGAG
This sequence comes from Streptomyces sp. NPDC050508, assembly GCF_040655155.1. Taxonomy (NCBI): domain Bacteria; kingdom Bacillati; phylum Actinomycetota; class Actinomycetes; order Kitasatosporales; family Streptomycetaceae; genus Streptomyces; species Streptomyces sp. NPDC050508. The sequence continues at coordinate 624,492 of NZ_JBFAJJ010000003.1, forward strand.
AGGGTGACGGTGCCGTCCGGGGCGATACGGCCCGTGGGGTCGACCGTCACCGTCTCGTACGGGTCGACGGTCGCGGTCGCGGCGGGGGCGGCGGCCAGCAGGAGCAGCGTGGCACCGGCCGCCGTACCGAGGACGGAACGCAGGGACATGGGAATACCTCCTGGAGTCTGAGGCCTCCACTGGTACCGGGCGAGCGCCCCGACTCCCGTGATCGTCACTCCTTCGGTGGCGAGTCCGCACCGAGCGTCGTGGAACCGTCCGAGTGTTGTCCGCGTGTTGTCACGCTTCACAGCAGCCTGTTCCGATGAGTTCGCGGCGGGAGGATGGTCTGTATATGCGATGCGGGGCGGCGAAGGAGCCGCCGGAACGGATCGCATCCGACGTGGAGGTACGCCATGTGTTCCCACCAGTCCTCGTGCCCCGTGACCGACACCCACGCCGCGCATGTCGTCTCCGCCCACCCCGAGCAGGGCTGGACGCTGCTGTGCGACGGCGCGATCGTCTTCGACGACACGGGCGCCCTGCTGCCCGACGGCCGGATCGTCGCCCCGCACCGGGTACCGGCGGACCAACTCGCCGTCGCCGCCTGACCGTTCCCGCCCCTCGCGCCACGGCGTGAGCGCCGGGCCCGGCCCACGACATCCCCTCCCTCGCCGCGACCCGCGGACCGTAGAGGTTCAGCTTGCGCAGCCGAGGTGACCAGCAGTGATGCCGTCGGCCTAAGATGATCAACGTGTCCGACCAGCATGCTCCACGGTCTCTCATCGTCACGCTCTACGGCGCGTACGGCCGCTTCGTGCCCGGCCCGGTTCCGGTCGCGGAACTGATCCGGCTCCTGGCCGCCGCCGGCGTCGACGCGCCCTCGGTGCGTTCGTCGGTGTCCCGTCTCAAACGGCGCGGGCTGCTCCTGCCCGCCCGTACGGCACAGGGCGCCGCGGGCTACGAACTCTCGCCCGAGGCTCGGCAGTTGCTCGACGACGGCGACCGACGCATCTACGCGACCACGCCCCAGGACGACGAGGGCTGGGTGCTCGCGGTGTTCTCCGTACCCGAGTCGGAGCGGCAGAAGCGGCACGTCCTGCGCTCCCGGCTGTCCGGCCTCGGCTTCGGCACCGCCGCCCCGGGCGTGTGGATCGCGCCCGCCCGCCTGTACGAGGAGACCCGGCACATCCTCCAGCGGCTGCGGCTCGACCCGTACGTGGACTTCTTCCGCGGCGAGCACCTGGGTTTCGCCGCGACCGCGGAAGCCGTGGCCCGCTGGTGGGACCTGACGGCGATCGCCAAGGAGCACGAGGCGTTCCTCGACCGCCATGCGCCCGTGCTGCACGACTGGGAGCAGCGCGCGGACACCCCGCCCGAGGACGCCTACCGCGACTACCTCCTCGCCCTGGACTCCTGGCGCCACCTCCCCTACGCCGACCCCGGACTGCCGGCGAGCCTGCTCCCCCGGGACTGGCCGGGCGCCCGCTCGGCGGAGGTGTTCCGGGCGCTGCACGGGCGGCTGCGGGACGCGGGGGCGGCGTTCGCGGGCGTCATGAACAGTTCATGACGAACCACCGTGGCCTCTTGCGCACCACCGGTCACTCAGCTAAACCTCAGGTTCTTTAGCAGGTCCTCTCAGAGTTCTTACCTAACCTTCGACGACGTCGCTCGTCGGGTAAGAAAGAGGACTGTTGCGCATGACCACCACGGCAAGGGCTCAGGGAGCCACCGTCTGGCTCACCGGACTGCCGAGTGCGGGTAAGACGACGATCGCCCAGCATCTCGGGGAGCGTCTGAAGGCCGAGGGACATCGCGTGGAGGTGCTCGACGGCGACGAGGTGCGCCGCTTCCTCTCGGCCGGCCTCGGTTTCTCCCGAGAGGACCGCAACACCAACGTGCAGCGCATCGGCCTCGTCTCCGAGGTGCTCGCCCGCAACGGCGTGCTCTCCGTCGTCCCGGTCATCGCGCCGTACGCCGACAGCCGCGAGGCCGTCCGCAAGCGGCACGAGGCGAGCGGGACGCCGTACATCGAGGTGCATGTCGCGACCCCGGTCGAGGTGTGCAGCGAGCGCGACGTGAAGGGCCTCTACGCCCGCCAGGCCGCGGGTCACCTCACCGGCCTGACCGGCGTCGACGACCCGTACGAACCGCCCACGGACCCGGCGCTCACGCTGCCGACGCAGCTGCAGAGCCCGCAGGAATCCGCGGACGCGGTGTACGCGGTGCTGTCCGAGCGGGGGTTGGTGTGAGCGCGGTGCCGACCACAGAAGCCTTCACGCTCTCCCACCTCGATGCCCTTGAGTCCGAGGCGGTGCACATCTTCCGTGAGGTGGCGGGTGAGTTCGAGCGGCCGGTGATTCTGTTCTCGGGCGGCAAGGACTCCATCGTCATGCTGCACCTCGCGCTGAAGGCGTTCGCGCCGGCGCCGGTGCCCTTCACGCTGCTGCATGTGGACACGGGACACAACTTCCCCGAGGTGCTTGAGTACCGGGACCGTACGGTCGCCGCACATGGGCTGCGGCTCCATGTGGCCTCCGTACAGGACTACATCGATCGTGGTGTGCTGCGCGAACGTCCTGACGGGACGCGGAATCCGCTGCAGACCTTGCCGTTGACGGAGAAGATCCAGTCCGAGCGCTTTGACGCCGTGTTCGGTGGCGGACGGCGAGACGAGGAAAAAGCGCGGGCGAAGGAGCGGGTGTTCTCGTTGCGGGACGAGTTCTCGCAGTGGGACCCGCGGCGGCAGCGGCCCGAGCTGTGGAATCTGTACAACGGTCGCCACGCGCCCGGTGAGCACGTCCGGGTGTTCCCGCTGTCCAACTGGACCGAGCTGGACGTCTGGCAGTACATCGCCCGCGAAGGCATCGAACTCCCGCAGATCTACTTCGCCCACTACCGCGAGGTCTTCAACCGCGGCGGCATGTGGCTGACCGCCGGTGAGTGGGGCGGCCCGAAGGCGGAGGAGACCGTCGAGAAGCGCCAGGTGCGGTACCGGACCGTGGGCGACATGTCCTGCACCGGCGCCGTCGACTCCGACGCCGCAACGCTGGAGCAGGTCATCACCGAGATCGCCGCCTCCCGGGTCACCGAGCGGGGCGCGACGCGTGCCGACGACAAAATGTCCGAGGCCGCGATGGAAGACCGCAAGCGCGAGGGGTACTTCTAACCATGAGCACCATCACCATCGACACGCTGCGGTTCGCGACGGCCGGTTCGGTCGACGACGGCAAGTCCACCCTGGTCGGGCGGTTGTTGCACGACTCCGAGTCGGTGCTGACCGACCAACTGGAGGCGGTGGAGCGGGTGTCGGCCGACCGCGGCCAGGACGCTCCCGACCTCGCCCTTCTCACGGACGGGCTGCGCGCCGAGCGCGAGCAGGGCATCACCATCGACGTGGCGTACCGCTACTTCGCCACCCCGCGCAGGCGGTTCATCCTCGCCGACACCCCGGGCCATGTGCAGTACACCCGCAACATGGTGACGGGTGCCTCCACCGCCGAGTTGGCGATCATCCTGGTCGACGCGCGCAACGGTGTCGTGGAACAGACCCTGAGGCATGCCGCCGTAGCGGCGCTGCTGCGGGTGCCCAACGTGGTCCTGGCCGTCAACAAGATGGATCTCGTCGGGTACGAGCAGCGGGTGTTCGAGCGGATCGTCGAGGAATTCGCGGGCCACGCGGCCGAGTTGGGGCTGCCCTCTTTCACGCCGATCCCGGTGTCGGCGCTCGTCGGCGACAACGTCGTGGACCGTTCGGCGCACATGGACTGGTACGAGGGCCCGGCTCTGTTGGAGTTCCTGGAGGACGTCCCGGTCGGCGCGAATCCGTCCGACGCCCCGGCCCGTTTCCCGGTGCAGTACGTCATCCGTGACGGCGAAGTCCGTTGGTACGCGGGCCAGTTGGTGTCCGGCTCGCTGCGGGTCGGCGACCGTGTGACGGTGCACCCCTCCGGTGAGACCTCCGAGATCACCGGCATCTCCGTGCTCGGCACCGAGGCCGAGGCTGCGTACGCGCCCCAGTCGGTCAGCCTGCGCCTCGCCGACCAACGGGACGTGTCGCGCGGCGACATGATCACGGCCGGGGCCGACGCGCCCGCGCTCACGCAGGACGTCCGGGCCGCCGTATGCCATCTGGCGGACCGGCCGCTGCGGGTCGGTGACCGGGTGCTGCTGCGGCACACGACCCGCACGGTCAAGGCGATCGTCAGGGACCTCGGCGGCGCGGCCGAGCTGACCGCGAACGACCTGGGCCGGATCACCCTGCGCACGGCCGAGCCGCTCGCGCTCGACGACTACGCGGTCTCCCGCCGCACGGGCGCGTTTCTCGTGATCGACCCGGCGGACGGCGCGACGCTCACCGCGGGGATGGCCGACCTGGCCTGATCCTCGCCCGCAGAACGCCCGTAGAACGCCCTCGGGCCCCGTTTCGGACGGGGCCCGAGGGCGTTCTCGTGCCATGTCGAAATGACCTGTCGCCGTCGCATCCGTCACGAGTCGTCAATAGCGCGGTAACAACGGGAGCTGTCGTGCGAGGGGGACCGTTGAACGGGGTATGCCGCTCGGTACCGGGACGAAGGTCCCGTGCGGAGCCCGTCGACAGACTCTGACAAAGGGCGCCGTACCATTCATATAGTTGAAAGCAGGACAGCCTGCTCCATGAACGGACCCGCCTTGCAAGAACGCCCCTCCGCCTCCGCCTCCTGGCGCATCGCACTGCCGCACACCGCCGCGGCCGTGCCGGTGGCCCGCGCACTGGTCCGTACGGCTCTGTCCGAGGTGAAGCACGCGGCCGACAGCGACACCGCGGAGCTGCTGACGGCGGAGCTGGTCGCGAACGCGGTGGAGCACACCGCCGGTGACGCTCCCATAGAGCTCGTGGTCGAGCTGCTGCCCACCGGCTGCCAGGTCGAGGTGCACGACCCCGACCCGGAGCCGCCCGTGACCCTGACCAAGCCCGCCGACGAGGACCCCGACCCCTGGCTGGAGCACGGGCGCGGCCTGCTGCTGATCCGCGCCCTCAGCTCGTCGTGCGGCCACCGCCCCACCGAGTCGGGCAAGGCGGTGTGGTTCAGACTGCCCGTCGTACCGCCGCAGTGGCGGCCTGCGGGATAGCCGCCGTAGAACAAGAAGGCCTGGTCAGGCCAGTGTCGCCACCAGAATGGCCTTGATCGTGTGCAGTCGGTTCTCCGCCTGGTCGAAGACGACCGAGTGGGCCGACTCGAAGGCCTCGTCCGTGACCTCCAGGGAGTCGAGGCCGTGGGTCTCGTATATCTCGCGGCCGACCTTGGTGCCGAGGTCGTGGAAGGCCGGCAGGCAGTGCAGGAACTTGACGTCCGGGTTGCCGGTGGCCCGCAGGACGTCCATGGTCACGGCGTACGGCGCGAGGGCCGTGATCCGCTCGTCCCAGACCTGCTTGGGCTCGCCCATGGAGACCCACACGTCGGTGACGACGAAGTCGGCGCCCGCCACACCGTCCTCGACCCCCTCGGTGAGCGTGATGCGCGCACCGCTCCGCTCGGCGAGCGCGCGGGCGGCGGTGACGACCTCCTCGGCGGGCCAGTACGACTTCGGGGCGACGATCCGGACGTCCATGCCGAGCAGGGCGCCGGTGACCAGGTAGGAGTTGCCCATGTTGAAGCGGGCGTCGCCGAGGTAGGCGAAGGCGATCTCCTTGAGCGGCCTGTCGCTGTGCTCGGTCATGGTGAGCACGTCGGCGAGCATCTGGGTGGGGTGCCAGTCGTCGGTGAGCCCGTTGTATACAGGGACGCCGGCGTAGGCGCCCAGTTCTTCCACGGCGGCCTGGCTGTCCCCGCGGTACTCGATGCCGTCGAACATACGGCCGAGCACGCGCGCGGTGTCCTTCACGGACTCCTTGTGCCCGATCTGTGAGCCCGACGGGTCGAGGTAGGTCGTCGAGGCGCCCTGATCGGCCGCGGCGACCTCGAACGCGCAGCGGGTGCGCGTCGAGGTCTTCTCGAAGATCAGCGCGATGTTCTTCCCCCGCAGATACCGCGTCTCGCCCCCGGCCTTCTTGGCGGCCTTCAGCTCGGCGGCCAGCTCGATCAGGCCGCGGAACTCCTCCTCGGAGAAGTCCAGCTCCTTGAGGAAGTGGCGGCCGGCGAGGGCGGTCGGGACTGTCGCCATGGGGGCGCTCCAGAGATGCGGGTACAGGGGTACGGGGACACGGAAAAGCAGGGTCGATTGGAATTCTATACGATACCTCGAATTTCTATACGGCATCCCGTTCGACCGGGCAGCTCATGCAGCGCGGCCCGCCCCGGCCCCGGCCCAGCTCGCTGCCGGGGATCTCGATCACCTCGATGCCCTGCTTGCGCAGATACGTGTTGGTGGTGGCGTTCCGCTCGTAGGCGACGACGACGCCGGGCTCGACGGCGAGGACGTTGCAGCCGTCGTCCCACTGCTCGCGCGCTGCCGCGTGCACGTCCTGGGTGGCGGTCAGGACCCGGATCCCGTCAAGACCGAGGGCGGCGGCGATCGCGCGGTGCATGTGCTCCGGCGGATGGTCGGTGACCTTCAACTCCTTGTCGCCTACGCCCGGTTCGATGGTGTACGACCGGAGCATGCCGAGCCCCCCGTACTGGGTGAAGGTGTCGCCGTCGACCATCGTCATCACCGTGTCGAGGTGCATGAAGGCGCGCTGCTTGGGGATGTCGAGCGCCACGATCGTCCGCGCGGAGCCCTCGGCGAACAGCTTGTGCGCGAGCATCTCGACGGCCTGCGGGGTGGTCCGCTCGCTCATGCCGATGAGCACCGCGCCGTTCCCGATGACGAGTACGTCCCCGCCCTCGATGGTGGACGGATAGTCGGCCTGCCCCTCGGACCAGACGTGGAACTTCTCGGCGCGGAAGAGCGGGTGGTGCCGGTAGATCGCCTCGAAGTGGACGGTCTCGCGCTGCCGCGCCGGCCAGCGCATGGCGTTCACGGCGACGCCGTCGTAGATCCAGGCGGAGGTGTCGCGGGTGAAGAGGTGGTTGGGGAGGGGGGCCAGGAGGAAGTCGTCGAGGTCCATGACGTGGAAGCGGACGGAGATCGGCTCCGCGTGAGCCTCCAGGAACTCCCGCTTGGTCATGCCGCCGACGAGCGCCTCGGCCAGTTCGGGTGCGGGCAGGGCCTCGAAGACGGCGCGGAGGTGGTCGGTGGCGAGAGGGCCGTACTCCTTCTCGTCGAAGACGCGGTCCAGGACGAGCGATCTGGCCGCCGGGATCGCCAGGGACTCGGCGAGCAGGTCGCCGAAGAGGTGGACGGCGACGCCTCGGTCGCGCAGCACGTCCGCGAAGCCGTCGTGCTCGGCGCGCGCCCGGCGCACCCAGAGCACGTCGTCGAAGAGGAGGGCGTCCTTGTTGCCGGGGGTGAGCCTTTTGAGCTCCAGATCCGGCCGGTGCAGGATGACGCGGCGGAGCCGCCCGGTCTCGGAGTCGACATGGAGTGCCATGTCTCCATCCTGACCATCCGGGGCCGGGTTCACCCCCTTACTTCACATACCGCCACCACTTCACGTACCACCACTTCTTTTCGTCCCCTTGACGACAAGTGGCTCGCACGATTATCGTCTTACTGACGAGATTGATGAGGGATCTGAGGGATCCCACGGGAACTGAACTGACGGGATCTGAGGAACTCTGATGGCCGACATCACCCGGCGCCTGGGCTGGCGCCACCTGCGCGGAGCTCCTACGGCGCACATCCGGCACCACCGCTCGGGCAAGCTGCTGCACGACGGCCCCGGACTCAGCTTCTGGTTCCGCGCGTTGACCGCCGCACTCTCCGAAGTGCCGGTCGACGACCGGGAGTTGGCCATGACCTTCCATGCCCGTACGTCCGACTTCCAGGACGTGGCGGTCCAGGCGACCGTCACCTACCGGATCAGCGACCCGGCGCTGGCCTCCGCACGGCTCGACTTCTCCGTCGACCCGGACACGGGCGTGTGGCGAGGCGCGCCCCTTGAGCAACTCGGCACCCTGCTCACGGAGACGGCGCAGCAGCACGCGCTGGCCGTGCTCGCCCGTACGCCCCTCTCGTCCGCGCTGGTCGACGGGGTGACGGCGGTTCGGGAGCGGATCGCGGCGGGGCTCGGCGCCGAAGCGCGGCTGCCGGCCACCGGCATCGAGGTGGTCGCCGTCCGCGTGATGGCCATCCGGCCGGAGCCCGAGGTGGAGCGGGCGTTGCGCACCCCGGCGCGCGAGCAGATCCAGCAGGAGGCGGACCGGGCCACGTACGAACGGCGGGCGGTGGCCGTCGAGCGGGAGCGGGCGATCGCCGAGAACGAACTGGACAGCCAGATCGAACTCGCCCGCCGCGAGGAGCAGTTGGTCGACCAGCGCGGCACGAACGCCCGCCGCGAGGCCGAGGAGCACGCGGCGGCGGACGGGGTGCGGGCGGAGGCGGAGGCGGTGCGTTCCGTACGGCTCGCCCGTGCCGAGGCCGAAGGTGCACGCGAGCTGGGCGACGCGCGGGCGCAGGCCCAGGCGGCGTGGCTGCGGGTGCACGCCGACGTCGACGTCGCGATGCTGCACGCGCTGACCGGGACCCGGCTCGCGGAGAACCTGCCGAACATCGACAGCGTCACGATCTCGCCGGACGTGCTGACGGGACTGCTCGCCAAGCTCAGTACCGGAGAGCGGGAGTGAGTCTCGCCCCGCGGGTCGTCCTCGTCCACCGGACCACGGAGTACGAGGAGTTGGTGGCCCGGCACGGGACGCACGGCCAGGCCGCGTACTTCCTGAAGTCGCGGGGCCGGGACATCGAGGAGGTCGCCGAACGGCACCGCCGGACGCGGCGGGCGCTGGCCGAAGTGTCCTCGGCGATCCCTCTGACCTGGCGTCAGACGCAGGTCGAGCGGGCCGACTTGGACCGGTTCCTGTTCGCACCGGAGGACGTGGTGGTCGTGGTCGGGCAGGACGGCCTGGTCGCGAACGTCGCCAAGTACCTCACCGGACAACCGGTGTTGGGCTTCGACACGGACCCCGGCCGCAACCCGGGCGTCCTGGTGCGGCACCGCCCGTCGGCCGCCGCCACCCTGCTGCCCTCGGTACACACGGCCGGTACCGGTGTGGACGAACTCACCATGGTCGAGGCCGTCGCCGACGACACACAGCGGCTGGTCGCGCTCAACGAGATCTATCTGGGAGCCGTCGGACATCAGACGGCCAGATACCGCCTGGGCCTGGAGGGCGACGGGGGTGTCGTCGAGGCCCAGGCTTCTTCCGGGGTGCTCGTGGGAACGGGCACCGGGGCCACGGGTTGGCTCCGGTCGGTGTGGCAGGAGCGGGGCAGCGCCCTGTCCCTGCCACACCCCTCGGAAGACCGACTGGTGTGGTTCGTGCGGGAGGCGTGGCCGTCACCGGTCACCGGGACGTCGCTGGTGGCCGGTGAGCTGGCCGGTTCGGCATCGCTCCAACTCGTCGTCGAGTCCGAGCAGTTGATCGTGTTCGGGGACGGGATGGAGGGGGACGCGCTGGAGCTCACGTGGGGGCAGACGGTGCGTGTGGGGAGGGCGGCGACGGCTCTGCGGCTGACGGGCTGACGCCCTCCCGCGTCCCCGACGGCGCCCACATCGTCGCCGCCGACGCCAGTGCCACCGCCGCCGACGCGACGAGCACCGGCACATTGCCCAGCCAGGCCGCCAGCACCCCGCCGCCCAGCGCTCCGACCGGCACCGTCACCAGAAGCGCGGCCTGGGTGAAGCCCGCGACACGGCCCTGCATGTCCGCCGGTGTGGCCAGTTGCTGCGTGGTGGTCATGGAGATCGCCCAGACGGTGCCGGACAGTCCGTAGAAGAGCTGGTAGGCGAGCAGGAGCGGGAAGGCGGTGCCCCAGGACGCGGCCGGGATCAGGAACACCGAGGCGCCCGTGAGCAGCCCGCAGACCCGGGTCGCCCGCCACAGTCCCATGGTTCTGCCGAGGCGCCCGGCCAGCAGGATTCCGATCACCGTGGCCGCGCTCAGCGTGGCGTAGACGATGCCCAACTGCCAGGCGGGCAGCCCCAGATCACGGGTCGCGTAGAGCACGAAGAGGGCAGCCGCGGCCCCGCTGCCGAGGTTGAGCCCGGCGCCCGCGAGGACCATGCGCCACAGCTGCCATTCGCCGCGTACGACGGCAAGTCCCGCCCGTAGCGCGGCAGTCGGCGATTCGCCGGAGGCGCCCCGCCGGCCGACCGGGGCGTTGAGGGCGACGGGCAACGCGAACAGCAGCAGCGCCTCCACGGCGTACGCCGCGCTGCCCGCCTCCAGCGCGGGGGCGGCGCCGACGAGACCCACGAGCACACCGCCGAGCGCCGGTCCACCGATCTGGCCCGCTGTACGGGCCCCGGTCAGCACCGAGTTGGCGCCCAGCAGCCGCTCGGGGCCGACGACCCGGGGCAGCGCGGCCTGGAGACCGACCGAGAGGGTGAAGGTCAGGGCGCCGGAGACGCCCGCGACCACGTAGACGTGCGGCCAGGTCACCCGACCCACGGCAGCGGCGAACGGCACCGATCCGACGACGAGAGCCTGCGCGGACGTGGCCAGCGCCAGCAGCCGGCGCAGCCGCACCCGGTCGACCAGCACTCCGGCGAACGGGCTCAGCAGCGCTCCGGGCAGATACGTCAGCGCCAGGATCACCGCCGCGCCCAACGGCCCGGCGTCCAACTCGGTCACGGCCAGCAGCGTCAGTGCGAGCGCCGTGACCTGCCGGCCCACGGAGCCGGCGGTCTGCTCCGCGCACAGCAACACGAAGGGGCGGTGCCGCCGCAACGGGCGGTCGTCGAGCAGCAGGGACATCCGTCAGATACCTGTGCAGGGAACGGGCCAGCGCCGCAGACGCGGTGGCAGGGCCACCGCCCAGCCGTCGGTGACCAGGGCGAGCCGCTCGGCCGCCAGCAGATCGAGAGCCTCCCGGTGCACGGGGGTCAGCGCGTCGACGGGCGTGGCCGTCTGCAGGGTGTCGAACGCGGCGATCAGATCGGGGTGGTCGAGGGTGAACCGCGCCGAGGCGGGGCGGTTCCTGCGGTCCATGACGGAGACGAAGTCCGGGCCACGACGGTGATAGAACATCCCGTACGCATACCCGGCCCGCCAGTCCGTCAACTCGCCTGTCTCACCTGGGCGTTCGGCGGGCGGCGGAAGGTGGCGCAGGATCCGTACGTCGTACGCCGTCGCCCCGCCCGCCGTCTTCCCGTCCGCCGTCTCGTTGTCCGCCGTGCGCCAGTGCGTGTCGAGGCCGTGGCTCTGGCACTCGCGCAGGAACTGGACGGCCACCGCTGTCTCCCGCCCTCCCGCGCCCAGTCGGAGCGGCTCCGCCACGTCGATCCGCCGGCCGGTGGTGCGGTGCGCGACGCCCTCGGGCAGCCCGAGCCCGGTCATCCCGCCGCCGCCTGCGCGGCCGGGCCGCGGTCGATGCGGACCGGCAGATCACGCGTCGGCAGGGCCACGTACGTCCGCCCGTCACGGAACACCAGCCCCAGCGACAGGACTTGTCGCAGCCACTCGTCCAGCGCGCCGGCGGGGACGTCGTGTCCGTCTCCGGTCAGCAGCCGGTGCAGCGCGGGCCCGGTCCGGCCGTCCTCCAGGCGGCACAGCGCGTCGGCCTGCCAGCCGGTGAAGCGGTGGGTGCGGTGCGGCATTCCGTGTCGCCGGTCGTGGACCAACAGGGCGCTCCCACTGTCCCCTTCGTCCTCCATCAGCAGGCTCGATCCCGGATGCCCGGTGATCCAGGCCTCCACGGCCCTCTTGAGGGCCGCCTCCGTCTCCCCGCCGACGCCCGCGTCCTCCGTGTCGAACAGGTAGACCAGATCGGCGAGTTCGTCCTCGGGCAGGTCGTAGACGTGCTGGTACATCTCGGCCGGACGGCGTTTGCCGAAGCCGAGGCCGGGGTCGGTGAAGTGCGGGCTGAACCGTTCGAGCTGGATGCGGTGGGCGCCGCCCGGCGGCTGGAGGTGGACGAGCGCGGGCATCTGCTCGATGACGGCGGCGTAGTCCTCGGCGGTCTCGCCCGGGAATCCGTACAGGTAGTTCCAGGTGCAGGTTATCGAGTGGTTCTCGAACTCCCGGAGCGTACGGATGTTGCGGGCGCCGGCGACCCCTTTGTCCATGAGGTCGAGGACCCTGCTGCTCAGGCTCTCGATGCCGGGCTGCAGGAGCACCGCGCCCGCTCTGCCCAGGAGTTCGATCTGCTCGCGGGTGAGGTTGGACTTGACCTCGTAGTGCATCCGGAGGTCCCAGCCGCTCTCGGCGGCGAGCGGGAGGAAGTCCTTGAAGTACGCCATGTCGATGATGTTGTCGACGGTGACGACGTCGAGGATGCGGTGCCGGCGCACCAGGCGGTCGACCTCGCTCCACAGCCGCTCCCCCGGCTTGGCGCGGAAGGCCATGGCGGAGCCGTTGAGCCCGCAGAAGGTGCAGTGGTGCTTCTCCCCCCACCAGCAGCCCCGCGCCCCCTCGACGACCAGTTTCGGGTACACGTACTCGATGACCGGGGACGCCTCCAGGTCCGCCTGCCACTGGTCGTAGTCGGGCGAGGGGATGTCGGCGGGCGCCACGGTCCGCCGGGTCTCCGTGTTGGCCCGGGACACCTCGCCGTCCCGCCAGCACAGGCCGGGGACGTCCGCGGGCGGCGTGCCGTCGTCGAGGTGGCGCAGGAGGGCGGGGAAGGCGTACTCCCCTTCGCCGCGCACCACGTGGTCGACGAACGGGTGGTTGCGGTGCAGGGCGTGCCCCATGGGTCCGTCGCAGTTGCTGCCGCCGAAGACGACGACGAGTTCCGGGCGGCGGCGCTTGAGTTCCTTGGCCAGCGCGAGGGAGGGCACGTTCTGCATGAAGGTGGTGGTGAACCCGACGACCTCGGGGTCGTCCGCGAGCACCTCGGTGGCGCTGCGGTCGATGAACTCGGCCGCGTGGAGCCGCATTTCGGCAGCGGTGTCGACGGAGATCCCGCGCTGCGCCGCGTAGTCCCCGAGGCGGGCGACACCCCAGTCCGGGTCGTCGTACAGCACGCCCGAGAAGACCCAGTCGCCGAGCCCGTGGAAGATCGAGTCGCTGCCGACCGCCTCGTAGTCACCGGGACGCAGATGGCCGCCGGACCGCTCAAGGAGCAGCTCCGCCCAGCGCAGTGAGCCGTGGTACTCGCTCACCTCGTCGTCCGGACGGGCCTGCCGCAGCAGAGTGTGCAGCAGGCCCACCTGGAGCGAGGGCAGGTCGATCGGATGCCAGGGCATGGTCACCAGCCGAACGCGCATACCGCCCTCTCCGCGGACCTCCGCCTCCGCTCCTGGCCCGGTCAGCGGGTCGGCCGCTTCTCCATGACGGCCGGTCGGCGGTTCGTGCGCTCTTCCTCGCGGATCACGGTCTTCTTGATGTCCATCGACGCGCCCCTCCCGAACTCCCGTACGCAACAAGGCTGTTCACCCTACGGACGGAGACGGGAGGGACACAAGGGTGCCGTGCGCATCCTGTGGGCACCCCGGCCCACAGGCCAGGTCACAGCCGCGGGTCCACCGGCTCCGACTCCAGCGCCAGCACCCCGAACACCGCCTCGTGCACCCGCCACAGCGGCTCCCCCTCCGCCAGCCGGTCAAGGGCTTCCAGGCCGAGCGCGTACTCCCGGATCGCCAGCGACCGCTTGTGGTTGAGGAAACGGCCCCGCAGGCGGGCGAGGTTGTCGGCGCGCGTGTACTCCGGGCCGTAGATGATCCGCAGGTACTCACGGCCACGGCACTTGATACCCGGCTGCACCAACCGTCCCTGTTCGCTGCGCACCACCGCGCCGACCGGCTTGACGACCATGCCCTCGCCGCCCCGCCCGGTCATCTCCAGCCACCAGTCGACGCCGGCCTGTACCGACTCTGGGTCGCCGGTGTCGACGTACAGGCGGCGGGTGGTCTGCAGCAGGCCGGTGCTGTCGTGCTCCACCAGCCTGTCCAGCAGGGCGAGTTGCTCGTCGTGCGGGAGTGCGGCGAGGCTGCGGCCCTGGACCGCGAGGAGCTGGAACGGGGCGAGCCGGACGCCGTCGAGGCCGTCCGTGGTCCAGCAGTAACGGCGGTACGCGTCCGTGAACGCCGAGGCGTCGGCGGCGCGTTCGCGCTGCCGGGACAGCAGGGCGTCCACGTCGACGCCCCGCCCGGCGGCACCCTCCAGCGCGGCCAGGGCACCCGGGAACACCGCACCCGCCGCCGCGCCGACCGCCGCGTACTGACCGCGCAGCAGCCCGGACGCCTTCAGCGACCACGGCATCAACTCCGCGTCCAGCAGCAGCCAGTCGGTGTCCAGCTCTGCCCACAGGCCCGACTCGTCGAGCGCCGTCCGCAGTCGGCCGAGGATCTCTTCAGTGACCGCCTGGTCGTCGAAGAACGGTCGGCCCGTGCGCGTGTAGAGCGAACCGGTCGGACCGTCCACGCCGAAGCGCTTGGCCGCCGCCTCCGCGTCCCGGCACACCAGCGCCACCGCCCGCGAGCCCATGTGCTTCTCCTCGCACACGACCCGCGCGACCCCGTCCTGCGCATACTGCGCGAACGCCTCGGCCGGGTGCTCAAGGTAGCCCTCCACGTGCGAGGTCGCCGTCGGTGCCATCGTCGGCGGGAGGTACGGCAGCAGGCGCGGGTCGACCGCGAAACGGCTCATGACCTCCAGGGCCGCCGCCGCGTTCTCCTCACGGACCGACACCCGGCCGGAGTGCCGGGTCTCGACGACCCGTCGGCCGTGCACGTCCGGCAGGTCGAGTGGGCGGCCGTCCTGTCCACCGGGTGCTTCCGTGCGCAGCGGGCGGGTCGGCTCGTACCAGACCTGCTCGGCCGGTACGTCGACCAGTTCCCGCTCCGGCCAGCGCAGCGCGGTCAGCTTGCCGCCGAAGACGGCACCCGTGTCGAGGCAGATGGTGTTGTTCAGCCAGGTGGCGTCCGGGACCGGGGTGTGGCCGTAGACGACCGCGGCACGGCCCCGGTAGTCCTCGGCCCACGGGTAGCGCACCGGCAGGCCGAACTCGTCGGTCTCGCCGGTCGTGTCGCCGTAGAGCGCGTGCGAGCGGACCCGGCCGGAGGTGCGACCGTGATACTTCTCCGGCAGGCCGGCGTGGCAGACCACGAGCTTGCCGCCGTCGAGGACGTAGTGGCTGACGAGGCCGTCGATGAACTCCCTTACCTGGGCGTGGAATTCCTCGGTCTCCCCCTCCATCTGCTCGATGGTCTCGGCGAGGCCGTGGGTGTGCTGCACCTTGCGGCCCTTGAGGTAGCGGCCGTACTTGTTCTCGTGGTTGCCGGGCACGCACAGCGCGTTGCCCGAGCCGACCATCGACATCACGCGGCGCAGCACGCCGGGCGAGTCGGGGCCGCGGTCGACGAGGTCGCCGACGAAGACGGCCGTGCGGCCCGCCGGGTGGACGCCGTCGTCGTAGCCCAACTTGCCGAGCAGGGTCTCCAGTTCGGCGGCGCAGCCGTGGATGTCGCCGATGATGTCGAAGGGGCCGGTGAGGTGGGTCAGGTCGTTGAAGCGCTTCTCGGTGACGATGGTGGCGTTCTCGATGTCCTCCACGCCCCGCAGGATGTGCACCTTGCGGAAGCCCTCGCGCTCCAAGCCCCGTAGGGAGCGCCGGAGTTCGCGGGTGTGGCGGGTGATGACGCGGCGCGGCATGTCGGCCCGGTCGACGCGGGCGGCGTTGCGCTCGGCGCACACCTCCTCCGGTACGTCGAGCACGATGGCGATGGGCAGGACGTCGTACTGCTTTGCCAGGTCGATCAGTTGGCGTCGGCTGTCCGACTGCACGCTGGTCGCGTCGACGACCGTGCGGCGGCCCGCGGCGAGGCGCTTGCCGGCGATGTAGTGCAGGACGTCGAAGGCGTCCCGGGTGGCGCTCTGGTCGTTCTCGTCGTCGGAGACCAGGCCCCGGCAGAAGTCGGAGGAGATGATCTCGGTCGGCTTGAAGTGGCGGTGCGCGAAGGTGGACTTGCCGGAGCCGGAGGCGCCGATCAGCACCACGAGGGAGAGGTCGGTGACGGGCAGGGTGCGAACCTTCGCGGGGGTCTCGTTCGTCATGCGGCCTTCTCCTCCTTCACGGTACTTACGGTGAACACAGCCATCTGGGTGGGCGGTCCCACCTCGGGGTCGTCGGGCCCGACAGGCACGAACTCGACGTCGTAGCCGTGCCGTTGGGCCACCTTCCCCGCCCACTCCCCGAACTCGGCACGCGTCCACTCGAAGCGGTGGTCGCCGTGCCGGACGTGTCCGGCCGGGAGGGTCTCCCAGCGGACGTTGTACTCGACGTTCGGGGTCGTGACCACGACCGTCCTCGGGCGGGCTGCGCCGAACACCGCGTACTCCAGGGCCGGCAGTCGGGGCAGGTCGAGGTGTTCGATGACCTCGCTGAGCACGGCGGCGTCGTAGCCCTTGAGGCGGTTGTCGGTGTAGGCGAGCGAGCTCTGGAAGAGCTGGACGCGCGAGGCCTGTCGCTCTCCCATGCGGTCGAGCTTGAGGCGGCGCCCGGCGATGGTGAGCGCGCGCATCGACACGTCGGTGCCGACGATCTCCGTGAACCGGGTGTCCTTGAGCAGCGTCTGCACCAACTGGCCCTGCCCGCACCCGAGATCGAGCACGCGGGCGGCACCGGACGCCTTGAGCGCCTCGACGATCGCGTCCCGGCGCTGCACGGCGAGGGGCGTCGGCTTCTCCTCGGCCTCCGTCTCCGGCTCGACGGCGTTGTCGATCTCCTCGACCTCGCTGTCGTCGGCCTCTGCGAGCCGCACCAGTTCCAGGCGCTCCATGGCCTCCCGGGTGAGGGACCAACGGCGGGACAGATAGCGGCTGGTGATCAGCTTCTGCTCGGGGTGCGCGGGCAGCCAGCCCTCACCGGCGCGCAGCAGCTTGTCGACCTCGTCGGACGCCACCCAGTAGTGCTTGGCGTCGTCGAGCACGGGCAGCAGGACGTACAGGTGGCGCAGCGCCTCGGCGAGGGTCAGCGTCTCCGACTCCAGTACGAGGCCGACGTAGCGCGAGTCGCCCCACTCGGGGAACTCGGCGTCCAGCGCGACCGGTTCGACGGTGACCGTCCAGCCGAGCGGCGCGAAGAGCTTCCGTACGAGTTCGGTGCCGCCCCTGGCGGGCAGCGCGGGTACCTCGACGCGCAGCGGCAGCGGCTGCCCGGCGCGCTCGGGGCGGGCGTTGCACACGCCCCGCATGGCGCTGGAGAAGACCGCGCTCAGTGCCACGGCGAGCAGTGAAGAGGCCGCGTACGGACGGTCGTTGACGTACTGCGCGAGTGCCGCGTCGGGCGCGCCGCCGCGGCCCTTGCCCTTGCCGCGCCGGACCAGTGCCACCGCGTCGACCTCCAGCAACAGCGCCGCCGTGCAGCGCTGGGCATCCGCCTCGGGGTAGAGGACGTACGCCTTGCCGTAGGACGTGGAGAACGCCTGCGCCTTGTCGGGATGCTTGTGCAGCAGGAAGCCGAGGTCGGTGGCGGGGCGTTCGGGTGTGCCGGTGGTACTGATCGTCAGGAACATGCGGAGGACCTCTCCGACGGATGGACGGTTCTGGGCGCCGTGCGTACGAAAGCCCCCAGGGACGGTGATCCCGGGGGCTCGGCAGGACGACCGTCTCACCTTGGCACAAGGTGGGCGAACTGCGCCTTCGGTTATCCGGGGGCACGTTATCGCGCGGGCTTCGCCGCCAGGCGTTCCACCGTCGTGACCGTCTGGTCGAGGATCGTGTCGTAGAGACGCGCGTGGGCGGCGGGCAGGCCGGCGAGCAGGGGGCGCAGGGCGTTCGCCGTGGGGTCGGGGGCGGGGAGTTCGTCGAGCAGGGCCGTCATCTCCTCGTCGGGCCTGCGGTAGCCGTCGTAGACGACGTGGCCGAGCATCGTGGAGCAGATGAGCGCCACGGCGAGGGCCAGGTCCTCGTCGCAGAGGCCGGCCGGGGTGAGGATCTCGCGCAGCCGGGTCAGGCCGGGGAGCCAGGCGGGGTGCCGGGTGGTCGTCATGTACGGCATGAGCTGCGGGTAGGGGCGGAGGTTGGCGTGCCCCGCTCGCATCCAGGCGCGGAGCCGGTCCGGCCAGGGGCCGTCGGCGATGGGGTCGCGCTGCATGGCTTCCAGGACGTGGTCGGCGGTTGCCTGGAGGAGGGCGTCGCGGTCCGGGAAGTAGCGGTAGAGGGCCATGGGGGCGGCGCCTACGACGTCGGCCACGCGCTTGATGGTGACGGAGACGGCCGGTTCGGCGAGCAGCACCTCGACCGCGCCCTCGACGATCCGCTCCCGCGACAGCCGGGGCGGGCGCCCTCTGCCCCTGCGGCCCGGACCCGTCGCCACCTGCGTCATCGACTGCGCCTCTCCGTCCACGACGGCCTCGCCCGGACAGCAGAAGGCTACCGCTCCGGTACCTCTCCCTCCGGGCTCCGACTATTTTGCGTACGTCATACGAAAAACATGCCAGACTCATTTCGTCCAGCCCCGCCCCGTGTCGCACGCATCAGCCGGAGGCTTCGCCATGTCCGCGTCCAGCGCCCCCTCCCCACCCGATCCCGTCGACGCGGCCGGGCCCTCGCGCTCCGGCGCCGTCGTCTGGGTCCTGGCTCTCGGCGGGATCACCGTCTCGCTGATGCAGACGCTGATCATCCCGATCGTGCCCGAACTCCCGAAACTGCTGAACTCCTCGCCGTCCGACGCCACTTGGGCGATCACCGCGACCCTGCTCGCCGGTGCCGTCGCGAACCCGGTCGTGGGGCGGCTCGGGGACATGTACGGCAAGCGGCGGATGCTGCTGGTCAACCTGGTGCTGCTGATCGTCGGTTCGGTGGTCGGCGCGCTCAGCGACTCGCTCGCGCCGATGATCGTGGGGCGGGCGCTCCAGGGGTTCTCGATGGCGGTCATTCCGCTCGGCATCAGCATCATGCGGGACGAACTGCCGCCCGAGCGGCTGGGATCGGCGACCGCGCTGATGAGTGCGTCGCTGGGGGTGGGCGGTGCGCTCGGGCTGCCCACGGCCGCGTTCATCGCCGAAAAGGCCGACTGGCACGTGCTGTTCTGGACGGCCGCGCTGCTCGGTGCCGTCGTGACCGTGCTCGTCGTGACGCTCGTACCGGAGTCGGCGGTGCGCAGCGGGGGCCGGTTCGACGTGGTGGGCGGCGTCGGGATGTCGATCGGTCTGGTGTGTCTGCTGCTGGCCATCTCCAAGGGGGCGGACTGGGGTTGGGGCAGCGGCACGACAACGGGCCTGTTCGCCATGGCAGTTGCGGTGCTGCTGGCGTGGGGCTGGTGGGAGCTGCGTACCGTACGGCCGTTGGTCGATCTGCGGACCAGCGCGCGCCGCCAGGTCCTGCTGACCAACCTCGCGTCCGTGGTGTTCGGTTTCGCCATGTTCGCGATGTCGCTGGCCGTGCCGCAGCTGCTCCAACTGCCCACGCTCACCGGCTACGGCCTCGGTCAGACCGTGCTCGCGGCGGGGCTCGCGCTCGGCCCGTCCGGCCTGGTCATGATGGCGACCGCGCCGCTCTCCGCCCGGATCTCGGCGGCTGCCGGACCCAAGGTCACCCTGATGCTGGGCGCGCTCGTCGTGGCCGCCGGTTACGCCCTGGGGGTCGTCATGATGGCCGCGGTCTGGCAGGTCGTGGTGGTGTGCTGTGTGATCTCCGCCGGGGTCGGTTTCGCCTACGGCGCGATGCCCGCGCTCATCATGGGGGCCGTGCCGCTGTCCGAGACGGCCGCCGCGAACAGCCTCAACAGCCTGATGCGGTCCATCGGTACGTCCGCGTCCAGCGCCGTCGCCGGAGTCGTACTGGCCCATATGACGACGGACTTCGGCTCCCTCACCGTCCCCTCCCACAACGGCTTCCGCGTGATCATGGGCATCGGTTCGGCGGCGTCCCTGGCGGCCCTGGTACTGGCCGCGTTCCTGCCGGGACGGCGGCCCCGCGTCGACGCGGAGGTGCCTGCTGCGGCCTCCGCCGGGGCGGGGGCAAGGTAGGAGTCCTGGAAAAGTGTGTCAGTTTCCCCGAAAGTGTCACACTTTTTCGGGGAGGGGTGGGCGCGGCGGGCGGGGCTCGGCACCCCGCCCGCACGGTGTCACGACAGCTGCGACTGCACCTGGGCCGAGATCAGCTCCAGGTGGTCCAGGTCGGCGAGGTCGAGGACCTGGAGGTAGAGGCGCTCGGCGCCGATCTCGGCGTAGCGGCCGATCTTGTCGACGACCTCGGACGGGGTGCCCGCCAGGCCGTTGGCCTTGAGTTCGTCGACCTCGCGGCCGATCACGGCGGCGCGGCGGGCGACCTCCTGGTCGTCCTTGCCGACGCAGACCACGAGGGCGTTGGAGTACGTGAGGTCGTCGGCCTTGCGGCCGGCCTCCTCGGCGGCGGCGCGGACCCGGCCGAACTGCCTCTCGCTGTCCTCGACCGAGGCGAACGGCATGTTGAACTCGTCGGCGAACTGCGCCGTCAGCTTCGGGGTACGGCTCGCGCCGTGACCGCCGATCAGCACAGGGATCCTCGCCTGCGCGGGCTTGGGCAGCGCGGGTGAGTCGGTCAGGTCGTAGTGCGTGCCGTGGAAGTCGAAGGTGTCGCCGGGCTTGGTCTCCCACAGCCCGGTGACGATCGCCAGCTGCTCCTCCAGGCGGGCGAACTTCTCCTTCGGGAACGGGATGCCGTACGCCTTGTGCTCCTGCTCGAACCAGCCCGCGCCCAGGCCGAGTTCGACCCGGCCGCCCGACATCTGGTCGACCTGCGCGACCTGGATGGCGAGGACGCCGGGGAGGCGGAAGGTGGCGGCCGTCATCAGGGTGCCCAGGCGGATGCGCTTGGTCTCACGGGCGAGGCCGGCCAGGGTGATCCAGGCGTCGGTGGGGCCGGGTAGGCCGTCACCGGAGCCCATGGCGAGGTAGTGGTCGGAGCGGAAGAAGGCGTCGAAGCCGAGGTCTTCGGTGGCCTTGGCCACGGCGAGCAAGGTGTCGTAGGTCGCCCCCTGCTGGGGCTCGGTGAAGATGCGAAGATCCATGCCTCCATCCTGCACGCCCGGGTGCCGGTCAACCCCACCGGTCCCTCCGGCCCCTCTCGTCCCCGGTCGGGTGAAATTACGTCAACCGTGCGCACGGGGGCCGCCCGCGCCAGTGACCGGCCCCGTTGATGATCGTTGGCTCGGGCGGAGCCGGACCGCCCGGATTCCCGCACCGGCAGGACGACGTCGGGGCGACACCCGCATCGGCCTCCTCCCAGGTGGGGAGGCCACGGGCCGAGGAGGCCGTCATGTCCGAAGAAGCCGTGCCACAGCAGGCCGGGCCTGCACAACCGAAGGGGTTGTTGCAGCAGATGGAGGAGCTGATGGCGTCCTTGAACGCGGACCTGTCCGCCCTGGACGCGGACCTGCAGTCGGCCGGAACCACGGAGCCGACACAATCAGCACAGGCCACGTGAGGCGCCCCTAAAGGGGCGCGGGGAACTGCGCGACCAGCCACGACGGCGTCGCGCAGACCCTACGAACGCAACTCCCCCGCACCGTCACCCCGCCTCCCGCTCCGGTATCCCCTGCTCCCGGTCCGCCAGTCTTCGGAGCATCTCCAGGACCCGGTCCCGGGACTCGTCCGCCGCGTCGATCGCCTCCATGCACTGCCAGTACGTGCCCTCGTCGTCCGCCGCGCAGGCGACGCCGACGAGGGCGATGCCGACCTCGCCGAGCAGCCCGCCCAGGCACAGCAGGGCGAGGCGGGCGTCGCCCAACTCCGTGAGCTGGGCCGCGCGTAAGTCCTCGACGGCGAGCACGGGAGTGTCGAGCACTCCGCAGCCCCGGCCCGCCAGCTCGGTCAACCCCAGTGCCTCGCCCCGCAGTTCGGGCGGGCCGAAGACCGCGAGGCGGCTGCCTATCGCCTGGGCGAGGGCCTGCGCCTGCCACACCTCCGTCATGGTCTGAGGCACGTCGCCGCTTCCGGCCAGGGCGCGCCTGCTCGTCACGATGAGCCGCATCGCGTCCATGCGCTGCCCCCGTCATATCCCGACGTGCTGTTCGCACGTCCGCCCGAACTCCCTTGTCCACTACCCAGAGTGAGAGTCCCTGAGACGAAAAGCCAGAGGAAGGCGGAAATCTGTGGACAACAAATCGGTTGCGGACAGATGAATGACTCCGGAGAGTGAAAATGGACGCGCGGACTCCCCCAATCGATCGACTACGGCGAGGACTTGCGGCTACGGCGCCGGGAACCTGTGCTCGTTCCGGTCGATCTTCGCGTCGAGTGCGGCGAGCGGGTCGATGCCGAGCACCTCGCACAGTTGCAGCAAGTACGCGAGGACGTCGGCGACTTCGTCCGTCACCCGGTGCGCGCTGTCCGGGTCGTCCATGACCCGTGCCGACTCCTCGGGGGTCAACCACTGGAAGATCTCGACGAGTTCGGAGGCCTCCACGCTGAGCGCGGCGACGAGGTTCTTGGGGGTGTGGTACGGCTGCCAGTTCCGCGTGGCCGCGAACTCGGCCAGTCTGCGCTGCAGTTTCGCCACGTCGAGATGTTCTGTCACGGCTCCAGGTGTACCACTGTGACGCCGTCGGTCCGAGTGGCCCAGGATGCGTCGCTCACCGCGCCGACCAGGCGGATGTGACCGCGTTCGCACATGCGCGTCGCGAGCCGCAGGAGTTCGGCCCGTTGCCGTACGTCCACTCCGCGGTCGAGGCCGTCGGCGAGGACGGTGAGGGTCTGCATCGCGGCGGGGACCTCGCCGGGCGGGTCGACCTCCAGGACGCCGGGGCCGGTGAGGAGCACCAACGCCAGTGCCGCGTACCGGAGTTCGCCGTCGCCGAGCCGTTCGAAGCCGGTGCGCAGGCCGTCGCCGCGGTCGAGCACCGCACGGAGCAGGCCGTTGCCCAGGGGTTCCGCGAGGAGGTCCACGACGGGTCCGGCGCAGCCGGTGCGTACCGCCGTGACGAGTTGCGCGTGCCGTCGCCCGCACTCGGACCGGGTGCGCCACAGCACGTCGGCGAGGTTGCCGCAGTCCCGCAGCAGCCGCCCGTCGCCGATCGGCACGGCCGCGCGCATCCGCTCGGGTGCCGGATCGCAGGCGAAGACGGAGCGCAGGGCGACCACCATCTGTTCGGCGGCGGCGAGGACTTGGCGCTGCCCGTCCGTCTTGCCGGCGACGCGCAACGGCAGCAGGGCGGTGCCGAGCCGGTCGTCCGGCAGCGGGGCGCGGGTGACCGGCGAGGAGCCCGCCGTGTGCCAGGCGGCCTGGACCGAGCGGCGCGAGGGGTCGCGCAGCGCGGTCTCCAGGAGGACCAGCCCGCCGGACGTCAACCGCTCGCCCACGATGCGCAGTTCGGGCTCGGCCTGGACGGCGACGTCGAGCCGTACCGGACCCTCGGGCCCGTCCGCCGTACAGCCGATGCGGAACCCGCGCCGGCGCTGGGCGTCGGGCCGGGCGCGCTCCGGGACACAGGCGACCGGGTCCGGGAACACCTCCCCCAGCTCGCCCCCGCCGCCGAGCCGCGCGAGTGCCTCGTAGGCCCGCAGCGCGCTGGTCTTGCCGCACCCGCTGGGCCCGGCGAAGAGGGTGAGCGGCCCGAGCGGGAAGGCGGCTCCTCGGTGCGTGGCGAACGCCGACAGCCGCAGCTCGGTGAGGTGCGGTCGGTCGGAGTGCGCCTCGGGGCGCGCGGGGCCCGTCGGCGAGGGCCGGGGCGAGACGGCTTCCGGCGGCGGCGCCTGCGGCGGCACACGGGACTCGCACGGCTGGGAGGACGGGGAGGACTGGGGCGACACTGCCATATCCGGACCGTAGGCCTCCGCTGGCAGGTGAACCGTTCCGCCCGGGGAACCTTCCTACGATCGGGGGATCACGTCTGCCACCGGCCTCACACGCCCGGGACTCCCGCCCCCTCCATCAGTCCCCGCACCTCGGTGCCCGGGGGTGTGAGCAGGAACACGTTCCGGTCGACGCGGGTCATTCCGCTCGCCAGGCCGAAGACGACGCCCGTGCTGAAGTCCAGCACCCGCTTGGCCACATCGGTCTCCGCGCCGGTCAGGTCGAGGAGCACCGGTATGCCCGCCATCAGGGTCTCCGCGACCTCGCGGGCGTCCCCGAACACGTTCACCCGGAGGACGACGAAGCGGCGGCGGGGCTCGGTCTCGGCCTCGGGTATGGAACGGTGGCTCACGGCGGACGGCCAGGCGTCCCGCCCTCGCAGCGGCACTACCTGGGCGAGCCCCTCCCACTGTTCGTCGGTGACATCGTGGCTGTTCACCGGCATGCTCCGTCCTGGGTCGCGCTGGCAGTCTGCATCCGGCAATTGTTGCGCACTGTCACCCGTTCGGCCCACCAGCGACACACTCCGCGACAAGATCTGGCGCATCTCACAGTGGCCCCCGGACGGTTGTGCAGTGCGCGTAACCCCTCATGATCGAGCCACGTGACATCGGCGTAACGGGCAATTCGTACGGTCTACGGCATGACGACGCCCAGGACGCAGCAGGTACGGACGGTCTGCTCGTACTGCGGTGTGGGCTGCGGCATGCTGCTCGACGTAGGGGCGGGTCCCGACGGTCGGCGTACGGTCCTCAGGGCGTCCGGCGACAAGGCGCACCCGGCGAACGCGGGCCGGCTGTGCACCAAGGGCGCGACCACGGCCGAGATGCTCGCCGCGCCGGGTCGGCTGACCGGCGCGCTGGTGCGGGACGAGCGGGGCGCGGAGCCGGTCTCCGCGCCCGTGGCCGACGCCGTCGCCGAGACCGCGCGGCGGCTGCGGGGGATCGTCGACGAGCACGGGCCGGACGCGGTCGCCCTCTATGTCTCCGGGCAAATGAGCCTGGAGGCGCAGTACTTGGCGAACAAGCTGGCCAAGGGGTTCCTGCGGACGAACCAGATCGAGTCCAACTCCCGGCTGTGCATGGCGAGTGCGGGCGCCGGATACAAGTCGTCGCTGGGCGCGGACGGGCCGCCGGGGTCCTACGAGGACTTCGAGCGGGCGGACGTGTTCCTGGTCATCGGCTCGAACATGGCCGACTGCCATCCGATTCTCTTCCTGCGGATGATGGAACGGGTCAAGGCGGGCGCCAAGTTGATCGTCGTCGACCCGCGCCGGACCGCCACGGCGGCGAAGGCCGACCTCTTCCTGCAGATCGCGCCGGGCACCGATCTCGCCCTGCTCAACGGCCTGTTGCATCTGCTGCACGAGAACGGGCACACGGACCCGGAGTTCATCGCCGCGCACACCGAGGGCTGGGAGGCGCTGCCCGCGTTCCTCGCCGACTACCCGCCGGACGCCGTCGCCGCCCTCACGGGTCTCGCCGAGGACGACATCCGTACGGCGGCCCGGCTGATCGGCGGGGCGGGCGAGTGGATGAGCTGCTGGACGATGGGGCTCAACCAGTCCACGCACGGCACATGGAACACCAACGCCCTCATCAACCTGCATCTCGCGACGGGCGCGATCTGCCGTCCGGGCAGCGGCCCGTTCTCCCTCACCGGCCAGCCGAACGCGATGGGCGGCCGTGAAATGGGCTACATGGGCCCGGGGTTGCCGGGTCAGCGGTCCGTACTCGTCGCGCAGGAACGGGAGTTCACCGAGGAGCTGTGGGGCCTGGCGCCCGACACGATCCGCGCGGACGGCGTCGGCCGGGGCACCGTCGAGATGTTCCGGAAGATGGCCGACGGCGACATCAAGGCCTGCTGGATCATCTGCACCAACCCGGTCGCCTCGGTCGCCAACCGACGGACCGTCATCGAGGGCCTGGAAGCAGCCGAGTTCGTCGTCACCCAGGACGTCTTCGCCGACACCGAGACCAACGCGTACGCCGATGTCGTCCTGCCCGGCGCGATGTGGACCGAGTCCGAGGGCGTCCTCGTCAACAGCGAGCGCACCCTCACACTGGCCCGTCCCGTCGTCGACCCGCCCGGCGAGGCGACGGCCGACTGGCGGCTCATCGCGGCCGTCGCCTGCGCGATGGGGTACGAGAAGGGCTTCACGTACGACAGCGCGGAGGAAGTCTTCGAGGAGATACGGCAGTTCTGGAACCCGGTGACCGGGTGGGATCTGCGCGGGGTGACGTACGAGCGGCTGCGGGCCACGCCGGTGCAGTGGCCGGCGGCGCAGGAGGACGGGCCGGACCGCAACCCCATCCGGTACGTGGGCGGGAATGAGCTGCGCTTCCCGACTGCCAGTGGACGGGCCGCCTTTCACGCCCGCCCTCATATGCCGGCCGCCGAACTGCCCGACGACGACTACCCGTTCGTGCTGAACACCGGACGGCTTCAGCACCAGTGGCATACGCTGACGAAGACGGGCAGGGTCGCCAAGCTCAACAAGCTGAACCCCGGGCCCTTCGTGGAGCTCCATCCGCAGGACGCGCGGGAGTTGGGCATCGCGGAGGGCGACTCGGTGGAGGTCGCGTCGCGGCGGGGGCGGGCGGTGCTGCCGGCGGTGGTGACCGACCGGGTGCGGCCCGGGGGCTGTTTCGCGCCGTTCCACTGGAACGACCTCTTCGGCGAGTATCTGAGTGTCAACGCGGTGACGAACGACGCGGTGGATCCGGTGTCGTTCCAGCCGGAGTTCAAGGTGTGCGCGGTGTCGCTGGCGAAGGTGGCGAGTGCGGCACCGGCGCCGGCGCCCGCGGAGGTCGTCGTCCCGACCGCCGTGACCCCGGGCACGAATCCCTTCGGCCTCGATCTCGCCCCGCCGCCCGTCCTGACCTCGCAGGAACGCCGCTACCTGACCGGCTTCCTCGCGGGTATCGCATCCGGCGCCCCGGGTGTGCCCGTGCTGCCGCCGGACGCGCCCTTCAGTACCGAGCACGCGCTGTGGGTCAACGGCGTTCTCGCGGGGATGTATTCGAGGTCGACGCCCGCTCCTCCGCGTCAACAGCCGCAAATCGGACGGCAGATAGTCGTCCTGTGGGCCTCGCAGACCGGTAACGCTGAGGAGTTGGCGGCGGCCACCGCCGAGCGGCTGGGCTCGGCCGGGCACCGGGCGACCCTGGTCGGCATGGACCAGGCCGACGTCGGCACGCTCCCGGGTGACGCCGATCTCCTCTTCATCACCAGCACGTTCGGTGACGGCGACGCCCCGGACAACGGCTCCGGCTTCTGGGACACACTCGCCGACGAGCAGGCGCCCCGGCTGGACGGAGTGCGGTTCGCGGTGCTCGCCCTGGGCGACTCGTCGTACGACGACTTCTGCGGGCACGGGCGCCGACTGGACGCGCGGCTCGACGAGTTGGGCGGGGTACGGCTGACTCCGCGTGCGGACTGCGAGCCGGACTTCGAGCCGTCGGCGGACGCGTGGCTCGGCCAGGTACTCGACGCGCTGGGCACCGACACCGGGACCCCTGAATCACCGCCCCGCACCCCGAAACACACCCTCACCACCGCTCGTCTCGTGGGCAACCTGCTGCTGAGCCGACCCGGCGCGGGCAAGGAAGTCCGCCGGTTCACCTTCGACACCAGCGGCACGGACCTGACGTACGAGACCGGTGACGCACTCGGCGTGCGGCCGGTCAACTCCCCCTCCCTGGTGGACGAATGGCTCGCCGCCACCGGCACCGATGCCGGGGCGGTCGTAGCACTGGAAGGCATGGGAGAACTCCCCTTCGCCGAAGCACTCCACCGGCAGTTGGACATCACCCGGATCACCCCGGACCTGCTCCGGTTCGTGGCCGAACGGGCGCGGGACGACCGGGAGTTGCGCAGGCTGCTGCGGCCCGACAACAAGGACGGGCTGGCGAAGTGGAGTTGGGGGCGGCAGGCGGTGGACGTGCTGGCCGAGCATCCGGTGCGTGCGAGTGCCGTGGAATGGGCCGGAGTCCTCAAGAGGCTTCAGCCGCGCCTGTATTCGATCTCGTCCAGCCCACTCGTCGACCCGCACAGCGTCTCACTGACGGTGTCGGTGGTGCGTTACGAGAATCTCGACGGCCGTCCGCGCGGCGGGGTCTGCTCACCGTTCCTGGCCGATGCCGATGCGGGGACGGAGGTGCCGGTGTTCGTGCAACGCTCGCCGCACTTCCGGCCGCCCGCCGATCCCTCGACGCCGATGGTGATGGTCGGACCCGGCACCGGGGTCGCGCCGTTCGTCGGCTTCCTTCAGGAGCGGCAGGCGCTCGGGCATCCCGCGCCGAACTGGCTGTTCTTCGGCGAGCAGCACCGCGCGACGGATTTCTACTACGAGGAGGAGCTGACGGCGTTGCTTGCCGAGGGCGCCCTCGACCGCCTCGACACGGCCTTCTCGCGCGACCAGCGCGCCAAGGTGTACGTGCAGGACCGGATGCGGGAGCACGGGCCGGAGTTGTGGCACTGGCTGCAGGAGGGCGCCCACTTCTATGTGTGCGGCGACGCCTCGCGGATGGCGAAGGACGTGGACCGGGCGCTGCGCGACATCGCGGTCGCGCACGGCGGGCTGGACGAGACCGAGGCGGCCGCGTACGTGAAGCAACTGGCGGCGGCCAAACGGTATGTGCGCGATGTTTACTGAATGAACTGATGGCTTCGGTCAGTTGAACAATGCCGTTCGCTTTTGCGGCTTTCCCGCCACAAAAGCGGACTTCTTACCGCCCTCACACCGGACTCTTCACGACTCGCGACACCTCGCTCACCAGGGCCGATTAGCCTCCTATGTCGTGCACTTGGCAGAAACACCACAGGTGACACCCGGTCGGCGGACACAGTCGGCGGTGTCCGCCCCGGAACCTCCCGCGCAGTGGCACCGCATCCTCACTCTGCTCGCCGACATCAGTCTGTTCATCGGCGTCCGCCCGGTGTGGACGCAGGCCGCCAGCCACCGGCTCGTCGTGGCCGCGGCGGTCTCCCTGTGCTACGTCTCGATCCTGGTGTGCGGCGTCATGGCCCTGGTGGTGCGCCGGGCGCGGTCGTTGGCCCGGATCGACCTCATCGTGCTGGTGACGGCGGTCCTGCTGACGCTGTCCGCGTGGTCCGTGTTCCACAACGGCGGCGACGAGGCGGTCCTCACCACCCAGGCCGCCAAGGAACTGGTCGCCGGGCACCCGATCTACGGACAGCCCTGGCCGTGGCTCTTCCACTCCGGAGGGGTCGCGCTGACCCCGACCGTGAGCGGCGGCTACGACTACACCTACGGATATCCGCCGCTGGAAACGCTGTTGACGGCGCCCCTGCTGTGGATCGGGCACGGCGGCGCCCCCGCGACGGCCGTCGCCACCGGCGCGCTCATCGCGGGCGCGGTCCTCATGTGGCGGCTGCTGCCCACCCAGTGGCGGCCCGCGGCCACCATCGCGTGCCTGGGCCTCGGCCTGCTGCCGACCTACGGCCGCCAGGGCTACCCCGCCGTCCTCGCCATGGCGTTGCTGGTACCGGTGGTGATCCGCTGGCCCCGGATCGGCAGGGGCGGCCGGCTCGGCCCTGCCGGGATCGCCCAGGCCGTATGCCTGGGGGCGGCCTGCGCGGCGCAGCAACTCCCCTGGTTCCTCACGCCGTTCCTGCTCGCCGGGATCTACGCGGTGCGCCGCGGTGAACTGGGCGCCCGGCAGGCGGCGTTGGTGCTGCTACGGATCGTCGGCATCGCCGTCACCGTATGGCTGCTGATCAACACGTACTTCATCGTGCACGAGCCGGGCACCTGGCTGGAAGGCATCGCGCTGCCGCTGACGCAGGGCGCGGTGGTGCACGGCCAGGGCCTGGTGGACATCTCGCTGTACTTCACGAACGGCAGCGACCGCCTCGACTGGTACTCCCACGCGAGCATGCTGCTGGCGGCCGGCCTGCTCGCCGTGTTCGTGCTGTTCGTACGGCGGTTGGGCCCGGCGGCGACGGTCCTGCCCTGGTGCGCCTTCTTCCTGGCGACCCGCTCGCAGGACGGCTACTACCTGATGATGACCCCGCTGTGGCTGGCGGCGGCGGTCACCACGCCCCTCTCGGAGTTCCGCGACGCGTGGCAGCCGCGCCCCCGGCTGCTGTCCGGTCCGCACCGGCTCCGGGCCCGGGTCGCGGCGGCCGTGCTGCTGGTCACGCCCGCGCTGGCGAGTGCGGCCGTGGCGGCGACGGGGGCACCGCCGATGAGCATGAAGCTCGCCGAGGTGCGGCGCGCGGCGCCCACCGTCGTGACCCGGCTGACCGTCCGGGTGACCAACACGTCCGGCACCGCGCTCTCGCCGCACTACATGCTCACCACGGGCCAGGGCATGAGCAGGTTCTGGTCCCAGGTGGGCGGTCCGGCGACGCTGCCCGCGCACAGCACGGTGAGCATCGAACTCCGTCCGCCCGGCGGGAAGTTCACCCTTCCTCACAAGACCGTCCGGATCCGGGTGCGCGCGTTCACCGCCACCCCGCAGACACTGTCCAGTTCGGACGTCCGGCTGCAGCCGACGCGTTGACGGTCCGTCAGGCGGCGGACGTACGCAGGAAGCGGAGCGAGGCGGTGACCGTGGTCAGGCCGCGCAGCATGCCCAGCTGGTTCCAGCCCAGGCCGAACTGGTCGCGGTCCACGGTGAATTCGGTGTCCAGAGTGAGTGCTTCGCCGGTCGCGTCCTTGAGGCGGGCCGTGAAGGTCTGGGGGCGGCTTATGCCGTGGACGGTCAGCTGACCGACGACGTGCACGGTGTCACCGTCGCGCAGTTCCGCGCTGCGCACGGCGAAGGTGATCTCCGGGAACTTGTCGGTGTCGAACAGGTCGGCGGACCGCAGATGCTTGTCGCGCTTGGGGTTCTTGGTGTCCAGGGAGGCGGCGTCCAGGGTCAGCGTGCCGATCGCGGATCCGTCGCCCCGGACCTCACCCTGACCGCTGAGGGTGCCGAAGGTGCCCTTCACGTTGACCAGGCCCCAGATCGTCTTGTGGCTGATCCCCACGGTGGAGACGGCCTGGTCGAGCTGCCACACCCCGGTTTCGACGGCGACGGTCATGATCTCTCCCACTGGTTCCGGTAGTCCAAATTTGAATGAGCCTCACGCTAGCCCATTATCCAAATCTGGACAACCACCTCCTCCAAAATTGGACAACAGGTAGACTCGACACCATGGCCGACCCTGTTGAGCATCCCGCCGACCAGCCCCAATGCCCCTCCCTGCAGGCCGACGGGCTGCTCCCGCCCGAGCTGCGTGCCTGGATGCTGCTGCTGGCGGCGACGGGTGCGGTGGAGCAGGAGCTCCGCTCGGTCGTGAAGGGGAACCTGGACGTGTCGCACGACGAGTTCCTGGTGCTGTGCCTGCTGGCCGAGCAGCCCAAGGAGGGGCTGCGGATGACCCGGATCGCGGAGCTGCTGGGCCGGCCCAAGACCCGGCTGACGTATCAGATCGCCTGTCTCCAGCACGCGGGCCTGGTCACCCGGAAGTCCGTCTGCGGCGACAAGCGCGGCATCGAGGTCGCCCTCACCGAGAAGGCCCGCGAGCTGCTGCGCGAGGCCTCCGGGTCACTGGCCGAGACGGTCAGGCGGGGACTCGTGCAGTTCGTGGGGCGGGAGCAACGGGAGGCGCTGGACGCCCTGTTCCCCGATCGCGCGGCCAGCTGACGCCGTTCTCCTACGACTTCGATCGCGCCGCCAACTGACGCCGCTCTCCCACGACTTCCTCAGCTGGACTCCCGCACCACCAACCGGCACGGCACCGTGTGCAGCCCGGGTGCCGGGTCGGCGTCGATCGCCTCCAGGAGCCGTAGGGCCGCGATCCGGCCGATCTCGTCGAGGCTCATGTCGATGGTGGTGAGGGGCGGGCGGCTGGCCAGGGACATGGTGTCCCAGTTGTCGTAGCCGACGACGGCGATGTCGACGGGGACGCTCACCCCGCGCTCGCGCAGCGCGTCGGTGACACCCCTGGCGATCTGGTCGTTGCCGCAGAAGAAGGCGTCGGTGTCGGGCGCCGTGCGCAGGACCGCGTCGGCGGCGCGACGACCCCACGCCTCGCTCCACTCGCCGAAGTGGACGCGCCCGGTGGCGAGTTCGAGCCCGGCACCCTTCAGGTGGTCGATCGCGTGCCGGGCCCGGTCCTGGGCCGCGGCGTGATGGGCCGGGCCGGTGATGTGCGCGATCCGGGTGCGGTCGGTGGCCAGCAGATGTTCCACGGCCAGGCGGGCGCCGCCCTCGTCGTCGGAGACGACGGAGGTGTCGTCGGGGTCGGTGGACGGGGACAGCGCGTAGACCACCGGGACCTCGTCGACGCCGGTGAGCGGCGGGCGGGGGTCGGTGCGGCGGCCGGTGACGATGATGCCGTCCACCCGCCGGTCCATGAGGTTGCGCAGATGGTGCTGTTCGCGGATCGCGTCGCCCCGGGTGTCGCACAGCAGCACCGAGATCTTGCCGGCTCCGAGCGCGTCCTCGGCACCCAGCAGCACCGGCGTGCTGAACCGGCCGATGCCGTCCGTCGTCATCAGCCCGACCGTCCAACTCCGCCCGGTGTGCAGGCTTTGCGCGTACTGGTTGGGCCGGAACCCGAGGGCCTCGACCGCGTCCAGCACCCGCTGCCGGGTCTCGGGCCGCATCCGCCCGCCGCCGTTCAGCGCCTTCGACGCGGTGCCCACGCTGACGCCCGCGAGCGCGGCCACATCGGCGAGTCTGGCCCGGCCCGCGGAGGGTGAACGAGAAGCAGAGGTCACGGGCAATCCTTTTCCTTCTCGTCGACGACACGTCGGCGCTGACGGCCTCATCGGCGACAGTAGCAGCCCCGGGGCGAGCTGAAAAAACCTTTGCTCCACTACTTGACCCCTCTCTGCCACTTCCCTCTACTGTCCTGCAGGAAAACGGTTGCTCAAACGAGTTCCCGAGAAGAACCGGAGAGCCATGCCCCGCATCCCTTCCGCCGCGTCCCCCATCGGTCCGGTCCGGCTCGGCCCCGCCGCCCGCGCGGCGCTGCGCCCCGGCTCCGCCGACGTCACGGCAGGCTTCTGGCACACCCGCCGGGAGGTCAACGCCCGGGTGTCCCTGCCCCAGGGCCCCGGTCTGCTGGAGTCCGCCGGCAATCTGCACAACCTGCGACTGGCCGCCGGCACGACCGAGGGTGAGTACCGGGGCGCGTACCCGTTCGTCGACACGGACGTCTACAAGTGGCTGGAGGCCGCCTCCTGGCAGCTCGCCCAACAGCCGGACGGGGAGCTGGAGTTCGAGGTCGACCGGATCATCGCCCTGGTCGCCGCCGCCCAGCAGCCGGACGGCTACCTCAACACCTGGTTCCAGGTCCGGGAGGGCGGTGCACGCTACCAGGACCTGCGCTGGGGACATGAGCTGTACTGCGCGGGCCATCTGATCCAGGCGGCGGTGGCGCATCACCGGGCGACCGGCCGCCCCGAACTCCTCGCCGTGGCAAGCCGGTTCGCCGATCACCTCGGCCTGGTCTTCGGGCCGCCGGGCAGCGGCAGGCCGATCGACGGCATCGACGGGCACCCGGAGGTGGAGACCGCGCTGGTCGAGCTGTACCGGGAGACCGGCGACCGCGCCCACCTCGACCTGGCCGGCTACTTCGTGGACCGGCACGGCCACGGCCTCCTCGGCGGCGAGGCCTACTGCCAGGACCGCGTCCCGGTGCGCGAGGCCACCACTGTGGAGGGCCACGCCGTACGGCAGTTGTACCTGCTGGCCGCGGTCGCCGACCTCGCCACCGAGTCCGACGATCCTCAACTGCGGTCGGCCGCCGAGCGGTTGTGGCACGCGATGACCACGACCAAGACCCACCTCACCGGCGGCCTCGGCGCACACCACGACGAGGAGGACTTCGGCGACCCGTACGAACTCCCCAACGAACGTGCCTACTGCGAGACCTGTGCGGCCATCGCCTCCGTCCAGTGGAGCTGGCGCATGGCCCTGCTCACCGGCGAGGCCCGCTATTCCGACCTGATCGAACGCACCCTGTACAACGGCTTCCTGGCCGGGGTGTCGCTCGACGGCGAGCGCTGGCTGTACGTCAACCCGCTCCAGGTCCGCGACGGCCACAACGACCCCGGCGGCGACCAGTCGGCCCGCCGCACCCGCTGGTTCCGCTGCGCCTGCTGCCCGCCGAACGTCATGCGGCTGCTGGCCTCCCTGGAGCACTACCTGTCGTCCGGCGACGAACAGGGCCTACAGATCCACCAGTTCGTGACGGGCCGGTACTCCCACGGCGCGATGTCCGTCCGCGCCGAGACCGACTACCCCTGGCACGGCACGGTCGCCCTCACCGTCGAGGAGACCCCCGACCGGCCGTGGACGCTCTCGTTGCGCATCCCGCAGTGGTGCCGCGAATTCCGCGTGCGTGTCGGGGAGTTGTCGTACGACCAGACGGACGCGCCCGTCTCCGGCGGCTGGCTGCGGCTCGAACGGACCTGGGCACCCGGCGACTCGGTCGTCCTGGAGCTGGGCCTCGAACCCCGCCTGACCGGCGCCGACCCGCGGGTGGACGCCGTGCGCGGCTGCGCCGCGATCGAGCGCGGACCCCTCGTGTACTGCCTGGAACAGGTGGACCACCCCGGCGGCGGCCTGGACGACATCGTCCTCGATCCCACCCGCCCGCTCGCCGTGAAGCACCGCCCGGATCTGCTCGGCGGGGTCACCACCGTCGTCGCGGCCGGGCACCGCAGGCACCTTGCGGAGAACGGGAGTTGGTGGCCGTACCCGGCCGCCGGACCCGACGCCGCACCGGCCGGCGACCTGGTCGAGCTCACCGCGATCCCTTACTACGCGTGGGCCAATCGTCAGGACGGCAGCATGCGCGTCTGGCTGCCGACCTCCTGAACTCCCTTGTCCTTCAGCCCGGTTCACCCTGACAACGAGGTCACTCCCGTGCGAAAAACCCGCCGAACCCTCCTCATCGCGCTCACCGCGACCAGTGCGCTCGTCTCCGTCGCCGCGTGCGGCTCCGGCTCCGGTTCCTCCTCGTCCTCCGGCGACTCCAAGACCTACGCCTTCTGGGACCCCTACCCGCAGTTCGACGCTTCCTCCGACTGGGGCAAGCGGGTCGCGCAGTGCGGCACGCAGGCCGGGGTGAAGATCAAGCGGACCGCGTACGACACGTCGGACCTGGGCAACAAGGCGCTGCTGGCCGCACAGCAGGGCAACGCGCCGGACGTGATGCTGGTGGACAACCCGGTCGTCTCCACGCTGGTGGAGGCGGGCATCCTCAACAAGACGAGCGACCTCGGGCTCGACACGTCGGCGATCCAGAAGAACATCATCGGCGCGGGCACGCTGGACGGCTCGGCGTACGGGATACCCGTGGGGGCCAACACCCTTGCCCTCTACTACAACAAGAAGATCCTGGCCGCCGCGCATGTCGATCCCGCGTCGGTGAAGGACTGGGGCTCGCTGACGGCGGCGCTGAAGAAGGTCAAGTCGGCGGGGAAGAAGGGCATCACGTTCTCCGCGATCAACACGGAGGAGGGGAGTTTCCAGTTCCTGCCCTGGTTCTGGGGTGCGGGCGGCGACCTCACGAAGCTCAACTCCTCCGAGGGGGTTGCCGCGTTGACGTTGTGGAAGGGCTGGGTGGACTCGGGGTACGCGCCCAAGGACGTGCTCAACAACACCCAGACCACCAGCTGGCAGGAGTTCGCCACGGGGAACTACGCGTTCAGCGAGAACGGGACGTGGCAGCTCGGCAACGCGGACAAGGCGGGGTTCGGGTACGGGATCATCAACATCCCTGCGCAGAACGGGGGTTCGGCTCCCGTGCCGACCGGGGGTGAGTTCGTCACCGTGCCGGTGCAGAAGGACACCGGGCGGTATGGCGTCAGCAAGAAGATCGTCACGTGTCTGACCAGCGCGGGCAGTCTGCTCGCGACCGACACGACGCTGATGTATGTCGCGCCGACTGCTGCTGTGCAGGCTGAACAGGTCGCCAAGAACGCGGAGTTGAAGCCGTGGGTGACTGCGGTGGCCGCTGCGCGGGGGCGGACCAGTGGGGGGTTGGGTACGAAGTACCCCACTATCTCGCAGCCGTTGTGGACGGCTGTGCAGTCGGCGTTGTCCGGGGGGAAGAGTGCGCAGGCTGCGTTGGATGTGGCTCAGTCCGCTGCGGGCAAGGGCTGACGGGTGGCTCTGAATCCGCGGGCCGGTGGGGGCTTGTCGCGCAGTTCCCCGCGCCCCTTTGGGGCGCCGGCAGCCGGCCGGTACTGGGGAGTTCGCGCCAGCTTCAGCCTCCGTAGGCTGGCCTCGCTTGCATTCGTCGCTCCCCTCCTTGTCTACCTCGTCGCCTTCTACGCCTATCCGCTCTACCGCAACCTCGACTTGAGCCTGCGTGACTACACCGTTCGGTCGTTCGTGCAGGGGAACGCGCCGTACTCCGGGTGGGACAACTTCTCGACCGTTCTGCACGATCCGACGTTCGGGCCGGCGTTGCGGAACACGATGGTGTTCACGTTCGTGTCGATCGTCTTCCAGTACGCGGCCGGGCTCGCGCTCGCAGTGTTCTTCAACCGGCACTTCCGACTGGCCGCCACGCTCAGGGCGTTGTTCCTGATCCCGTGGCTGTTGCCGTTGATCGTGTCGGCGTCGACCTGGTCGTGGATGTTCAACAGCGAGTCGGGGGTGGTGAATTACGGGCTTCATCTGGTCGGTGTGGACCCGGTGGGCTGGCTCACCTCGCCGGACTGGGCGTTGACGTCGGTGATCGTCGCGAACATCTGGATCGGCATCCCGTTCAACCTGGTGATCCTTTACAGCGGGTTGCAGAACATTCCGGCGGAGTTGTACGAGGCGGCCTCCCTGGACGGGGCGGGTGCCTGGCAGCAGTTCCGGCGGATCACCTTCCCGCTGCTCCGCCCGGTGTCGGCGATCACCCTGCTCCTCGGGCTGGTCTACACGCTCAAGGTGTTCGACCTGATCTGGATCATGACGAAGGGCGGTCCCGGCGACTCCTCGTCGACGCTGGCCACTTGGTCGTACCAGCTCGGATTCGGCACGCTGCTGCCGAAGTTCGGGCCGGGGGCGGCCGTCGGCAACATCCTCATCCTCATCGCGCTCGTCTTCGGGCTGCTGTACATCCGTGTCCAGAGGAGGCAGGAGGCGTGAAGTCCCGTACGGGCAGGCGGCGTTATACCGTGATCGGCCTCTTCCTCACCGCGCTGATGCTGTTCCCGGTGTACTGGATGCTGAACGTGTCCCTCACCCCGCAGCAGGACATGCGCAAGACCCCGCCCGATCTGCTCCCGCTGCACCCCACGTTCGAGGGCTACCGGGCGGTGCTCGACGACCAACTCCCCTACCTGGGCACCAGTTTGCTGATCGGGCTCGGCACGGTCGCCCTGACTCTCCTGATCGCCGCCCCGGCCGGCTACTGGCTGGCGAAGCTGCGACCGCGCACCGGCGGCGCCCTGAGCCTGACCCTGCTGATCGCCCAGATGATCCCGGGCATCGTCATGGCGATGGGCTTCTACGGCGTCTTCCTGGACCTCGGCCTGCTCAACTCCTGGTGGGGGCTGATCATCGCGGACTCCACCATCGCCGTGCCCTTCGGCGTCATGATCTTCACCGCGTTCATGTCGGGCATCCCCGGAGAGCTGATCTCGGCCGCCCTGATCGACGGCGCCGGCACCTGGCGCACCTTCCGGTCGGTCGTCCTCCCGCTGAGCCGCAACGCGATCGTCACGGTCTCGCTGTTCGGCTTCCTGTGGGCCTGGTCCGATTTCGTCTTCGCCAACACCCTTGACGGCGGCGGCAGTTGGCGGCCGATCACCCTCGGCATCTACAAGTACATCGGCAACAACAACCAGGAGTGGAACGCGATCATGGCCACCGCCGTCGTCGCGTCGATCCCGGCGGCCGTCCTCCTGGTCCTCGCCCAGCGCTACGTGGCCGCGGGCGTGACCGCGGGCGCGGTGAAGGACTGACACCGCACCACTGACACCCCCACTTCTGACACCCCCACTCCTTGAGGAGATCCATGTCATGAGCCGCACATCCCTCAGAGCCATCCTCGGAGCCGCGTCCCTCACGGCCGTCGCCGCGCTCGGTACCGCTGCCCCCGCCCAGGCCGCCCCCACCTCCGCGACCACCCTGGTCGTCAACGCGGCCTCGGCCCTGCGCCCGGTCACCCATGTGGCGACCGGCAGCCTCTACGGTCTGGCCGACGCGAGCACTCCCGCCGACAGCCTGGTCACCCCGCTCAAGCCGAACACCTTCGTGCAGATGGCGCCGGGCGGCGCCCAGTTGCCCAACGGTGAGCCGAAGCCCGCCGGTGACGCACTCGTCGTGGCGTCGAAGGCGGCGCGGGCCGGTGCCAAGGTGGTGGTGCGGATGCCCGATTGGTATCCGAACTTCCCCTATCAGTGGGTGAGTTGGAGTGACTGGTTGTCGGCCGTGGACAAGCAGGTCGCCGCCGTGAAGTCATCCGGCGCCACCAACGTCAGCGCGTACGAGCTGTGGAACGAGCCCGACTGGACCTGGAACACCTCGGCGGCCGGTGCCTTCGACGCCGGGTGGGCGACGACGTACAAGGAGGTCCGCGCGAAGGACGCCAACACGCCGATCCAGGGGCCGAGTTACTCGGCGTGGAACCAGAGCTGGATGAGCACGTTCCTCACCGACGCCAAGGCGAGCGGGACCGTCCCCGGCATCGTCAGCTGGCACGAGTTGCAGGGCTCGCAGAACATCGCTGCGCACGTGGCCGCGTACCGCTCCCTCGAATCGAGCCTGGGCATCAGCCCGCGCCCGATCTCGATCGAGGAGTACGGCACGACGAGTGAGGTGGGTGTCCCGGGCCAACTGGTGGGCTATGTCGCCAAGTTCGAGCGGGCCGGCATCCATGACGCCGAACTCGCCTTCTGGAACCACTACGGCACCCTCGGCGACACCCTGACCGACACGGGCGGCTCGCCCAACGGCTCGTACTGGCTCTACAAGTGGTACGGCGACATGTCCGGGAACATGCTCACCACCACTCCCCCGGCCCAGACGGGCATCGACGGCGCCGCCGCGCTGACCGGTGACGGGAGGCAGATCAGCGTGATCTTCGGGGGTGGGGTCGGAGCAACGGCCGTACAGGTGAACGGGCTTGGGTCGTTGTCCGCCTTCGGCGGCACCGTGCACGTCAAGCTGGAGTACACGCCGTCGAAGGGGCGGACCACGGCCGTCTCGGCGCCGATCACCGTCTCGGACGCCGACTACACCGTG
This sequence comes from Streptomyces sp. NPDC050508, assembly GCF_040655155.1. Classification (NCBI taxonomy): domain Bacteria; kingdom Bacillati; phylum Actinomycetota; class Actinomycetes; order Kitasatosporales; family Streptomycetaceae; genus Streptomyces; species Streptomyces sp. NPDC050508. Next base: position 663,430 of record NZ_JBFAJJ010000003.1, read on the forward strand.
TCGAACGGCTCGATCACCGTGCCCGTCGCGATGAACGCGTCCGACGGCTACCACCTGGTCGTCACGCCGAGCGGGACTTCGACCTCGCTGGCGGGGACGTACCAGATCAAGAACAAGTACAGCGGGCTGGCGCTGGACACGCAGGGAGCCGCAACTGCCCAGGGGACAGCGGTCGTTCAGGCGACGTCGAGCACCGGTACCAGTCAGTCCTGGACGCTGACGGCCGCCGGTTCCGGGCTGTACAAGATCAGCAACAGGGCGAGCGGGCTGCTGCTCGGCATCACCAACGCGAGCACCGCGGACGGCGGTACCGCCCTCATCTGGGGCGACAACGGCACCGCCGACCACCTCTGGCAGCTGATCCCGGCCGGGGACGGCACGTACAAGATCGCCAATTACAACAGCGGACTGCTGCTCGGCGTGACCAACATGAGTACCACCTCCGGTGCGCAGGTCCTGCAGTGGGACGACAACGGAACGGCCGACCATCTGTGGAGCCTGACCGCGCGGTGACCCGATAGGGAATCCGGCTAAGGAGTGTGCGCCGCGCCCCCTTCAGCCAGCAGGTCCACGAGGGTGGCCCGGGCCCGGGACACCCTCGAACGGACCGTTCCCACAGGGCAGTTGCTGAGTTCCGCCGCCTCCTCGTAGGGCAGGCCGAGGAGTTGAGTGAGGAGGAACGCCTCGCGGCGTTCGTCCGGCAGGACGGCGAGGAGGTCGAGCAGCGCCACCCCGTCGTCGAAGCCCGGCAGGCCCTGGGGCTGGGCGAGTTCGACGGCCAGTTGCCAGTCCTGGACGTCTGACAGGCGCGGGCGGACGGCGGCGCGGCGGTAGCTGTCGATCACCGCGCGGCGGGCGATGGACAGCAGCCAGGTGCGGGCCGAGGAGCGGCCCTCGAAGCGGTGCAGGCTGCCGAGCGCCCGCAGAAACGTGTCCTGCGCGAGGTCGTCGACCGCCTGCGGGTCGGCTCCGAGGTACGCGACGTAGCGCAGGACGTCGCGGTGCAGGGCGCGCATGAGGTGGTCGACGGCGGCGGAGTCGCCGTGGCGGGCGGCGAGCGCCCAGTTGGTCAGCGACTCGTCGCTCGACTCCGTCGCGTCGGGCGAGGCGGGCAGGGTAGGAGTGATCACCTGAGGTCCTTCTCGGTCATCCGTGAACGGGGACCGGCCGTCCTGCGGCGCCCGGAGACGGCGCGAGGGTGCGGCCGAAGCCCGAGGCACGCACGAGCGGCCCCGGGGTGTGCCGGCTGTCGTCAGGCGACAGCGGTCCCCAGGGGCGGACCCCGAGAGGTGATCGCGTGAACGAGAAGGAGAAGCCGCGGCGCCCGCTCGGAACGGGGGCGGCGCGGACGGAGACGCGGGCGGTGCGGCGGGGCGGGGAGCGCGAGCAGCAGTCGTAGCGGAGCCGCCAGTCGTCCGGCGACGGCCCGCAGCACACGGAACGCGGCGCGCTCGCCGTGTGCCAGCCACAGGCCGCAGAGCAGGGCGGCGAGGAGGTGGGCGGTGAGCATGCCGGGCGAGGAGGTGCCGGTGGTGGTGGCCGACATATGGCCCATGTCCATGGAGTCGGTGGCGCTCATGTGCATGGAGCCCATGTCGGCCGACCCCATGTCCATGGACACCGGCTGACCTGTCATGGGCTGCGCCAACGAGAACGCCGAGTGGAGGGCGGCCTGGGTGGCGACCACGAGGGTCACGATCAGCGGGAGGCCGCGTTCACGGCCCGCCAGGGACCAGCCGGCCACACCGGTCACGGCGAGCCCGGCGGCCAGTGCCCACGGGGGTACGTGGTGGCCGGACATCAGGACGTGTGCCAGGGCGGCGAGCAGCACACAGACGGCCGCGAACATCACGGCCCTCACTGTGCGCGCACACCATCCTGCCCTCATGGCGCCTCATCCTGGCATCCGAACCTTGGTCTCACCCGTGGGTACGGTATTTCCCTGCCCGGTGCTCAGGAGCGGTCGCCGCCGGACCGGTCCTACTCCTCGATGACGAGGCCCTTCACTGCGAGCACCGGCGCGAGGTTGCACATCTCGACGACCGTCCTGCCCGCGCGGTACGCGGCGATGAACCCGGCCTCGGCGTCGACCCGTTCCTGCGAGAGGGCGGCTGCCTCGGCCGCGTCCTCGCGGCGGACGACGACCACGCCGTCGGCGTCGGCGCGCATGATGTCGCCGGGGCGGACGAGCACGCCGCCGATGGTGATCGGCTCGCACATCGGGCCGACGGTCTCCTTGACCGTGCCCTTGATGGAGACGCTGCGGGAGAAGACCGGGAAGCCCAGGGCGCGCAGGTCCTCGGTGTCGCGGACGCCCGTGTCGGTGATCAGCCCGGCGAGGCCCTTGGACTGGCAGGCGTTGGCGAGGACGTCGCCGAAGGAGCCCGCCTCCTCGTAGTTGCCGGCGGACACGACCACGACGTCGCCGGGCCGGGCGTAGGCGATGGCGGTCTGGAGCATGAGGTTGTCGCGCGGGGCGCACTGGACGGTGAAGGCGGGACCGCACAGGGACATGGTGTGGTCGACCGGCTTGATGGCCGAGTCCAGCGCCCCGAGACGGCCCTGCGCCTCGTGGACGGTGGCCGACGAGAAGGCACTCAGCTGCTTGACGACGGAGGGCTCCGGCCGGTCAAACTTGGTGCTGACGCGGATCATGATGACCTTTCAGGTGAGTCAGGCGGAGGGCTCGGCGGGGGCGGCCGTCAGTTCGGCGCACGCCGTCGCGATGCGCTCGCAGGCCTCGGCGAGGACGTCCGTCGACGTGGCGAACGAGATACGGAAGTAGCCGGGAGCGCCGTACGCGGCTCCGTGGATCACCGCGACCTGTTGGCTGTCGAGGAGGTGGCGGGCGAAGTCCTCGTCGTTCTCGATCCGGGTACCGGCCGGGGTGAACTGCCCAATGGCAGCACGGCAGTTGACGAGAAGGTAGAAGCCGCCGTCCGGGACCGTGCAGCTCAGCTGCGGGACGTCGTTGACGAGCTTCACGGTCTCATCGCGGCGCGCGCGGTAGACGCGCACCGTGTCCTGGACGAAGTCCTGCGGTCCCGTGAGCGCGGCGGCAGCGGCGGCCTGGCTCACGGACGAGGGACACGAAGAGGTCTGGGACTGGAGGGTGTTGATAGCGGTGACCAGGTCGGCCGGACCCACTCCGTATCCGATACGCCACCCCGTCATCGCGTACGTCTTGGAGACACCGTTGGTGAGGAACACCCGGTCGGCCAGGCGGGGTTCGACGGCCGCGAGGGACGCGGCGCTCTCGTCGCCGTACCAGATCTCGTCGTAGATCTCGTCGGTGAGGACGCCGACGTGAGGGTGGGCGAGCAACACCTTGGCGAGGGCCTGGAGTTCGGCGGTGGTGTAGGCCGATCCGGTGGGGTTTCCCGGGGTGTTGAGGACGACCCAGCGGGTGTTCTCGGTGATGGCCGCTGTGAGCCGCTCCGGGGTCAGCTTGAAGCCTTCCGCCTCGGGGCAGTCGACGATGACCGGGGTGCCGTCGTTGGCGCGGACCATGTCCGGGTACGACACCCAGTACGGGGCGGGGACGACCACCTCGTCGCCCTCGTCCAAAGTAGCCATCAGGGCAAGGAAGATGACCTGCTTCGCGCCGCCGCCGACCGTGATGCGCGCGTCGGTGACCTCCAGGCCGTGGCGCTCGCGGAGTTTGCCGATGATCGCGGTGCGCAGGGCCGAAGTGCCGTTCACCGGCGTGTACTTGGTCTCGCCCGCCTCGATCGCCTTGATCGCGGCGGCCTTGACGTGGTCCGGGGTGTCGAAGTCGGGCTCGCCCACGGTCAGGTCGAGGATGGTGAGGCCCTGGCTCTTCAGCTCGCGCACGCGCTGTGCCGCAGCCGTGCTGGGCGAGGGCTTGATACGGCCGAGTCGCTCTGCCGTCTTCACTGTGATCAGCCTTCCCTGCGCTCGAAGTTGAGGCCGCCGGGCACCTGGAAGGTGGGGAGGATCTCGATGTGGCCGATGTTGACGTGCCGGGGCGAGTCGACCGCGAACTCGATGGCGTCGGCGATGTCCTCGGGCTTCAGGGACTCGTAGCCGTCGTAGAACTCGCGCTGGGCGGCCTCCATGTCGCCGAGCAGGCGGCCGAAGATCTCCGTCTCCACGCGGCCGGGGCAGATCTCGCTGACGCGGACGCGGCGGCCGTAGCCGTCGACGCGGAGCTGGCGGGAGAGGGTGTGCACGGCTGCCTTGGTGGCGTGGTAGATCGTGTTGCCGCCGAAGTTGTAGACGCCGGCGATGGAGCTGATGTTGACGATGTGGCCGAGGTCGCGCTCGACCATGCCGGGCATGAGCAGGCGGACCAGGTGCAGGACGGCCTGGATGTTGACGGCGATCTGCTCGTCGATGGCGAACTCGTCGGCGGTGAGGATGTTGCCGGTGCGGGAGACGCCCGCGTTGTTGACGAGGACGTCGATCTCCAGGCCGTCGAGGACGGCGGTGAGCGCCTCGGTGTCGGTGATGTCGACGGCGTGCGGGATGCAACCGGTCTCGTCGGCAAGGGTGTTGAGCCGGTCGGCGTTGCGGGCCACGGCGTGGACTTCGAGGCCGCGCTTGGCGAGTCGCTCGACGACCACGGCTCCGATGCCGGTCGACGCTCCGGTGACGAGGGCCGTCCTGTAGTCGGAGATGGGCATGCTGAGGGCTCCTTGCTGTGCGGGTGGGGGTGGGGGGTTGTACGGCGTGCGGGTGCGGGAGATGCGTGAGGCGTGGCGCGGTCAGGCGTCGCGCAGGGGCAGGTGGGCGCGGTCCTTCACCTTGGACACGGCGAGGAGCGTGCCCAGGGCCGTGATCACGGCGTAGAAGGCCGGCATGTTGACGTTGCCCGTGCGGTCGATCAGGTAGGTCATCAGGAGGGGCGCCGTGCCGCCGAAGAGGGCGGAGGAGACGTTGTAGCCCAGGCCGTAGGCGGAGTAGCGCACACGGGTCGGGAAGAGTTCGACGAGGAGTATGTGGATGACGCCTGTGTGGCCGGCGAACACCACCGCCATGATGCAGGCACCGAGCACCGCGAGGGCCACGTTGCCGGTGCCGATCAGCAGGTAGCAGGGGATGCCGACGATCGCCATCGCGACGGCGGCTCCGGCGAGGACCTTCTTGCGGCCGACGCGGTCGGAGAGGCGGCCCATGTAGGGGATGGCGAAACAGATCGCGACCAGGCTGGAGGCGGTCACGAGGAGGCCCTGCACCTTGCTGAAGTTCAGCTCGGTGCTCATGAAGGTGGGCATGTAGCTGAACAGGACGTAGTAACCGGAGCCGTTCATCAGGGGGATGAAGAGGGCGAGCAGCATCGCGCGGCGGTGCTCGGCGGACGCGAACGCCTCCTTGAGCGGGTTCTTGGAGAGGCCGTCCTCTTCTTTCAGGCGCGTGAAGTTGGGGGTGTCGCTGATGCGCTTGCGGATGTAGATGCCGGCGATGCCGAGCGGCACGGCGAGCAGGAACGGGATGCGCCAGCCCCAGGACTCCATGCGCGCGGAGCCGAGTCCGCTGGTCATCGCGGCGGCGACGAGTGTGCCGGTGAGCAGGGCGAGGAACGAGGCGATCTGCGCGTAGCTGGTGTACAGGCCGCGCTTGCCCTCCGGGGCGTGCTCGGCGAGGAAGCTCATCGCGCCGGAGGCCTCGCCGCCGACGGAGAAGCCCTGGGCGACGCGGAGCAGGATCAGCAGGGCGGGTGCGGCGACGCCGATGCTGGCGTAGCTCGGCAGTACGCCGATGGCCGCGGTGGCGGCGCTGATGAGGAGGATGACGAAGACCAGCATGCGCTGGCGTCCGATGCGGTCGCCGAGGTGGCCGCAGATGACGGCGCCGAGGGGGCGGAAGAAGAAGGAGACGGCGTAACCGAGGAAGACGAGCTGGACGGCGTTGTCGGAGCCGGGGAAGAAGACGGCGGCGAGCGATCCGGCCATGAAGCCGAAGATGCCGTTGTCGTAGAGCTCGGCGAAGATTCCGACGCAGCCCGCGAGGGTGACCTTGCGGGCGGTTCTGGGATCGACCGTGTTGGGGACTGGCTGAGCGGCCACGGTACTCATGGCGTCTCCTGTCTGGGCAGCAGGCGTGGGATGAGGGGTGTTGCGGCTCCGTGCGGGTGCTTCCAGCGGGTGAGCGGGAGCTGTTGAGCGGGGGTGAGTGTGGTGCGGGTGGGTTTTGTTGGCGTTGGTTGCGGTTTGGTGTGGCGTGCGGGTCGGTGTGGCGTGCGGGTCGGTGGGGGCTGGGCGCGCAGTTCCCCGCGCCCCTTTGAGGCGGGCCTGTGTTGGAGAGGTGCCGGTGGTCAGGTCCCCGCAGGCGCACGGATGCGCAAGGCATCGAAGGCCGTGTGGACCCTGGTTCTCAGGGCGTCTATCGCTTGGCGTTGGGCGCGGTGGGCGGTTATCGCCTGGGCGAGGGTGCGGTGGCGGAAGTGGAGGGTCTGGCCGGGGCGGACCTGGCCCAGGGCGGACAGGCCGGTGGCGGTGACTACGGCGAGGACGGGGTAGCCGGCCGTGACGCCGCGACCGCGGTGCAGGACGAGGAGTTCGTCGCCCGCGGGTACTTCTACGGCGCCGATGGGGACGCCGCGGGAGAGGACCTCGCCCTGGGTGACGCGGCGGGGTACTGCGCCCTGGAGGCGCAGGCCTATGTGGTTGCTTCGCGGGGTGACCGTGAAGGGGGCGTCGAACAGGCGCCGGCCCGTGTCGCCGAACTCGGCCCGGTCGGGGCCGTCGGTGACGTCGATGGTCCAGCTGGTGGGGAACGGGGGGACCGGCGCCTTCAGGCGGAACAGCGGGATGCGGGAGAAGGGGTGGTCGATGGGCGGGCAGGCCGTGCGCAGGGTGAGTTCGTCGCCGGCGCGGAGAGTGGGGCCGAAGCCGAGGATCGTGTCGGGGGCGCAGCTGCCCTGGAGGTAGTCGGCCTCGAACGAGCCGAGTACGGCCAGGTAGACGCGGAGGCCGCGGTGGATGCCGGCGATCCTGATGGTTTCGCCGGCTCGGACCGGGACCGGTTCCCACTGCGGGCGTACGACTCCTTCGACGCTGACGTCGGCGGGGGCGCCGGTCACCGCGATGAGGATGTCGCCGGAGGGGACGCAGGCGAAGTCGAGGGCGGTGATCTCCAGCAGCGGGGCGCGGTCGTGGTTGCCGCACAGGACGTTGGCTACGCGCGCCGAGTGCTGGTCGGCGGCTCCGTTGGCGGGCAGGCCGTAGCGGGAGCGGCCGACGCGGCCGAGGTCCTGGACGGTGACGATGCCGGCGGTGCGGATGGTGAGGGTGTCAGCCATGGCGCACCACCGGGTCCGTACAGTCCGCGAGGCTCAAGTCGGTGTAGTCGTCCCACTGTTGGGGCTCGATGGGACGGAAGCGGAAGGTGTCTCCGGGGCGGTACGCGGTGATCGGGTCGCTGTGCAGGTCGAGGACGCGTACCGGGGTACGGCCCAGGAGCGGCCAGCCGCCGGGCGAGGGCATCGGGCAGATGACCGCCTGGCGTCCGGCGACCGCGACCGAGCCGGCGTCGACGCGGGTGCGGGGCGAGGCCAGCCGCGGTACCGGCTTGGGGAAGGGCGGGCCGTCCGTCATCGGTGCTCCGGCGGGGGCGCCGAGGCAGCGCACGGTGAGGTCGGAACCGGAGTGCAGGGCGATGATCTCGCCCTCGGTCAGGCCGAGTTGGGCGGCGACCTCGGGGAGGTCGGGGCCGTACTCGCCGCCGTAGACGACGGGGACGACGAAGCGGCGCGGGGGTGTCGTCGGCGCGGGGTGCGGGCCGAGGCGGGCCGCCTCGTGGGCCAGGACTCGGCGGACGGTGTCGTGGTCGGTGGCGGCGCAGTCGAACTCGACGAGCAGGGCGTCGTAGGTGGGCACCACGTCGTGGACGCCGGTGAGTTGGACGGCGTGCAGGGCGTCGGCGAGGGCGTGGACGAGTTGCCAGGCGGGTTCGGCGTCCAGGCCCACGGTCTTGGCGACCAGGGCGGAGTCGCCGCAGTCGGCGATGGTGACGTTGGCGTTGGCCTTGGAGCAAGTGCCGTCCGCGTCAGGAGCCCTCATGACAAGGCTGTTCATGTCGGTCACCCCTTGCCGCTCAGTACTTTGTCCAGCGAGGTGATCTCGACCCCGGCGGCGAGGAGTTGCTCGCGGATGCGGCCGGCCAGGGCGATGGCGCCGGGGCTGTCCCCGTGCAACAGGACGGTGTCGCAGGCGACTTGGATGTCCGTGTCGTCGACGCTGCGGATGACGCCTTCAGTGACCATGCGGAGGGTGCGCCGGGCGACCTCGTCGGGGTCGTGGATCACCGCGCCGGGCTCGGAGCGGGGCACGAGCGTGCCGTCGGCGCGGTACGCGCGGTCCGCGATGCCGACGATGCCGACGCGCAGGCCACGGGCGCGGGCCGCGTCGGCCAGCTCGCCGTCCTGCGCGAGGACGATCAGTGAATCGTCCAGTGCCGCTACGGCGTCCACGACGGCACGGGCGTAGTCGGCGCGTACGGCGACCAGGTTGCCGAGGCGGCCGTGCGGGGCCATGTGCTGCACGCGGGTGCCGTGGGCGACTGCGAAGGCCTGGAGGGCGCCGATCTGGTACAGCATGTCCGTGCGGACCTCCTCGGGCGTGAGGTCCATCGCGCGGCGGCCGAAGCCGACCAGGTCGGGAAAGCTCGGGTGGGCGCCCACGGCGACCTGCTTCTCCACGCACGTCCGCACGGTGGCGTCCATGATGCGTGGGTCACCGGCGTGGAATCCGCAGGCCACATTGGCGGACGTCAGCAACTCCAGAAGGGCCGTGTCGTCGCCCATTGTGTAGGCGCCGAATCCCTCGCCGAGATCGGCGACGAGATCAACCATGGGAGTCATGACGTCCTCCGGGAGGGAATGCGGAAGGGAGGAATTCCGGGAAGGGGAATTCCGGCGGGAGGGGAAGGAGATGCCATCACGTCTTCGTGAAACCGGGAGCGGGGAATGGCCCGGCGTGGATGTTCCGCTCAACTTATTCCGCCGGTCGCGTGATCGCCAATATCCGTTCGGTCTGGCGTTATCGCGAACCGCTATGACTCCCCTCACAGCCTCCGCCCACCGGGGCTGTGCTTCGGGGTGAACCCTCCCTACGATGAGGCTTCGCTCCATCTGGAAGGCCCCGCGCAATGGACACCAGGCGTCTCTACTCGTTCATCAAGATCATCGACGCGGGGAGCATCACGCGCGCGGCCGACATCCTGCACATCGCCCAGCCGGCGCTGAGCCAGCAACTGTCCGCCCTGGAGGCACAGTTCGGGCAGCAGCTGCTGATCCGCAGCAAGCGCGGGGTCGCCCCGACCGAGGCGGGCCGCGCCCTGTACCTGCACGCCCAGCTCATCCTCCGCCAGGTGGACCTCGCGCAGGCCGCCGTCGACGTCTCCGGCCGGGCCCCCGCCGGCAGCGTGTCCGTGGGCCTCGCGCCGTACAGCCTGGGCGCGGCCCTCGCGTTGCCCCTGCTCAAGAGCGTGCGCGAGCGCTACCCGGACATCCTGCTGCACATCAACGAGAACTTCGGCGGCGTGATCAGCGAGGCGATCATGACGGGCCGCATGGACATGGCCTTCATCTACGGCGCCGGGCCGCTCCGGGGTGTGCAGTTCGAGCCCGTCCGCACCGAGGACCTGTATCTGATCGGCGCGCCTGGTGACACGGCGCCGCCGGGACAGGGCGAGGTGAAGCTGGCGGAGCTCGCGAACCTGCCCCTGCTGCTCCCCAGCCGTATCCACACGATCCGGCAGGTCGTGGACGCCGCCTTCCAGCAGGCGTCGCTCCGGCTGAACGTGGTGGGCGAGGTCGAGTCCGCGTTGACACTCGTCAACGCCGTGGACGCGGGCATCGGCGCGACGGTCCTGCCGTGGTCGGCGGCGCGGGCCATCCTCGACGTCCGCGAGCTGTCCGTGCGGCGGATCGTGGAACCCGTCATCACGGTCAAGCTGTCCGTGGTCACCTCGGACAACCAGCCGCTCTCGGAGCCCGCGCTGGCCGTGCACGACCTGTTCCTGGAGCTGATCGACACCGACAAGAATAAGGACGACCAATAGCGTCACACGAATCCGCTATTTGTTTCCGGTGACCGCCGCGGCTAGCGTCTTTCGAATAATCCGCCCGGCCGGTAATGCACGGCTGTACACGGCTGTACATGGCTGTACGTGGCTCGTCACTGGAGAAGAACATGAAGAATCGTGTCCTCGCCACCCGTGAAAACCTGCCCGGTGAAGGCCTGCAACGCCTGTCCGAGAGCGCGGAGTTGGTGGCCTGGCCCGGTGCCGGCAAGCCCGAACCCGCCGACCTCGCCGCACTCGCCCCCGGCGTGAGCGGAGTACTGGCCCTCGGCAACGACCCGGTGGACGCCGCCCTGATGGACGCGGCGGGCCCCTCGCTGCGCGTCATCGCACTGGCCAGCATGGGCTTCGACAACGTCGACCGCGCTGCCGCCGCCGAGCGTGGCATCGTCGTGACCCACACGCCCCGCGTGCTCGCGGAGACCACCGCCGACCTCACGTTCGCGCTGATCCTCGCCGCCCGCCGCCGCATCGGCGCGGCGTCCGCGAACCTCGCGGACGGTTCCTGGGGACTGTTCCAGATGCACGACTATCTCGGCCTGGACGTCCACGGAGCCACCCTCGGCCTGGTCGGCTACGGCCAGATCGGCCGCGCGGTGGCCCGCCGGGCCCACGGTTTCGGGATGCGCGTGATCCACCACGACCCGTACGCCCCCGACGACGACCTGTCGACCTCGGTGGGCCTGGCCGCGCTGCTGGCCGACTCCGACGTCGTGTCGCTGCACGTGCCGCTCACCGAGGAGACCCGCCATCTGATCTCGGCCCGCGAACTGGCCGCGATGAAGCCCACGGCCACCCTGGTCAGCACCTCGCGCGGCGGAGTCGTGGACGAAGAGGCCTTGTTGAACGCCGTCCGTGAAGGGCGGCTGCACTCAGCCGGGCTCGACGTCTTCGAACGGGAGCCGATGGGAACGGAGTTGTCCCCACTGGTGGCCGAGCCGCACGTCGTCACGCTGCCGCACATCGGGTCGGCCACCGAGGCGACCCGGGCCGCGATGGTCGACCTGGCGGTGGACAACATCCTCGACGTGCTGGCCGAACGGCCCGCTCGCACGCCCCTTCCCGGCAGTTCGGCGGTGGCGGGCACGCCGGTCGGCGGCTGAACGCGCCGGTTCACCCCGCCCGAGTGCTGCTGAGGCCGACCCACTGCAACAGGAACCGCAACGCCTCCTGCGAGGGCGAGTCCGGCGGGGCCGTGTAGGCGACGAGGAACTGCTCCGGGTGCGTGTCGACGGTGAACTGCTGGACGTCCAGGGTGAGTTCACCGGCGACGGGATGGACGTACGTCTTGGTGAGTTGCCGCGGTCCCCGCACCTGATGTTCGGCCCACCACCTGCGGAAGTCCGGGTCGCGGGCGGCGAGTTCGGCGATCAGGGTGTCAAGTGCCGGGTCGTGCGGGGTGCGGCCCGCCTCCATGCGCAGTACGGCGACGCACTCGCGGGCGGCCCGGGGCCAATCCGCGTACAGGGCACGGAAGTCGGCGTCGAGGAAGGTGAGCCGGATCAGGTTGCGCTCGCTCGGGGGAAGGGCGCCGAAGTCGGTGAGGAGGGCCGTGGCCGCGCGGTTCCAGGCGAGGACGTCCATGCCGCGGTGCAGCACCATCGCGGGGACGTCGTGCATGGTGTCCAGCAACTGCCGTAGCCGCGGGGCGACTTCGGAGCGGCTGGGCGGACGGGTGGACGCTCCCGGTGCGACCTCGGCCAGCGTGAAGAGGTAGGCACGTTCGTCCTGGGCGAGGTGGAGCGCGTCGGCCAGGGCGTCCAGGACGGCGCGGGAACCCCGGCGGGTACGGCCCTGTTCCAGGCGGACGATGTAGTCGACGCTCACGTGCGCGAGGTGGGCCAGTTCCTCTCTGCGCAGTCCGGGTACGCGTCGCAGGCGGCCGTCGTCGGGGAAGCCCGCCTGGTGCGGGTCGCGGTCCGCTCGGCGGGCGCGCAGGAAGTCGCCCAGTTCGTTGCCGGAGGGGCCGGCGGGGGACGGCGTGTCACGGTCTGCCATGGCTCCAGTGTCCCCGGGTCGGCGGGGGCGTGCCTGGTACAGAACCGCATAGGCAGAGCCGTCCCTGGTGGCGCCGGGTGGAGTGGAGTGACGGTGGGGGCATGGCCGTACACCGGCTCCCCTCCCCCACCTCCGACTGGAGTGCATCCCCATGCGTACCGATGTCACCTTCCTCAGCGCCGGTCTGAAGCTCGCCGGTCACCTCCACACCCCGGACGGGGAGGCTCGGCCCGGGTCGCCGCGTCCCGCGATCGTGATCGGGCATCCTGGCACCGGGGTGAAGGAACAGGCCTCCGGCCTGTATGCCCGCCTGCTGGCCGAGCGCGGGTTCGTCACGCTCGCCTTCGACGCCGCCCACCAGGGTGAGAGCGAGGGCGAGCCGCGCAGTCTGGAGGATCCGGGGCAGCGGGTCGAGGACCTCAAGGCCGCCGTCTCCTTCCTCGGCACCCTCGACGAGGTCGACCCCGACCGCATCGGAGCGCTGGGCATCTGCGCCTCCGGCGGCTACGCCCTGGCGGCGACCGCGACCGACCCGCGCATCCGGGCCGTGGGCGCGGTCAGCGCCGTAGACATGTCACGGCAGTTCCGGCTCGGTGCGGACGGCGCCCAGGACCCGGCCGTCGTGGAAGGCATGCTGGCCGCCGCCTCCGCGGCCCGTACCGCCGAGGCCCATGGCGCGGATGTCCAGCGGTTCCCGGTCTTCCCCGCCACCGAGGAGGAGGCGCGCACGGGTGGCCCGCATGTCTACGAGGGCTGGGAGTACTACTGCACTCCGCGCGCCCAGCACCCCCGCTCGGCCAAGTCGCTGACCTGGACGAGCGTCGACCGCATCGCCGCCTTCGACACGTTCGCGTCCGTCGCGCTGATCGCGCCGCGGCCTCTGCTGCTGATCGTCGGGCGGGCTGCGGTGACGTCCTGGATGAGCGTGGAGGCGTTCCAAAAGGCTTACGGGCCAAAGGAGTTGGCGTGGATCGAGGGCGCTTCGCACGTCGACCTCTATGACAAGGACGAGTACGTGACGCCCGCCGTGGAGAAGCTGGACGAGTTCTTCGGAGCCCACCTGGCGGTGTGATCCAGTAGACAGGGAAAACTGCACAAGTAACTTGGCAAAGTTACTTGTGCAGTTTTACGTTGGAACCATGAACACGAACCCCGGGCCGCAGCAGTACGTCGCGACCGCGCAGCGGCTCAACGACGCGATCACCCGGCTGCGCGCACGGCTGCGCGCGGAATCGGGGCAGCATGCGACCGGCCTGACCCTCACGCAGCTCGGCGTGCTGGCGAGCGTCGTACGGGAGGGGCCGGTCACCGCCGCGCGGCTGGCCACGCTGGAGCGCGTCAGCGCGCAGTCCATCGCGCAGAGCCTGGCGGTGCTGAAGGCCGCCGGACTGGTCCGCAGCGAGCCCGACGCGCAGGACGGCCGTAAGAAGCTGATGAGCGCCGACCCGTCCGCGACCGAACTGGTCGACAAGCTGCTCGCGGGCCGCGCCTCCTTCCTGGCCCGGGCCGTCGACCAGCTGGTCGACGGCCCGGACGAGCGTGAGGACGTGGAGAAGGCCATCGAGCTGCTGGAGCGCCTCGCCGATGTCGACCTGAACGCCGGCGGCATATGAGGACCGACACCGGCAAGGCCGCCACCCCGGCGCGCGGCCTCTCGCGCAAGCCGTTCGCCTGGACCTTCACGACCCCGCTCTACGTGGGGTCGAGCCTCAACCCGATCAACAGCTCCATCATCGCGACCGCGCTCGTGCCGATCGCCACCGAACTGCACGTCTCGGTCGGCAGCACCGCCACGCTGGTCTCCTCGCTCTACCTGGCCAGCGCCATAGCGCAGCCCACCGCGGGCAAGCTGGCGGAGGTGCTCGGCGCGCGCCGGATCTTCCTCTTCGGCATCGTCATGGTGCTGCTCGGCGGTGTGGTCGGCGGCCTCGGCCAGGACCTGGCGATGCTGACCGTCGCCCGGGTCCTGATCGGCATCGGCACCTCGGCCGCGTTCCCCTGCGCGATGGTGCTGATCCGGCGCCGCGCCCAGGACGCCGGTCTCGACGCCCCGCCGGGCGCGGTGCTCGGCGGTATCGCCATCGCGGGCATGGCCACCGCCGCCGTGGGCCCGCCGATCGGCGGACTGCTGGTCGGCGCCGCGGGCTGGCGCTGGGCGTTCCTGATCAACATCCCCGTCACCGCCGTCGCGATGGTGATGGCCGTGCGCTGGCTGCCCAAGGACCCGGTGCTCGACCGCGAGAACAGGCGTTTCCGCAGGGTCGCCGACCGGATCGACCTGCCCGGCATCCTCGGCTTCGCCGTGACGATGAGCGCGCTGGTGATCTTCCTGATGGGCCTCCCCCGGATCGAGTGGGCCGCGCTCGCCGTCTTCGCCCTGGCCGCGGTGCCCACGGTCTGGTGGGAGCTGCGCACGACCGGGCCGTTCTTCGACTTCCGCGGCCTCGCCGCCAACGGCGCCCTCACCCGCACCTATCTGCGGCAGGGTCTCACCCTGCTCGGCACCTACTCCGTGATGTACGGCATGACGCAGTGGATGGAGGCCGCGCACGGGCTGTCCACCGTGACGGCGGGACTCCTGCTGCTGCCGATGGGCGCCGTGTCGGCGCTCCTCTCGCACCCGCTCGCCCGCCGCAACCTGATACGCGGCCCGCTGATCGTCTCGGCGGTGACCATGCTGATCGGCTCGGCCGGCATCATGCTGCTCACCTCGCACAGCCCGGCCGTCGCGATCGTGCTGGTGTCCCTGATCTTCGGCGTCACCTCGGCCACCACCACCGTCGGCAACCAGACCGCCCTCTACCTCGAAGCGCCGCCCGACCAAATAGGCACCGCCTCCGGGCTGTTCCGCACCTTCGGCTACCTCGGCACCATCACCTCCGCCGTGATCGGCTCCATCGTCTTCCACGACGGCGTGAGCGACCACGGCCTGCACACCCTCGGCCTCGTCCTGGTCGGCGCCGGCCTCGCGGTCCTCCTGCTGACCGTCCTGGACCGCCGCCTGATGGGCCGCAGCACCAAGACCACCTGACCCCCCTAGTAAGAACCCCACCAAGGAGAACCTCGCGTGAGCACCCCCTCCCTCCCCACGATCACCCCCGAGCGGACCGCCCTGCTGGTCATGGACTTCCAGAACGGGATCGTCCCCATGGCTCCCGACTCCGACGCCCTCGTCGAGCGGGTCAAGGACACCATCGCCGACGTCCGTGCCGCCGGCGGCGCCGTCGGCTACGTCCGGGTCGCCTTCACCGAGGACGACTGGGCGGCGATCCCCGAGACCAACAAGTCCTTCAGCGCGGTCGCCGCGGCGAAGATGCTGCACCACGAGGACGACGCCACCCAGATCGACAAGCGGATCGCACCCGAGGACGGCGACATCGTCGTCCGTAAGATCCGCTTCGGTTCGGGCTCGACCACCGATCTCCACGAGCAGTTGGACGACCGCGGCATCGACACCCTGGTGCTCGCCGGGATCAGCACCAGTGGCGTCGTCCTGTCCACCGTCATGGACGCCGCCGACCGCGACTACCGCGTCTTCGTCCTGTCCGACGGCGTCGCCGACCCCGACGCCACGACCCACCAGGTGCTGGTCGAGAAGGTGTTCCCGTCCCGGGCCCACGTCATCGACACCGTCGGTCTACGAGAGCTGCTGCGCTCCGCCTGACACAGCGCTCACGCCGGTGCCCCGGGCGGCGTCCCGGGGAAGACCACGCGGAGTTTCCGCACCCGTCCGTCCTGGCGGAACATCAGCCAAGCCAGGGTGGGCGGGCAGGGGTTGGAGATACCGGCGGGGTTGACGGCCTCCATCTCCCAGATGGCGATGTCCCGGCTGGCCACGACATGGCGCAGGTGCTGGGTCACGCCCTTGTCCCGGGTGCTCCGCATCGCCGGGAAGGGATGGCGGCGTTCACCGTCCTTGTTGAGGACGCCGACCAGTTCGGTCTCCGCCGGCCACAACTCCAGGATCTCGCTGGGCAGTTGGCCGCGCATGGCGCCCTCCAGCGTGACCTCGGCCTCCTGCCGGCTGTCCTCGGTGAGCGCGGAGGCGTCGTCGTGGCCCTGCGTCTCGGTCGACAGCAGCACCTCAGCCATCTTCGCCCGGGCCTGGTTGAGCCGGCTGCGCACGGTGCCGACCGGGACCTCGCAGGCCTCGGCGATCTCCTGGTACGAGGTGATGCCGCTGAAGTGCCGCAGCATCAGCACCAGCCGCTGCTGCTGCGGCAGTTCCTCCACCGCGTCCCAGATCCAGTCCCGCATCGCGTGCTGCTCGACGACCCGTTCCGGATGCGAGGGCTCGTCGTCCCGCACCCGCACCTGCTCCAGCCCGTCGAGACCGGGCAGCTCCCGGACGGCCCGCAACCGCATCCGCGAGGCGTTCCGCACGATCGCCCGCAGCCACGCCCCGACTGCCGCGTGATCCCGTACGTCGCCGATGCGCCGCAGCGCGGTCAACGCGGCGTCCTGCACCGCGTCCTCCGCGTCCGGACCGTAGCCGAGCAGGCTCAACGCCACGGCACGCATGGGCGCCTGATGGCGCGTCAGGAGAAGCCCCAGGGCGCCTGAGTCGCCCGCCTGGGCCCTGCGGGTGAGTTCCTCATCCGTGGGGTGGTCGAGGGACACCATGAACCGAAGCCTCCATGCCGACGAAGCAGACGCCGTTGTGTCGGGTCGAGGGGACCCTTGCCGAGGAAGATACGCCGCTACGGCTCCTCGTGGGCCCCCTCGACCGGGCAGGTCAACCCACCGTTGTCCCGGGCTCGGGCAGCCAGCTGCCGTGGAAGCCGGACGGGACCGGGTACGGCAGTTCCACGACCGCCTGCACGGAGAGGTCGGTGGCGTCGAGGACGAGCAGTTCGCCCGCCGCGCCGTCGTCGTCCGAGACGAGCGACAGGAGCCAGCCCTCGTCCTCGCCGGTGCCGTCCGCCGCCGGTACGAAGACCGCCTCGCCGGAATAGCGACTGCCGGGCATCTTGTGGACGTCACCGGTCTGGCGCGCGAGGTCGTGCTTGGCGATGCCGTCCCCGTTGACCGTGTAGAGGTAGCGGTTCGGGCGTCCGGTGAGGGTCTCGTTGTGGGTGGGGAACTCGGCCTCGCGGTCGTCCAGTTGGGATTCGAAGACCCGGCCGGCCACCGGGTCCAGGATCCACCGGTACAGGACGGAGGGGGCCTGGGTGTGCCCCGGTTCCCGCACCCCGACCTGGCCGTTCGGCACACTCGGCGTGCCCTGGCCGGTGGGTCCGCCGATGTCGCCCCAGACCTTCCGGAAGCCGGCGTCGTCGTAGCGCACCGCGTCCAGCACCACACGCCCCTGCGCGTCCTCGTAGGCGTTGCCCACATGGAAGACGTAGCAGGGATCGACGTCGAACCAGCGCACATCGGTGGAACCCGGCTCGCGGGACATGATCCCGATCCGTGCGCCGTACGCGTCGGCCCACCGGTAGGGCATGCCGCCACGCCCGGCCAGGGTGTGGTCGAAGACGACGGGCAGGTCCATCCACACGATGTGGTGCTCGGTGATGGCGAAGTCGTGCGTCATCGTCGGCCCCGGCACGTCGATCGGCCGGCTGTCGAGCAGCACGCCGTCCGGGGTGACCCGGTGGTAGGTGAGATAGGGCTGCGCGAACCCGGTCCCGAACAGGTGCAGTTCACCGGTGACCGGGTCCTCCTTGGGATGCGCGGTCATCGCGGTGGTGAGCTTCCCACCGAAGTCGTACGGCCCGACGGTCTCCAACTCCGGTGTGACCCAGTAGGGAAGACCGACCTCGCACAGGGCGAGCACGGTGTCGGCGTGCCGGATGACGTGGGTGTTGGCGGGCGTCGCGGCCAGGTCGATGCTGAAGTCCTCGCGGACGAAGGGGTGACCCTCCAACTCCCTTGTCCTGACCCACCTGTTGCGGTACCACTCGGCACGGCCGCCGCGCAGCCGTATGCCGTGGAGCATGCCGGGGCCGGTGAACCAGTGCCCCCGGTCCTCGCCGGGCAGCGGGTTGGGGCCGTTGCGCAGATAGCGGCCGTCCAGATCGGGCGGCAGGGAGCCCCGCACGGTGAGCTCGGCCGCGGTGTACTCCTCGGGGACCGGCGCGAAGCGGCCCTGGAGGTAGAGGGGAACGGGTGTCTCGTTCTCGGTCGTCATGCTGCTTTCCTTTTTCCTTCAAGAAGTCATAGGGGTCGGAGAGACCTCACGCGGTGGTGCCCGATGCCGCCGTCCTGATGAACGCGGCGACCTCGGCGGGCTTGGACACGTACACGGCGTGGCTGCCGCCGGTCTCGGTCACCGTCGCGCCGGCCCGCTCGGCCATGAGGCGCTGGGCGGGCGGCGGGATCATGTGGTCGTCGGTGGCGACGAGGTAGTAGCTCGGCCTGGTCTGCCAGGCGGGCTCGGTGACCGCGCCCGCCAACGCGTCCACGCCCCACGGCACTTGGGAGTCCGCGAGGAACTGCGCGTCGTCGGCGGGCAGGTCCCCGGCGAAGGACGCGGCGAACTTCTCCCGGTCGAGGAAGAGGAACCCGTCGACGGGCGGCAGGATCGGCGGAACGGGGGCGCCGGGCGGCGGATCGGCGATGAGGGTGTTCACCGACTCGCCCTTGTCGGGCGCGAACGCCGCGATGTAGACGAGCGCCGACACGTTCTCGTGGTTGCCGGCCTCGGAGATCACCGCGCCGCCGTAGGAGTGTCCGACGAGGACGGTCGGGCCGTCCTGGGCGTCGAGGACCCGTTTGGTCGTGGCGACGTCGCCTTCGAGTGACAGGGTGGGGTTCTGGACGACGCTCACGTGGTAGCCGTCGGCGCGGAGTGCGTCGTAGACGCCCCGCCAGCCCGATCCGTCGACGAATCCGCCGTGCACGAGCACGACGTTCCTCGCTGTGGTGGCTTCCTGTGTGGTGCTCACGATGCGCCAACTCCTTCGTGGGGTGAGTGCTGTGGTGCGGAGAGGTCGTGGAAGTCCGGATGTCCTGAAGTCGTGGGACGGGGACGGCAGTTGGCCGCCCGTGGGGTTACGGAAGGGCGGTCACCGGCGGCTGGGTCTGGGCCTGCGCCAGGAGGCGCGCCTGGGCACGGGCGGGATAGACCTTCGTGAAGACGGCGGGGGCGACGAGCCCGACGACGTGCGCGGTGATGCCCACCCAGGCCGGGGCGTCCACCGCGTTGGAGATGGCCAGGCTGACGGCGATGAAGGTGAAGCCGGCTCCCCAGGCGCTGGTGATGTAGTTGTTGACCTGGACGAACTCCGGCATGTCCCAGTACTCGCGGGGCGTCTGCCGCTTGGCGATCCCCAGCGTGAAGGGGCTGCGGACCATCAAGCTCCCCCATGCGGTGCCGCCCAGCCAGACGAACGAGATGACGTCGGTGTGGTCGGCCAACGAGGAGTCCGGCCGGGCGACGGCGACCGCGCCGATCACGACGAAGTACGCGAGGGTGCTGATCTCCAGCACCAGAGCGTCGAAGGCGACCCCGCGGCGACGGTCGTTCAGCATCATCAGCAGCCCTGTGACGAGACCGCCGATCGCGCCCCAGCGCCAGTCGAAGGACGAGAGGACGCCGGCGACGATCCAGGGGGCGAATCCGGGCAGATAAGCCAACATTGATTGTTTCCTCGGTGGATTGGAGTGGACGCCGACTAGATGCACGGCGGCCCTCGAAGTTCGGACCTTGCAATGTGATGCCGATCACACGATCGACGGGCACCCACGAGCCTCTAACCGGATAGATCTATCCACTTAATGTAGGGTGGTGAGCACGACCTGTCGAGAGGAGTCGTGATGGGAGTTCCGATGTCACGCAAGATCCGGCTTCCGCTGGGAGCGGCCGTCCTGGTGCTGAACGCGGTGCAGTGGGTGGTGTCCGAGGCGGTCGCCGCAGCCGCCTGGACGTCACCGCCCTACAGCTACGCCACGAACTACATCAGCGACCTGGGCGTCCCCAAGTGCGGCACGCACTACCAGGGCCGCACCATCTGTTCGCCGGACCACGCGCTGATGAACACGTCGTTCATCGTCCAGGGCATCCTGTTCGCGACCGGTGTGGTCCTGCTGGCGGCCACCCTGCTCAGTGGCCGCGCGCGCCGCGTCGTGATCGCCCTCGCGGGCGCGCACGCGGTGGGCTTCCTGCTGGTCGGCCTGTTCCACGGCTCCCCGGACGGCCCGGGCTACAGCCTGGCGCTGCACGTCGCGGGCGCGTCGATCGCCATCCTGTGCGCGAACACGATCGTGATCCTGGCGGGCTCACTGAAGAGCCTCCAACTGCCGCGCGCGTACCGCGTGTTCAGCATCGCGGTCGGCGCGCTCGGCCTCCTGAGCGAGGCCTTCGTGGGCGTCTCGGCGAGCACGGCCGGCATCTTCGAGCGGGGCGGTGTGTACTCATGGCTGCTGTGGAGCGTCGTGACGGGCGTATCACTCCTGGTCGGGCAGACGCGCCGAGCCACCGAGGCGAAGATGCCGGAGAATGTCCCGGCGTGAGCCCGGATACCCCACACCCACGCCCGCTGCGAGCGGACGCGGAACGAAACCGCCGCCTGATAATGACGACGGCCGACCGCCTGTTCGCCCAGCGCGGGGCCACGGTCCCCCTCAACGAGATCGCCCGCGAGGCGGGCCTCGGCGTAGGCACGGTCTACCGCCGCTTCCCGGACCTCCAGTCCCTGGTGGACGCCCTGTTCACGGAACGCTTCACGGTGTTCCTGCACCTGGCGACCAGATCCGCGGAACACGAGGACCCCGCAGAGGCCCTACGGCACTACCTGCTGGAGGCGGCCCGGATGCGGGCCGAGGACCGGGCCCTGGAAGTCATCCTGGCCAACGCAAGCGTGGACGCGGGCCCCGTCGCCCGGACCCGCGACCACCTCGGCCGCCTCGTGGACGGCCTGGCGGAGCGAGCGGTGACAGCGGGCGCGGTCCGCAAGGACTTCGCCGGCGCCGACGTGTACGCCTTCCTGTACATGATCGGCGCCGTCGCCGACCGCACGAACGACGTCGCCCCGGACGCCTGGCGCCGATACGCCGAGTTCCTGATGGTGGGCTTCGGGCTGGAGCGGTCACCGAGGGAACGCACGTCGGCGTTGACGGACGAGCAACTGCTGGACAGTTGGCCAAAGCCTTTGGGCGAGCGGGGATGAACGGATCGCCTCTCCGGGCGGACCACTACTGCACGGGCCGGTGACCGGGCGCGTCCCCGAGGTCGGCCACGGGCTCACCCAGCGCATCGAACTCGGAGATGAACCGTTGCCGCAGCGCGGCCTTGTCGGCGTCGGGCAGCCAGCAGGCGTCGACACCGGCGAGTGACATGGCGCGCAGCGCCGACCGGCTCAGACCCAGGTCGTCCGCGGCGATCCGGTACTCGTCGGCCAGCGTCGTCGGAAACAGACCGGGGTCGTCGTCGGCGATGATCACATTCAGCCCGGCGTCGACCATCGCCGCGACGGACGCCCGGCGCCAGGGCCGCCAGGAGCGGCGTGACGTGGTGAACGCGACGACGAACGGCACCCGTTCGGCGCGGCACCGGGCCACGACCTCGTCGTCCTCCAGCACGTAGTAGCCGTGGTCGATGCGGTCACAGCCGAGCAGGTCCAGGCAGGTGACGGTGTTGACCGCGACCGGCGCGTGCTCGGACGAGTGCGCGGTGCGGCGCAGCCCCGCCTCCCCCGCCAGCCGGAAGGCGTCCGCGAAACGCTCCGGAGGGCCGACCGTCTCCAGGTTGTCCAGACCGATCCCGGCGACGTACTCGTGCGGGTTGTCCACCACCTCGCGCACCCGCGCCAGGGCCTGCTCGGCGGTGGTGCTGCGGTCGACGGCGGCGATGAGCCTGCCGCTCATGCCGAAGTCCCGCTCGGCCAGCCGGACTCCCTCCGCGTACGCCTCCACCGCGCCGCGGTAGCCGAGAGAGCGCAGATGCGGCGGCACGCCGTCGAACGACAGCTCCAAGTGGCGTACGGAACTGGTGCGGTGGGCCGCCTCGAACGCCTCGTACGTGATCCGCGTCAGGTCATCGGCGTCCCGCAGCGCCTCGATGACCCACCCGGACACCTGGAAGAGCGAGTAGGACACTTCCGGCTCGTCGGCGGCTCGCCCGCGCGGCACCGGGATGCGGGTGTTCTCGTACAGTTTCGGGTCCGGCGGAAGGGAGTTGACGTCGCGGAAGATCGTCTCGGGTGCCGCCGGAAGATCGAGCCGGTGACGCCGGGCGAGTTCCGCGAACGTCTCGGACCGTACGGTGCCGATCAGATGGCAGTGCAGGTCCGTCTTCGGCATCCGCCGCAGATAGTGGTCGGTATCGAGGGTGTTGGTCATGGTGTCCAAGCGCGGGTGGAGTGGGGGAGGTAGGAGCCGGCGGAAGTGGAGGGAAGGCGGGTGGGGCGCTCTCTCGCCGCCCCACCCGACGGTCACTTGGAGCTGACCTCGCGGGCGAACCGTTCGACCCACGTGTCGCGGTTCTTCACGATCGTGTCGGGGTCGAGGGTGCGGAAGCCCGCGCCGACCGGGTCCGTCGCCGCCTTCCCGGCGACCTTGCCGAGCACCGCGGGGACCGTGGCGGCCGGGTTCACCGGCATGTCGCCGATGGTCTTCGCGGCCTGGGTCTGCGCCGCGGCGGACAGGTAGTAGTCGATGAAGGCGTACGCGGCCTTCAGGTTCTTCGCGTTCTTGGGGATCATCATCCGGTTCGTCGCCATGTACTTGCCCTTGCTCGGCGCCACCCAGCTCACCGGCTCACCGGACTGGATGAGAGAGGTGGCGAACGCGCTGATCGCGGGGGCGGCGACGATCTCGCCCTGGGTGAGCAGGTTCGTCACCTCGGTCGAGGACGAGTAGAACTGCAGGGTGTGCGGAGCCCAGGAGCCGAGCTTCGCGTACGCGGTGTCGATGTCGTACGGCCCGCTGCCGTACGCCTCACCGACCCCGGAGACGGTCAACTGCCCCGAGGTGACCGAGATGTCGGGCAGCGCGGTCTTCTTGGCGTACTTCTTGTCGCCGTACACCGACCAGTCGGCGGCGGTCTTGGCGTCGAGCTTGTCGGTGCGGTACAGGGTGCCGTTGAGCTGATAGGTGTACGCCGGTCCGTCATACGCCTTGTCGAGGGCGAAGCTGCTGAGCTTGGACATGTTCGGCACGTCCTTGGCGTCGACCTTCCGGAAGAGCCCCTTCGACTGGCCCAGGGCGGCGTAGTAGTCGGAGATGAGCATGACGTCCACGTCCGACCTTCCCCCCGCCGCCTCCAGCTTCGTCAGGCGGGTGGCGTTGTTGCCCGTGTCGAGCTCGACCTTGTAGCCCGTCTTCTTCTCGAAGGGCTCGATGACGGCCTTCGTCAACTCGTCCGACCCGAAGGGGAAGGAGCTCACGACAAGGGTCTTGCTGTCGCTCCCGCCACTGCCGACGGCGGAGCAGCCGGCGACGGTCGTGGTGAGCGCGGCGGTGACGACGACGGCCGTCGTGGCGCGGTGGCGCCGGAGAGTGGTACGCACGAGGGGATCCTTTCGAGGGCATGGCGAGGGGAGAGTCGGCAGGGAAGGGAGGCGGGAAGGGGGACGGAGGGGGTGGGAAGGGCGGTGGGTCGGCGAGAGACGGTGCCGTCGCTGCCGTACCGAACTCCGCGGTTCAGTCGGTCAGTTCGACCACGTGCTCCGGCCGGGCGGCCACGGTGACCCGGTCGCCGGGATGCCAGTCGGCCCGGGACCCGTCCGCCCGTACCGTCGCGATCAGCGTCACGTCGTCCTCGCCCGCGCTATCGCCGCTGCGGGCCGACAGGGTGAGGTGTCGGTCGACCCCTCGGTAGGCGATGCCGGTGACCGTTGCGGGCAGGGACAGCCGGGCCCCGTCCGGCGCCGGTCCCGTGACGACCGTCAGGTGCTCCGGGCGCACCGTCAGGGTGGTGTCGCTGCCCGCGGTCGCGGGGCTCGCCGGGACGAAGTTCTCGTAGCCCAGGAACTCGGCGACGAAGCGGTTGGCGGGGCGCGGGAAGACCTCGGCCGGTGACCCGCTCTGCATGACATGTCCGGCGCGCATCAGGACCATCACGTCGGACATCTCCAGCGCCTCGTCCTGGTCGTGGGTCACCAGGACCACGGTGAGGCCGGTCTCGGCCTGGATCCGGCGGATCTCGGCGCGCATCTGCACCCGCAGCCGGGCGTCCAGGTTGGACAACGGCTCGTCGAGCAGCAGCAGGGACGGGCGGACGGCGACGGCACGGGCGAGCGCGACCCGCTGCTGCTGGCCGCCCGAGAGCTTGCCGGGGCGCTGTGCGGCCAGGTGGCCGAGGCCCACCAGGTCCAGCGCCTCGGCAACCCGGCGGCGGCGCTCGGCGGGCGGGACCTTGCGGAGTTTCAGCCCGTAGCCCACGTTGTCCGCGACGCTCATGTGCGGGAACAGGGCGTACGACTGGAAGACCATGCCGAGGTTGCGTTTCTCCGGAGGCAGCCGGGTGGCGTCCTTCCCGGCGATGCGGATCGTGCCCGCACTGGGCGCGGTGTAGCCGGCGAGCATCCGCAGCGTGGTCGTCTTGCCGCAGCCGCTCGGGCCGAGGAGCGTGGTGATCTTTCCTTCGGGGACGTCGAGGTTCAGGGACCCGACGGCGGTGAAGTCGCCGAAGGTCCGGGTGACGTCGATGAACTGGGCAGCGGCGGTCATCGGTTGATCCCCCCGAAGATCCTGGTGAAGCCGACGGTGCGTTCGGCGACGACGGCGACCACGATGGTGGCGGCCAGGACGAGCGTGGACATGGCGGCGATGACGGGGTCGTAGGACTGCTGGACGTAGTCGAGCATCGTCACCGGAAGCGTGCCGAAGTCCCGGCTCTGGAGCAGCAGCGAGAGCGGCACGTTGTTGAACGACGTGATGAAGCCGAGCAGGCCCGCCGACATCACGCCGGGACGCAGCAGCGGCAGGGTGACCGTGCGGAACGCGCGCCAGGGCGTCGCGCCCAGCCCGCGCGCGGCCTCCTCCAGAGCGGGGTCCGCCAGCGTGAGCGCGGCTCCCGTGACCCGCACCGCGTACGGCATGAGCAGAACGGAGTGCCCGATGAGGAGGGCGGTGAACGAGGTCAGCCCGAGCCCGATCACCAGTTGCTGGTACAGCGCGAGTCCGATGACCAGTTCCGGCACGACCAGGGGGGACAGGAACAGCCCCTGCAGCAGGGACCGTCCGGGTATCGCCCCGCGGTGCAGGCCGAGGGCCACGGGAATGCCGAGCACCAGGGCCAGGGCGGTGGCACAGCAGGCCAGCAGGAGGCTGGAGACGAGCGCGTCGCTGAACGGCTGGTACCCGGCCGCCTTGCCGAACCACCGCAGCGAGAAACCCTGGGGCGGGAACGTCAGGGTGTTGCCGGCGGTGAACGCGCCGGCCACGACGAACAGGATCGGGACGAGCATGATGACGTAGCCGAGGACGGCCAGTGCGGCGGCTGTCGGTCGTGCCTTCATGCGACCCGTCCCTTCACTCGCGCCACGGCCGATCCGATGCCGGAGACCGCGAAGACGAGCACGGTCATCACGAGCGCCGTCGCGGAGGCGGCGGCCCAGTCCACGGTCACGTTCGCGTAGTCGTACAACTGGGTGGCGAGCATCCGCTGGGAGGATCCGCCGAGGAGATAGGGGGTGGTGTACGCGGTGATGCTCCCGGCGAACACCAGGGTGGCGGCGACGGCGATGCCGGGCAGAGACAGCGGGATCACCACGGTCCACAACGTGCGCAACCGGCTCGCGCCGAGACCTCGGGCGGCGTCGTCGAGCCCCCGGTCCACCTGGGCGACCGCCGAGTAGCAGGAGACGACGGCGAGCGGCAGGAAGAGCTGGACCAGGCCGAGCACGACGGCCAGCGGTGTGTACAGCAGCTGCGGAGCCTGCCGGGCCAGGCCGAGGCCGGTGATGATCCGGCCCAGGACCCCGTTGGACCCGAGAATCACCAGCCAGCCGAAGCTGCGTACGACGTTGCTGAGCAGCAGCGGGAACACCGCCAGCGCCAGCCACAGCCCCGTCCAGCGGGAGGTGGAGCGGGCCAGCAGGCTCGCGATGGGGAAGCCGAGCACGACGCACAGTGCGGTCGCGATCAGTCCGAGGGTCAGGGTGCGACCGATGATCCGGAGGTCGTATCCGTCGGTGAGCATCTTGGTGAGGCGGGTGAACACGTCGGACGGGCTGACTCCCGGCGGCGCGAAGAGCATCGCGGCGGACGGCACGGCGAAGCCAAGAACCATCAGGAGCAGCCCGGGGAGCAGCAGCAGTGCGCCTGCTCGGGGCCTGTGGACCATGGGCGAAGTTCGATTCCTTTGACAGCGAGTGATGGGTATCATCACTGCAACCGGTTGCAGGCAACATAGGTGACGAAGCGCTGCCGTGTCAGCCATCCGCGTGACGTTGATGTAAAAACTGTTGTCTCAGAGGGCCAGGAGTCTTCGCTGCGGAGTTCCCGGGGCGGGACACCGGCCCGCCCGAGGACGATCCCCCGGTGAGATCCGGAGGAAGAGGAAAGGGAGGTGCGGTGAATCCCACTGGGGATGCGAGCCCGGTGCCCACGCTCGACGACGTCGCCCGGCGCGCGGGGGTGTCGAAGTCGACGGCGTCACGGGCGCTGAGCCGACCGGACCTCGTCGCCCCGGCGACCCGGGCGCGGGTCCATGACGCGGCGATGGCGCTGGGCTTCGAGGCCAGCCGGGTGGCGCGGGCCCTGGCGCACGGCCGGACCGGTCTCCTCGCACTCGTGGTGCCCGACCTGGCGAACAGCTTCTTCACCCCGATCGTCAACGGCGCCCAGGCCCGCGCCGCCCAGGCCGGTTTCCAGCTCACGGTGGCCGTCCACGACGCCGACGACCGCGACGCGCTCTCCCGGCTGGCCCGGCAGGTCGACGGCTTCCTCCTCACCGCGCCGCGCGGCGCCGACGAGGATCTGCGGGCCATCGCCCGGCTCGCCCCGACGGTCCTCATCGACCGCGAGGTCTCCGGGCTGCCGTCCGTCTCCGCCGACGTCGCCCGCGCCTTCGGCGAGGTCATCGGCCACCTGGCCGGGGCAGGGCACCGGCACATCGTCTACCTCGGCGGGCCACACGGCTCCTGGCAGAGCCTGCGCCGCCACGAGGCCGTCCGTACGGCCGCCGCCGGGCGGGCCGAACTGACCGTACTGGGACCGGTACCGGCCACCTTCACCGCCGGAGTGGAGAGCGCGGGCCCGGTGCTCGCGACCGGGGCGACCGCGGTGGTCCCCTACGCCACCTCGGTCGCGCTGGGGCTGCTGGCGGCTCTCGAACGCCGGGGCGTACGGATCCCGGACGACATGCTGATCAGCGCGGAGCGTTCCGTTCTCGACGCGTTCGGCATGAGCGGAGTGCCCGCGATCGACGTGGACGGCGAGGAACTCGGAAGGGTCGCGGCCGGGCAGTTGGTGGACCGGATAGAGGGGCGCGGGAACTCCACCGAACCGGGAGCCGCGACCCGCCTGGGGGTCGCGGTGCGGCTGCCTGAGGGGTGACCGTGTGAACGGCCCGCCGAGGCGGCTCGCGCCGGGGTCACGAAGTCCCTGGCCCGGCTCCGGAACGGGACGGGCTTACGGGTTCGGAGCCGATCTTCCTGGGAACGAACGGCTCCCCCGCGGGGACGGGATGCCCCATGAAGTGCAACACCACCTCGTGGTTCATCGAGGCGGCTACGGCGGAGGCGCCGGTCCGGTAGTAGATGTCGACCTTCGTCTTCCGGGGCTCAAGATGCGACTGCCGCCCGCTCCGCAGGTCCGCGAGGAGGGCCGGGACGTCGTACGAGAAGATCTGCCCCGCTCTGAGGTGGAAGGACTCGTCCGCGACGGTGACCAGGGGCGGTGTGTCCGGGCCGCAGGCCGGGTGGGTGAGGAGGTCGAAGCGGAAGACCTCGTCGAGGACGGGCCGGTGCTCGGCGGGGAGGCACGGGCCGAGGGCTTCGGTCCACCACCGTGTCAGTACCTGTCTCGCCGCGGCGTCGGCGAAGAACCGGCCGATCGTCTCGCCCTCCAGCCGGGCGTCGACCGCGGTACCCGCAGCTGCGGCCAGGCGCGCTGCCTCCGGATCGGAGGTGGTCCCCAGCCAGTCCGTCAGATGGCGCAGGACGCGGGACTGGGTCCAGCCCGCCAGTTCACGCAGGGGGAGCCAGCTGTGCCGTAGGACGCCGCCCTCGGCGATCACCTTGGACCAGAAGACGAAGCGGCGCATGGCACGGTTCTCGCCGAACGTCATGGACTCATGGGCGAGCACGTACTCGAAGTCGTCCCGGTCGCCGCGCAGCGTCACCATGCCGTAGCGCTCGCGGTGGTCGGAGTACTCGGTGCCCGGCAGCAGCAGGATGGGATACACCGCGATGCGCGAGACGTGGCGGGCGAGTTCGTCATAGCCGCGCATGAAGGACTCGACGGTCTCGCCGGGGGCGCCCCAGATGAGTTCCGCGTAGCAGTCCAGCCCCTCCGCGGCGAGCCAGCTCACCAGGTCGTGCCACTCGTTGACCTTCATGTTGCGCCGGTTCATGGTGCGCAGCGCGTTCGGCTCCAGGGACTGGAGGGCGAGGGTGAAGGAGCTGCGCAGACCCGCGTCCTTCATACGGCGGACGATCTCGTAGAAGACCTTCGACTTGTTCTTGGCCCAGGAACTCTCGAAGGCCCGCGGGTAGCCGTACCGCCGGCTGATGTCCACGAGGTCCTCGGTGAGGTCCAGGTCGGCGGGGAGCATCCCGAAGTTGGCGTCGCAGGTGGCGACCGTGTGCACGCGCAGCTGGGCGAAGAGTTCGAGTTCCGCGCGCAGCCGCTCACGGGAGAAGGCGCGTACGCGCTGCCCGGTGGCGCCGCCCCAGTAGCAGAAGGAGCACTTGTACGGGCAGCCCCGGTTGGTCTCGATGAGCGCCACGTCGTAGCGGAACCGGCCGGCCTCGTCGAGAAGGTCGACGGCGCCGGTGAGGAAGGGTGAGGGGATGATGTCCAGATCCGCGATGCGTTCCCGATCCGGGTTGGTCGTGGCGGTTCCGTCGGCCGCTCTGGAGGAGAGTCCGTCGATGCCGGCGAGACGCGGTCGTGAGGAGCCGTCGGCGAGAGCGCGTACCAGTTCGTACGCGTCCTCACCAGGGAGGGCAGCACACCTGATCCCGCCCCGCCGGGAACTGCGGGGCGGATCGCTCTGCACGTCCCCACCAGCCCCCTCATGCCGTTCACGCACTTCCTCGGCGACCCCGAACAAACCGCCGTCCGCTTCCCGCACGGCCCCGACTGGTACGTCACCGGCGACGCGGGGATCGTCGGCGCGGATGGTCTGATCACCCCGCTCGGCCGCGCGGACGACCTGATCATCTCGCGCGGCTTCAACGTTTCCCCGGCCGAAGTCGAGACCGTCCTGCTCAAGCATCCGGCCGTCGCCGAGGCCGCCGCCGTCGGCGCGCCCGACGCCCGGTACGGCCAGGCCGTCGTCCTGCATGCCGTACCGCTTCCCGGGCTGCCGCTCCACGACGGGCTGTCCGCCGAACTCAAGGCCCATATCGAAGCCGAGTACGGGGACCCGGTCCCCATCCGGGAGGTACGGCTCGTGCGCGAACTCCCCAAGACGGTCACCGGGAAGATCCAGCGCAACCTGCTGCGCTGACGGCGGCGCCTTCCTCATGAACCGACATGCCGTTCAGGCCGGCCGGCGAACAGCCATGTCTCAGCCGCGAATCCGGCCGCGGCCGACAAGTTCCCGCATGGTCGGCCCGCCCAGGGTGGAGGTCGCTCCGCCGTCCAGTACGAGGCAGGCGCCGGTGACGAGGCGGGCGGCGTCGCTCGCCAGGTAGACGGCGGCGCCGGCGATGTCCTCCGGGTCGCCCCACCGGCCTGCCGGAACCGCGCGCATCAGGCCGTCGGAGAGGTCGGCGGAGGTGGAGAACCCGTCGGTCATCTCGGTGACGACCCAGCCGGGGCAGATCCCGTTGACCCGTACCCCCGCGGAGGCCCATTCGGCGGCGAGGGTGCGGGTGAGGGAGTTCATGGCCGCCTTTCCCGCAGCGTACGGGGAGAGCATCGGGAAGCCGCCGAGTCCGGCGATCGACGAGATGTTGAGCACCACACCGGAGCCCCGGGACACCATGTGCGCGCCGACGGCGCGGCAGAAGTGCGCGGTGGATTCCACGTTCACCTGGAAGGAACGGCACCACTCGGTGTGGGTGAGGTCCAGGAAGGGTGCGACGTGTTCGAGCGCGGCGGCGTTGTTGACCAGGATGTCGATCCCGTCGAAGTGGGTGATGGCGCGGTCGACGCAGCCGAGGATCTGGGCCTCCCGGGCGACGTCGCAGGTGAGAACGAGGGACTTCCGGCCTGTCCGTTCGATCTCGGCCGCTGTCTCCCGCAGGGCCTCGGTGGAACGGGCGAGTACGGCCACGTCGGCGCCCGCTCGGGCGAGAGCGAGTGCGATCGCCCGCCCGATGCCCCGGGAGGCGCCGGTGACGAGTGCCGTCCTCCCGCGCAGGCTGAACGTGGAGTCGTCGGATCCTGCGTTCATGGTGTGTTCCTTCGTCGCTGCCGGGCCGGTGCCGGCCGGCTCTGCCATGGGTGATCCGAGCCGGGCCGGAGTGACGGCGAACGCGTCGAGCAGGGAGTCGAGCCGGTCGTGGACCCGGGCGAGCACGGTGTCGCGGACGGCGGGCAGCTGTGCCGTCTGCCCCGGGGTGAGCCGTCCTTGATCCACGCGGTTCAGTGCGTACAGAACGCGCAGTGCGCGCAGGGTCTCCCCGCTTTCCCGGCTCTGTCCGCCGGCGGAGCGGACAGCCTCGTCGAATGCGTCCAGGGTGCGGACGTCGAGGTGGGCGTCGACGAGGCGGACCGCGTCGGGGAGCAGCGGGTTCCACACCTCGAACGGCTCCGCGTCCGCGGCGGCCTCGTCGAGGCGCTCCCGCAGCCCTTGGAGCAGTGCCGCCTCGCGGGCGGTGGCCAGGGCGAGTGTCGTGCGCGGATCGGCCAGATCACCGGCGGCATCCCTCTCCGAGGGCTTCGGGCGGTACGCGGTGTCTTCTACGAGGGATCGGCCCGCCTCCAGCCGGATCAGCAGGTTGTCGCCCGCGGCCGCCTGGTAGATCTGGGCCAGCCCCTCGTAGTCGGTCAGCCGGTTGGCCGCGAACACGCCCCATGCGCCGCTGCGGGTCCGGCAGCTCGCCGTGACACGGGCCAGCGCGTCGGTGACGGCCGCCTTCGCCAACGCCGAGTCCCGGTGCACGGACACCCAGGGCGCCCAGGTCGGCCCGTGCGCCGGGGCAGTGGCGGCGGTTCCCGCGGCGGATCTGGCCCGCTCCGCCAGCAGGGAGCAGGCCCACGCGTCGGCCAGTGCCGAATACAGGGCTTCCTGCTGGGTGCGATGGGCCAGCACGGGCTGCCCCGGGGCCATCCCACTGGACGTCGTGCGCGAGCGGGCGTATCCCAGGGCGGCCGTCACCGCGGCGCGTGCGGCCGCGGCCAGACCCACGGCGGAGCAGAGCGTGGCGTTGGCGGAGAAGACGGTGGAGCGCACCAAGCGGGCGGCCGGATCAGTGAGCGGGTCCGTGAAGTGGCCGTCGCCGGTGAAGGACGCGGTGTCGCGCAGCCAGCCGTCGTACGGCACTCGCGCGCCGTCGAAGGTGACCTCCGCGTAGTCCAGCGGCAGTGCGGGCACCTCGGGGAGCGGCCGGATCCGTACGCCGGGGGTGGGTCCGCTCGTGGTGCGCAGTCGCAGGGCGAACGGGAAGACGCCCCGGCGGCGGCCGTCCGTCACGAGCTGGGCGTAGACGAGGGCGGCTTTGGGGATGCCGGGTGCCGCCACGTTCCCCATGATCTTCGCCGCGCCGGGCTCCGGAGTGTGCAGAGTGAAGGTCCTGGAAGACGGGTGCCAGACGGCTTCGGTGCCGGGGGCCAAGTGGCTGCCACCGCGGCCTCGTTCGGTGATCAGGATGGTGCCGGTCGTGTCCAGGCGGTCGAGTTCGCCGGTCAGCCCGTCGAGGTACGGGCCGGGGCGCCCCAGTTCCAGGACGGTGGCGGTGCACACGCCGAGGTGCACCATCGCGGTGTGGAAGACGGCGGGGTCGGCGACCGCGGCCCACTCCAGGACGGTCAGCATCCGCTCCCGGTCGCGTACGAGGGCCAGGGAACCTCCCTCGGATCCGACGAGGGCGGCCAGCCGCGTGTAGGTGCGCCGGTCGCGGTCGGCGGGAGTGCGGGCCGGCGACTCGTCGGGACCGCCGCCCCAGGACAGGGCGGCGTCGAGGCGGTCGAGGGCGGCGAGGCGCTGCTCCCCGTACAACAAGGTCTTCAATGACGGCGCGGACATGGGCGGGGCCTCCTCACCGCGGTTCGGATCGCACGGGTTCGAGCCGGACACGAGAGGAGGCGGACGGCCCGGGAACGGATGGCGCGTCCGGCCGGCGCCATCGCAGTACCTGCGTGCCCCAGGTCATTCCGGCTCCGAGCGCCGCCAGCGCCACCAGTGCCCCGTCGTGCAGTCGGCCGGCCCGGCGGGCGGCGTCGAGGGTGACGGGCACGGAGGCCGCGCCGGTGTTCCCGTACCGCTGCCCGGTCATGAAGATCTGCTCGGGTTCCAGACCCGCGCCCTCCAACACGGTATGCAGCAGACGGGGATTGGCCTGGTGCGGGACGACGAGGTCGAGATCCGACGGCCGGAGCCCGCCGGCGGCCAGGGCTTCGGACAGCATCGCGGGCAGCCGCTCCTCGATGAACTCCCGGGTGGCGCGCCCGTCCATGAACAGGGTGTAGGCGTCGCGCGAGCGGCCCTCGCCGGGCACGATGCGTACGTACTGCTCCTTGTCGCCGGCCGAGCCGATCCCTGTGTGGAGGAACCCGTACGGTGCGGGGGCGGCCTCGATGACCACCGCTCCGGCCCCGTCGCCGAAGAGGGCGGCCGTGGCGCGGTCGGTGTAGTCCAGGTGGGGTGAGAAGCACTCGGCGCCGACCACCAGCACCGGGCCTTCGGCCAGGCCGCCGGCGAGCAGGCCGAGGGCGGTGTGCACCGCGAAGCAGAAGCCGGCACAGGCCGCGTTCACGTCCAGCGCGGTCGCGGTGCGCGCACCGAGCAGCCTCTGGACACCGCAGGCGATGCCCGGGACGAAGCGTCCGGGAGTCGAGGAAGCCGCCACCACCAGGGCGAGCCGCCCGGGTGGGACACCGGCGTCGGCGAGCGCGTCGAGGGAGGCACCGGCCGCCAGCTCCACGACACTCTCGCCGACCGCGGCGACCCGGCGGGACCGTACTCCGGTCTTCTCCTCTATCCAGCCGCCGGAGCGGCCGAAGTGGGCGGCGACAGCGTCGTTGGACAGTTCGCGCACCGGCAGGCGGGACCCGGTGCCGGTGATCACGTACGGAAGCGGCACTTTGACCGCGCCACCGGGGGCGTCGGTCATGACACCGCCCCCGGCGCGCGTGGCAATACGGTCCGCACGACGGCGC
Organism: Streptomyces sp. NPDC050508; assembly: GCF_040655155.1. NCBI lineage: Bacteria > Bacillati > Actinomycetota > Actinomycetes > Kitasatosporales > Streptomycetaceae > Streptomyces > Streptomyces sp. NPDC050508. Next base: position 696,859 of record NZ_JBFAJJ010000003.1, read on the forward strand.
ACGCGGCCACGGCCTCCCGGGCCCGCTCCGCCTCGGCGGCGAAGACCGCGGCGGGCCGGAACGCCCGGTATCTCCAGCGCGCCCGGGCACAGTCGAAACCGCCTTGGACGACATCGATCGTGACCGCGAAGGGGATCCGGTCGGGGCCACCCGTCAGGTCGCCCATCTCGTCGACGGTCAGCCGCAGTTGGGCGGGCAGCGGGAAGACGAACCGCCGGAAGTCGATCTCGAAGTGGTGCATCACCGTGTAGTAGGCGTCCGAGACACCGCGCGAGGCGAGGAACCGTCCGGTCACCGCGATGATCATCTGGCAGGACGCCTCCATCAGCAGCATGCCCGGCAGGTGCTGCCGTTCGGCGGTGTGGTCCTGAACCATCTCGGAGTCCGCGTGGACGACCAGCTCGGCCGTGTAGGTGACGGGACCGGTCTCACGAAGCCCCGCCAACAGCACGTTCTCACTGCGCAGCTTCAGCACCTCGCTGCCGTCCAGAGCCGACGCGGGCGCGGCGCCGAACCGGACCGTGCGCTGCGTCGGTGCCGCGGCGAGCGTGTGCCAGTCCTCCTCCGTGACACCTTGACCGGGCACCAGCAGCACCTGGTCGGACAGGGGCGGGCCGGTGGTGGTGAGAACCTTTGCGACGGCGCCGGACGTCGTCACCCGGTCGTTCTCCGCGAACGTCCGGTACCGATCGCCTACGACGTGGACCGGACGCAACGGCAATTCGTCACGCGGCGGCTCGTCGGGCAGGGACTCCAGGGACACGGACATGGCGACCTCCACCGGTCAGACCCCGTTCAGGGCTTCCCGCTTCAGACAGTCGCACCCCCACGGCTCGCGCGGCAGGCGTGCACCCTCGGCGCACGACGTGGCGCGGCGCGCGGGCGAGACGGAGCGGGGGCGAAGGCGAGCCGTTCGCACTTCGCGCGCTCGGCGTACGGATCCGTACTTGGGAGCCGAACCCACGGCTCACCCGAATCTGTTGACGGACCCCACCCGGCAATTCACCCGATCGGCGGTTGACGACAAAGCACCGGGGGCGGGACCAGGCCACGAATGGTTGAGTTCCTGCACAGTCGTTCGACAAGGCGAACAGGAGCGCTCTCATGGGTGACATTCGCGTGGCCATCGTCGGAGTGGGCAACTGCGCCTCGTCCCTGATACAGGGGGTCGAGTACTACCGGGACGCCGACCCGTCCGACCGCGTCCCGGGGCTGATGCACGTACAGCTCGGCGACTACCACGTCCGCGACATCAAGTTCGTCGCCGCGTTCGACGTCGACGCCAAGAAAGTGGGCCAGGACCTGGCCCACGCCATCGGTGCCTCGGAGAACAACACGATCAAGATCGCCGACGTGCCTCCCACCGGTGTCACCGTGCTGCGTGGGCACACCCTCGACGGTCTCGGCCGGTACTACCGCGAGACCATCGTGGAGTCCTCGGCGGAGCCCGTGGACGTGGCCGCGACACTTCGGGAGGTTCGCGCCGACGTGGTCGTCTGCTACCTCCCGGTCGGCTCGGAAGCCGCCGCGAAGTTCTACGCACAGGCCGCGATCGACGCCGGGGCGGGCTTCGTCAACGCGCTCCCCGTCTTCATCGCCGGCACCGACGAGTGGGCCCGGAAGTTCACCGACGCAGGGCTGCCGGTCATCGGCGACGACATCAAGTCGCAGGTCGGCGCCACCATCACCCACCGGGTCCTGGCCAGGCTCTTCGAAGACCGCGGTGTCGTCCTCGACCGGACGATGCAGCTCAACGTCGGCGGAAACATGGACTTCATGAACATGCTCGAACGGGAGCGCCTGGAGTCCAAGAAGATCTCCAAGACCCAGGCGGTCACCTCGCAGCTGTCGCACGACCCGGGCCCGGGCAACGTCCACATCGGCCCCTCCGACCACGTTCCCTGGCTGGACGACCGCAAGTGGGCGTACGTCCGCATGGAGGGCCGGGCCTTCGGCGACGTACCGCTGAACCTGGAGTACAAGCTGGAAGTGTGGGACTCCCCCAACTCGGCCGGTGTGGTCATCGACGCACTGCGCTGCGCGAAGATCGCCCTCGACCGTGGCATCGGTGGACCCCTGTTGTCGGCCGCCTCGTACTTCATGAAGTCGCCGCCCGTCCAGTACCCGGACGACCAGGCACGCGACGCGGTCGAGGCGTTCATCGAAGGCCGAGTCGAACGGTAGGGAACCAGCATGGCGTTCACCGTCAACGAGGCGATCACCCGTCTGAGGCGCTCCACGGAATGGGTGACCGTGGACCGGATCCCCCTCGACTTCACCTGTCACCATCCCCAGGGCCTGGACCGGGTCGGCGACACCTTCTACCTCACCAGCGTGGAGATCCTGGAGGAGACCACCCGTCTGGAGAACCCGGACGGCGGACCCGACCGCACGGCGGGCCGGGGGCGCGGCCACCTGTACGAAATGAGCGCCGACGGCAGGCAGTTGGGCCACTGGGAACTCGGCGAGGGCAGCGCCTACCACGCCGGCGGGCTCTCGTACGACGGAGAGAGCCTCTGGGTGCCGGTCGCCGAGTACCGCCCCGACTCGAAGTCGATCCTGTACCGGATCGATCCCGCGACGTCGGCGATCAGCGAGATGTTCCGCTACCCCGACCATCTCGGCGCCGTCGCCTGCGAACCCGACAGCGAACTCCTGCACATGGCGACCTGGGGCGGTCGCCGTCTCCTCGTCATGACGAGGAGCGGTGAACTGGTCCGGGAAATCCCCGTACGGTCCCACTACATCGACTTCCAGGACTGCGTGGAGATGCGGGACGGACTCGCCTCCTGGACCGGGGTCGCTGAGTATCCGGACGGTTCCGGCGGCGTTTTCGGCCTCGGCGGAGTCGCCCTGCTGGACATGAACACGGGCGACATCAAGCACGAGGCACCGGTGACCGTCCTGTCCCCGAAGGGACGGGTCATCACCTTCAACGCCACCCATGTGGAAACGGTCGGCGACCGCCTGCGCATGTACGCCCTGCCGGACGACTCCGTGGTCCCCGGGGACACCTGCCTGCTCGTCCTCGAAGCGGCCGTCTAGCACCTGGATCCGGTACGGAAACCAACGGACCGTCAGCGCGCCGAAAGGGCGGACCATGACGACACAGCTGGAATTCGAGAGCACGGAAGCGGAACGCACGGTGGCAGATCTGCTGCCCATCGACGCGCCGCTCGCGGACTGCGAGGAGGTACTCCGCTCGGTCCCGATCTGGTTCCACACCTTCGCCCTCAACCGGGCGGCGGGCATCTACACGCCGGGACTCGCGCGCGATCACCGCTACCGGATCCCGTTCCTGCCGGCCGACTTCCGTGGGCTGCGGGTACTCGATGTCGGCACCTGCGACGGTTTCTACGCCTTCCTCGCCGAGGCACGCGGCGCGGACCGGGTGCTCGCCGTGGACAGCGAGCAGTACCGCCACATGGTCAAGGAACGCTTCGGTGTCGACGTCGCGGGCGGCCAGGCGTTCCGGACGATCGGCGAACTGCTCGGCTCCCGGGTCGAGTACCGCAGGGCCGACGCCCTGGAACTGGCGGGCTCCCGGGAGAGATTCGACTTCGTCTTCTGCTGCGGAATGCTGCACCGGGTGGAGAATCCGCTCGGCATGCTGCACGTCCTGCGCGGTCTGCTGAACCCTGGCGGGCGGATCCTGCTGGAGACCTACGGGGCGGGCGACGACGGGGCGCGGACTCCCGCGATCCGGGTCCTGGCCCCCGGCGAGGCCAACGCCGGGGACGACGTCCACTACTGGGGCTTCAGCGCGCCCGCCGTCACCCGCCTGGCGCGGTGCGCGTCCCTGCGGGAGACCGGCGACACCGAGGAACGGGTCATCGACGGTCACCCTCGGATCATCGCCACCCTGCGCGCCATGTGACCGGCTCAACGGCTGTCGGGTCGCAGCCTTGCCAGGCTTCCCGGGTCCGTGCCGTCCCGACGACCGCCCTGGGACTGGGCGCCGCCCTCGCGCCACTCGTTCCAGGGCAGGTTCCAGTCGCCGAAGCCGTTTCCGAAGGGAGGCATGCGCGCGCCGCCGCTGTTGACGACGGTCACGATGTCTCCCTCGCGCATGGTGTCGAAGAGCCAGGCGGCATCGCGTGCACTCATTCCCGTGCAGCCGTGGGTGACGTTGGCCCGCCCCTGGGAGCCGACCGACCAGGGAGCGGCGTGCAGGTATTCACCGCTGAGCGTGACGCGCAGGGCGTCGGACACCGGCGTGTCGTAGGCGTCCGGGCTGCCGGCCGGGATGCCGATGCTCGTCCCGCGCATCCGCACGTACCGCTCCTTGCCGAGCACCACTTTGATCCCGTTGCGCGTGTCGAACCCGGGCTTCCCGGTGGTCACCGGGATCGTCCGCAGCAGTCTCCCGCCCCGGCGGACGGTCATGAGGTGAGCCCTCGCGTCGACAACAGCCTCGACGCGCTCGCCCGTACGCAACGTCAGGGCAGCGGAACGGGCCCCGTACAGGCCGTCCTCGATCCTGATGCCGTCCAGGGCGCTGCTCACCCGGATCTCGGCATGGGCGGGCCAGTAGTCCTTCGGGCGGTAGTGCAGTTCCCGGTCGCTCACCCAGTACCAGGCACCCTCGACGGGGCGATCCGACTCGACACGAAGGGCGCCCTCGACGAACGCCCGGGCCCGGGGGTCGCGTTCCCCCACGGGTGTGCTCAGCCGTGCCGTGAGAGGTTGCCCCACTCCGTAGGTACCGGCCCGGGTACCGAAGTCCACCCGCAGGGTCTGCCGGCCGGGTTCCGTCTCGAACGCCAGCGTACGGTGACCGGGCGCGCCGTTGCGTCCTTCGGTGACGACCCGGACGGTGTAGTGCGCGTCCGCGGCCAGCGGAGCCGTGCTGTGCCAGCGGGTGCCGTCCACGCCGAGTCTGCCGGCGAGGAGGCGTCCGGCCGCGTCGGTGACCGTCACGTCGGTGATACGCCCTTTGGCCCCGTCGACCGCGACCTCGACCGGCTTGTCGAGAGCGCCCTCGGCGCCCGTTCCCCGAAGTACGACCCGCAGCTCGCCCAGGTCGCCCGTCCCCTCCGCAGCCGGCGCTCCCGTGCCGCTGTCGCAGGCGGAGAACGCGGTCGTGAGGAAGCAGGCCGCCAGCGCGCCACGCGCGACCGTGCCCATCAAGTCCATACGCTCAACAGCTCCTCTCGTCTCGGTGGGCAGCCGTGGCCCGGTGCGGATGCGTGGTGTCAGGACCGCACATAGCGTGAGGCCGACCACGGGGGCGCCGCACGGCCCTCGCCGAAGGGCCCGTGACCACCGGAGGAACCTGGATGCTCCGCACCCTCCTGAGAAGCAAGCTCGACCACCGCTTCGATCTCTACGACCAGGACCACGACGGACTGGTCGGCGGCACGGACTACGCGATCGTCGCCGACCGGATCGCCGCCACGTTCGGTCACGCACCGCAGAGCCCGCACGCCACGGCGGTCCGCACCGCGTACGAAGGGCTCTGGAAGACCCTGTGCGACGCGACCGGCCACCCGACCGCCAAGGCCATGGGCCGCGAGACCTTCGACCGCGCCATGACCCTGCTCGCCCTGGGTGACGGGGCGTACGAACGCAACCTGGTCCCCGTGACCGTTTCCGTGTTCGCCGCCGCGGACGCCGACGGAGACGGCGCACTCGACCACGCGGAGGCCGTCCGGCTCGTGCGGGCGTTCGGCGTGCCCGCCGGGGTGGCCGAAGACCTGGCCACGGCCCTGGACGAGAACGCGGACGGCCTGGTGACACACGAGGAACTGGTGACCGCGTACCACGACTACCTGACCAGTGACGACCTCGACCGCCCGGGCAACGCACTGTTCGGCTGGACCATCGTCTGAGCTGCTGACGAACCGCCGTCCGGCACCTGTCCCCACCCCGTTCACGCCCCGGGGAAGTACCGCGTGAAGGACGAGGCGTCGATCGAGAACAAGCCTCCGAACGGCTGGTTGAGCTGGTAGACGAGGAGCACCACGAAGGTGATGAGCGCGGTCAGCCCCATCACCATGGCAACGTGCGTGAAGCTCCGCCGTACGCCGAACATGAACATGAAGGCGACGGTGAGTACACCACCGACGATCAGGCCGAACCACAGAACCGGGGACAGGCCGCTCGTCGCGTCTCCCTCGCGCCCTCGCCGCGCGTCGTCCAGCACGCTGAGTTGAGCGAGCACCTCCTGCGCCGTGACCTGTTGCGACGCCGTCGCGCCCGCGAGGCGCCAGTCCGCCGTCCGTACGTCACGCAGCAGGTCCCAGCCTCGATGTCCCAGGGGCCGCCCCGCCGCCATGGCGGGGAACTCGCTGTTCACCACATGGCCGACGTACGACGTCATTTCGCTGCGCATCCTCCGGGCGTCCCCGGACGGCAGCCCGTCGGCCAGCAGATAGACCTGGTGGGCGGCGCTCGCCTCGGTCTGCACATGCTGCTGCGCACTGGACTGGGTGTCCCAGACCGATACCAGGGCCAGGCCGAGGACCAGCGCGTAGAGAACGCCGACCATCATGGAGATGTACTCCGCCACGTCCTCGCGCGGCTCGTCGTCCGGATCCATGGGCCAGAAACGGTGCTTGACGCCCACGCAGGCCGCGGCGAGCAGGGCGACACCCAGGACGATGGCAAGGGTCTCGGTCATCGGAACCGGCCTCCCGTCAGGTGAGTTGGTGGGATGAGCTAGCCACGTCGCGTCCCGAGGATCGCGGCCGCCATGGCGGCGGGCAGCAGGACGAGGAAGAGGGCGGCGAGCGCTCCCAGCCCTGTGGGCCCCTGTCCGGGACGGTAGAACCGGCTCAGGATCGATCCGCTCCGCACCGGTGGCCGCCGGGCCTGCGGCACCTGCCCTGTTCCGCCGGAGGACGAGCCGGGCAGCAGACCCGTCCCGCCGACGGCAGCTCCTGCTGCCAGTCCGGCTCCGCCCGCGGCGGCACCTGGCACAGCGGCCACTGCGGGCGGCTCGGCGGGGGCCGGAGCGACGGGGGCCCCGGGCGCGAGTCCCGGCGCCGCGATTCCGGGCGGCGGGAGCGGCGGTACGACGGCAGCGGGGAGCGCGGGCGGACCCGGAGCGGGCGGCGCCGGCGCCACGGGCCGTTGCGACCGGGCGGCCGGAGGCACGGCAGCGGGCGACGTACGACGAGGCACCACCCGGCGGGCCGGTGCCCGCGGCGGAGCCGGCGACGCGGGGACGACGAACCGCGTGGCGGCTCTCGCGATCAGCTTCGGCGGGGCCACACCGACACCGGAACGGCCGAGGGTGGTGAGCCCGTCACTGCCCTCGGCGACTCCTTGGCTGATGTAGGCGCCGGGTCCCCTGCGGATCACCACGCGGCACAACGCGGGGCGCCCGGGATCCAGTCGGGCCACGACCGGCCGCCCGCCCGCACAGTCGATCACCGTCGCGGCGACCAGCGGATCGCTCACTCGGACATCGTGAACGGGCCGGTTGCCGGTGTTGGTCACCACGTAACGGATGGTCGCCTCCTGGCCCGTGACCCGCACCGACTCCGACAGCGCCAAAGTGCCTCCGACGCCCGCATATCCCGACCGCGCACGGGCCCGAGCCTCGGTATGCAGGTACGGAATGCGGCCGGAGGCCAGCACCTCGGCGGCCCACACACCGGAACGCGCGGTCGTCACGGCAGTGCAGGTCGCCGAAGAAAGTCCGCGCAACATGCGCACCCGGTCGCCGTCCGGACAGCGGATCGCGACACCGGGCAGACCCGGGTCGTCCACCCGTACGTCGTACAGGTCCGTGCCTTTCCGGTTGACCAGCCGGTACGTCTTCAGCACGGGATCACCCACCCGGATGCCGGGACTCAGTGCGCCGACCCCCGGGCGGGAGTTGACACTCACCCGGAGAACCAGCCCGTTCCCCTCCGCGCCGTCCGCAGCCGCCCGCCCTCCAAGAGCGGCGGACACAAGGGTGGTCAGCAGGGATGACACCAACAGGGCCTCGGCTAACCGACTGCCGTAGCCCGCACCACGATGCTGTCCGATCATCACACTGGAATGGTCGCCGTGCCCCCTCCGCCCGTACCTCGGGGCGCGCCGCTCCCCGCGCACGAGCCCGTCCTAATCACCCGATTACTCCAGAGGGCCTGGGGAAAACACGCGGTCCCTGCCCTTCGCCCCCCGAAGATCGAAGTCCACCGGGCGAGCCCACCAGAAGACGGCCCGCCCGCCCACAGTCGGAGTCCCGTCGACCACGTCCGTCACAACCCGCAGGTCTGATGATCCGTCCGGACGGACCTCGCCACGCTGCACCGGCATCCGACCTCTGCCACGCTGAGGGCATGGATAGCAGCCCTGGTCACGAACGTCCGGTTTCGCCCGGCACGGACACGGCGTGCCGAGGCTGTTTCGGTGGTCCCGAGGACGGTCAGGGCTGCAGCGCCTCGGCGCGGTTCGCCGTCACTCGCTACCGGGACGCCGCACTGACCGTCTGCCCGGGGCACCTGGGCCCGTCACTGCTGCTGGCACGCAACCTCCTGTGGCCCCCGGAGATCCGTCTCATCCGGTGACCTCGCACCGCGGCAGCGCCAAGGCCCGCGGGCGGCCCCGCCCCGACACATCGGTCCCGTCCGGCGTTCGCGTCACCCGTGGTGAACCATGCCTCGGTCCCCCTCATGATGACGTTTTCGAAACCGGCCGGGTCGTCTCCATGGCGGCTGCACGCGTTGATCGCGGACCGGGTGGTGCCGACCGAGGAGTCGTACTGGGGTTTCTACCGCTCGGTGCTGACCGGCCGGATCAGGTACCGGAACGAGGACGAGACCTGCATGACCCGCTGACCAGGGCCCCGGCCCTACCTGTCCAGCGCCCCGGCGACCACGTCCGCCAACTGCACCGCCTGACTCACGCTGTTCTCCACGGCGTTGGTCGCCAGCCACACGCCACGCGTCAGGTCGCCCACCACATGCAGACCCGGGGCTACGATCCCGTCGGCGCCCCGGACCTCGAACGTGCGCTCGTCGACCGCGATGCCGCCGAAGCGGTGGGCGACGGCCGTACGGGAGGACAGCAGGTCACGGGTGAGCGGGGCGGCCAGCAGCGAGTCCCGCCCGTAGCCGGGGCCGGTGGCGTTCACCACCACGTCCACAGGCACCGGTGAAGCGTCGGCGAAGCACATCTCGTACCCCGATCCCGACGGCCGCACCCCGATGAGCCCGGGCCGTACCGTGAGCCGTCCGTCATCCATCATCCCGAGCAGCCGCCTGGCGCTCACAGCCGGGAAGGAGGCGATGTGCACGGCCCAGACGCCGACATACGTGCTCATCAGCCGCTGCTTGCCGGGCTCGTCGAGCAGCCGCCACAGAGCCGGCACCCACGGCACCACCGCGGCGAGCACCGACTGCCGGCCAAGGGCGCCCGCCGACTCGGCGACCGCGAGCCCGGCACGCAGCGTCACCGGGGAGGACGGCGGCGGGTGCAGCACCTCGCTCCAACGGATCCGGCGAGTCCCCTCCGCGTCCTGCACCTCGCGCCCGATCACCGCGGCCACCGTCTCCAGACCGACGCCGCCGTCCCGGCCGTGCCTCCGCTGATCGGCCACGAACCCCGGCAGATGGGCGAGTTCGTACGCGGCCGTCCGCCCCTTCACGCTCGGCAGCAGTCCGGAGCGGGAGGCCAGCAGGACGGGTCCGGCGTGTCCGCGCTCCAGCAGGGCCAGTGCCACGTCCACACCGGTCAACCGAGTGCCGATGACACCGACCCGGGCGTCCACCGGCACCTCCAGGCCGCCCCAGGGGTCACGCAGAAAACGCGGTCCACCCTCCTCGGGCGCGTACCGCGCCGACGGCAGATGACCGAGAGCCAGCACCACCCTGTCGTACGTCGCCACCCGGCCCGACGCGAACCGGCAGCGCCAGCGCCCGTCGCCGTCCCGCCGCACAGCGACCGCACGTTCACGGGTCACCCGCACTTCGGGGCCCGCCCGTCGGGCCGTGCGAAGCACGTCGTCGAGCACCCACCGCGCGTACGCGCCGAACAGCCGCCTCGGCGGATAGTCGTCCCCCGCCGAAGGGATCCCGTGCCCGGCCCCGTTCCGCTGGCGCCATTGGGCGAACTCGCCCTTGTCCTGCGGGTGCAGACTCATCCGGTCCGCCCGCACGTTCAGCAGATGCAGGTCGCACGGGGTCGAGAACGCGAGCCCCGGACCCATGACCGCCGGATCGGCCACCTCGTACTCCAGCCGGGTCCCGACCGCGTCCAGCCGGGACACCAGCCCGCGCAGCACACTGGTCCCGGTGGGTCCACAACCGACCTGAAGCACACGGTACGGCGGCCGGACGGCGGGGACACGGCTCATCGGGCCGTCAGGGCTCGCCCGCCGGCGAGCCACCCAGTGCGGTCAGCTCGGGCCCGCTGATCCGGTACACCGTCCACTCGCCCATCGGCTTGGCGCCCAGCGACGCGGTGAAGGCGATGGTCCCGGTGTTCCAGTCCAGAGTCCAGAACTCCAGCCGCTGGTAGCCGTGTTGGACGCATTCCCGGGCCATGGCCTCGAACAGTGCCCGGCCCACACCATGACGGCGGAATTCCGGATCGACGTACATGTCCTCCCCGTAGACGCCGTGCGTTCCGGTCCAGGTGGAGAAGTTCAGGAACCACAACACGAACCCGACCACCCGGCCCTCAGCCTCTGCGACATGCCCGAACAGCGCGGGGCGCTCCCCGAACAGTGCCTGCCGCAGCTGATCGACCGCCAACCGGCACTCGTCGCCCGACTTCTCGTACGCGGCCAGGTCGTGCACCATCCGCACGATCGTCTCCATGTCCGGCTCCCGCACGGACCGAGTTCGCACATCCGCCCCCACATGCGCCATGCCGCCATCATGACGATTCCCGCCGACTCCAGCCACCCCGCCCCACGCCATCGGCTCGAATGCGCGACAACCGCAACCGCAGCCGGTGGAGGTGTGGAAAGGCCGGGGCGAAGGCCCCCGACCAGGCCGAACTCATGACTCACGCAGGCTCTCCACCACCCGCCTCCAGACTCGCGCGCAGCCGACGCAGGGTCCGGGGGCCGAGGCCCAGACCTTCCGAGAGGAACCCGGCAAAGGACCCGAACTGCGCGTCAACCTGAGCGAAAGCGGCCTCCAGGTATTCCGGGCGCGCCTCGGTGAGCGGGCGTAGCAGGGCGCTGTCCCGGATACCGTGCCGTGTGGCAAGACTCTCCAGTGCCGCCCTCACGTGCGGCCCCATGCAGTCATTGCTCTTCAGATAGTCCCCGAGCACCTCCTCACGCGACAGCCCCGAAGCCGTCAGCACCATCGCGGCCAGCCAGCCGGTGCGGTCCTTGCCGGCCGTGCAGTGGAACATCAGCGGCTGCCTCGCGGGGTCGGCCAGCAACCGGACGCTCTTGCCGAAGGCGCGACGCAGCACGGGACGAGCGACAAAGGCGCGATACAGGTCGGTCATCGCGCGCTCCGCTCCACTCCGGGCAATCAGCTGTGCCGGCCGAACCCCACCCGGGTGTCCATCCGGCGGCCCCAGGATCGCGAAGGCAGCCAGTGAAGGGTCAAAAACCGGGAGTTCCACCAGGCGGATGCCCTGTGCTCCGGTCCGCAGGCGGTCCGCGCCCAGCGCCTGCCGCTCCTCGTCGGAACGCAGATCAATGACCGTGGCCAGCCGGTGCGCGTCGAGGAACCGAAGGTCGCCGTCGGTGAGGGAGACCAGCGCGCTGGAGCGGAAGACCCGTCCGGGTACACCGAGGAGCGCACCCAGATCCCGAGCCCCTGGAGCGCCGCGCAACGGCAGCATCGTGCTTCCGACCTGTCGGGCCCGGTGCGGTACTTCATCCATACCAGTGATCATTGGTTGCCCACTTCAGACAGCGGGGACCTCCACACCGTCTTGATCCGAATGGCGCCCACGCCGTTCACACGGGAGGTCCTCATGGCCATCAGCGCCGCACGCGAGCGCAAACTCCGCAAGCGGTTCCGTCTCCGGGACACCGACCAGGACGGGTACTTGACCTGGGACGATTTCGAAGCCACCGCCCGCCAGTTGGTGGAAGGTTTCGCGCTGTCGCCCGACGCTCCAAGGAGCCGTGCGGTCATGGACACCTACCGCGAGTTCTGGCAGCAGTTCCTCGTTCCCATGGACACCGACGGCGATGGACGAGTCAGCGAACAGGAGTACCTCGACGCATTCGCGGGCGGTCTGATGAGCGACAGCTCCTTCGACCGGGTCTACCGCCCGCATCTCGATGCCGTCGTCCGCCTCGCGGACACCGATGGCGACGGAGTGCTCTCCCATGCCGAGTTCGGTCGGCTCATGAGCATGTACGGCGCCGCCGAGGCCGACGTGACCGCGGAATTCGACAAGGCCGACACGAACGGTGACGGCCAGCTCTCCACTGACGAGATCCTGGCTGTGGTCAGGGGATTCTTCCTCGACGACGACACTGACACGCCAGGAAGCCGACTGTTCGGCAAGGTGTAGCAGTCCCTGACCACTGCAACTCCCGGACAGCCCCCGTACCGCAGCCACGACCAGATGCGGATGGACTACGTATCAGATCGCCTGACCAGCGACCCAGCACGACAAAACCGCAGGTCAGGACACCTTGGCCACCGGTTCAAGGATCGCGACACACTCCACGTGATGCGTCATCGGAAACAGATCGAACGCCCTCAACGTCCGCACCCGATACCCCCCATCCCGGAAATACGCCAAGTCCCGAGCCAACGCAGCCGGATCGCAGGCCACATAAGCGATCTTCCGCGCCCCGAGGGACGACAGATGCTCCACCGTCTTCTTCCCGGCCCCCGCCCGCGGCGGATCAAGGACGATCAGGTCGACCTCGCTGATCCCCGTGCGCGGAAGCACGCTCTCGACCTTGCCCTGCTCGATCCGTACCCGCTCGAACCCGGCGAGGTTGTGCCGGGCGTCCTCGACCGCGCGCTTGCCGGACTCGATGCCGAGGACCGCGCCCTTGTCGCCGAGGCGGTCGGCGAGGGCGCCTGCGAAGAGGCCGACGCCGCAGTACAGGTCGAGCGCCATGTCGCCCTTGCGCGGCAGCAGGCCCTGCATGACGGCCTTGACGAGGGTGTCCGCGGCCATCGGGTGGACCTGCCAGAAGCCGCCGCTGCCGACACGGTACGTACGGCCGTCGGCCCGCTCGCGCACGAACGCGCGGCCGTGGACCCGGTGGATGCCGCCGTCGTGCTCCTCGACGCGCATGACCGAGACGGGGCGTTCGAGTTCGACCAGGGGCAGGCGAGCGCCGGGGCGGGGCTCCAGGATGACCATGCGGTCCTGGGAACCCGTCGCCGCGATCGCCTCGACCGACGCCATGCCGGACCAGTCGCGCTCCTCGATGCCCAGTTCGCTGACACCGGGCGCCGCGATCATGCAGTGCTCGACCGGCTCGACCTCGTGCGAACGGTGCTTGCGCAGACCGGCGTTGCCGTCGACGTCCACCGCGTACTGGACGCGCGTGCGCCACCGCGGCACCTGACCCGCGGGCAGCTTGTCGCCCTCGGCCGGCATCACCGTGCCGTCCCAGCCGGCCTCCTCGGGCGTGAGCCCCGCGAGCCGCTGCAGCTGCTCTGCGATGACCTCGCCCTTGAGGCGACGCTGCGCGCCGGGCTTGGCGTGCTGCCAGTCGCAGCCGCCGCAGCGGCCGGGGCCGGCGTACGGACAGGGCGCCTCGACGCGGTCCTTTGACTCGTCCAGGATCGTCACCGCATCGGCACGCAGGAACCGCGCGCCCTCCTCGCCGTCGGTGACCCGCGCGACGACGCGCTCACCGGGCAGCGCGTGCCGGACGAACAGCACCTGGCCCTCGGACGTACGGGCGATGCAGTGCCCGCCATGGGCGACGGGGCCCACCTCGACCTCGTACTCCTCCCCCACCAGCGATTTCTTCGGTTCTGCCTGCATGGCGGGGTGACTCCAAATGCGAAAGGGGGCGAGCGAAAGGACGTGCAAAGGGCAACGGCCGGACAACAGCCCACCAGTCTACGTGGACCCCGCCCGGCCGCTCACCACAAAGCGATCACCAGTGATCGGCGACGCTCAGCCCTTGGTGTCCGAGGACTCCTTGTGCCGCTCCTCCGCCGGCCCCCGCCGCACCGCACCCGGCGCGCTCCACTCCTGCCGCTTGCGGGCCCGGTTCTTCGCCGCCTCGGAGGACTCCAGCTGGTACGGCACGGACGTCACCATCACGCCCGGCGTGAACAGCAGCCTGCCCTTGAGGCGAAGCGCGCTCTGGTTGTGGAGCAGGTGCTCGTACCAGTGGCCGACGACGTACTCGGGGATGATCACGGAGACAGCGTCGCGCGGCGACTCCTTCCGCAGACCCTTCACGTACTCGATGATCGGCCGGGTGATCTCCCGGTACGGCGAGTCGAGGACCTTCAGCGGTACGTCGATGCCGCGCCGCTCCCACTCCTCGCGCAGTGCCTTCGTCTCCGCCGGGTCGACGTTGACGCTCAGCGCCTCCAGGGTGTCCGAGCGCATCAGCTTGGCGTAGGCCAGGGCCCGTAGCGCCGGGCGGTGGATCTTGGAGATCAGGACCACCGAGTGGACGCGGGACGGGCGGAGGCTGTCGTCGCTCGGGCCCTCGGGGGCGGCGATCTCCTCGGAGACCCGGTCGTAGTGCTTACGGATCGCCGTCATCGTCGCGTAGAAGATGCACATGCCCAGCAGCGCCACCCAGGCGCCGTGGGTGAACTTCGTGACGAGGACGACGACCAGCACCAGGCCGGTGAAGAACGCGCCGAACGCGTTGATGGCCCGCGAGCGCATCATGTGGCGGCGCTTGGCCTGGTCCTTCTCGGTGGCCAGATGGCGGTTCCAGTGCCGGACCATGCCGGTCTGGCTGAGCGTGAACGACACGAACACGCCCACGATGTACAGCTGGATCAGCCGGGTCGAGTCGGCGCCGTAGATCACTATCAGCAGAGTGGCCGTGCCGGCGAGCAGCACGATGCCGTTCGAGAAGGCGAGGCGGTCGCCGCGGGTGTGCAGCTGGCGCGGGAGGTAGCGGTCCTGGGCGAGGATCGAGCCGAGGAGGGGGAAGCCGTTGTACGCCGTGTTGGCGGCCAGGAACAGCACCAGGGCGGTGGCTGCGGCCAGCACGATGAACAGGAAGCTGCCCTTGCCGAACACGGCCTCGGCGACCTGCGAGATCACCGGGTTCTGGACATAGCCGGAGCCGATCGCGACGCCGTTGTGGAGCAGGTCGGTGCCCGGGTTCTCGGCCATCCGGACCTTGGTCGTCATGGCGAGGGCGATGATCCCGCAGAACATCGTCACGGCCAGCAGGCCCATCGCCAGGAGCGTGGTCGCCGCGTTCTTCGACTTGGGCTTGCGGAAGGCCGGGACGCCGTTGGAGATCGCCTCGACACCGGTGAGCGCGGCACAGCCGGAGGAGAAGGCGCGCAGCATCAGGAAGACGAGCGCGAAGCCCGCGAGTCCCTGGTGCTCGGCCTTGATCTGGTACGACGCGGTCGGCGCCCGCATGGCATCGCCGAGGACGAGTCCGCGGAAGGCGCCCCACGCGATCATGATGAAGACGCCCGCGACGAAGACGTACGTCGGGATCGCGAACAGCGATCCGGACTCCTTCACCCCGCGCAGGTTCATCAGCGTGAGGAGCACCACGACGGCGACCGCGCAGATCACCTTGTGCTCGACCACGAAGGGGACCGCGGAGCCGAGGTTCTCGATGCCGGAGGCGATCGAGACGGCGACGGTGAGGACGTAGTCGACGAGCAGGGCGCTGGCGACGGTGAGGCCGGCCTTGGGGCCGAGGTTGGTGGTGGCCACCTCGTAGTCGCCGCCGCCGCTCGGGTAGGCGTGCACGTTCTGCCGGTAGGAGGCGACCACGGTGAACATCAGCACGACGACCGCGAGCGCGATCCAGGGGCTGAAGTGGTACGCCGACACGCCCGCGATGGAGAGGACCAGCAGCACCTCGCCGGGCGCGTAGGCCACGGAGGACAGCGGGTCGGAGGCGAAGACGGGGAGCGCGATGCGCTTCGGCAGGAGCGTTTCGCCCAACCGGTCGCTGCGCAGCGCGCGCCCGATGAGGATGCGCTTGGGCACGTCGGTCAGTTTGGACACAACAGAGGATCGTAGGCCTTCGAACAGGCGATCCTCCACTCGCCACCTCCTTGGCCCGTGTCATCTGCCTCACGAGTGAAATCAGGGACGAGTGGAGTTGCGGATTCCGTCGCGAGTGGCGACTCCGTGTCTATATGACAAAACCCCGCTCCCGCCGCCTCCTGGAGGTTCCATGCCCGCGACCGCAGAGCTGATCGGCGCCCTGGCCGCCCTCGTCGGCCTCGGAATCCTCACCCTGGCCAGCGTGCGCAGCATCGGCCGTCGCTGATGCACAGGGGTGCCCCGGAAGGGCCGGGCGTGTGTAGCTTGGGCCTCGGTCTGAGACCCTGATGGGGCTGAGCATTGATTTCAGGACACCGGAAGGACGGTCGTGCACATCGTCATCATGGGCTGCGGCAGAGTGGGTTCCGCTCTCGCCCAGACCCTGGAGCAACAGGGGCACACGGTCGCCGTGATCGACCAGGACCCCACCGCCTTCCGTCGGTTGGGCCCCGGATTCGGCGGCCGCCGGGTCACCGGGGTCGGCTTCGACCAGGACACCCTCCGCGAAGCGGGCATCGAGGAGGCGGGCGCGTTCGCGGCCGTCTCCAGCGGTGACAACTCGAACATCATCTCCGCACGCGTGGCCCGCGAGATGTTCGGCGTGGAGAACGTCGCGGCCCGTATCTACGACCCTCGTCGCGCCGAGGTCTACCAGCGCCTGGGCATCCCCACCGTGGCCACGGTCCGCTGGACCGCCGACCAGATGCTGCGCCGGCTGCTGCCCTCGGGCGCGGAGCCGCTGTGGCGGGACCCCACCGGCGGTGTCCAGCTCGCCGAGGTCCACGCCTCGGCCGCGTGGGTCGGCCAGCGGATCAGCAAGCTGCAGGAGGAGACGGGCGTCCGCGTGGCGTTCCTCACCCGTCTCGGCGAGGCGATGCTGCCCTCTTCGCAGACCGTGTTGCAGGAGGGCGACCTCGTGCACGTGATGATGCGTACGGACGAGGTCGACAAGGTCGAGGCGGCGTTCGCCAAGGGTCCCGAAGAGGAGGGCGGTCACTGATGAGGGTCGCCATTGCCGGAGCCGGCGCGGTCGGTCGTTCGATCGCCGGAGAGCTCCTGGAGAACGGTCACGAGATCCTTCTCATCGACAAGGCCCCGACCGCGATCTCGGTCGAGCGGGTCCCCCAGGCGGAGTGGCTGCTGGCCGACGCCTGCGAGATCACGTCCCTGGACGAGGCGGCGCTGCAGCGCTGCAACGTCGTGATCGCCGCGACGGGAGACGACAAGGTCAACCTGGTCGTGTCTCTCCTGGCGAAGACGGAGTACGGCGTCCCGCGCGTCGTGGCCCGCGTCAACAACCCCAAGAACGAATGGCTCTTCAACGAGTCCTGGGGCGTCGACGTGGCCGTCTCCACCCCCCGCCTGATGTCGGCCCTGGTCGAGGAGGCGGTCTCGGTCGGCGACCTGGTCCGCCTCCTCCGCTTCAGCCACGGCGACGCGAATCTGGTGGAGCTGACGTTGCCGGAGGAGTCGGCCCTGGCCGGCACCCAGGTCGGCGACGTGGAGTGGCCCGAGGACACGTCCCTGGTCACGATCATCCGCGGCACGCGCGTCCTGACCCCGTCCCGGGAAGACTCCCTGGAGGCGGGCGACGAGCTGCTGTTCGTGGCGGCTCAGGCACGCGAGGAGCAACTGGAGGATCTGCTGTCGGTACGCCGGGAGGACGCGGCGAGCTGATCGGTTGTACGTCTACGACGTGGAAGGGCGCCCGCCACCCTGGTACTGGCCGCCCGCCAGCTGACCGAGCGCCGACGCGAGGAACTGGCCCTCCAACAGGCCCGAGGCGCGGGCACGTTGAGGTT